>JBEKCJ010000001.1:0-125885 GCA_050014935.1 Candidatus Korobacteraceae bacterium
TCCATCAAGAAGGCGCTGAAGGCGCTGGAGAGCCGCGGCAATCCCTACGGCAAGATGGAAAAAAAGAAAGCCGACTGGACCCAGGACAAAGAGTTCCAGCAGAGCTGCCAGGTCAAGGTGCTGAGTGGAAGTACGACCGCCGAGACCCTGTTCTTTGTCGACAGCATTACCTCGTACGACGACCGCATCCAGGCCATTGGTCGCGCGAGTGCGCACATTCTAACCGAGGCGGGCGAAGACTTCGCAATCCTGGGCGCAGCGGAGAAAGACAGCGGTCACGACGTGCGGCGCTTTGGCGAAGAGACGCTGTTCATGGCGTTGCGCGATCACAACACCGAAGCCATCAAGGCCTCGGGCGCTAAGCGGATCGTGACCTCCGACCCGCACGCCTTTAACGCGCTGAAGCACGATTACAAAGATATGCCGCCGGTGGAGCACATCAGCCAGTTGATCGCGCGCGAAGTTAAGTCCGGCAAGCTGCGCTTGAATGCAGTGGAGGACGGAAACAACGTTTACACCTATCACGATCCCTGCTATCTCGGCCGGCACAACCAGGTTTACGACGATCCGCGCGATGTGCTGGATGCGATTCCCGGCCTGAAGCGCGTGGAGATGACACGCTGCGGCGACCGGTCGTTCTGCTGCGGCGGTGGCGGGTTGATGCTGTTTTACGAGCCGCAGGAAGACGAACGGATCGGCGTCAAGCGAGTACGCATGGCTGCCGAGGCCGGTGCGAATGTCATCGTGACCGCCTGCCCGTTCTGCATGGTGAATATCGAAGACGCGATCAAGGTCGCGGGCATGGAAGGCAAGATGACGGCCATCGACCTGGCCGAGTTAGTCGAGCAACTCGTGCGCGAGCCGGCAAGAGGGCAGAAAGCCGACGCAAAGGTACCAGATGAAGTACATGCGTAATGCCGCGCAGCGGGAGGTAACGTTTTGTGTCAGGGCACGGCTTTAGCCGTGCCGAAAAGGCTTCATAAAACCCTTGGGCTTTAGCCCAAGCTCGCGGAGGGTGAACGTGGAAATTTTGATTTGCGCAAGACGAGTACCCGACACTTCGGAGAATGAGATCCAACTCGACAGTGCGGGAAACGACATCGAACGTGACGACCTGGTCTATTCCATCAATGAACCAGACAACTACGCGGTGGAAGAGGCATTGCAAATCGTCGCCAAATCCGGTGGCAACGTGACCGTCGCAACCGTTGGCGGCGACGAAGATGAGGAGATCCTGCGCCGCGAGATGGCCATGGGCGCCAATCACGGTGTTTTGTTGTCCGACGATGCCTTCACTGGCTCGGACGGCAAAGGCATCGCAACCGTACTGAAAGGCTTCGCGCAGAAGCAGAAGTTCGATCTCGTCCTGACTGGCGTGCAGGCCGAGGACGGCGGCGCGCAGGTTGGCGGCATGCTGGCCGCGATGCTCGATTATCCCTTCGCCTCGCTGGTGAACTCCATCGAAGTGCTCGACGGCAACAAGCTCAAGATCAGCCGTGAGATCGAAGGCGGCAATCGCGAGATGAGCGAAATCGATCTTCCCTGCGTGCTCTCCATCCAGACCGGCATTAACGAACCGCGCTATGTCGGGATGCGGGGCATCCGCCAGGTCGCCTCGTTGGAGATTCCTATTTATGGCGCGTCAGACCTCGGAGTCGACACGTCCACGGTTGGCGAAGCTGCTGCCAACGTGAAACGCGACGACTACTTCGTTCCGGCTCTCGGCAAGGGCGCCGAAATCCTCGAAGGCGGCAACGAAGAGATTGCCGACAAGCTCATCGAGCTGATGAAAGCCAACGGAGGTTTGCAATGACATCTAGGATTTTTGCCTACATCCCACATAAGGGTGGCGTGGTTGACGACTCCGCGGCCGAACTCCTGGCGGCCGCAAAGAAGATCGATCCCGCCGCGTCTCCCACGGCAATTGTCACCGGCTCAATCCCGGAGCTCGATGCCGTCTGCAACACTCTCTGCGCTTCGTACGCCGAGGTGTGGAAGGTAGCCAGCGACAGTCTCGCCTACCCGAATGCTGAGCTGGTTCGCCAGGCCCTGGTGAAGGTCCTGCCTGCGGGCAGCCTCGTATTGCTTCCTCACAATCACTTCGGAATCGATCTCGGGCCGGGGCTCTCGGTCAAGCTAAATGCGGCCTTTGTCTCCGACGTGGTGGGTATCGATGGCATAGACGGAACCATCCTCAAAGTCGTTCGCCAGGAATTCGGCGGACAGGTGAGCGCTCATGTCCGCTGCAATATCTCTGCGGGTGCAGTCATCAACGTGCGCCCAGGAGCGTTCAAGCCGGCCGACGGCGGTGTCGCCGCGGGCAAGGTGATTGACCAGCCCGCACAGGTCGGCCCGCTGACGGCAAAACGCCGTTACCTGACGACCATCGCGCCGGAAGCCGGCGACGTCGACATCAGTAAGGAACCGGTGCTGGTCTCTGTCGGCCGCGGCATCGGCGAGAAGGACAATATCGCGATCGCCGAGGAGCTGGCCGAAGCGATGGGAGCGGCAGTGAGCTGCTCGCGTCCGGTCGTCGACGCCAAGTGGCTGCCGAAGTCGCGTCAGGTCGGCTCGTCGGGTCAGACGGTTAAACCAAAGATATATCTGGCGTGCGGCATCAGCGGGTCTTTCCAGCACTTGGCCGGACTCAAAGGCAATCCGTTTATCGTCGCCATCAACAAGAATCCCAAAGCGCCGATCTTCCAGGTAGCTGACGTTGGCATCGTCACTGACATGCTGGAATTCCTGCCGGAACTGACTGAAAAAGTTCGCGAAGCGAAGAAGGTTACGGCGTAGTTCCGACGAAACTACGAAATCACGACGGAGGCACAGAGATCACCGAGAAAACCTGACTGAATGAACTCAGTGCGCTCCGTGTCTCCGTGGTGAAAACGATTCTAAGACAGATTCACCATAAGAGGTCTCATCCATGCTCACCAAGAAAACTTTGCTACTCAGTTTGAAGTCGCTCCGTGACTTCGCCAAGAAGCGTCTGCCCGATGAAGAGCTGATCGCCCTGGACGAACGCGACGAGTGCCCCGTCGAGATCGTCCGTCACATGAGCGACCCAGACAAACTGGGCATTCAACTCCTGTTCATCCCGGAAGAGTACGGGGGCATGGGCGGCAGTACCTTCGATGTCTATCTCATCTGCGAGCAGATGGCGCGCATCGATCTCGGCGTTGCCACTTCCCTGTTCGCCACGTTCCTGGGCAGCGACCCCATAACGTTTGGCGCCACAGAAGAGCAGAAGAAGAAGTGGCTGGGCAAGATCGCCGACGAAGGCGTGCTGTTCGCCTACGGAGCAACCGAGCCCGACGCCGGCAGCGACCTGGGCGCGCTGAAGACCACCGCGGACCGTGTCGAGAAAGACGGCAAGATTGTCGGTTACAAGATCAATGGCAGCAAGCAGTGGATCTCGAACGGCGGCATAGCGGACCATTACACAATCCTGGCCAGCACGCCGGCTGGGCCAACCTGGTTTATCGTGGACGCAGGCGCCAAGGGATTTGCTCACGACAAGCCCGAAGACAAGCACGGCATCCGCTTGAGCAACACAGCGGCGCTCGCGCTGAACGATGTATACGTCGACGCCGACCGGCTCGTCGGCGGCGTCGAAGGCCAGGGCCTGGTACAGGCCCAGATGGTCTTCGGCTATACACGCGTGATGGTCGCGGCCTTCGGCCTGGGCGCCGGCTGGTCGGCGCTCGATCGCGCGATTCCTTACTCGACCAAGCGAATCCAGGGCGGAGCGCCGCTCTCCGAGAAGCAGGGTTACACCCACAAGCTGATCGTGCCGCACGTTGTCCATTTGGAAGCGGGCCGCGCCTTCATCGAGGAGACGGCGGAGCGCATGGATGCCGCCAACGAAGGCAGCCTGAACACCGAAGGCGCAATCGCGAAATACATGTCGACGGAAGCCGGCGATGCTGCTGCCGATGCCAGCATTCAAGCGCTTGGCGGCTACGGCTACACCCACGAATACATGGTGGAGAAGATCAGCCGCGACGTTCGCATAACCCGGATTTATGAGGGCACCTCCGAGATCATGGAGATGACCATCAGCCGCGACCGCTGGCAGCTTCACCTGAAGACGCGCGGACAGTACTATCACGAGCGCGCCCGCCAGGCAGAAGCTCTGCACGCGGCTCATCCCAACGTGGGCGCCGACATAGCGGCGCTGGCGTTGCACGCGCTGGCCGAAGTGATGGAAAAGGCGCGCGTGAACCGCCTCACCCGCTATCAACACGTTCTGCTGCGCATCGGCGAGTGGATCGCCTACGCCGAGTGCGCGGCGACCTTGGCGCGCCGGGCCGCCATCATGGCCGAAGGCCGGCTCAACGAAAAGGCCAACGACCGCTTCGACGCTCCCGCGCTGGCAGCCATCAGCCGGATCTTCGCCCGCGAAGCGGCAATGAAGGTAGCGCAGGACGGGCTGCGCACTATTGCCGGCGCGTGCGCCATCGCCAACGACGAGATGCCTTTGTTTGAGGCAGCCCTGGGAATGTCGGCAGTCCATCGAGCCCAGGTGGACCTGATCGCTGACATGGATTACGTCGCGGACGTGCTGTACGGCCGCGCGAAGAAGCACGCCGCAGAAGAAGCCACGGAAGTAGCCCTCCACCGTTAGCTGTGGGGCTTGCGTCTGTACTCCTTCCCGACGGACGCCTGCCTCACGTGAAGAGGAATGTCATCATGGAAAATACCGCATACCGCGCAATCGCAATTGTGGGGGTGGGAACTGTCCTGCCCGACGCTCCGAACGTTCCCGCGTTCTGGAACAACGTGAAGACCGGCCGTTACAGCATCAGTGAGGTCCAGCCTGATCGCTGGGACACCTCGTTCTATTACGACGCCGACCACAGCGCACCCGACAAGACGTATTCCAAGATCGGTGGCTGGGTGCGTGAGTATACCTGGGATCCCATGAAGTGGCGCTTGCCCATCCCGCCGCGCGTCGCCGATGCCATGGACGTGGCGCAGAAATGGGCGGTTGCTTGTACGCGTGAAGCCCTGGAAGACTACGGCTATCCCAAGCGGCCGCTGGATCTCGATCGCACTGCTGTGATTCTTGGCAATGCCATGGCTGGGGAGAAACATTACCGCAGCTCGCTACGCGTCTTCTTTCCCGAGTATGCCCACGAACTGACGGAGACAGCCGCGTTTGCGTCATTGCCCGCCGCCGTGCAACACGACATCTCGCGCGAGTTTCACGATCGCATGTCGCACTACCTGGCCGACATCACGGAAGACACCATGCCGGGTGAACTGGCCAACTGCATGGCCGGCCGGGTTGCCAACCTCTACAACTTTCACGGCCCCAATTTCGTATGCGATGCTGCGTGCGCCTCGGCAATGGCGGCGATCAGTTCAGCAGCAGAAGGGCTAATCCAGAACGACTTTGATGTGGCCGTCAGCGGCGGCGTCGACCGCAACATGGGAGCGCCCACCTTCGTCAAGTTCTGCAAGATCGGCGCCCTGTCCGCGACCGGGACCCGCCCTTACGCCGAGGGAGCCGACGGCTTCGTCATGGGCGAAGGATCGGCGATCTTCATACTCAAGCGCCTGGCGGATGCCGAGCGCGATCAGGACAAGATCTACGCTGTGCTGCGTGGCATTGGTGGATCAAGCGATGGCAAAGGCAAGGGCATCACTGCGCCTAATCCCATCGGTCAGAAGTTCTGTATCGAGCGCGCCTGGCAAAATGCCGGCTTGTCGCCCGCTACCGCAACGTTGATTGAAGGCCACGGCACCTCGACCCGCGTGGGTGATGTTGTCGAAGCCCAGAGCATGGTGGATGTGCTGGGCAGCACCAATCTTCCCGCTCACTCGATTGCGCTGGGTTCGGTCAAGTCCAACATCGGACATCTGAAGGGCGCGGCAGGCGCCGCCGGAATGTTGAAGGCCGCCCTGGCACTGCATGAAAAGGTGCTGCCGCCCAGCCTGCATTGCGAGCATCCCAGTCCCGACATCGACTTTGCCCACTCTCCGCTCTACGTCAACACTGAGTTGAAGCCGTGGACCGTCCCGAACGGCGTACCGCGCCGGGTTGGCGTCAGCGCCTTCGGCTTCGGTGGCACGAACTTCCACATGGTGATGGAAGAGCACATTCCCGGCAAACTGAATGGCAACGGCAAGCATTCGATCTCTGTTCCCGCAACACCGCCTTCGGTGACCAAGGAAGTTCCCATGCAAGTCAGTAATGTTGTGCCTACTGCTACCGCCGCTGCTGGCGCAACCGCTGCTGCAGTTCAGATCGCGAACAAGCCGCCGCTACGCGGAGCACTTGTAATCGGCGCTCCTTCCGACGCTGCATTGGTCGAGCGGCTCACCGCAATCCAGAAGGCAGCGCAAGCCGCTCACGCGCCCACGCCCGCCGCTCCGGCAGAGTCCGATCTGCGCGCCCCGGAACGTCTGGCGATTGACTACGCTGACGCCGCCGACCTGGCAACCAAGTGCGGCATCGCGCTCAAAGCGTTCCAGGCGAATCAAGCCGCGTTCTGGAAGGCGATTCGCGCCCAGGGAATCTTTCGCGGACATGGCCCGGGCCCCAAGGTCGCGTTCCTTTACACCGGGCAAGGCTCGCAGTATGTGAACATGCTGCGCGGTATTCGCAAGATCGAGCCGATTGTCGCCGAGACCTTCGCCGAAGCCGATCGCGTGATGACGCCGATGCTGGGTGAGCCGCTCAGCGAATTCGTCTTCGTTGACAAGGCCGATCCCGTCGCCCTGGCGGCATCGGAAGAAAGTTTGCGTCAGACCGAGATTACCCAACCAGCCGTGCTTACGGCAGACATCGCCATGACCCGGCTGCTGGCCGCTTATGGCATTCAGCCCGACATGACCATGGGGCACAGCATGGGTGAGTACGCGGCCTTGGTTGCGTCCGGCGGACTTTCGTTTGAAGACGGACTGGATGCTGTCAGTGCGCGCGGCCGCGGGATGGCCCAGGTTGCGGTTGCGGACAAGGGCAAGATGGCGGCCGTTTTCGCGCCCATTGCCGAAGTCGAGCGCATCCTCAAGACCATCGACGGCTATGTGGTCATCGCCAACGTCAATAGCAACACTCAGTCAGTCATTGGCGGGGCCAGCGACGCGGTTCAGCAGGCTTCGGAGATATTCCTCCAGTCCGGCTTCAACGTTGTGGAGTTGTCGGTCAGTCACGCTTTCCATACTTCGATCGTCGCTGGAGCGAGCGTGCCGCTGCGGGAGATGCTGGAGCGCCTGCACCTTCGGTCCCCAATCATCCCGATCGTCGCCAACGTCGACGGAGAGTTCTATCCCACCGGTGCTGACGTTGCGCCCAGGATGATCGATCTGCTCGCAAAACAGGTAGCCGCGCCAGTGCAATTCATCAAAGGCCTGCGCACGCTGTACAACGCTGGAGCGCGCGTTTTCGTCGAAGTCGGACCGAAGAAAGCCTTACAGGGATTTGCCGAGGACGTTCTCGGCAGCGACGGCGATGTCGTAGCGCTGTTTACCAACCACCCGAAGCTCGACGACCTGGCTGCTTTCAACCAGGCGTTGTGCGGACTTTATGCAGCGGGGTTAGGTCGCGGGGTTGCCGAACCCTCACTCGAGATTCCCGTAAAGGCCTCGGTATCCGCTGTTGCCTCGCAAGTGGACACCCGGAAACCGGTCGTGGCTTCAGAGTCGACGATCGTCACCCCAACTGCGATGCAACCTGACGCTGCTGCTCAACAACTCGTGGCAACCATCCACGCCTCGGCAGCGCCGGAGAATGTAACCCCAACCACGACGACCCTTCCATCCAACGGCGGCCGCTACGCCGAACTCGGACGCCTCTTCGCCGGCGTGCTCGATCGCAGTTGGGAGATCTACAGCGGTGCAAAGCCGGAACCAACTTTCGTTCCAGTCACGATTACCGGCGCCTCGTTGGGACTGCCCGGGACCGAGCACATCTTCGACGACGGCAACATCGCGCGTATCCTCCGCGGCGACCAATTCATCCGCCCGATCCCCGGCGAGTTTCGCCAGGCCATGCTGGACAAACGCATCCGGCGCCTGGTCAAGAGCGAAAAGGGCGAACCCACCTTTGAATCCATCACCGATGTGGCGGATGTGATCAAGCTGGCTGGTCGCGGTGGCGCTTTCGATCTGGAGAGCGAATTCGGCGTTCCCGCCGATCACCTGGCCGCCCTCGACCGCGTTACCCGTCTGGCGATTGCCGCCGGAATCGACGCCATGCGCGACGCTGGTATTCCGTTGGTCATGCGCTACAAGACAACGACCAAGGGCACGCAGCTTCCCGAGCGTTGGGGCCTGCCGGACGCTATGCGTGACGACACCGGCGTAATCTTCGGCTCCGCCTTCCCCGGCTACGACTCCTACGCCGAAATCATGTCAGGCTATTTCACCGACCGCGCTCGCCGCGATGAGTTGGCGATGCTGGAAAAATGGAGCGCCCAGAGCGCGAATGGCCATTCCACTCTCGGCCAGGATGTCGCCCGCCGTATCGACGAGTTGCGCGCCGCCATCGAGAAGAACCCATACGTCTTCGATCGGCGTTTCCTGCTCCGGGTCTTGTCTATGGGACATTCACAGTTCGCCGAGCTCATCGGCGCTCGCGGTCCCAACACGCAAGTCAATGCCGCTTGTGCGACTACTGCGCAAGGCGTGTCGCTGGCGGAGGACTGGATTCGCGCGGGCCGCTGCCGGCGCGTGATCGTTATCTCGGCGGATGATGTGACCTCCGACAATATGATCGGCTGGTTCGGCCCCGGCTTCCTGGCCAGTGGAGCGGCAGCCACCGACGAAAAGGTTGAAGACGCCGCCATTCCTTTCGATCGCCGCCGTCATGGCCTGATTATGGGCATGGGTGCTGCGGCCCTGGTGGTCGAGAGTGCCGAAGCTGCGCGCGAACGCGGCATCCAGCCCATTTGCGAAGTCTTGAGCACCGTGACCGCCAACAGCGCGTTCCACGGGACCCGCCTCGATGTACAGCACATCGGCCAGGTGATGGAGCGCCTGCTGAGCCAGGCCGAATCGCGCAGTGGCGTGCAGCGCCAACAGGTCGCACCACAGATGGTTTTCGTTTCCCACGAAACGTACACCCCCGCCCGCGGGGGCAGCGCCTCGGCGGAGGTCAACGCGCTGCGTCACGTCTTTGGCGGCTTCGCCGATCAAATCGTCGTCGCTAACACCAAAGGCCTCACCGGCCACGCCATGGCTACCGGCATCGAGGACGTTCTCGCCGTAAAGGCGCTGGAGACAGGCCTCGTGCCTCCGGTGGCAAACTTCAAGGAAGTCGATCCCGAGCTGGGTTTGTTGAACCTGTCCAAGGGCGGGAAATATCCCATCGAATACGCGCTGCACCTGGGCGCGGGATTCGGTTCGCAGATCAGCATGATGCTGCTGCGTTGGGTGCCGACCAAAGACGGCGTTCGCCGCAGCCCAACCAATTTGGGATATGCCTACCGCATAGCTGACCCGGCTGTGTGGAACGGCTGGCTGAGCCACGTCGCCGGATATCCAGCCACAGAGCTGGAAGTCGTCAAGCGGACATTGCGGGTGCGCGACCAGGGGCCGTGGGCGCGAGTGGCTACCACAGTTGCAGACACGCGCACGATTGCGGATCCACTTCCTGCACCGCCGACACCACCCGCGTCGAAACCAGATCCTGCGGTTCTGGCAAGAACAGCGGCTATTGCGCTTGTCGAAACAAAACCGGAGCCGGCACCGGCTCGTCCTGAAAGCCCTAGATCAGTCGCCGAAGTCCAGCCCGCTGCACCTCCAACAACAGCGCCTGCAAAATCTGCGCCGAGCGGTTCGGTGAAGGAGCGCATTCTCGCGCTAGCCGTGGAGAAGACAGGCTATCCGCAGGACATGCTGGATCTGGACCTCGACCTGGAAGCTGACCTCGGTGTCGATACCGTCAAGCAGGCGGAAATCTTCGCGGCCATTCGCGAGATGTACAACATTCCGCGTGACGAGAACCGCAAGCTGCGCGACTATCCCACGCTGGCCCATGTGATTCGCTTTGTGTACGAGAAGCGGCCCGACTTGGCGGAGACAGCTACGTCTGCGCCTAAGGTCGAGCAACCCTCCGTGGTAACAGCGGCGACCGCTCCGGTTGTTCCGCCAGCGGTCGCCGTACCCGCTCCGCCAACGCCGACGCCGCTCGCAGCGGCGCAGCCCAACTCCGTCAAGGAGCGCATTCTTGCCCTGGTCGTGGAGAAGACTGGTTATCCGGAAGAAATGCTCGATCTGGAACTCGATCTGGAAGCCGACCTTGGCGTCGACACGGTTAAGCAGGCCGAACTGTTTGCCGCCATCCGCGAGACCTACAACATCCCCGGCGACGAGAACGTCAAGCTGCGCGATTATCCCACTCTCGCTCATGTAATTCGCTTCGTCTTCGAGAAGCGGCCTGATTTGGCGAGCGGAAGCCAGCCTGTACCGAAGACCGAGCCGCCTCGGACCTCGACCGAAGCAACTACACCAGCCGCGTCCGCCCCCATCGTCACCGCAGAGCCCGCTTCTGCTCCTCCGCGGGACGGCGCAGTCAAGGAGCGCATTCTTTCCTTGGTCGTAGAGAAAACTGGTTACCCGGAAGAAATGCTGGACTTGGAACTGGATCTCGAAGCCGATCTCGGCGTCGATACGGTCAAGCAGGCGGAGCTATTCGCCGCCATCCGCGAAACCTACGGCATCCCGCGCGACGAGAACGTCAAGCTGCGCGACTATCCCACTCTCGCCCATGTGATCCGCTTCGTCTTCGAGAAGCGGCCAGACTTGGCGGGTGGAACTGCATCCGCGCCGAAAGCTGTGCAGCCGGCTGCACCAGTAGCGCACGTAACGCCGGTCGCAACCCCGGTCGGAACGTCGGCATCTCCTGCCGTTGCGGCCACGCATGCCGCCGTCGTTGCTCCTCCGCCCCAGGTTGAATCTGCCACGATCGACGAATCGGTCAAGGACCGGGTGTTGGCGCTGGTGGTGGAGAAGACTGGCTATCCCCAGGACATGCTTGATCTCGATCTCGACTTGGAAGCCGATCTTGGCGTCGACACGGTCAAGCAGGCGGAGATGTTCGCAGCCATCCGCGAGGCCTACAACATCCCGCGTGACGAGAATCGCAAACTGCGCGACTACCCGACCATCGGCCACGTCATTCGGTTCGTTTACGAAATGCGGCCCGACCTGGCCGGCGGAAAAGCCCAGCAGCCGGCAATTGCAAGAGTACCGGAGACCGCATCTGCAACGGCCTCGATGCCAACGCTAATGCAGACAGCACCTCCAACCATCAACACCGTCGCTTCGAACGAAGCCATCCAGCAGAGAGTCCTGGATATTGTTGCCGAGAAGACTGGCTATCCCAAAGAAATGCTGGATCTGGATCTCGACCTCGAGGCTGATCTCGGAATCGACACGGTGAAGCAGGCGGAGATGTTTGCCTCGGTGCGTGCGGCGTACAACATACCTCGCGATGAGAACCTGAAGCTGCGCGACTTTCCCACGCTCGCGCACGTGATCAAGTTCGCGCAGCAAGGGGCTGCCGGCGCCACGGCTGGCGCAGCAAGAGCTGCGACCGCAACCCCGGCCGCTCCCCCCGAGACTGCCACCGCGCCGTCGCTCCTGAGCTTCGATGCCGCGAATACCATCCCCCGGCGCGTACCTGTGCCCACTCTCCGGCCGCCGCTCCCATTGTGCAAAACAACGGGCGTGACTCTCGGCCGCGGAAGGCGCGTAATCGTCATGTCTGACAACGGTGGTGTAACCGAATCCCTCGCCGAGCAACTACAGCAGAAAGAGGTTGAGGTTCTGGCCATCGCGGGTGCGCCCGATGCAGACACTCTGCGTCGCGCGATCGACAGTTGGCTGGCGTCGGGCCCGGTGCAGGGCATCTATTGGCTGCCTGCACTCGATAACGAAGGACCGCTTTCCGGCATGGATGCTGCGAAGTGGCAGGAGTCGTTACGCGTGCGAGTGAAGTCGCTCTACCTCACTATGCGCACGCTGTACGACCAGATTGCCGCTCCAGGCACGTTCCTGGTCTCGGCAACCCGCCTTGGCGGCCAGCACGGCTATGACGCGGCCGGTGCGTTCGCGCCGATGGGCGGCGCAGTGGTGGGATTCACCAAGGCCTACAAGCGCGAGCGTCCTGACGCCATCGTCAAGGCTGTCGATTTTGAGTCGGATCGCGATGCTTCGGAGATCGCGGCCATCCTGATCGGAGAGACACTCCGCGACAACGGCGCAGTCGAAATCGGCTACAAGAACGGATTGCGCTGGACGGTTGGTCTTCAGGAACAGACCGCCGAAGATGGCCAGCCAGGCCTGGCTATCAACAAAAGCAGCGTCTTCGTAATCACGGGAGCGGCGGGTAGCATCGTCTCAGCCATAACCGCGGACCTGGCTGCGGCTTCGGGCGGCACATTCTACCTGCTCGATCTGGTCCCCGAGCCCGACGCCAACAACGCCGATCTCTCGCGGTTTGTCAGCGACAAAGACAACCTCAAGCGTGAGCTGTTCGCGCGTATTCAGGCGCGCGGAGAGCGAGCAACTCCCACGCTCGTCGAAAAGGAATTGGCCGCATTGGAGCGCGCCCACGCTGCCCTAAGCGCGATCAATGCCGTGCGGGCCGCCGGCGGGACACCTCATTACTTCAGTGTCAACCTCGCCGACGCCAGCGCCGTGACCAAAGTGATCGACCAGGTCAGGCAGAAGAGCGGTCGCGTCGACGTGTTGCTGCACGCGGCCGGACTTGAGCGCAGTCACTTCCTGCCCGACAAAGACCAGCGCGAATTCGATCTCGTCTTCGACGTGAAGGCCGACGGCTGGTTCAACCTGTTGCAAGCAATCGGCGGCATGCCTCTGGGAGCGACCGTCGCATTCAGCTCCGTTGCTGGTCGCTTCGGCAATGGCGGCCAGACCGACTACAGCGCCGCCAACGATCTGCTTTGCAAATACACATCCAGCTTCCGCACCGCCCGGCCGCAGACGCGCGGCATCGTGATTGACTGGTCAGCTTGGGGTGGCATCGGAATGGCTACGCGCGGTTCCATTCCCAAGATGATGGAGTTGGCAGGCATCGACATGGTGCCGCCCGAGGCCGGCATCCCGGTAATCCGCCGCGAACTGACGGCGGGAGGCCGGACCGGCGAAGTCCTCATCGCCAAGCGCCTCGGCAGTTTGCTGAACGAGTGGGACGCCACGGGAGGGCTTGACATCGCAGCATTGGCCGCATCGGGCAAGTTCCAGGGTCCGATGGTCGGCAAGATGACCGGCGTCGGCATCTACAGCGGCCTGACCATGGAGACAACTCTGGATCCCAAGCTGGAGCCGTTCCTCTATGACCATCAAATCGATGGCATTCCCGTACTGCCTGGCGTCATGGGCATCGAGGCATTCGCGGAAGCGGCCCTGTGCCTGCATCCGGGCTGGTACATCGAGAGCATTGAGGAAGTGAATTTCCTGGCGCCCTTCAAGTTCTACAAGGACGAGCCTAGGACCGTGATGATTCAGGCTAATCTGTATGCCCAAGGCAACAAGCTGATTGCCGACTGCCGTCTCTTTGGCCGCCGCAAGCTGGCAGGTCAAGCCGAGCCCCTGGAGACCACGCACTTCACCGCACGCGTGCAGGTAGTTCAACAAACACCGGGCGGGGTCACAGGGCCCAAGCCACGGCTCTCGACTGAGGGCATCGTCGACGCCGCGCACATCTATCGGATTTACTTCCACGGTCCTGCGTACCAGGTGCTGGAGAAAGCATGGTGGGACGGCGAGCATATGGTCGGCGAGCTGATGTGCCACTTGCCGGATGAATGCAAGCCGTCTGATGGGCCGACGGTCATCGGTCCCAGGCTCATCGAGCTGTGCTTCCAGACGGCTGGGCTGTGGGAGATGGCAGCGCAGAGCCGCATGGGTCTGCCCTGGCAAGTGCAGGAGGTCTTGTGGCTGAGAGCCCCGGACCTGACTGACCATCGCGCTTTCTATGCGCTGGTCAGGCCCCATCCCGCCGGGGGAACGTTCGATGCCGAAGTCGTCGATGCCGAGGGAAACCGCTACTTGCGGCTGGACGGCTATCGCACCGCCCAGGTCCCGTCCAGCGTAGACACCGAACCGCTGCAGGCGCTACAGGACGCCATGTCCCTTCAGCCGGTCAGTTCGTAATCGGCAGCATCGATCAGCAAGGGTCAGCGCGATCGGCAAAGAAGATGGTTCTACAGGCGGATTGATGAGAGTACTTTGGTCCGAACAGTCGCTGGCGGATGTGCGGACGGAAGACGATTGGTTCAGCGCCTGGGAAACGACGCATCTCAGCAACTTGCGTTTTCCAAAGCGGCGAGCCGATTGGCGGTTGGGCCGATGGACCGCGAAACATGCAGTTGCTGATTACTTACATCTACCGCACGACAACCAAATTCTGGCGACGATCCAGATACGACCCGCTTCCACCGGAGCGCCGGAGGTTTTCATCGATGAGGCGCCCCGAAATATTTCTATTTCGCTCACTCATCGCGGTGGAATAGCGGCTTGTGCCATCGGCGCACCCGATGCAAGGCTCGGCTGCGACGTGGAGCTGGTCGAGCCACGCAGCGACGTGTTCGTCGCCGACTATTTCACCCCGGAAGAACAGGCGATGACACGGCAGGCACCTGAACCGGCCCGCTTCGCTTTGATAGCGCTGATCTGGAGCGCGAAGGAAAGCGCGCTAAAGGCGCTTCGCACTGGCCTGCGAAGCGACACACGGTGTGTTTCGGTGGCACTGGATGATTCCTACATTGCGGGCCTCGACGACAAGCGCCTTCCAATGCACGAGACTCCCGCGGTTCCGTGTTGCGACGTGATTTGGCGGCCATTGCACGTCAACTATCTTGACAAACAAGTTTTCCACGGCTGGTGGTTCTGTAGTGGCGGGCTCTTGCGCACAATGGTGAGTGATCCATCGACGGAAGAACTGACAATCCCACCCCGGCGCGCGCGAGGCGCCATCCTTAACAGCTCCAATCAACTGCGCGCCCGCTAGCTTAGATGATGTTGAAACATGGCCTCCGCGACAGCGCCTGAAACAAACTCCAAAAGCGGCGATAGCTTCTGACGCCTTTTTGCTACACTGGCGCTCTCCGATGTCCACAGCAACGGAAGTCGCCGTCGGCAATCGTACCCGCATCGAATCGGTCGATATTTTGCGCGGTGTGGTCATGGTCCTGATGGCGCTCGATCACGTACGCGACTTCCTGGGCATGCCTCTGAGCCCCACCAAACTCGCCACCACCACGGTTCCGCTCTTCTTCACCCGCTGGATCACGCATTTCTGCGCGCCGGTTTTCTTTCTACTCGCGGGAACGGGGTCGTATTTGTCGCTCAGCCGCAAGACTAAACCGGAGTTGTCGCACTTCCTGTGGACCCGCGGCGTGTGGCTTATCTTTCTGGAGTTGGTGCCGGAGCGCTGTCTCGGCCTCCAGTTCAACTTCGATTATCGCGTCACACCACTGTTGATCCTGTGGGGGCTGGGCTGGGCAATGATTGCGCTCGCCGCGCTGGTTTACCTGCCGGACTGGGCGGTAACAACCATCGGTGTGGTCATGATGTGCGGCCACAACCTGTTCGATTCCATCCGATCCGACAATCCGCTGTGGATCCTACTGCACCGTCAAGGTGTCCTCCTGTCGATCCCCCAGCACATCGTCTTCGTTGCTTACCCGCTGATTCCATGGATCGGCGTCACCGCAGTGGGATATGGTCTGGGACGCATCTATGGTTGGCCGGCGGATCGCCGCAGGAAGTTCCTTCTGCCCCTCGGCATCGCGTTGAGCGCGGCATTCGTTGTCTTGCGTGCGGTCAACGCTTACGGCGACCCTAATCGGTGGAGCGTGCAAAAATCAGCCGGCATGACCGTGGTCTCGTTCCTCAACACGACCAAGCAACCCCCATCGCTTCTATTTCTGCTGATGACGCTCGGCCCCGCGATGTTGGCCTTGTGGGCTCTCGATGGCCGCTCGCCACAACTGCTGCGTCCGGTAATCACCATCGGGAGGGTGCCGCTTTTCTACTATCTGCTGCATATCCCGCTGATCCATCTCATCGCAGTCATGGTCTGCTACGCGCGTTACGGCCAGATCTACTGGATGTTCCAGTCGCCCGACATGAACAGCACCCCGATTTCCACGCCGCCGGGCTGGGGGCTCTCGCTGCCATGGATCTATTTGATCTGGGCAATTATTGTAGTGGCGCTGTACCCGCTGTGCCGCTGGTTTGCCGCAGTGAAGCAGCGCCGCACCGACGCGTGGCTTAGCTATCTCTAGTGGTTGGCGAGGCGTTTAGGTTTTCGCCACGCGCGCGCTCACCACCGGAACCATCCACACGGCGTAGCCCTGCGGATCGCGAATGTTGGCGATCATCTGGTCGAAGTACGCCCTGGCCGATTCTGCGCTTATGGGAGTGAATTGGCCGATCGGTTCGCAGTATCCATCTCGCCACGCAGTAAGGATCGCTGCAAAGGTCTCGCGCGGCACGCGTAGCGTGTCCACCACGACATAGTCCACGGTGATGGCGTCAAGATGCATCGCCGCCAGAATGCCAAATGTATTACGTCCGATAAACAGGTCGGTTCCAGTTGCGGCTCCGAAGCTGGCCGCCCCCACATGCCAGAAATCGCGGGGATCGAGCGCACCACGCTGGAAGTGCAGCATCCCGTAGTCTTCGGAAATCAGATGCAAGTAGCCGCCCGGGCGAGTAACGCGCACCAACTCGGCTATCACGCGATCGGCGTCAGGGATGGAGTGGATTACGTGACGGCACACCGTGAGATCGAAGCTGCCATCCGAAGCTTCGAACTCAAAGACGCTCTGGTGCTCGAAAGTCAGGCGGGGCGCAAGATTCGCGTAACGCGATCGTGCCAGTGCCAGGTGATCGTCGATGATGTCTACGCCCAGCACGCGGGACCGCGGAAAAAGCTCGGCCAGCCGCGACGAGCCTTCGCCGGTGCCACAGCCGGCATCCAGAATGCGAGGCTCGTCGGGCAGAGCGTAGCGGCGAATCAACTGCATTTCCTGCGGCCAAATCGCGCGCGCCTGTCCCTCCAGGCCCCGCACCATCGCCTCGTCGGCCATCTGCCTGGCTTGCGGATTCAAGTCAGTCACGGCGTCTCCCTATCGGCAATGAGTGACGCGGATTCAAAGCAGTCGCAATCTCGTTATTACGTAGCTCTGGCCGATGTCCGCTTCCATCGGCCGTCGGGTAACCTCTCCCAATGCATGCCACGCATGTCGAGCCACAGTCCGGTGGGTTCGCCCTCTTTCGGATCCGAGCCGATGCGAAGCACATTCCCGTCCGGATCCTCCACCTGCATCTCGTATGCCCAATCGTAGTTGGTCGGCGGATGACGGATCTTCGCGCCCGTGGCTTTGTATTCTTCGAAAAGCTTTCCAGCGTCTCCCACCCCGATCCAGACCCAGGTGCCGGGATGTCCCTGGTCGCCTTCACACAGCATGATGTGGCAACCGCCACGGGAGACCGATGCGAAGCTGGTAGCCCCACCCCAGTCAACTTTGAAGCCAAGGACCTTCACGTAATAGTCAATGCTGGCGGCGATACTCTTCACTGTGAAGATCGGACTGACGCCTTCGAAGTGATTTGCCGTTGCAGCGTGCTCGATTGCAGGCATGTATGGACTCCGCTGATTGAAGTTATGGGGCGCGGGGGAATTATACTGGGCCGCCTCAGCGTTCTCCATCGCGCTACTCCTGCACCCTCTATAATCAAGCTTTCCATCCTCCGCCCGGCACGATGCCAGGCATCAGGAATCACCGTGGCACTTGACCAGAAAATCTACGAGCTACGCAAAGAGAAACTGAAGCAGATCGAGGCGCTGGGGCAGTCCGCATATCCCTATCGCTACGACACCACGCATACAATCCCGCAAGTCGTCGAGGAGTTTTCTCCCAGGACGGCCGAGGAGCTAGAGACGCCGCGGGTCAGCGTCAGTGTTGCCGGACGGCTGATGTCGATCCGCGTGCAAGGCAAGGCGGGCTTCGCTCATCTCCAGCAAGGCGGCAAGCGCCTTCAGATTTACGTCCGCCTCGATTCAGTTGGCGAGCAGGGCTTTCAACTCTACAAGCTGCTCGACATCGGCGACTACATCGGCGTCAAGGGCTATCTCTTCCGCACGCGCACCAACGAACTGACGGTCCACGTCGACGAGATCACCTTCCTGGTAAAGGACCTGCTGCCCTTGCCGGAGAAGTGGCACGGACTTCAGGACGTGGAGACTCGCTACCGCCGGCGCTATGTCGATCTCACCATGAACCCCGAGGTGCGGGAGGTCTTCACCAAACGCGCGAAGGTTGTGCAGTCGATGCGGCGGTTCCTGGACGCACACGGCTTTGTCGAAGTCGAAACGCCGATGATGCACCCCATCGCCGGCGGCGCGGTGGCCAAGCCGTTTACCACGCATCACAACGCGCTGGATGTCGACCTCTACCTGCGGATTGCGCCCGAGCTCTACCTGAAGCGACTGGTGGTGGGCGGCATAGACCGCGTGTATGAGATCAACCGCAATTTTCGCAATGAGGGCATTTCGACGCAACACAACCCGGAGTTCACCATGCTGGAGTTCTACATGGCCTACGCGGATTATCGCGACATGATGGACTTCACCGCGGAGTTGCTGGCACAGGTGGCGCGCGACGTTCTCGATCCGGTCGAGGGACGGCCGACGACCGTCGCGCACTTCAATGAACACGAAGTCGACTTCGGCAACGTGCAGCGGCTTTCAATGCGCGAAGCCATCATCCAGTTCTGGCCGGAAAATGCCGGCGACAAACCACAGATGAGCGACTTCTCCAGTTCGCAGCAAATTGCTGCCATGGTGCGCCGCTTCAACGCGGCAAATCCGCACATCCCCTACGATCCCGCAGCCCCGAATGGCAAGACCATCGCCGAGATCTTCGAGTTTGTTGCCGAGCCGCACCTCATACAGCCCACATTCATCTACGATTTTCCGCTGGCAATCTCGCCGCTTTCGAAGAACAAGCGCGAACCGGAAGAGAACGCCGAGTGGGTGGAGCGTTTCGAGATCTTTGCCGGCGGCCTGGAGATTGGCAACGCCTTCAGCGAGTTGAATGATCCCGAGGAGCAACGTCGGCGCTTTGAGGGACAACTCAGCGAACGCGCCCGCGGCGACGAGGAAGCTCATCAGATGGATGAGGACTACATTCGCGCGTTGTCGTACGGATTGCCACCGACGGCCGGCGAAGGCGTCGGCATTGATCGCCTGACGATGCTGCTGACCGATTCCCGCTCCATTCGCGATGTCATCCTGTTCCCGCTGCTGCGTCCGCTCAAGCGTGAGGAGGAAGACGAATTGGAAGGCGCAGAGGAAGGCGCGGAGAAGAGCTAGCTGTTGGCACCTGCCTCGATAAAGCGTCCCAAGGGCTGAACGTTTCCCTAAAAAAGCCCCTCTTGCGAGGGGCACACAACATCAGGAGAGAAGAAAAATACGGTCTCGGATGAGAACTTAGCAATCTGCCAGCAATTCGCGCAAGCGTAGCCGGGCCTGGTGTACGGCGCGACGCGAGTCATCTTCAGTAAGGTTCAACAGACGGGCGACGCGGTCGTGCTCGTAGCCTTCCGCATCGTGCATCAGAAATATCAGCTTCTCCGTGCTGGGCAATTGCATCACGGCCCGCTCCAGTTCCACGCGCAGCGTGTTGCGGCGCACGGACAGAACGCGATCGCAAGGGGGGCAGTTCAAGCTCAGAGTCCCCAGCGGCATGTAATCGCGCAATTCTGCGATCAGGGCGCTGTCGATATCATCGGCCGTGGGTTCATCGTTGCCTGCAAGGGCGCGACCGAAGCTCTGAACGGTGAGTTCTTCGGCCGCCAGTTCATTGTCTGTCATCCAGAATGCCCAGGAATACACTCGATGACGGTTTAGCTCGTAGACCTCGCGACAGCTCTCTACTCTGGAGTCGAGTTCGGAGGGCAGGTACTCGGCGATACCACCGGTCTTCACTTCATCGATGTTGGGGCTCATTGATGTCTCCTTGGGATTTGGTCGTGCCGCCGGATCGACTATTCCGCTGAACTCGGCGACACGTAACACCAAGCAATCGGCTGCCCAACCCTTCGGGAAGCGGTGGAAACAAGGGAGGCATCACTGTATGTCATTGAAAATAAGCGTCCATTTTATTCTGCTTGTGGAAAATGCCTGCACGGTACCTCTCCTGGAAACGCCATTTGCCGTCCAACGAGTGCTATTGGGGCGTTCAGATACCGAAAGTTGGCATTGCGATACCACACTTTCTTGCACCCGCCATGTAGTTTTTTCAGACGAACTTTCCGGGCCTGTTCAGGGGAACGACACCGACGCCGCAACCGTAAATTGTTTGGATAAATTTGTGTGGCCAAGTCCCGGCACCAATACAATCGAGCCAGACGGGTGTTAAGCCGAGAGGAAACCTTCGTCGTTATGTCCGATCAGCGCATATTAGTGGTAGACGATGAGACGCCGGTGCGCGAGGTGATGTGCTCAATCCTGTTCCAAGCCGGATTCGAGTGCCGTCCGGTGGCGTCGGCTCACGATGCGCTGGCCGTGCTTCGTTCCAACGAGAACATTTCCATTGTGCTGTCTGACTTGATCATGGAAGGTGTGGATGGATTAACCTTGCTCTCCAAAATGAAGGAGGTCAACCCAGACATCCCCGTGGTAATGGTGACAGCGGTCCATGACATTTCCGTGGCGCTCGCGGCCATCCGGAACGGGGCCTATGACTATCTTCTGAAACCCTTCGAGAGGGAGCAATTACTGGCGATGGTGCGCCGGGCCCTGGAGACTCGTCGCCTGCGGCTGGAGAATCTGGCTTATCAGACGAACTTGGAGTCGCTGGTCTCGGCCCGCACGGATATGTTGCGTAAAGCCCTGGCTGACCTCGAGCGTTCATACGACATCACTCTTGAGGCACTGGGCGACGCTTTGGACCTGAAGGACGCTGAGACTGAAGGCCATTCCAGGCGCGTGACTGCCTTCACTATCGCCATTGCGCGTGCAATGGAGTTGCCGCAGGACAGAGTGCGCATCATCGCCCGCGGTGCCTTTCTGCATGACGTGGGCAAGATGGCTATTCCTGACGCGATTTTGCGTAAACCCGGACGTTTGAGCGCGGAGGAACAGGCCATTATGCGCGAACACGCCTCTCTCGGGTATCAAATGCTGCGCAAAATACCTTTTCTACAAGAGGCGGCCGACATCGTGTATTCGCACCAAGAACGCTTCGATGGCAGCGGCTATCCACGCGGTCTCAGGGGCGACCAGATTCCTCTAGGAGCGCGTATATTCGCCGTGGCCGACACCTTCGACGCGATTACTTCCGATCGCCCTTACCGCGCCGCTCAATCCGTCTCTGCTGGACGGCGCGAGATCGAACGCAACGCCGGCAAACAATTCGACCCCGAGGTCGTCAAGGTGTTCCTGGGGGTGTCCGAGCACATTTGGCTGGAGCTGAGAAACGAGATCGTAGGCCACAGCCCGCAACCGCGTTACGGTGTACGCCGGCGCAGCAATTGAAACACCGGTCGTGCCCACCAGCTATGAGGGTGCGAATCGGCTCGACCACGCTGACCTTTAGATGCACGAGATGCAAGCCACCGAGGAATCGATCGTGAGCACAGTTCTATCCGATGCCCAAATTCAACAAGCCCTGCAACAACTCCCCGGCTGGAGGAAGAATGGCCAGGCTATCCAGCGGGTCTTCCAGTTTGCAAGTTTTGTCCAAGCCATGGAATTCGTCAACCAAATGGCGGAAGCCGCCGAAGCCGTGAACCATCATCCCGATATTCTGATCAACTACAACAAGGTGACCCTGACTCTGGTTTCTCACGACTCCGGGGGAATAACCCAGCGCGACATCAAAATGGCAACCAGGATCAACCAACTCGCGCCAGTATAGAATCTGGTTCACGCCAGCACTTTCCCAGCCTACTGCACCCGCTCAAACACCGAGAGAAAGTTCGCTTTCCCGCTGGGACCCTGCGTGGTTCCCTTCAAGGTCAACGTACTCCCATCGGGCGAAAGCAGGCCGCTCCCGGTTTCTATAACGGCTCCGCTCTTGTTCTTGACCACCCAATCCAAGCCAGATGCTGTCCTGGTGTAGGCGATGCGGTTACCCGCCTGGCTATTTCCATAGGGACGGTCTTTGCCGTCGACCGGTCCCTCGTACATGGAAATGTAAGTCTTGCCGTCGGCAGAAGCTCCCGTCAGCATCCACTTCACAGCCTCGGGCTTGTCGGTGGTGATGACTAGCTTCTCGTACCGTGGAGCCGGCATATTTCCATAGGATGATCTGGAAACGTTGAGCTTCCACGTCCCAACCGCCGAGCGGCTGGTAGCAGCGCCTGCGTCGAGAGCCGCGAAAGCCACCAGGCACAGTCCTATCATCAAGGTTCGAAATATTCTTCCCATTCATCCCGTCCTCTGCGAAGTCCATTACTGGCAGTCCGCGTGCGAAGCGTGACACCGTGGCCCCTGGTTGTCAACCAATTGTCAATATGATCATTATGATCATTTGGCGGTGGCAATCTTCTTAGCTTCGCGGAATACCTGCTCGAACATCGCAGCTGTCAGTTTGCCTGTCGCCGTGTTCTGGTTGGAAGGGTGATAGGACGCCAACAGAACCCCCCCGTTCGCCATCGGATAGCTTGCGGCGTGGGCAAACAAATAGGGCGCCTTGCTCTGAATCACGCTATTGCGCTTCAGGTAATTCAAGTACGCATCGAAGCCGATCTTGCCCAGCGCAACCACAACCTTCACGTTTTTCAGGATTGCCAGCTCGCGATCGAGAAACGGCGCACAGTTGGCCAGCTCGGAGGGTAGTGGCTTGTTATCAGGCGGAGCGCAGCGCACTGCCGCCGTAATGTAGCAGTCCAGCAGCCTCAATCCGTCATCTCGATGCTCGGCGGTAGGCTGGGAAGAGAACCCCACCTTAAACAGAATGGGATACATGAACTTGCCCGACGCATCTCCGGTGAATGGCCTGCCGGTGCGATTGGAGCCGTGAGCGCCCGGCGCTAGTCCGAGGATCAGGACACGCGCGTGCGGGTCGCCGAAGCCAGGAACAGGACGGGCCCAGTATTCATGGTCGCGATACGCGCGCCGCTTCTCGCGGCCAACCTGCTCGCGATAAGCCACTAATCGGGGACAGCGCGTGCATTTCACCACTTCGCTATTGAGGACAGCGAGAGCCGAAGACATAGCATTTCATTGTAGCGGGAGAACCGGGCCTGCTCTGACTGCGGTCAACTGAGGGCGCAAAGCATCTTTCATGACGCAAACCGCTTCCAACTATTGAGGAGAGAAAACCATGTTGATTATTCTGCTGGTGATTCTGCTGGTGCTGTCGGTGAGTTCCTATCCTGCGTGGCCTTACAGCCGCGGCTGGGGTTACTACCCTTCAGGCGGACTGGGATTGGTGTTACTGATTCTCGTAGTTCTGTTGCTGATGGGCCGCATCTGAACACGCCGCGAATCCCAATCAACGTCAGCACACGTCTCCGGGCGCCGCAATCTTCTAGTGGTTGCTTGTGACCTGTGGTTGGACACGGGAACCGGCCAGCCCTCCTCCTGGTATGGGCTCGTTAGTCAGCGGGGAATTGCCCAGCCGTTTGACCACTCCGCACTGCTCTCATAAACTTAAGTAGAGGCGTTTGGCTGGCCCAAGCCACCCGCTGCCGACTACTCGAAACCTGCAGGTTCGCGAGAACCGCAGCGCATGTCTGTCGCGGTCGCAATCGGGCGTGGCAGTCACGTCCAAGTTCTGAAGGCAATTCATTGACGATTGAAGCCACACCAACCGAAACCACCTCTTCCGAACAGCCAAATCCGTGTCAGCGCGAACTCACAGTCGAGGTCCCGGCCGAGGTCGTAAAAACCGAAACCGCCAACCTGGTAAGCCGCTATCAGAAGCTGGCGCGCATTCCCGGCTTTCGCAAGGGCAAAGTTCCGGCCTCCATCGTGCGCCAACGCTTCGCCGAGGACATCAAGAGCGAGGTCGTGGAAGTGCTGGTGCCGCGCTACTTCCGCGAAGAGGCCAAGAAGCAACACCTGTCGCCGGTGTCGCAGCCGCGGGTTACCGACTTGCAGATCCACGAAGGCGAGCCCCTGAGGTTCAAGGCTTCGTTTGAGATTCTGCCGGAGATTAAACTCGCTCCCTATGACGACATTCGGGTCACCACCCTGGACACGAATGTTACCGACCAGGATGTAGAGAACGCGCTCAACAATCTAGGCCAGCAGCACGCCACGTATAGCGCCGTCGAGGATGATCGGCCATTGGCTGATGGCGATTTTGCGGTCGTCGGCTTCAAGGGCACCCCTAAAGAGGGAAAAGCCGATGCCAAACCGGTCGAAGTCGACGAGATCATGGTTGAGATTGGCGGCGAGAACACCATTCCGGAGTTCTCCGCCAACCTGCGAGGGGCCAAGGCCGGCGAGCAACGGACCTTCGATGTGAAGTACGTGGATGATTTCGCCGACAAGCGGCTCGCCGGCACCTCCATGACCTACGAAGTAAACGTCAAGGGGGTCAAGACGCGCAGCGTCCCGGAGTTGACGGACGAGTTTGCTAAGGAGCTGGGCGCAGACTTGAATACGGTTGACGATCTGCGGAATCGCTTGCGGGAGAACATGAAAGCGGAGAGGGAACACGAAGCGCAGCACCAGGGGAAGGACAACCTTGTCGAGGAGTTGGTGAAGCGCAACGACTTTCCTATCCCGGAAGCCATGTTGAATGAACAGATTGATCTGCGGCTGGAGCGCGGCCTCCGAGCGCTGGCTGCGCAGGGGATGAAAACCGAAGACATGAAGCGTATGGACTTCGGGCGCCTTCGCGCCGGCCAGCGGGACGCCGCGTTGCGCGAGGTAAAGGCCTCGTTAATACTGGAGCAGATTGCTGACGAAGAAAAGATAGAGGTAAGCGATGAGGAATTTGACCGCGAACTGGATGCGCTGGCCAGTCAGTCAAAGCAGACGGTCGAGCAGGTCCGCGAGCGTTTGACGAAGGATGGTGGGCTGGATAGAATTCGGCATCGCCTCCGCAATGAGAAGACCTTAGATTCTCTTTACCGCAGGTCCGCATAGGGCGGTCTGCATTCCATTTCCCCCGTTCAACTCACCGGGAAGAGGTGTGGGCGGGGAAGCTGAAGGAGCTGCAAACAATGCTTGTGCCCATGGTGATTGAGCAAACCAGCAGGGGCGAGCGGGCCTACGATATTTATTCTCGCCTGCTGCGGGACAATATTATTTTTCTTGGCACTCCTATCGACGACAATGTCGCGAACCTGATCATCGCACAAATGCTTTTTCTGGAAGCGGAAGATCCGGAGAAGGACATCTCGCTGTATATCAACTCACCGGGCGGCTCCATCACTGCGGGAATGGCAATCTACGACACGATGCAGTTCATCCGGCCCGATGTGACAACGATCTGCATTGGTCAGGCGGCTAGCATGGCTGCGACCCTGCTGGCCGGCGGAGCGCCGAAGAAACGTTTCGCCCTTCCGACCTCGCGCATTCTGATTCATCAGCCTCTGATGTCCGGCCTTTCAGGCCAGGCGACGGACATTGACATTCACGCGCGAGAGATTCTGCGGATGCGCGAGATCACGAACCAACTGCTCTCCAAGCACAGCGCGCAGCCTCTGGAGAAGGTGGAGCGCGACGTGGAGCGTGACTTCATCATGAACGCCTATCAGGCGAAAGAATACGGCATCGTCGATGACATCATCTTTAAGCACAAGTAGGACGATGAATTAGACTGGGGGGACTTTTCGCTCCCTGCTTCCAAAGTGGTACCGAGTATTGCACTTACGGTACGTAGTAGAAGGTGGAATTGTGGTTCAATAGCTCCAGCGGCGCAACAGCGCCGAAGGGTTCGCGGGCAGGTTGCTGATGGCCGACAACAGCAGCTTACCCAAAGGGGCAGCACGGCCCCTCCCGGATTCGAGCGGACGGGAAAAGCCATTCCATTTTGCTGGCGTGCGCTGTAAAGGAGTTTCCGTGAGGACCAGGACCGGTTCCGAAGAAGTACTGCGCTGTTCGTTTTGCCACAAGTCCCAAGACGCCGTCGCCAAACTGATTTCGTCGCCCACCGACTACCCGCGCGCCTACATTTGCGATGAGTGCGTCGCCGTCTGCAATTCCATTCTGGAAGACGACCGTTCCGAGGCCCAACCCAGCGCCGCGCCCAATCAGCTTCCCAAGCCGGCTGAGGTGAAAGCGTTCCTTGATGAGTACGTGATCGGCCAGCAACAGACCAAGAAGAAGCTTGCGGTAGCGGTTTACAACCACTACAAGCGGATTTACATGAATCGCCAGCATGGCGGCGAAGTGGAACTCGCCAAGTCGAACATCATGCTGATTGGGCCGACCGGCACGGGTAAGACGCTGCTGGCGCAGACCCTGGCCAAGATGCTCGATGTTCCTTTTGCCATTGTGGACGCCACGACGCTGACGGAGGCCGGCTATGTGGGTGAGGACGTTGAAAACATCATCCTGAAGCTCTTGCAGGCCGCCGACGGCGATGTGGCGCGAGCGCAAACCGGAATCATTTATATCGACGAAGTTGACAAGATTGGCCGCAAGGACGAGAACCCTTCCATCACTCGCGATGTCTCCGGCGAGGGCGTACAGCAGGCATTGCTGAAAATCCTGGAAGGTACGATTGCCAATGTTCCACCGCAAGGCGGACGCAAGCATCCTCACCAGGAATTCACTCCGGTGGATACGACCAACATTCTGTTCATCTGCGGCGGCGCGTTTGTCGGGCTCGAGCGCACCATAGGTCGCCGTCTGGGCAAGCGGTCCATGGGCTTCCGTACCGACGAAGCCAAGGAAGCCGCTTTCACCGAGAGCAACAAGCGTGACACCGAACTGCTGGCCCAGGTTGAGCCGCAAGACCTGATCAAGTTTGGCCTCATTCCCGAGTTTGTCGGCCGCCTGCCGGTAGTCGGCGTTTTAAGCGATCTTGACGAAGACGCGCTGGTAGAAATTCTCACCAAGCCGAAGAACGCCATCGTCAAGCAATATCAGCGGCTGTTCGAGTTCGAGAATGTGAAGCTCCGCTTCTCGGAGGACGCCTTGCGCGCGATCTCCCGCGAGGCCATGTCCCGCAAGGTGGGCGCTCGCGGTCTGCGTATGATTCTCGAAGAGCTGATGCTCGACCTGATGTACACCCTTCCCAGCCAAAAGCGCGTCAGGGAGTGCGAAGTCACGAGAGATATGGTGGAGAAGCGTAACGCCACGATTGCGCTCATGGAGAAAGCTGGATAGCTGGCTACCGGCATCCAACGAGCTGAGCGCTCGCCAACAAAAACAATAAAAGCGGCCGATTCTGGCCGCTTTCTTATTGCCTGGAAAGATTCTAGTGCTCGGAATCCACAATCTCCGGCGGTCCGCCCTCGTCGGGCTCGATGGCGAACTCCTGGCGCGGCTCTTCGGCGGCAGCTGGGGCTCCGTCTTTCTTCTTCAGGCGAACAACCGTGATCTTAGCGAAGCCTTCCTCGAACTTTGGCGGTCGCAGTTTGGCTGCCATGCGATGCATTACATCTTCGGGAACATTGCGCTCGCGCCGGCGATTGCGCTCGATGCAGATCTCCGGCGGCACATCGAAGAAGACGGCGTGCACCTCATAACCGAAGTCGTGTGCCAACTTGATCCAGGTGCGACGCTCGTGAGCAGAAAGGTTGGTCGCGTCCAGATAGTTCGAGGGACGCCGTGCCAGCAGCCGGGCTCGCAGCATGGTCCGAAGCGTGGAAAATACCAAGTCCTGATAACGCTGCTCGGTCACATCGTCGAACACGAGGATGCGGACCATGTCACTCGATAAGGGAAGAATGTTGTGCCGCTTGAACCAGGTACTCTTGCCTGAGCCCGGAAGGCCGATGGACAAGACCACAGCACCCTTCGGCTGCCTGGCAGCTGCGGCAGGCTGAACTACAGGCTCGGCGGACTCGGTTGGCACTTCAGCCTCGCCGGCTTCACCGGTCGGACCGCCTGGCCCCGGCAGGGTCGGCGGCTGTGCCGTTCCCGGCTGTCGATTGCCACGTCCGCGACGTCCACGGCGGCGGTTGCGGTCGCGACGCATCGGTTGCTGAGGCACGGTGTTCCCGTCAGCTTCCGCAGCGGGTTGGGATTCCTGAAGCTCCGCTTCCTCTGGCTGAGATTCGAACTCAGGCTGCTGGCTCATCCCCTCCGAACCAGCCGGCTCGGGAAACTTCGGTTGCAAAGGCGCGGGACTGTCTGGCCCCGATTTTTCTGTCGGCGGCTTGCGCCGCTTGCCGCGGTCGCGGCTCCATCTACGCATGTTGCACTTGTAACACGCTTCCCTAGGTGGTAGCAATCTGGTCTGGCTCCCCTTTTGTGCTAACTCTCGCTGCTGTTTTATCGTTCTAGCATTGCCTCGCCTCAGTCGGGATGCTACGCTTTTTGTTTGGCTTCACCGTCCGCTCGGGACTGTGCAGTGTACGATCACACTTTCGTGTTTCCAATTTGCACTTATTGACGAGGAAATATGGCAATCAAAGTAGGCATCAACGGCTTTGGCCGCATTGGCCGCAACATTCTGCGCACTGCCCTTAACGATTCCGGCCTGGAATTCGTCGCCGTCAACGATCTGACCGATCCCAAAACTTTAGCCCATCTGCTGAAGTACGACTCCATCCTGGGCAATCTGAAGAACAACATTTCGGCTGGTCCTGACTTCATCACTGTCGATGGCAAGAACATCAAGGTGTTCGCCGAGAAAGATCCGTCCAAACTCGACTGGGAATCCGTCGGCGCGCAGGTTGTCATCGAGGCAACCGGCAAGTTCACCAAGGCGGAACTGGCCAAGCAACACCTGCGCGGGCCGGTGAAGAAGGTCATCATCACTGCGCCGGCCACCAACGAAGACATCACCATCGTGATGGGAGTCAACGAGGACAAGTACGACCCGGCGAAACATCACATTATCTCCAACGCTTCCTGCACCACCAATTGCCTGGCCCCCGTCGCCAAGGTGCTCCAGGATAACTTCAATATCGTCTGCGGGACGATGACCACGATTCACTCCTATACCAACGATCAGGTCATTCTCGACTTTCCGCATAAGGACCTGCGGCGCGCTCGTGCAGCCGCGCTATCCATGATTCCGACTTCGACCGGAGCAGCCAAGGCACTTTCCCTGGTCATCCCCGAACTGAAGGGCAAGCTGGACGGTTTCTCTATGCGCGTACCGACACCAAACGTTTCGGTCGTTGACCTGGTCGTGTTCGTTGAGAAGAAGACCACGGTGGAAGAAGTGAACAATGCGCTGAAGGCTGCGTCCGAATCGGGTCCGCTGAAGGGCTATCTGGGATACGAGACCGCCGAACTGGTCTCCATCGATTACCGCGGTGATGATCGCTCCTCGATTGTCGACGCTCCCATGACCCGCGTGGTGGCCGGCAATTGCGTGAAAGTCATCTCCTGGTACGACAACGAGTGGGGATACTCGTGCCGCGTGCGCGACCTGATTCACTACTTCGGCAAGAAGGGACTGTAAGACAAGGGCTAGGGATTTGGGGCTGGGGGTTAGTGGCATCGAGACTTGCATTAGGGCTTGGATGTCGCGGGCTGGTAGTCACTGGTTATGGCAGGAGCGACTGCAGCCGGAATCTAACCCCTAATCCCTAATCCCCAGCCCCTGATAACCGGTATTCGCTATGTCGAAATTATCTATTCGCGATCTTCCGCTGAACAACAAGCGCATCTTCATGCGGGTCGATTTCAATGTGCCCCTCGATGACGGCCGTGTCATGGACGACACTCGCATCCGCGAAACCTTGCCGACCATCGAGTACGCACTTCGTCACGGGGCGCGATTGATTCTGGCCTCACACTTAGGACGCCCCAAAGGAAAGCCCAATCCCAAGATGAGCTTGAAGCCGGTGGCCGAGCGACTGCGCGTTCTCATCGACGACGTGTTGCGTCGCGGCGAGAACGTTGGCTTTTCGCCTGACTGCGTCGGCGTACAGGCGGAAGAGATGTCCGAGAAGCTGGAGCGCGGTCAGTCCCTGATGCTGGAGAACCTGCGCTTCCATCCCGAAGAAGAAACCAACGACCCGAACTTCTCCCGGCAGTTGGCAAAGCTCTGCGATTACTACGTGAACGACGCCTTTGGCTCGGCGCATCGTGCCCATGCCTCCACGGAAGGTATCACTCATTTCGTGGACAAGCGCGCTGCCGGCCTGCTGATGGAGAAGGAGTTGGAGTATCTCGGCAAAGCGCTGTCGCATCCGCAGAAGCCATTTGTTGCAATACTCGGCGGCGCTAAAGTCAGCGACAAGATTGGCGTCATCAAGCACCTGATGGGCAAGGTGGACACGTTCATCATCGGCGGAGGAATGGCATACACGTTCCTGAAAGCGCAGGGCAAGGAAATCGGCAGGTCGTTGCTGGAAGCTGACAAAATCGATCTGGCGAAGCAAACTCTTGCAGACGCTAAGTCCCACAATGTAAGACTCCTTTTGCCCGTCGATCACGTCGTGGCCGACAAGCCCGAAGCTGGAGCTCGCATCCGTCAAATCGGCGAAGGCGAACCGATTCCGGCGGACATGATGGCGCTCGACATCGGGCCGCAGACCATCGAACTTTTTTCCAACGAGATCAGCGACGCCCGGACCATCGTGTGGAACGGTCCCATGGGTGTTTTCGAAGTCGAGGCTTTCGCCAAAGGCACCAAGAAGATTGCTGACGCGGTTGCCGATAACGGCGCGGCGGTTTCCATCGTCGGCGGGGGTGACAGCGTCGCGGCAGTGAAAGCAGCGGGCGTGGCTGACAAGATCACTCACATCTCGACTGGCGGCGGCGCGTCGCTGGAATTCCTGGAAGGCAAAAAGCTGCCGGGCGTGGAAGCCCTCAGCAACAAGTGAGGCTTCGTTCGCCAGCGTAGAAGCCGTCACTGCGTACCCCGGCCTGTCATCCCGAGCGAAGCGCAGTCGAGGGCTTTTTCTCTGTTCGGCTAGGCGGGGCAGTTCTCCTCGACCAGCGTGGGTCATTCACCCCTGTTTTTCCCGCTTGTACTCATCGAACGCATCCAGATATCGGTCGATGTCCTTCTTCCGCAGATAGTACGGCGTCGACAACCGCAGCTTCGACGGATCGCCGCCGCGAATCCGGATCTTCTTCGTCTTCCACATCCAGTCTTCCAGTTTCATGCGCTCAATCGGTGGAACATTGACCGTCGCAATCGCACAACGCAGTTTGGGATCGGGCGAGGTCCACGACACTGCGCCACGCTTCACCATTGACGCCAGGATGTAGTCCGCTAGTTCGCGATGCCGCTGCTCGATGCGTTCCATGCCAATCGCATTCGCCATCTGTATTGCTGCGCGTAGTCCGCACAACGACGGCACATTCGACGATCCAATCCGTTGGAAGCGTTCGGCGCGCAACTGCTTCTCGTCCCAGCCTGCGGTCGCGATAGTGTTCCACAGATAGTCCATGGCGTCGTTCCGCACATAGAGGAAGCCGGAGCCTTTGGGCGCCTGCAGCCACTTGTGCGGGCTGGAACTGTACATGTCACAGCCAATGTCGTGCAGGTTGAGCTGCATCATGCCGGTCACATGCGCTCCGTCCACTGCCGAGAGAATTCCCTTCGACCGCGCCAGCGCGCACAATTCTTTCGCCGGCAGCACCACGCCAGTCACCGTCGTAATGTGGCTGAAGAAAATTATGCGCGTGCGCGGCCCGATAGCGTCGCTAAACAGGTTCAGCACCTGTGGTGCGTCCTGCACCGGCTCCGGCAGCTTGACCTTCTTGACCACGATGCCGTAGCGCTTGGCCTTCAACTGCCAGGGCTGCTCGCCACCGGGATGCTCCTGGTCGGTCATCAACACTTCGTCGCCGGGCTTCATGTCGAGACCATTGGCGATATAGCTGTTGGCCTCAGTGGCATTGCGAAGCAGCGCAATCTCATCGCGGGTGCAGCCGACGAAGGCGGCCAGCGGATCACGAAACTCGTTCCACGGCCCGTATCCCCAGATGGGATAGTCCTCAGGATCGGTCTCGTCCAGCTTCTCCGTCGAGGTATAGCCGTCGAACACGGCCTTCAACACGGGCGCGGGACTCGACCCCACCGTGCCGTTGTTCAGGTAGATCTCATCTTCAGGGATAAGAAACTGCTTGCGTAGCTCGCCCCAATATCCTTCTTGATCGTGGAGGAAAAGCGCTGGATCGGGCAGCGATGATGGAACATTCTGAATCTGTGCCAAGAGATCGCTGCGAAAGGCGAAAGCAACAGCGACACCAGCACCGGCCGTAAGACTGGTAGTGAGAAAGTGGCGACGGTTGAGCACGAGTACCTCCGATCCTGCAAAGGCGACATGTTACACCCGCAGACCAATGGGGTGGCCACTGATCACGGACAACTGCCTTAAGATAAGTCATGGCCAGTGTACGCATGGACAAGTGGCTGTGGGCAGCCCGGTTCTTTAAGACTCGCTCCTTGGCTGCACGAGCCTGTGAACTCGGCAGGATTCAATCCAATAATCAACTCGCCAAGGCTGCCCGCGAGGTCCGGGTCGGCGATGTGCTGCATATCAAGACCGACAGCGGCGACTTTCAGGTGAAGGTTCTCTTACTGAGCGAAGTACGCGGCCCGGCGGCGGTGGCCCAGAATCTCTATGAAGAAACCAAAGCCAGCCACGAATTGCGCATCAAGGCGGCGGAAGAGCGTAAGGCCCTCAGGAATTTCGCTCCTGCGCCGGAAGGCAGGCCGTCCAAGCGCGACCGCCGCAGAATCATCCAGTTCCGCAGCGGCCGTGACTAACTGATATCGGGAGCGTGGAACAGCTCTGCCCTCCACTCGGGCCGCACCCTCGGACGGAATGACAGTCTAAGCTACGGGTATGACAAATGATAGGAAGGGTTGAGGCGGGCTAAAGGCCCTCTCTACCTGCATACCTGGTGAGATCCGGTTTCCTTTCGGCAGGCTGTGGATCCGTACTCTATCAAAACCAAGGATGGTGACTATCCCGCCCTAAGACCATCGTCGAGCACTTCATCCAGCGCTCCCTCCAGCTGTTCGGCGCGCTCGTTGTAGTCGCTGGCAATGGAATCGTACTTGCGCCTCAGCACATGTAGTTCATCAGCAATATTCAGCGCGGCCAGTACTGCTACCCGCAGCGAGTCCACCGTCGCCGCCTGCTGCGAGATGAGTCGCATCTTGTTATCCACATACGCGGCCAGCTCAGCGATGTACTCCGCATCGGAACCGCGCAGATGATATGTCTGATCGTAGATCTCGACCCGGACATTACCGCCGCCACTTCCGTTTGCCTTACTCAAACTCGCCTCCCGTCAGTGGTTAGTGGCTAGCATTCCTGGTCACTAGCCACTGACCACTAACCACTGCCTTCTATTATCCCGCCGATTCTTCCAGCGCCAAAGACTCAATTTGGCCAAGCATCTTTTCTACTCGGGTACGTACCTCTTCGCGTTCGCGACGCAGCGCGACCAGTTCCTGGCGCACCGTATCCAGTTCTTCCTCACGCTCATTCAGCTCTTCGCGCAGCCGGCCGGCATCGCGCGCGGCGACGGCCTTGGCCTCGCGGGCCGACTTTAACAGCTCAATCGTGCGCAGGATCTTTTCTTCCAGGGACTTGAAATCCGCAGTGGTAGGAGCGACTTCAACTGCATTTGCCGTCATGCTGGTGGGTGACCTTCAGAAAGATTTGTGTTTCCGAGCGCAGTATATCGCAGAACGGCGTGTGCAAAAGTGCTCCGCATCACGATTCTGCGGGATTTAACCGCGCTGAACCTGACTGTGCAACTCCCATGCGGCTAGGGCCTGCAAGACGCAGGTTCCAAACGAATCTGAAACTATCGGGCGGAACTGATGCAATCGGGGTATACAATGCCACCTAATCGAGACAATTCATGGAAATCTCCGTTGAAGCGAACTTCGGCGTGGTCTTGGATGCCGCTCCCGATGCGATGCTGGTGGTCGACCGCCAGGGCCGCATCGTGCTCGCCAATACTCAGGCTGAGCAGCTTTTCGGCTATGCGCACTCGGAGCTAGTTGGTCAAAAGATCGAGGTCCTGGTTCCATCGCGCTTCCGTGCCAAGCACCCGGGACACCGTTCAGGCTACTTTTCCGGAGATCCCCATGTGAGGCCTATGGGAGTTGGCCTCAATCTGCTCGGGCTGCGCAAAGACGGCACGGAATTTCCGGTGGAGATCAGCCTCAGTCCGATGCAGACTCCGGAAGGCCCCATGGTCGTAAGTGCGATTCGGGACGTGACGGCGCGCAAGGGCGCCGAGGACAAGTTTCGCGCCCTGCTGGAGTCAGCTCCCGATGCGATGGTGATTGTCGATCGGCGCGGAAAGATTGTGTTGGTCAATTCCCGCACTGAGGAACTATTTGGCTATCCCCGGCAGGAGCTTCTGGGATACTCTGTGGAAGTTTTGGTTCCTGAGCGATTCCATGCCCAGCATACCCACGACCGCGCATCTTACTTTGCAGACCCGCGCCAGCGGCCAATGGGAGAAGACCTGGAACTCTTTGGGCTGCGCAAGGATGGCACCGAGTTTCCGCTGGAAATCAGTCTCAGCCCGATCAAAACGTCTGACGGGGTACTGGTGGCGAGCGCTATTCGAGATATAACTGTGCGAAAAAAAGCCGAGGACAAATTCCGTTCCCTACTGGAGGCTGCCCCCGATGCCATGGTGATCGTCGACGACCGCGGAAAAATCACCTTAGTCAATGCTCAAACCGAGAAACTGTTTGGATATGTCCGCTCTGAACTCATCGGGCAGCCGGTCGAGTCGCTCATCCCGGAGCGCTATCGCGGCCAACACCCCCGCCATCGCAAGGACTTCTTCGCTGACTCTCATGTCCGGCCAATGGGCGTCGGGCTTGAACTATTCGGGCTGCGAAAAGATGGCAGCGAGTTCCCGGTCGAAATAAGCCTGAGCCCTCTGGTCACCGAGACTGGCACCTTCGTCACTAGCGCCATTCGCGATGTTTCCGAACGCAAGCTTGCCCAAGAACACATCCAGAAGCTTAACGATGAACTGGAAGAAGCGCTTCGCCGCTCGGAGAGACTTGCCGCTACCGGCCGGTTGGTCGCGACAATAGCCCACGAGATTAACAACCCGCTGGACGCGCTCACCAACCTGATGCATTTGCTAAAGCAGAGTTCTTCGCTCGATGAAGGTTCCGCGGAATTAGTGGATCTTGCGGAACGCGAGGTGCGCCGCTTGTCCAACATCAGCCGCCAGACGCTGGCGCCGCATCGCGAGACCAAGTTGCCGGTTGTCACCCGGCTTTCCGAACTGTTGGACGACGTCTGCGCCATGTACCGCCCGCGTCTGCAAGTCGCGAAAATCGAGGTGACCCGTGATTTCCAAATTTCCGGAGAAGTGACCATCTTTCCCAGCGAGCTGAGGCAGGTCTTCACCAACCTGTTTACGAATGCCGTCGATGCCATTGGTCAACGTGGCTGCATAGCGCTGGCCATCGAGCTGGCGGGTGAGACCGAGGTCGTGGTAAAGGTTCGCGATACCGGATGCGGTATTCCCCAGGCCGACCTTCAGAACATCTTCGAGCCTTTCTTCACCACCAAGGGCGAACAGGGCACAGGCATAGGCTTATGGGTCATTAAAGGCATTGTCGACAAACTTGGCGGCCGAATCGAAGTAGAGAGTTCGACGACCGGCGAGACTGGGACCTGTTTCAGCATTTTTCTTCCCGCCAGCAAAGCGAACGGAACCCGCGCTCCAGAGCGCGAAGAATCTGCCTCGACTGTTTCATCCCACCCGAAATCGCAAGCCGGCTAGAAGTTCACCAACCCTTGATGTGGGAATGCCTGCGGAGCAATGCCAGGCGGCGGCCTCCTTGACGGTTGCTCTCGCAGAGCAATAGAGTCAAAACGCTTCATCCGCAGCATGGCGGCGGAGCGATTATCAGGATGTTTGGGGGACGAGTGAGGACCAAGGCTTCCGCGGTCAAAAAGGCAATCAGCAGGACAGCGCCAGCGGCGCCAAGAGCAAGTTGGCTGCGCTGGCTGAAGCAGGAACGTTTCGTCCTTGGTCTTCTCCTGGTGGTTGCGACGCTCGTGGTTTACTTTCCAGTCGGCCACCATCCGTTCGTCAACTATGACGACATGGTGTACGTGGTCAACAATCCCCATATTCAGTCCGGTCTGGATTGGGACACGATTTCGTGGGCCTTCACCACTTTCTACCAATTCAATTGGCACCCGCTGACCTGGCTGTCCCATGCCATCGATGTCCAGATGTTTCAACTGGAGCCGGGAGGTCATCACGCCATGAATCTGCTGCTCCAGGTGGTGAACGTGCTGCTGCTGTTCTGGGTGCTGTTGCGCGCGACTGGGTACGCCGGGCGCAGTGCGATGGTGGCCGGATTGTTTGCGCTGCACCCCATCAACGTGGAATCGGTGGCCTGGATCTCGGAGCGCAAGAACCTGCTCAGCATGTTGTTTTTCCTGCTGGGATTGGGGGCGTATCGCTGGTACCTATCCTCTCCCCCGATGGGCAAATCGTCGCTGAAGATGCAACCAGCGCGAGAGTCCCGCGCTGGCCGGTACATTGCCGTTGCTTTGCTGTTCGCGATGGGGTTGATGTCGAAGCCCCAAATCATCGCTTTTCCATTTCTGTTGTTGCTGTGGGATTACTGGCCATTGCAAAGGATGGCGGCTCCAGCCGATGGCCGCTCTTCTGGAACGCTAACCGCGCCGATTCTTCCGGCGCGCGGTTTCTGGTGGCTGGTGAAGGAGAAGATTCCGCTTTTCGCAATGTGCGCAGCCAGCGCCGTAGTCACGGTTATGGCGCAAAAAAGCGGTGGCGCCGTCGTTTCGCTGGAAGTTTATCCATTCTCCATCCGGCTCACCAATGCGATCGTCGCCTACGCGCGATACATTGGCAAAGCTGTTTGGCCCACGAATCTCATTCCTATCTATCCCCATCCCTGGCACGCCCTGCCGATGTCCCAGGTCATACCCGCGCTTGCTCTTCTGCTGATAATCACAGTACTGGCGGTGATGGGCCGAAGTCACCGCTACCTGCTGGTGGGATGGCTTTGGTTTCTGGGAGCGATGGTCCCGATGATCGGGTTGGTCCATGTCGGAAATCAAGCGATGGCCGACCGCTATGCCTACTTGCCCTTCATCGGTTTGTTCCTGTTGGTTTGCTGGGGAGTGTCCGACTTGGCCGAGCGGCGGCATGTTCCCGTCATCTTGCTTCGCTGCGGCGGAATGATTGTGCTGCTGGTGTTGGCTGTAGTGACCCACCATCAGCTCGCGTACTGGAATGACAATGTGACGCTGTGGACTCATAGCATTGAAGCCAGCACCGACAATTATGTAGCTCACGACAACCTGGCACTGCTGCTGATTGACCGCGGCCAGACCGAAGAAGCGATGCAACACTTTCAAGCGGCCCTCGCCATCTATCCCTCCGACCCTACGAGCAATTTGCAGATCGCCGTTTACGACCACCAGCATGGCAGGTTGCAGGAAGCCATTGCGCGATACGATCAGATGATCAGCATCACGCCGGATGGCCCAGGCCGGGCCGAGCTGTTCAGCAACAAAGGGCTGGTCTACCTCGATCTTCGCGACAACGCCGGCGCACGGGAGAACCTGGACAAAGCGGTCGCCATGGATCCTCACAATTACCGGGGATGGCTAGGATTGGGAGTGCTGGCATTCCGCTCCGGCGACTTGAATCTGGCGATCGAGGACCTCAACCGCTCCGTTGCGGCCAAGCCAACCGAGGTCGCCTATGGGCTGCTGGCACAAGCCCTGGACCAATCAGGTCGCCAGGACGAAGCACGAGCGGCCCGCGATAGAGCCCACCTGCTGGCCAAGAGCAGCGCGGGCTCGCGAGCGCTTCCGGAAGGCCTTCTGGCGCGCTAGAAGTCTGCCGATGTTGCTGTCATGCGGGTTTGCCGAACTGGTTTTTCGGCGATAACTCGCTGCGCAGCTGTTACCCCACCTTGACGCTGCCCTCCGACAGCAATAAAGTCGAGTTAACTGGAGATTTCACCTTTGGAAACACTGGCCGGGAAAAGCATTCTGCACTACACCATCCTGAAAAAGTTGGGCGCCGGTGGCATGGGCGTAGTGTACGAGGCGGAAGATAGCCGGCTGGGACGTCACGTCGCGCTAAAGTTTCTGCCACGCGAACTCGAACAGGATCCCACTGCGCTGGAGCGATTCAAGCAGGAGGCGCGGGCCGCCTCCGCGCTGAACCACCCGAACATCTGCACCATCTATGCCATCGAGGAGTCCGAGGGGCAACACTTCATCGCCATGGAGTTACTGGAAGGCCAGAGCCTGGACGAAAGGATCGACGGCCATCCCCTGCCCTTGGACAAAATTCTCGATATCGGCACTCAAGTCACCGATGCATTGGATGTAGCTCATGGCAAAGGCATCGTGCATCGCGATCTGAAGCCGGCGAACATTTTCCTGACTTCGCGAGGGCAGGCCAAGATCCTCGATTTTGGATTAGCGAAACTGACCTATGACCGCCGAGGAACGTTGGAGACAGTTGCGGGCAGCACAACAACAACGCCGGGGATGCTCACAACGCCGGGAACGGCGGTCGGCACGGTCGCCTATATGTCTCCCGAGCAAGCGCGCGGCGAAGAGCTCGACGGCCGCAGCGATCTGTTTTCGCTGGGCGGCATCCTTTACGAAATGGCGACGGGCAAGCTTGCTTTCGACGGAAATACTTCTGCCGTCATCTTCCAGGGAATTCTCGATCGCAATCCGCGGCCACCGGTCGAACTGAATCCCGCCGTTCCGTTCAAGCTGGAAGAGATCATCGACAAGGCCCTTGAGAAGGACCGCGATCTGCGCTATCAAAGCGCGGCCGAGATGCGCTCCGACTTGAAGCGTTTGAAGCGCGATAGCCTGGGGCAAAGTTCGCGAACCGGTATCGCGGCAGCCTCCCTGCCCTCCGGCGATGGCAGCGGCGCGGCCCAGCGTGCAGTCAGCGAAACTACCGCTGTCGCGAAGCGTCGCCGCAGTGGCACCAATCTCATCCTGGCTGCCAGCCTGCTGATGGTGGGGGCTGGGATCTACGGCTTCTACACCCGCTTTGCCCAATGGCGCGGCGACTCCGGTCCCATTCCGTTCCAGAACATGAGCATGGAGAAGCTGACGAACTCAGGCCGTGCGGTGCTGGCGACTATCTCTCCGGACGGAAAGTATGTAGTCAATGCAGTTGACGAGGGACAAGGCCAGCAAAGTTTGTGGATGCGGCATGTCGCCACCGGCAGCAATGCACAAATCATGAAGCCGATGGAGGGTCGGTATACAGGATTGACGTTCTCGCCCAACGGCGACTTTCTGTACTTCGTGCGCAGCGATCCGGAGCATCCCGGTCTCGGATTTCTTTACCAGATTCCGGTGTTAGGCGGCACGCCTCGCAAACTGGCGGACGATGTCGACAGCGCAGTAAGCTTCTCGCCAGACGGGCAGCAGATGGTGTACCTGCGCGACAGCTCCGCCGATGCGAGCTCGACGCTCATCATTGCCCACGCCGATGGAAGCAGCGAGCGAGTGCTGTCCAAGCTTCCGCTGCCGGGATACACCGATCCCGCGTGGTCTCCGGATGGCAAATCGATCGCCGCGACCGTGCTTGATCCCGGCAGCCAGAACCTGGGCCGCGTGGTGCTGCTGAATCCCGCAAGCGGCAAAGAGAAGACGGTTTATGCGGGTACAGCCATCCTGCAAAAGCCCGCGTGGATGCCGGACAGCGAGCACCTGGTCCTCATCTTCCATGATGTCTCCAGCGATTGGAACGGACAGGTAGGGGAGATTGCAACCGCAGCCGGCAAGCTGCATCGCATCACCAACGACCTCAACTCTTACAGCAATCTCACATTGGGTGTCACCAAGGACGGCACCCAACTTGTTGCAATCCAGCTCACGCTGCAAACTGGCATTTACACCATGAGTTCCGATCCTGGCGGCTCTGAAGTGAAGCAGATCGATAATCGCAGCGATGTCGGGGTGGCGTGGCTGCCCGATGGGCGACTGATCGCGATGGAATACGATGGCCACATTTCCGTCATGAATGCCGACGGCAGCAATCGCAGCATCATCTTCCAGCAACATCTTCCACTGACTGGGCTTTCGGTATGCTCCGATGGCGCCAGCGCACTGTTTTCCATGCCGAACAAAGACAGCAAGGGGATCAACATCTGGCGCCTCGATCTGCAGAGCGGCGCTTCTACTGCCGTAACCAAAGGCACGGTGGACCAGAACCCTTCTTGCTCGCCTGACAGCAAATCGTTTGTCTATACCACGCTCGATAAAGGCAAGAGGCAGTTGATGGAGATGCCTATCGGCGGTGGCCAAGCCAAACGGCTCCTCGATAAGGTTGCGGACTTTGGCGTCATCTCGCCCGATGGCCAGCAGATCGCTGCTCTTACCACGGAGGGCTCGGGCATAAACTTCAAAGCCATGATCGACATCATCCCGGCCCAGGGGGGATTGCCTGTAAAGACTTTTCCACCCATGCTCTCCATCTCCAATACCTTCCAGTACTCGGCGGACGGACAGTCGCTCTATTATCCGGTTACCGCGAAGGGCGTCTCCAACATCATCATGCAGCCCATCGGCACTAAAACAGCGACCCCCTTGACCAACTTCAGCGACCTCCAGATCTACGGCTACCACTACGATTGGAAAAACAAGCGGCTGGCGCTGGCACGGGGACGCACGAATACTGATGTGGTGCTGCTGACGCAACAGCAGGCGCAGTAATGAAGGTGTTGCCCATGTTCTGCAAGGTCTGTGGTCGCAGCGTCCAGCGTGAAGACAGGTTTTGTAGCGGCTGCGGCGCGGCCATCGCGCAGGAGCCCTTTGAGAGCGCCGCAAGCTCAGGCGATGCGGCGGTTGCCGCCGAAATATCGATTGCCCCGGCCATCTCGACTGCCGGAGTGCAACCGCTGACCAAGGCGAGCGGAGGCTCCCCGTCACCGCCCCCGGACGCCACACCCGTAGTTCGAGAATTCCGCCGGTGCCCACGGTGTCGAAGACTAAACACAGGAACCGACTTGTCCTGTGACTGGTGTGGAACGGAGTTGCCTGCGGATGCTCCAGCGCCGGCCCGCGATCCAGCTGCGAATATCGCACCTCCGTCCTTTGCTGGATATGCCCAGACAAATCCTACTAGTAAGGCTGAAGAGACAATTCTTTCTGGTAAGAGTGCAGCATCGGATGTCACCAGTAAGAAAGACCCCTCCTCCGGCGTGATTCAGCAGCGGTCGCGCCCGCCAGTGCTGGAGATCCTGGTAATCGTGTTGCTCCTGGCAGGTGCCGGCATGGCCGTGTGGATACTGCGCTCGTCATTGCCGGACAAACCGGCAGCCAAGCCTTCCGCGGTGGTTGTAACTATCTCTCCGGAGACGGCCGAGGTGGTCGCGGGGAAGGCCTTCGACTTCTCTGCTACAGTCAGCGGCACGGATGACAGCGAAGTGATTTGGACGGTGCAGGAAGGCGAGGCCGGTGGCCGGATTGTGACTCGCGCAGCCAAAGCCAAAGGCGGCACAGGATCATCGCTGGCGGTTTACATTGCGCCCACTACGCCGGGGACCTATCATCTGCTGGCCACCAGCGAAGCCGACCCGCTACAGTCGGCGTCCGCCGAAGCCACCGTGACCAAGCGATGAGCATATGGCGTGTCTGCAGTGCAATTTCTGGAAGACCAGGACGAAGTTCGCTGAGAAGACCCCTAAAAAATGCCTGGTAATGAATAAACCGGAAGGGGTCAAAGCAAAGCGCTTGAAAGAGTTAGGTGGTGAGCGCGGAAGGAATCGATCCTTCAACCTACTGATTAAGAGTCAGTTTATTATTGCGCCTAACTCATTGATAATTATAGAAGGCGCTTCCCGAAATTAATAAACCTGTGGGATTCTTGTGGGGTCCTCGCATCGCTTTGCTGACTGTCCTTCCCTACTGTTCGCTGCCGAGAACAAGCCCAAGCACCTCATCTGGCATAAGAACGCGGCGTGAACAGCGGTTAGGCTAACCGCGCCTCTCCCAGCAGGAGGCATAGATTCGAAGATACTGGCCGACTTCTCGTCCACGTTATTTACCAGTCCCCCGACAGGACTAAATCCATTCCAGGTATGCTAGCTACAGGCGCGGTTTGCCGTTCCTGATCATGGTTGCCGCCTACTGCCAGAAGCCAACCTATGTCCGAGCCGGATTGGCCGTGGCTCAACTTCTGGATAGCCCGTCGCCCGCCGCACACTCGAAAAGTTGAGAATTCTTGTTCAGAACGGGTAATCGGCATGGTTGGGCCAGCAATCGCAAGCGTGCGGCCCTCACGTTAACGCGGGAATCGTGCCGCCATCGGACCAGTATTTCTGTGCCAGGCCTAGAGTTAGTCTTCGGTGTGTGTAGGTGGGGTTGGGTCGCGGAACTTAAGAATCGGATCGGACTACGCGGCTTGCGCCTGCGCAGACCGAAGTTCGTGCGGGAGCAGTTCTTCCTGGCAGCTGCGGAACAGAATATCAAACGGCTAGTCCTGATCCTCAGCAAAGCACCAAGTCCGAATTCGTTGCAGCCGCTTAGTCAACTGACAAAGACATACGGTAGTGCCTCAGTTTGAGTTTAGGGTTGCTCGACAAATTTGACCGCACCGAACAGGAATTCAGGGACGCCTACAATGCCCACTACGGACTTGTGCCGGCCAATCCTGACCAGCTTGAGCTTGGGGTAGGTAACACCGAAAAACCGTCGCCATAAGGTCGCGGAGTGCTACACTCCGACCAGAGAACTAAGTACGGCCTCCGGCGATGCCCTTATGAATTGTTCCGACCCCCGGAGGCCATTTTCTCGCCTTCGTTTCAAACTGAGGCCTTACCAGACATACAAGAACCAGTCCCCGGTTGCCACCTAGGGAGTGGCATCTCTGCCGAGAACCCTTTTTCAACACCTACAGTTGTAATCGCCAAACAATCGCTTGCGACGGCCAGATCTCCCGCAGTGGCCGCCGTCTACTGGTATCGGTCCTGCGTCGCCACAAGCTCATTCGTATGAATTTGGCCTTTGGCTGAATATATTCAGGCTTGTACGTACGACCACAGTGGTCGTCACTGAACGCCGATTAGCGGGGGTATGGATAGCCTTAACGTGCCACTTTCTATGTCTCTTATGGCACTTCCCTAGCCTCGTTTTTTTACCTGAAGAGGCTATAGATTTCATGCGAGGATCGTACTACGCTTATGCCGGATAATCGTATCAAAGGCATCATCGCTCCATCCATCGCCGGGCCGTCCTTTTGTTTGTCTTTGGGTTTTTTCTAGCTCCGTATAAGTAGGAACTGGGCGCGATTGAGTACGGATTTGTCAACTTCCAGAATCGGGTCGGCTCCTGCCGCTCCGCCTAGGGCAACGTTGACGAATCGACGTACTCCGAAGCATCGCGCACGCGGGGGGTCACGGTGAGGAAGTTGTTTGCGGTGCGGCGATTGAGGCAATTTGGCAAAGCGGACGAAGGGCGAGTTGTGGTGCCGACCTCCTCGGCGCTAGCTCCTGTCGCCGCTGAAAACAATACCGCTGGAAATAAGTTCGCCAACGGCAACACTGGAACAACAGTCCCGATCAACAACCCTTCCGCGAGCGACCCGTTCGTCAATGATATTGAATATGTGGAAGTGATTGCAGCCCAGGCCCAGCCAATCTTCTTTATGCGGGTTGGCGGCTTCACGTCGGTGACCGCCCGCGACCGTGCAGTGGCTTCCTCCGCGGGGAAACTAGGACTGTTGTGAGGGGTAAGAATGCACGTCTTTAGCCGAAACGAAGAGGGGCAGGTTGTCGTCTTAGTAGCCGTAGCCTTGGTCGTTTTAGCCCTAATGGCCGGAATAGGCATTGACGTCGGCTCCTTGCGTTATAAGAAACAGCAGATGCAAAAAGCTGCCGATGCGGGCGCTCTGGCTGCTGCCACGGTTCTCCTCAATTATGGCAACTGCAACAACTGTACCACGGCCGCTACAAACGACATTGTAGCCAATGGGTTCAACGGCAGCACAATAACAGTGACCTGGCCATCGCAAGATCCTAACTACAGCGGCGTCAACTATGTCCAAGTAGAAGTGCAGCAACAGCAACCGCTATTCTTCATGAGAGTCGGAGATTTTCAACCGATAACTGTTGCTGCCAGATCCATAGGTTCTGCCGTCGGAAGCGCTTCTGGCTGCGTCTACTCTTTAGATACCGTTTCAGGAGACTTCGGCTTCTCGGTAACCGGACAGTTTTCTTCTACTTGCGGTATCTATGCCGATGCCAACATCATAAGCAATGGAACGGTTAACGCCACAGCCATTGGCATCGTTGGCACTGCTTCCGGTTCCGGGTTCACGCCAGAACCCACTACGGGCATTCCTCAATTTCAGGATCCGTTAGCCGGCGTAGCTCAGCCGACACCTGGGCCTTGTCTCTACACTCAAACTGTTACTATTCACACGTCGACAACCCTACAGAACGGTTCCTATTGCGGTGGTATCGTTATCTCACCCCCATCAGGCACCAGCATTCTGGTCACCTTTCAACCCGGGACCTATTCTTTATTCGGTGGGTTAACTGTGACTGGAAATGGTCAAGCAACTTTAGTTGGCAGCGGTGTAACCTTTTTTAACACCGCCAGTGCATCCTATCCTTATGGTCCCATCACTCTGGGTGGTTATGCAGGCTCTGGGTATATAAACCCAACCTTGTCTTCGCCTACTAGCGGCGCTTTGGCTGGTATTTTGATTTTCCAAGACCGCAGTATACCAACAGGATCGTCCGCCAGCACAGTCGATACCTCTACTGAGGAGGTGTATGTTGGCGCTCTCTATTTCCCTAGCACAACGCTCATCTACAAAGGGATGACAGGTGGCGGTGTCGGAGGTGGTTCAATTGCGATCCGAAGTCCAACCCTTCTAGTGGCGTGGAAGATCAACGTTACCGGAAATGTCGCCTTTAATAATACCTATATCCCGGCTTTGGGAGGATCACCAATTCACAGTTCGGTCTTGGTACAGTAAACATGAAGCGCACACGACGGCAACAGTCCGAAGGTCAAAGCTTAGTAGAATTCGCCCTGCTGCTACCCATAGTGATGATCCTCATGTTGGGTCTACTCGAAGTAGGGCGCGCCATCGCTATCACGATTAAAGTAACAAATGGGGCCACAGCAGGGGCCGTGTATGCTTCTCAAAACCCCACCACAGCTGAAAGCACTACAGGTATTCAAAATGCTGTGACCTGTGATATTAATAACGCAAGATTTACGGGTGCGGATCACTACCCAAATTGCAACTATTCTATGGGTCAGGTAACTGTTGTGTCATCTTACGGTTGTGTCTGCGATCAAGGTGGAGCAACTTCTTGTACCAATCCGATATCTGGCGTTGGTAGTTGCTCCACTGTTTCTTGTCCGGGTGGGCAGATTGCGGAGTGCGTACAGATTAAAACACAAGAAATGTTTGTGCCACTATTCCCCTATCCTGGCCTCCCAAGTTCTTATCAGGCTAACGGGAATGCCATCATGAGAGTGCGGAAATAATGAAGGACAATAAAGAGGCTGGAACTGCTCTTGTGGAGTTTGCGTTATCGATAGTGCTGGTGCTGACTGTTATATTCGGGATCATTGACTTCGGACGAGCGGTATTCGCCTATGTCTGGGTGGCCAACACCGCCAGGATAGGCGCCCGCTATGCTATGGTAACTGGATTTGATTGTGTGTATCAAAATGGTTCATCTTGTCAAATGAATAACAGCCAATTAAGTAGCTATTTGCAGACTAATGCACAAGGTATTAATTGGGGCAATGTTGTCGTAGAGGCTGGTTGCATCAGTGCGAACGCCCCCAGTCAGTTACCTTGTGCTACTGGAGTTGAGGCGGTAGTGCAGGTGCAATATCAGTTTGGTTTTATCTGTCCTTTCCTTCCACACGGAACTTGGCTAATGACTAGTACGTCGGCTAGGACAGTGCAGTGACCGCGTCTTGCTCGGCTTCGGATCTTTCGATGGGTTCGGTTTGTAAAATGACAACCTGATGATGGCATCGAAGCACAGAGTTTCTGGCGGGATAGCGGCCTGCTGGCTGCCAACCTGCCTGTGCGCCGCGTTTCCTCGCCACGCAAGCGCCCAGACGATGACATCGGGGCAAATTGGTGCCAACACGGTTCTAACGTCATTCTGCAGAACCGTGATCTGCGGCAACGACTTTGGCATCGGCACCGTATGGTGCAGGCGCGTACGCGGATCATGAGTCAGTTGGCAAGCGGTAGCGCTGAACGAAGGTTTGCGGTGTAAGAGGCGGTTACGGCGAATAGAGAGACAGCAACTGGAATCGTTCCAGTTAGCGCCGTCGGCCGGCGACGGCAGGCTCTGCTGGAGTTGCTGGATCGGTTGAACCCAATCATCGCGGAGCTGAGCCAGGCAGTGGAGCGAGGAGTCGAGGAGTGCCCTGAGGCGCAACGACTGCCGACGCATCCCGGCGTCGGTTCACTAACCGCGCTGACCTTCGTCCTGATCATCGGGGAAGCAGAACGCTTACCATGCGGGAAGCAGGTAGCTAGCTATCTCGGTCTGGTCCACCGGAGGACTCCAGCGGTACCGCTGGGGGTTATCTCGAAGAACGTCCCGGCACTGTTAGCTCCGGCTTCAGGCTTCGATGACTTCCCAATTCCGCGAAGGTCCGGCACCACAACGGTGTGATCCTTCATGAGATCCGCGGCCAGAGGAGCCCAGGAGTCGCTGTTCTCAGCGTATCCGTGAATGAGCACAACCGCCGGTCCCGTTCCTCCCCAGCGCACGAAGATATCCGCCGCTTGCGGGCTGTGAATGGTCTTTGCCTGAAAACTGGCTGGCAGAGACGGCCGTGCGGCAGAACCTCGAAGCATGATTCGTTCACCCTAACGTTTTGGATTCAGCGCTAATGACGATTGCGCCATGCACGACATGATAAAACGTTTCTACGGTCAGGGCGGTCCTACAGAAGCTCAAGGCCTTCAATGGCTTTCATTCACATCAGAATCCCGAGTCAATTACTGCGCGAATCGCCGGACACTCGGGAACGACCGCTCGCTGCCAACTGGATGAATAGTCGGCTACGATTCCCTGTGTCCAGCCCCTCGGGACGCGTTTAGGCAAGGGACCGGAACGGGCGTTTCTCGTCTAGGTGGATTACTTCCTGTTTGCCCATCATTTGCCAAGTGGTGCGCTTATTCCAAAGCATGGCGCTGCACTGAAACGAAATTCTATTGCTTCAGTTTCATGGTCCAGTTCTGCACCAAGACCAGCGGCGGAGAGCTGTCCTGCCCGGAGACAATAGCCACAAATCGCTTACCATCTCGGGTAACAGAGTAGCGAGACGAGTTCTCGCCGACCAGGTTTAGGCGGAATAAGAGATGCGGCTGACTCATCTCTAAACCTGGACCCACTTTGTCGACGCGGACCGACATGATTTGATCTCCCGATAAGAAGAAGAGCTCCTGTCCATCTTGACTCCAGCGCGGTCCAGCGCCGCCATTATTTGAAACCTGCCACTTTGCTCCTGTCCTCGGAAAAGCAGCCACATAGATTTCAGGATTGCCAGCTTCGTTGGACTCGTAGGCCACAAAGTGTCCGTCGGGTGAGAACTGGGCTTCCTGCTGGTCGCCGGGCCCTGTGACATAGGGAAACGGCTGTCCACTTCCGTCGGCCGGAAATGCCCACAGGTCTGTTCCTTGTGAGCCAGCCCCGAGGGTGCCGCGAGTGTAAATTATCCAGCGGCCATCGGGTGACCAGTCGCTCGGAGATTGCCCCGTCTTGTCGCCAGCCACACTTCCCAGGATCTGCTTTGGCTCGCCCGCACCATTGGACGCTTTGCTAAACACGGCTGCTTCTTGCAGCGCACCCTCGGCCACCGAATAGGCGAGGCGGCTGCCGTCGGGAGACCAGACGGGACTGGAGTGGCACTTGTCGTCGAACGTGAAGCGACTTTTTGCCTCGCGCGCGAGATCGTAAATCCAGATCGTATGGTTCGGTTGACCAATGGCCAGCGCAAGCTTCTTTTCGTCGGGAGAAAGTCTGACTTGGTAGTCCTCATCCTCCTCACCGATTTGCTCCAGTTGCTTGCCGCTGCGATCGAACCAAGCCAGCTTCAGCCCGGTCGTGGTCATGGCGGGCTGATACAACAGCAGACCATTTTCCGAAGCGGTCACGATTCCCCGCCACACATCCCGGTCATTTTGCGCATCGCCCGCCAGCACAGTGGAATCGCCCTTCACTTGGCCTGAGGCCGGATCGAAAGGCCGCGCTTGCAGGGCATTGCCGGAAAGGTAGAGCAAGTATCCGGAGGCGTAGATAGCATTTGACGCCGAGGTAAATAGCAATCGATTTTCCTTGCCGTCCAGAGAAGCAAAAAAGACACCTCCAGTACTCGGATTGTTGGGCGTCAGGTGATTGGCTGCGAAGTAGAGGAAGTGTTTTCCGTCCGGCAAGAACCATGGCCAGCGGTACGTGCTGTACTTTGGTGAATCCAGCTGCAAAACCTGGGCTGGAGTTCCACCTGCGGCCGCTACCTGCAAGAGGCTGGAGTTGTAGCTGGGAGCAAAGACAATCATGCCGGTACTTCCCCAACTGCCCCCGCGAGGGTTGTTGGCATCACAGATCGCCACCGGCATGCCGCCGGAGATGTCGAGCCGTTTCAACTTGCCCTCGGCAAAAAACGCCACCGAACGGCTGTCCGGCGACCAGAAGGGGAACCGGCCATTGTCGGTACCAGGAAGCGGCCGGATCGACAGATCGCTCAAGGTACGAACATATAGTTGGTCTTTTCCTTCGTTCTTTGCCGAAAAAACGATGTGGGCGCCGTCGGGCGAGATGGCAGGTGGTCCCGCAGCGTCGCCGGCGAAGTTGAATCGGAGCTTGTTGGCGGCACCGACGCTGGTTTGCACCACGGGCTCCAGCCTCTGCCCAACTAGATGGTAAACAGCAAAGGCAACCACCAACAGCGCGCATAACATCGTCACTAACCACACGACGCGTTCGCGACGTTGGAGACGCCCGCTCCCCGACGCCTCTGGTCTTGCCTGAGACCCACTCGCCTGACCTTCTTCCCCGAGCCATTGCAGTTGCAGCTTCACGTCTTGAACGGTCTGCAATCGTTCGTCCGGATCTTTTGCCAGGCAAGCCTTCACCACTCGATCCAGCGTTACCGGCAACGCAGGAGTCACGGTGCTGATCGCGATAGGTTCCCGCTCCAGAACCGCCGCCATTATGCTTGCCGTACTTTTGCCTTCGAACGGGCGCTTACCAGTAGCCATTTCGTATAACACGCAACCAAGACTAAAAATATCGCTTCGCGTGTCCGCTTCTTTCCCCTCTATCTGTTCCGGCGACATGTACTGAAGCGTGCCAACGATCGTTCCCTGTACGGTCAAAGGATGACTCTTGCCAGGCGGGGCTGAAGTCGCCGTGAGGCCTGAAGGCGAGGAAGTAATCGAGACCGGCTTTGCCAGCCCGAAGTCCATCAGCTTCACGCCGGTCTTTGTCAGCATGATGTTGCCGGGCTTCAGGTCGCGGTGAATGACTCCATTACGATGTGCTGTCCCCAGCCCTTCACAGATTTCGATTCCATATCGCAGCATTTGCTCTAGCGAAAGTGGACCTTTCTCCAACCGGTCGGCCAGCGTCTCGCCTTGCAGGCACTCCATGACGATGTAGCTGATGCCATCTTGCGAGCCCACGTCATACAGCTGACAAATGTTGGGATGGCTCAACGACGAAATGACGCGGGCCTCGCGATCAAAGCGTTGCTTAGCCTCAGAATCTTCGGAAACCTGGGTGGGTAGTATCTTGATGGCGACGGTGCGGTCGAGCCGCGTGTCTTTGGCCCGGTAGACCTCACCCATGCCGCCCGCACCAAGCGGTGACTCAATTTCGTACGGGCCGAGCTTTGTACCAGCGACGAGTGCCATGTGTGCGCGTCATTATAGCTTGCACGGCGCAGCCGATCCGACGTCTTGGGTGGTTTGTCGGCCAACTCGGAAGTAATTCAGTTTGACGGGTTGTCGCCAACGAGAAGTGAAAAGCCTAACGCCCACTCGCCCCGATCAGATATGACCATCTGACGCGTGCGGAAACTTGTGGGATCAACGACCAGAACTTGTGGGATTCCTGTGGGCTTTGTCTTACTTCTGGGTGCTTTTGAGTGCTTTTTTTGAAATTCCATATTCTGGAATAACCCTTGCAAGTTACACAAATTATTGCATTTACTTTTGTTTAAGGTGGTGAGCGCGGAAGGAATCGAACCTTCAACCTACTGATTAAGAGTCAGTTGCTCTGCCAATTGAGCTACGCGCCCGCGCAAAAGGAAAGGCTATAGGAGGGCAGGACGATTATAACATCGTCCTTCAACCGCGGGTCATCAGCAATCGCAACATCTGACGAACCGCACTTCAGAGCGGGGCATAGGTCAAAGGTAGCCTGCAAACATCTCCAGATCGCTAGGGCATTTCCGCAGAGTGAGATTTTGGCGGTAAAGGGAGTTCGCTGGTCTCTGGTTCTGCATCCCCAAGAGAGATTTTTTCAAGCGGCACTTCGCTCAAAACGGCGGGAGTCCGTCATGCGGGTCCGCAGCCCACTCTGAAGAACAGAAATAGAAAAGGCGTGCAGAGCCTGGATCGCTTTAGCCGTCAAGTTAACGGCTTCAGCGGCAGCGTGACCTCCGCCGGTAGTTCGAGCTCCATAAGTGGCAGGCGCCCCAAAGGTATGTTGCTCACGACCACATCACAGGTTAGGACCGGTGGCCCCCCATTGGCTTCGACCAAGAAACCTCGCAGCCGTATCTCACTGCCATCCCGATTGTCGGCGCGTGCCGCTGCCGGCACGTCCGATCGAATTTCACGGAGTGGATCTTCTTGCTCCAGTGGGGCGATAAAGCGATAGCCCTTTCCGACAACCGTTTCTATGAATCGCGGATGACGAGGGTCGTCTCCCAGTGCCTTGCGGACCTTACGGACGGCGGTATTGATGCTGCGCTCCGTGTCCATGAATGATTCATCGCACCAGAGTCTGGCGACAATCTGTTCGCGATTGACCAGTTTCCCTCTGTGCTCCAGCAGAAGAAACAAAAGCTCCAGGGGAATGCGTTCGAGTTTGATCGTGCGGCTTCCACTACGCAATTGGTAGCGCTCTCGATCTGCCTCAAAACCTGCAAAGCGGAAAACCGTCTCCAAGTGAGCAGTCCCTTCTGCAAACAGTAGTGGACAGCAAGTGCTCTACATCTAAAGCGCTTTACAACATTCGAAAAAACGAGGCTGCTAGTAGTTCTAGAGCTTATTGTGGCACGTCCCCGGACGCCGATCATTGTCCCAGGGCAGCCTTGATATTTTTTGTAATGCAATCGGAAAAAGAAGAACGGCCAGTTCCAGACCGTAGTCGATGATGGAGCTCCCAAGCTCTTCTTGGCTTGATTAGCGCTCCCGTTGACCTCCAGAGTCTTGCTGCTGCGGCAACTAAATGATCTACACGCAACGCTCGCTGTTGTAAAGAACTTTTCTTCAGTTGCCCTCTATTTGCCCGCAGTATTCATTTTGTCGTCATACAAAATTCATCCGTACTTCATCTACGCATCACTGTTGCTCTACTCCGGCTCTATTTACTCGGGAGCGGTTGTGGGGCACTCTTCAACCCTAGCTCACGCAACCTCTGCGGAACTGCGTTCTTTGACCCGGAGGGTGCCATGCAGGGTATCCAACTAACAAATCGTCCTCGTGGGGGGGACTAACAAGATGAAGAAGATTCGCCACTCTCGCAGTGTGTCTACACTCGTTCTCGGCGTCGTGCTCGCGACCTTGGCGGTAACACCGCTAATGGCACAGGATTGGCCGATATTCGGGCAAAATCTGGCGAACACCGCCACCAATCAAACAAGCATCTCAACCAGGAATGTTAGCCGGCTCCAGCAGAAGTGGACGTTTACTACCGGCGAGACGTGTCAGCCCGAGCGACAGTCGTGAATGGCGTTGTCTACTTTCCCGACTGGGCGGGGAATCTCTTCGCGGTGAATGCCGAGACTGGCCGATTGATCTGGTCACATCAATTTTCGGACTACGGCCTGACCGCAGGCACAGTGTCCCGGCCCCCCCCAACCATAGCGGATGGGGTACTGTATATCGGAACGCAGTACAACGCTGCAGCGACACAAACCGGGTGGCTACTAGCCATCAACCCGCAGAATGGCCGCCTGATCTGGAAGACACAGCCAGATACCTCGAACGCCTTCCCCGTGATCACGAGCGCGCCCGTTGAAGTCTTCGGTATCGTGTACGTGGGCATGACGTCCAACGAGGAATTCGCGGCGGCTAACCCCGCCTATCCGTGCTGCTCGGCAAGAGGCAGCGTGGTGGCCGTAAGCGCCTACAACGGAGCAAAACTCTGGCAAACATTTACCGTTCCGACGGGCTACACCGGCGGCGCCGTTTGGGGCAGCAACCCAGTGGTTGATCTGTTCCGCGGCACATTGTATGTCGGAACCGGGGACAACTACAGCCATCCGACTGACCCGGTCTTTCTAGCCTGCATCGCGGCCGGTGGGAGCGAGTCCTCTTGTCTACCCGCCAACGACCATGTGGATTCAATCCTTGCCCTCGACATGTGGACTGGCAGGCGCAGCGATTGGTCACCTGGAATCAGTATGAAGTGGCCAACGGCAGTGACGACTGGAACGTTGCCTGCGCTTTCGGAGGCCCCAACTGTCCCGCTAACCTGGCGAATGAACCCACCGGGCCCGATTACGATTTCGGCTCCGCGCCGAATGAGATCACCTACTGGACCGGCCATGGTTTCAAGACCATCATCGGAGCAGGACAAAAGAGTGGCATCTACTATGCCCTCGATCCGGATTCCGGAGCGGTGCTTTGGCAGACCCAGGTAGGACCGGGTTCGTCTCTCGGAGGCATGGAATGGGGTTCGGCCAGCGACGGCCAGAGCATCTATGTGGCGATCGGCAACCTGTACGGCAACCTGTACGGCATTCCGTACGGAGGTGGGAGCGCGGGGTCGTTCTCGGCTCTGAACCCTGCTACAGGAGCTATCCAATGGCAGGTGCCTGATCCCAACGGCGCCGTTGATCTTGGCCCATGACCGTGGCCAACGGTGTTGTGTATAGCGAATCCATGGAAGGGACAGCTACCGCCCCGACCATGTTTGCCCTGGATGCTTCCACCGGCCACACCCTGTGGAGCTTCGCCGCGGGATCTTCGGTAATCTCCGGCGCCACCATCGTTAACGACACCGTTTACTGGGGTTCCGGGTACGCACATCTGGGCATACCTGGTTACACCGGGAACAACAAGTTCTACGCCTTCTCGGTGAACGGACACTAACGGCAGTAATCGCACTCGAGTAGATCCGTGGCTTGCACTTGGCCGCGGATCTACTCTCTTCAAGTTCTCCAGAAATCGGATTTTGAGCCAGAGGTTACCCTTGATGAAAGTCCTGCCGGCTTACAAGACGTGGGCAATTGTTCTGCTCATCATGGCCGGAGCGGTTGCCAGCTCGGCGCAATACAAACAGCCAAACGCGATCAATCCCCACGACGGTCTGACCGTGCAGTTGGTCAAGACAGGCCTTTACGTGATTAACGGTCAGGGCAGCAATTCTGTGCTGCGGCTGAGCGCGAACGGATTGATCCTCGTGGATGGAAAGCTTCCCGGCAACTACGATGCGCTGCGGGCGCGCGCCAAGAAGATATCGGATCAGCCTTTTCGAGCTCTCATTCTTACTGGCTGCGAAGACTCCAGCACGGGAACCAACGCGAAGTTCGTAGAAAATGGCAGCCACATTATCGTGCAGGAAAATGCTAAACAGAATCTCGCTTCCTGTAACCTTGCCGGAGATAAACTTACGCCCGCGGTTGTTACCTACGGGAACGAATACCAGATACACCTGGGCGGAATAGAAGCGCAACTGTTGCACTTCGGCAATGCCTATTCTAATAGCGATACCGTGGTGTATTTCCCCAACTTGAAAGTTGTTGCGATCGGAGATTTGTTCTCCGCCAAACCCGCTCCGGATTTCGCAGCAGGTGGGAGCCTGGTGGGCTGGGGAGCGGTGCTGGCGCAGGTATTGAAGCTGGATTTCGACGTCGCTATTCCCAGCACAGGGCCGACCATCACCCGGGCCGAGTTGGAAGCATTCAAGACCAAGATCGATACCTTGGTGTCCCGTGCAACAGGCCTGGTGAAGCAGGGCGTCCCCGAGGATCAGTTGATGGCAGAGCTTAAGACCGGCGATCTCGGCTGGCAGCTCAGCTTCACCGGAGATCAGCTTGACCGCTTCTACGCCGAGCTGTCTCGAACGAATTAAGCAACGGACGAAAACTGACGAATGACAGAAAATGCATTACAGCGCTGGATGATTGCTGTATAGTATTCGAGTCTATGCTTTCGCGCCGCAGTGGGGCGGAGCATCGCGCATAGGGTAGGGGCTCTGGTTTTAAATGGAACCACTACAACCCCTCAACCGAAATTGATCATCAGGGAACTTAAGGAGAGAACCATGGAATGGACTAGCCCGCAATTCGAGGAAGTTTGTCTGAACTGCGAAATCAACTCCTACGCTAGCGCAGAACTGTAAACTGAGGGATGCGCGTCGAGATTCTGGGCTCCGCCGCAGGGGGCGGATTTCCGCAGTGGAATTGTAACTGCCGGAACTGTCACTCCCTGCGAGCGGGCACTTTTCCCGCAAAAAGCCGCACTCAAACCCAGGTCGCCGTCAGCGATGACGGCCGCAAATGGTTCCTGTTAAACGCTTCTCCCGACTTGCGAATGCAGCTTGAGCAGACGCCTGTTCTTCAGCCAAGCGCTGGGGTACGCGATTCGCCCATTGCCGGCGTGCTGCTCACCAGTGCCGACATCGATCAGATTGCAGGCCTGCTTTCGCTCCGGGAACTACAGCCCTTTAAGATTTATTGCACACCCTCGCTCCGCAGTATTCTTCAGGAAGACAACAGCGCGTTCGGCATGCTGAATCGAGTGCCGCAACAAGTCTGCTGGACGGAGATCAAACTCGATGAAAGCTTCCCGCTGCTGACGACAACCGGAAATGACTCGGGAATCGGCTGCGAGGCTTTTTCGCTGGGAAACAAGTATCCTGTTTATGTTTCGGCCAAGCGAGCTGCCACGCTCAAGCCTGAAGAAGCCCTGCTGGGCGTCATGTTGACGACGGCGTCGGGGGGACGTCTCGCCTACTTGCCGGCCGTTCCAGCCATCAATGAGCGGCTGTTGCGAGTTCTGGAAACTGCCGACCTGGTTTTGTTCGACGGGACGTTTTGGAGCGATGACGAATTGATTCGGGTGCAAGGTGGTGGAGCTACTGCTCGTGAGATGGGCCACGTGCCTGTGTCGGGAGCCGAGGGAAGCTTGCGTGCGCTGGCTGGATTGCTGCGCCCGCGTAAAGTCTTTTTGCACGTGAACAATACAAATCCGATGCTGGATGAGGCGAGCGCGGAATATGACGCAGTAGGGGCGGCAGGATGGGAAGTAGCGGAGGACGGGTGGCGATTCAATCTGTAGGGGCCATTTCAGATACGGCGGTGCTTTCGGCAGAGGAGCTGGAGGATCGTCTGCGGCGGGTTGGCAAAGAACGATATCACCATCAGCATCCGTTTCACCTCATGATGCACGAGGGCAAGTTGAGCCGCGGGCAACTACAGGCCTGGGCCTTGAACCGCTACTACTACCAGAGCCGTATTCCTATCAAGGACGCGATAATTCTTTCCCGCAGCGACGACCCGGATTTTCGCCGGGCATGGCGCAAGCGTGTGGTGGACCATGACGGTGATTCGGCGCAGGAAGGCGGTATCGAGCGTTGGGTCAAGCTGGCGGAGGCTACTGGCCTGGACCGGCAACGCGTGATGCACTGCGGCGAAGTGTTGCCTGCTATACGTTATGCCGTGGACGCTTATCTCGATCTGGTTAAGAACCGCACTTTCCTGGAGGCCGTTGCCTCATCCCTGACCGAATTGTTTTCCCGCGATTTGATTGCGTTGCGAATGGATTGTCTGCGCCAGCATTATCCGTGGCTCTCGAGTGGACTGGACTACTTCACGGCCCGCCTGCATCAGGCGCCGGAAGATGCCCGATTCGCTCTGCAATGGGTCACAGAACACGCCCACACGCGAGCCGAGCAGGAGCTGGCAATCGCGGCGTTACAGGCAAAGTGCGATATTCTCTGGGCGCAACTGGACGCGATTTATTTCGCCTACGTTCAGCCGGGATGGCCTCCCCCAGGCGCCTTTCGAATGGAGTCGTGAGATTGCCTCGCCCTGAGCAAACTAGCCAACCTCGACTCGCGCCGGGTTGCCGATGGGGCACCCAGGGTGAACAACAGGTTGTTCTCTTCCCTGAAGGCATGATCCGCGTCCAGGGGACTGGCCAGAGCATCCTGGAGCTTTGCGATGGTCAACGCACCCTACAGGAGATCGTGACAACGCTTTCGGAACGCTATGGCGCAGCTGATCCTGTGAAGATCACGGAAGACGTCTCCAGTTTTCTTGAGGCATTACAGCGAAAACGGATCGTGGATTACTGATGATTCAAAACCCATTGGCGCTGATCGCCGAAATCACGCACCGTTGCCCGCTGCACTGTGTGTATTGCTCCAATCCGCTGCAACTGATTGCGACGAAGGCAGAGCTCTCCACAGGCGAATGGGTCCGAGTGTTTCAGGAAGCAAGTCGCCTTGGGGTTCTCCATCTGCATCTGACCGGGGGCGAGCCGGCAGCACGCACCGATCTCGAGGAACTGATCGCGGGTGCTCGCCAAGCCGGCCTCTATACAAATCTCATCACTTCCGGTCTTGGCGTATCCGAGGCGAGGCTGTCGAAGCTGGTTGATGCTGGACTCGACCACATCCAGCTCAGCTTCCAGGATTCAAGAGCCGAGCCGGCACAGTGGATCGCAGGCACCAAAGGTCACGCCTACAAGGTCGTCCTGGCCGAAAAGATTCGCCAACTTCCGATTGCTTTCACCGTTAATCTGGTGGTGCACCGGCAAAACCTGGACCATATCGAGGAGATGATCGAGTTCATTGAGCAGCTCCAGCCCGAGCGTGTGGAGATTGCCCACGCGCAATACTACGGCTGGGCGCTGAAGAACCGCGACACCCTGCTGCCGACTCCTCAGCAAATTGAGAACTGTATTCGTGCCGTGGAAAAAGCGCAGATGCGTCTCGCGGGAAGAGTGCGCATTGACAGCGTGGTGCCGGACTACTATGCCCGTTATCCGAAGGCATGCATGGGAGGATGGGGACGGCGGCTGATGCTGATTGATCCTTCAGGGCAGGCATTGCCATGTCATGCTGCCGGAGTCGTTCCCGGCATGCAGTTCGACAACGTGCGGGAGCATCCGTTGGAATGGATTTGGCGAGAGTCCGCGGCATTCCAGCGATTCCGAGGTGAAGAGTGGATGCGGGAGCCATGCAAGAGCTGTGACCGCCGGACAGAAGACTTCGGCGGTTGCCGCTGCCAGGCACTGTTGGTAACCGGCGACGCGAATGCCACTGACCCGGTCTGCTCGCTATCGCCCGATCATCACCTGATCGAGGCTGCAAGGGCAGCGGCGACCTCCGAGGCCGCAGAAGTCTCCTGGTCGTACCGAACCAATGCGGGATGAACGTCGTACCAACAACACCCGCGGCCCAACCCAATCGGCAAACCTCCGGTGTATTTAAGACATTTCGTGCCTTGCGTCATCGCGACTTCCGGCTGCTTTGGGTCGGACTGGCGGTCTCTGCGATCGGCACCTGGATGCAGATCGTCGCCCAGAGCCTGCTTGTTCTAAAGATCACTCACGGGTCGGCGTTTGCTCTGGGCACCGTCTCACTCGCTCAGGCACTGGCATTTTTTCTTTTTGCGCTCGTCGGCGGCAGCGTCGCCGATCGCATTGATAAGCGCCGCCTCCTGCTGCTTACTCAAACCGGCTCTGCTGCGCTGGCAATTCTGCTGGGTTTCCTCACACTTTTTGGGATCATCCAGCTCTGGATGATCCTGGTGCTGGCATTCTTGAACGGAACACTTCTTAGTTTTGATCAGCCTGCACGCGGCGCGCTCGTTCCAGTCCTCGTCCCCAAGGAGGACCTGGGGAACGCCATCAGCTTGCAAGCAATGATTTTCAACGGAGCTTCGACCCTGGGACCGGCATTGGCCGGATTTGGAGTGGCAACGCTGGGTTACGCCGGTAACTTCTTTCTGAACGGCGGCAGCTTTCTGGGAGTATTGATCGCTCTGTACGTCATGCGCGTGCCAAAGGGGCCGACCCATCAGCTATCGGCATTGCAGGCGATTCGAACTGCACTCGGCACGGTTCGGCGTGACGCAGTCTTGCCGTGGGTATTGTCTGGCTATGCTGCGATGCTCTTCCTCGGTCCGTCATCAGCGTTGATCTTGCCGGTGTACGCCGTGAAGATCCTGCATATAGGACCGGAGCGTTTAGGCCTGCTGTTCTCCGCCGCGGGCGTGGGTACCATCCTGGGAGCTTTGTTCCTGGCTTCCTTGGGCAGCAGCCCACGAAGAGGACCCATCTATTTGACAGGCATTTTCATCTGGGTTGCGGCGCTGACAGGCTTTGCCCTCAGCGGAAGTTTCTGGATCTCTATGACCGCTCTACTCGTGTTCGGAATTGGGCAGACGCTTGCCGGAACCACGACGATCACTCTGCTGCAAACCCGCGTGCCCGAGCAGATGAGAGGGCGCGTGATGAGCCTGAACACTCTAATCATCATGGGCGTTCGTCCGTTGGGTGATTTTCCAGCGGGCGCTTTGATTGCTGGAATTGGAGCGCCTGGGACGGTACTGCTGAGTGCGAGCTTAGTGGGAATATACGGAGTCGCGCTGGCGATGCGGCCCGCGATGCGATCAACTTAGGCCGACGCTCAGGAGGGCCGAGCCACTCGTGGAAGGACTGCAGCCGACCTGTGTGCAAAGTTCCCTGCCATTCGGCGCATCTCGTCAGCTGACCGGCGAGTTATGGCAAGAGTGCTCTGCTCAGTCAAGTTCGATTGCAATGACTGCATTTCTGTGCCTGAGCAACCTGCCGAAAAAGTCGCCGATAATTTTCAGCCAATACTTGTGTCGCAGCAGTTGCTGCCCGTGAGCAGCTTCCTCGGCGCCACAAATTCGCGCACGCGCCTCCACCCATGCGCCGCGCAGGTTGCCACGCATATCGCACGGGGCGATGCGGACCTTGGAGTTGTTGCGGATGCGCTTCACTTTGCCCGCCTCAGCCTCGGAATAAACGTAGAACACATCTGGCCCCGACACTGCCGCTGACTGAGCAGGGGCTTGCGCGAACCAAACCGGTGTGCAGACACCGCTCCCATTCTTGCGGAAGGTTTCCAGATTCAAGTATTTTGCGTTAGCAAACTGAGCGATCGCATCGGGCATGGCGCGTGCCTCCGTCCATAGATGAGGTTATCGCATCCGAGCGGTCTGCGGATTTTTCAAGTTCGAAGCAACACCCGGACATCGCCGAACCAGAAATGTTGACCTGCAATTCAAATGCTTGGGGGTGCGGTCTACCCACGGAGCGTCGCGCTTCGCCATGCTAAAAGCCTTGCCAGTCGAGTCTTTGCATCACCAGCGTGAGCGCTCGGCTTTACATTCTTCGCCGGTCTGAGTCACAATACTTCTCCAGCAGCATTCAAGCTGCGGTTGAGGACGATTTTGAAGTTGCGCGCCTGGCTATTCTTGTTGTTGTTCGTGCACGTTATGCTGCACCCCTGGGTGCATGCGATCGGCACAGCCAAGCCAGCGAGCGCCTCCGCCGTAGTTAGTAGCGATTTGACTCCATCCGAAAGCGGTCTTATCTCTGGCGATCAATGCGAATTGTGCCGTGTAGGTCACAACGCCACGATCACTCCTCGGCTACCGAAGACTGCATTACTAAATCCGCGATGGATTCGTACAACCCTTCAAGCCGTTAACTACGCTTCCCTGCAATCCGACCGAAGACTCCCCTCGCGAGCACCTCCGACTCTCTAATTAAGTTCGCACTTGGAAAACTGTAGCGGCGTGGCTCGATAGCGCGCCCTTGTTCAATTGGCAGTTCTCATTGCTCTGCTCCCGCGGTGCGCGCGTTTTGTTTGGCACCGCGTCCCGTCAGAGCCAAGCGAAAAATTGGAGGATCAATGTTCCGAAGATTTCCGGCGCGACCGCAGCTGACTACTGGGCCTTCCCCCAGTCCGTTCCGACGAATGACCATAGGCGTGGCTTTTCTGGCAGTCGCCGTCATGATGTCCTCAATCCTGGTTCGGGCCGAGATTGGCGGAAGCTCTTCGTCGATCATGGGAACTGTCGCTGATCCGTCGGGCGCGTTAATTCCCGGAGCCACGGTTGTAATTAGCAATCCGGTCAGTCACTTCAGCCGATCGACGACCACCGACGATAACGGCAAGTTCGCTTTCGCGGCTGTCCCCCTGAATCCCTATCACCTGACCGCAAACCTGACCGGCTTTGCGCCCTACGCCCAGGACATCGACGTTCGCTCCTCCGTTCCTTTGGTTCTGAAGATTACCTTGCAGATCTCGTCCACTGCGGAAAACATCACAGTGCAAGGCGAGGCCGGCGACCTGCTGGAGAACGAATCCACATTTCATACCGACGTGGACCGCAGCCTGTTCAACCGGCTCCCACTGGAGAGCACCTCGTCGGAGCTTAGCTCGCTGGTTACGCTGGCAACCCCGGGCGTGGCTTCTGATTCCAACGGCTTGTTTCACGGACTGGGCGATCATGCGGAGAACTCGTTTTCGCTCGACGGGCAGCCCATTACCGACCAGCAGAGCAAGGTATTCTCCAATCAAATACCGCTCGACGCGGTGCAGTCGATGCAGGTGATCGCGGGAGCTCCGCCAGCGGAATATGGCGACAAGACCAGCCTGGTGATTGACGTAACGACCCGCACTGGACTTGGCGCCACGACCCCGCACGGCAACATCACCACATCGTACGGTAGCTTTGGTTCGTCGAACGTGGATGCTGATTTCTCCTACGGCGGTAAGAATTGGGGAAATTTCATCGCTGTCAACGGGCTGAATACGGGCCGCTTCCTTGATCCGCCGGAATTTACCGTGATGCACGCCAAGGGAGACGAAGAGAACGCATTCGATCGTTTCGACTACATATTTTCGACGGCCGACGCGCTTCACCTCAACCTGGGCTTTACGCGCTCCTGGTTTCAAACTCCCAATTCGTTCGACCAGGAGTTTCACGACATCGATGGCACTCTGGTCTTGAACCCGGTGACCGGAGTTCCGCTAGGGCCGACCGATCAACGCTCCCAGATCTTGACCTTTAACATCGCGCCCACCTGGACCCACACCATCAGCAACAATGCCGTATTCAATGTCACCGGCTTCGTGCGGCGCGACGCTTACAGCTATTACCCCAGCGACGACCCTTTCGACGATCTAGGCCCGGCTAACCTGCAAAGAGAAACTATCGCCCAGCAGCGTACGCTTCTGAACGCAGGCGCCCTGGCAAACATTACTTACACAAAGGGTATTCACAACATCAAGGCTGGTATCAGCTATACCCAAACGTTCCTGAACGAGAACGATCAGCTCGGGATTATCGACCCAACCTACAACGCCCCCTGCTTGAACGGCAGCGGCGTCCCGGTGAATGGGTTTGCTAACCCATCGCAGTGTGCAGCAGCCGGATATTTTCCAAATACGTCGTCCAACCCGATCGCGTCCGGCTCTGCATACTATCCCTACTTTAATCCGGTCCTGCTGCCGTATGACTTGACGCGTGGAGGAGGCTTATATCCCTTCGTCGGCCATACCGATGTCAAGGAACTCTCGATGTACTTGCAGGACACCATCACCAAGCGGAATTGGAGCTTCAACCTTGGCGTCCGCGGCGACATATACAATGGCCTAACCACCGCAAACCAGGCAGAGCCGCGCGTGGGAATCTCCTACAACATTGCGAAGACCAACACCGTTCTTCGGGTCTCGTATGCCCGCGCGCTGGAGACTCCTTTCAATGAAAACCTGATTCTCTCCAGCCTGGGATGCAGCAACCCAGTTCTCAATCCCTTGCTAGCCTGCACATCGAATTCATTGACCCGATTAGCTCCCGGGTACCGCAATGAATTTCACGCAGGCCTGCAACAAGCCTTTGGCAAGTACCTGGTCGTCGACGGGGAATATATCTGGAAGTACACGCACAATGCCTACGACTTCAGCGTGCTAGGTAATACGCCGATCACTTTTCCGATCGAGTGGCACAACTCCAAGATCCCCGGCTTCGCGCTGCGCGCCAGTATGCCGGTCAACCATGGCTTCACCGCCCTGGTGGTAATGTCCAGCGTCGCTGCCCGGTTCTTCACTCCGCAGGTCGGCGGAGCTGGATCGAACCCCTTAGCGCCGTTGGGCGTCTTCCGGATTGACCATGACGAGGCTTTCAATCAGACTACGCACCTGCAATATCAGACACCCTGGAAGCGGATATCTCCATGGATTGGCTTTAACTGGCGCTATGACAGTGGACTGGTAGCCGGCGATGTACCCTGTTACGGAATCAACCCCAGCAACGATTGCCCCCAATCGACCATGCTTAACGGAACGCCCGCCATCGCAATGACGGACGCCTTGGGAATCCCGCTGACCGCGGATCAAGAGTTTCAGGCTGGATTTACCTGCAACGGCGTACACGCGACTCCGACGACTGCGCTGCCGTTCCTCTGTCCGGCATCGCAATTCGGCTCTACCCTGACCCAGGTACCGTCACCGGGAACGGAGAACGACGACAAGAACCCTCCCCGCATCGCGCACCGCAATCTCTTCGATCTCGCGATTGGGGATGACAACCTCTTCCGGGGAGACAAGTATAGGTGGAGTCTGCAATTCACAGCGATCAACCTTGCCAACAACTACGCTCTCTACAATTTCCTGTCCACGTTCAGCGGCACGCACTATGTAACGCCTCGCGCGTTGACGGCGCAGATTGGGTTCCACTTCTAGACGGCGGCCGACGGAGAAATCTCTAAGGAAGCTGATTAGGTATGCCTTTGAAAAGGGCCGCCTTCAGGCGGTCCGCAAAGTCGAGCACACGAAGCCAGCTTTAGCCGCTAAGTCTTTTACTATTGATCTAATCATAGCCTTCGTAAATCGAGGGGGTTAACGTTATAGGTTCGGACTGTATAGAGTTCAGAAACATCGTGACGGTAGTTTCTGGCGCCAGGGAGGCCCAGCCTAAGTTGTCATCGAAGAACAAGTGTCCTGACGGCCCGCAAATGAAAAATGCCACTCAATAAATGAGTGGCATGTAAGGGAATTGCGGTGCGATGGCCCGGACTGCACCAGCTATGCTACTTTGATTTCTTCTTTCGTTCTGCCCAACGCTGCTTCATCATCTCAGAGATGCGTTTACGAGCGGCAGCGCTCATATGCCGGCGCGGACGGGTAGTGGCGCTGTTGACGCTACCTACAGGTCTGCCACGGCGGCGCGGTCCAACTCCTGGTCCTTCTAGAGCCATGATGGCCCGATCAAGACGGTCGCGCTCTCTCTTGAGATCGTTGAGTATATTCTGAATATCCATGCTTCTCCTTTCAAGCTGGTCTAAACTCCAATTAGTGTAACAGTGAGATTAAAATGATGCCGGCAATTTCAAGTAGGCAGAGCCTTATTTCGCTATTGCCAATCTCGAGGCAGTAGTGCGTCTGGCACCTAGGCCCGACACATGCATCCTTCCAACGTGCGGTGTTAATGGGAAATTAGGGACGGTACTTTAGGATACGAACCTCCCTTTCCGGACTCGCACTGCAACTTGTGAGAAAGAGGAACCCCCAGTGGCAGATAAAAGCTACCACATGACCCCGCAGCAGTTTCGCGAATACGGACACGCCATGGTTGACTGGATCGCGAAGTATTATGAAGAAATCGAGACTTTCCCTGTCTTGTCGCAGATACGGCCGGGTGAAATTCGGCAGAAACTACCCGACGCCGCGCCACAGGAGGCCGAGGGTTTCCCCACAATTTTGCAGGACATAAGCAGAGTTATCCTTCCCGGAGTGACCCACTGGCAATCTCCCAACTTCTTTGCGTACTTTCCTGCCAACGCGTCGGGTCCGGCGATTCTGGGAGACATGCTTTCCTCAGCTCTGGGAGTCCAGGGAATGCTTTGGGCCACCAGTCCCGCTTGTACGGAACTAGAGACTCAGGTTTTGGATTGGCTAGTACCGATTTTGGGGCTTCCGGAGGAATTCCTGTCGAGCAGCACCGGCGGCGGGGTGATCCAGGATACGGCTTCCAGTTCTTCGCTGTGCGCCATGTTAGCGGCGCGCGAGCGCGCTACAAACTATCGCAGCAATCGCCGTGGATGCGACGGACGGCTCGTGGCCTACACGTCAAGTCAGGCGCACTCTTCCATTGAGAAGGCCGCCATGGTCGCTGGCATCGGCACGGAAAACCTGCGTCTTGTCGAGGTGGACGAACGCTTTGCCATGCGGTCCGAGTCATTGGCAAAGCGGATCGCGGAGGACCGTGAAGCCGGCCTGATTCCGTTCTTCGTGTCGGCGACCGTGGGAACAACCTCCTCGAATGCTCTCGATCCTTTACGAACTATCGGCGCCATCTGCCGCGACAACCATCTCTGGTTTCACGTGGATGCTGCCATGTCGGGAACGGCTGCCCTGTGTCCGGAATTTCGCTATATACAGGACGGTCTTGAATTGGCCGATAGCTACACGTTCAACCCGCACAAGTGGATGTTTACCAACTTTGACTGCAACTGTTTCTACGTTGCCGATCGTAAGGCGTTGATCCACACGCTAAGCATATTGCCAGAATACTTGCGCAATCAGGCGACTGAATCGGGCGAGGTGTTCGACTACCGCGATTGGCACATTCCCCTGGGGCGGCGCTTTCGCTCGCTGAAGCTGTGGTTCGTAATTCGTTATTACGGCATCGAAGGACTGCAATTTCACGTCCGTCGCCACATCGCAATGGCGCAGCAGTTTCTCGAATGGGTAAAGCAGGACGAACGCTTCGAGGTAGCCGCCCCGGCGCCGCTGAATCTGGTTTGCTTCCGTCATCGCGGTGGCGACAAGAATAATGAGGAGTTGATGAATCAGCTGAATAGCAGCGGCGATCTCTATCTCACCCACACGCGTCTGGACGGGCGAGTCACCTTACGCTTCTGCGTCGGCCAGACCAACACGACCGAGCGCCATGTGGAGCAGGCATGGAAGAGAATTCAAACGGAGGCAGATAAATTGGGGCGAAGTAAGTAAGGAGCTCGTGCCAATGGGTTGAGGGGGACAGTACGATGCAAAGGCAGCCTTCTGCTGTGCGCTAGTTCCTGACTTCCGAATCCGTAGTGAGACTCTAATCTAGGACTCGAGGCTCGGCTACTGCTGCGGAGCCCCCTCGCTTGGCTGGGTGACGGGCGCCGGAGTCATCCCCAGGAATGAAGTTCCCATGAACCTGCCACTGGAATTGAAGTTCCATGTGAACAGGGCAAACCCCGCGTGGGCGCAGGTCTGGCAGCCGTTTCGCAGGGGATAGCCGATGATGAACTGCAAAGCGCCGTTGGATCCTGTCTGCGAGTTTGGCCAAGTCTTGCCGTCGCGGTCACCCGGCCACAGGTTGACCTTGGGAAATTGATTCTGCAGGCTCTGGAACTGGAAACTCTGCCGCATAGCCTTCTGATCCAGCAGCTTCAGGTTTTCAGCATTGATGATTCGCGGCTGACCGTTGACCAGCAGCAATCCGTAGGTTGAGCGCAGAGGATAGGTAACCCAGGCAATGTCGACCCGTCCCACGGACTGGAAGCCAGTCATGATGCCGACTTCGCCGCCCATTTGGTTGTAGAGTTCGCGGGTGAAGCTCACCGCATCGGCAGAGGCTCCCGCCTTGGGCATCTGGTCGATCACACACTGGGCGAACTTCAGCGACGGCGATACCTTATCGCACGCCGCATGGGCCGCGGGCAGGAAGGCGTTGCCCGGTTGCCACACGGCAGATGTGCCGATGTTGACCGGCGTCGTTTGCCCGAAGCCGACTGTTGCCAGCGTGATAACGGCCAGCAACACGAACAATCTCCGCATACATCCCCCTTAGGGCTCTTTGGATTGCGATTGGAGTTTAGCAGACCGCGCTGGGAGACTCACAAGTTAACGTCAGGCTCCAGGCGCTGCCGGGATGAATCGTGCGCTCCGCCGGCCGGGCAATCCTGATGACAAAGGTTCACTTTTCCGTGGAATCCCTCCCAGGGAAGTCCTTGCCATTGCCTCCTCGTCGTGATATGAATATGAATTCAGGTTCATATTATGCATCGCGGTCTCTTCCTTTCGGGTCTGGCCATCTGGATTGCCGCCACCGTCGCTTTGCGCTTAGCCGGACAATACGTCCTCCGCCCGCGTCCCTGGCCGGCAACGGTCCTCCTCTTCACGGCCAGCCTTCTGCTGATGACCTGGCTGGCACGCCGACTCTGCCGCCGATTCGAACTGGCGCCCGAGCGATGGCCGGAGGGCGCCATCTCCCTGGCATTGCCAACCTTGTTGTTCGATCCCTTCTCCAGTGCTTTTTTCCCAATGCTGTTTCCCAACCTTGCTCCTGAACTGGCTGGCGTCTTCGGCGGCTGGATGCTGGCCTGTTGTGCTGGCGCACTGCTGGGAGGAATGCTGCGTCCCGGCGCATCCTGGTGACCAGTCATCGTCCCAATCTGCTGAAGTTCGAACAACTACCGCCGGAGCCGCGGCAGAGGCGCAGCCAGGAGAAACGCAGACGGCTGAAGGATGCGGCCCTTCAACTGTTCCGCTCACGGGGATATGAACGCACTTCGGTCGAGCAGATTACGAAGCGCGCCAATCTCGCCACGGGCAGTTTTTATCAGCACTATCGCTCCAAACAGCAACTGCTGCTCGCGCTGATGGACGAATTGCTCGCGGCGATGGGCCGGCTGAGTCTTCGTCCCGCTTACGGCGGTGACGTCCGCGGGAGTCTGCGGGAGCTGCTGGCTCGCGGCTTTGCCAACGACTTGCGTTATCTGGGCGCTTACCGCGCTTGGGAAGAGGCTGTGCTCTACGACCCGCAAATGGCCAGCCGTCAGTTGGCGATCCGGCAGTGGACGACGAAGCGTGTCGCCGTACTGCTCAGCTCGTTGCAGCAGTGGCCCGGTGCGCGACCCGGCGTGGACCTGCCCGCACTCGCGCAAGTCATCGACACTCTCTTTTGGAGCCTGTTAGCGCAGGCCGTGTTCCTGACAAGAGTGGAACTGAACGAGTGGATCGACGCGGCAACCCACTTGATCCATCACGCGCTGTTCCTCGACCCCCCGTAAGACGATAAGGCGTAACCGCCAAGTCGAGAATCGCTTCGCCCCAGCAGGTGAGGCAGGCAGCGCGCCGGTTCAGGCTCCCTGTGGTGACGGGGAAGTCGTCGCACTAGACCCATCGGCCAGGCTTCCGTGCGCTGTATCTTCGCTGGCGTCATGTTTGAGACGGCGATTTGCATTTCACTCGCGGCTCATTGCTGCGGCGGTGGCGTTGTCGGGGGTGCTGGCGGAGCCTGTGGCTGGCGCGTTGGCCGCATCAGTTTCGGCGGCGGCGGCGTAGGTATAAACACTGTTCGCAGGAATTTTCCGCTGGCATCGAAGTCCCATCCGAAGCGGGCCACTCCAACAGGCTGGCAGGCATGGCACCCATTGATTAGCCGATAACTCACGATGAACTCGGTACCTCCCGCGGGCAACGGCTGCACCCGCGGCCATGAGTCGCTCCCACTGTGGTCGGCCGGCCAGACATCGGCTTGAGTGAACCGCTGTTTCACCGACCGAAACATCGGGTCCTGTTCCATCGCTGTCCGGTCCAGCTTTTGCAGATCGTCGACGTCAAGAATTTTAGGATCGCCGTTCACCAGCAGCAGGGCATAGTTGTCATTGGCGCGCAAGGGATAGAACACCTGTGCCACGCCCACCGGGGCACCCGGCTTGAACGCCGTCATGATTCCGACCAGCCCGCCATTCTGTTGGTAGAGCATCCGGGTAAAGCTCACGGCGGCGGCAGGGGCTCCCGCCCCTGCAATCTGATTCATGAAGCATTGATCGAAGCTCGCCGGCCCCGCGCCTTGTTCGCAGACCGAATGGGCTTTGTTGAGGAAGTCCTGCGGCGGCTGCCATATTGCCGAAGCTCCGATCTTGCTATCGGAAGCCGCCGGCATCGTCGCTGGCGAATTGGCTGATCCTGCCTGAGGAACCGCCTTGGCCACCGTCCAACCTGCCAGGATCGTTATCAGCAACAGCACTGAGCGTCTCACCTTAATTCTCTCTCCACTCTGCGAATGACTGCCCATATCCGGCAGCGCACCAGTATCTCTATTTTTGCCAGCAGCGGTCAAACGTTTGCGGACAACAGAACGATCACCATTCGCCCACTGGTCCGTCTAATCGGCGCAGGGTGACGAGCATCACAGACTGCAATCTAGACCAGCGGTGACAATTGATTGACGATGACTTCACGGCCACTAGTTTGGAAGGGAGGATCGCTTATCTTGGCGGCCGCCCTGCTGCTCTGGGTACAGTCCGGGGTCGCGGTTCCGGTTTCTGCCGGTAGCGTCCAATGTCGTGCGCTGATGCAGCACATGCACCGCGCGACCACCGCCGCGATGCCCACTACCGTATCAGGTTGTTGCCCGCGTCACGCCAGCCTCAAACCCAATGCTGCGACTCTTCCTCCGACCCAACGTCCGGATTGCTGCACGTTAGGCAACCCGCCCGCGCGGCCAGCGGCGTTCCTTATCGCACGAGGCGCGCCCATTGAACTCGGCACCCATGTATCCTCCAGGCCGGAGCCGATTCCGTTGCCGCCAGACGCAGGAGTGTGGCTCGGCGAGTCTCCGCCCTTCCGCCAGCTCCGCTCCGAGATGAAGATGAGTCTTCGGATCTAGACCTCCTCAGAACCACCCGATAGCTCCCGCACCGCGGCAATCTTTGCCGTCGGATTCAGCATCGCAGCGGACCTTTATGTCCGCATTACCAGAATTCTGAGGACATTATGAAATCGAAGGCTCTCGTAGTTCTAAGCACCCTTGTCATGGCCCTGGCGCTGATGGCCCAGAGCACAACCCAAACCAACCCCGCCCCTGGCGGCAACAATACCAAAACCTGCGGCTGCTGCAATCATGACCAGGCAGACGGAAAGGTGTCATGCTGCGGGAAGGACGCCACCGCTTGCGCCAAAGATGCGTCATGCTGCAAGGACGGCAAATGCTGCCAGGGCAAAGATGGCAAGGCTTGCCCAATGATGTCGAAGGACCAGAACGGCAAGATGACTTGCTGTGCCGGCGGCAAGTGCTCCATGATGTCGCAAAACAAGGGCGACAAGAGTTGCTGCGGCGGCAAAATGTGCGGACTTCCACAAGCCGGAGCCTGAACTCCCGGGTTGCACTTCCTACACGCCAAGCCGGATGATGGCTTGGCAATCGCGCCCCGGCTTCGGCCGGGGCTTCTTGCTTCCATGAACGCGATGCGCTCCCGCTGAACCCTGTCCGCTGAAGGTGCCCCTGAGTTCTCCGAAAGAAGTCCGCAAAATTATGACGTGGCAGACTCCGGGAAGGTGTACAATTTGCGCACTGCGGATCGTGGCCCCTGTTCTCCTCTGATTGGCCTGCGATCTACCGTCTGCCACTCAACTCCGGGCGCGTTCGGAAGCTTGCTTGGGCAACCCCGCCCCGCATTCACGAGAACGTAGTTCCTAGTCTGCGCTCTCGCGGAGGCTATTATGCAGTATAGGCGTTGGTTTGCTCCCGTCGTCGCTTCCCTATTCCTTACTACCGTCCAAGCTCAGCTACACTCTGGGGCAGGTGCACCCAACTCGAACGGCAACATTCACGTGCGAGTCATCTTAGAAAACGGCCGCAATGCCGGCCCGTACCTGCAGCTTCGCTTGCTGGGAGGAGGGTCCAGCACAATAGGCACCACTTATACGAACGATGTCGGCGAAGCTTCGTTCAACGGCATTCCCGTGGGCAGCTACTCGATCGAAGTCAGTGGCGATGGAATTCAAACCACGTCCACTGACACCTTCATGGTCGACGAACGCAAGATTTCACAATCGCAGTGGATCACCGTTCACCGGCTGGAAGAATCTGGACCCAAACCCGTGTCAGCCCACTCCACCATGGTCTCCGCCAGCGACCTTAATGTACCCGGCAAAGCCCGCAAGGAATTGGACAAGGCCAACGAGGAGATGGCCATGCAGAATTGGAAAAAGGCGCTGGAGCACTTGAATAAGGCGATTGCTCTCGCTCCACAATACGCCACCGCGTACAACAATCTGGGAGTGTATTACGCCAAGACAAACGACATTCCCCACGAGGAGGAAGCGCTGAAAAAAGCGGTCAGCCTTGACGAGCACTTCGCTCCCGCGTTACTGAACTATGGGAAGCTGTGCATGCGGCAGAAGAATTTTCCACAGGCGGAAGAATTACTACAGAAGGCCGGCACCGTAGAACCCAACAACCCCGAGACGTTAATGTTGCTGGCCGATGCGGAGTTCATGGATCGCCATTTCGACGCTGCCATCGCCAGCGCTCATCAGGCGCACACTGCGGGGCAGGATCATCCGTCATTCGTCCACTACATTGCCGCCCGCGCCTATCAGCAGAAAAATCAGCAACCGGAAGCGCTGGCCGAATTCCAGCTGTTCTTGCAGGAAGAACCCAAGGGTCCCCGCGCCGATTACGTGCGCGGCGACGTTGCGAAGATGCAGAGAGCCAGCGCCAGCCAGGCGGTCAGCCCACCACAGTAGTTGGAGAGGCATCCAGAGCGCTCGTTGCCATCGGATGTTCCCGCGTGGCCTCATAAGCTGGGGCAAGGCTGAACCTCGACGGAACACTCCCGCAGCCGGGAAATCGAAACCGATACTGCTGCGTAAACTAGCCCTCGGCATTCTTCATCTTGAGTTGGCTCTTGTTCTCTTCCAGAAACTCTCGGATCTGATCAGCCTGGTCCAGCAGCCGCACCCATTGTTCGTAATAGAGCGTGACTGGGAAGCGCCCCAGCCCATAGACGCTGACCCCTCCCTTTTCGCTGACTTTGTACTGCAGTGCGCCTCGTCCCCTTCCATGCGCCTGCTTCTCCAATTCCGCTATCTTGGCTTTCAATTCGTCATAACTTGGTTCCGACATAGGTCTCTCCTCTAATACGGCCGCGTCGTACAATGTGCGCTTCCGGGCCGAAGGGTCACAGCAGCCATCTTACCCGAACTTTAAGATAAAGGATGTGAGCTATTGCACAGCTAACCGCGCCTGCGGTTGCCAGCGGCCCGGAGTGGCTTGCACGAAGCGTCGGCTTCCGTCGCAAAGCACGCTAGCGTTCGCTACGGCTTACCTGTCGGCGTGGCGGAGCGTTCGCCTTGTTCCGAGATTTGCCGCGCGGCGTCGCGCGCCGCAGGCTGGTTTGCGGGATGGAGCGTGTCGAGGAAGGAGACCAGCGCGGTCACCTCAGCTGGGTTCAGGTTCTTACCGTACGCCGGCATGTTGCCACCGCCCTGCACAACCTGGCGGACGAGCTGGTCGTGCGTCATCCGCACCGCAACACTGTCGAGGGTCGGCCCACGCAGTCCACCTGAGCCGCCGATGGAGTGGCAGTTGCGACATTGCTTCTCCTGGAAAATGGCTGCTCCCTGTCGCTCCAGCGGAGATCGGCCATTCAGATACTGTACCGGCACGGGATCGCCGCTCCACGCATCCATGATCGGGCTCCACGGCGTGTAGCTGGCGTAGTGGGTCAAGGTGCCAAGTGTCACCGCAGTCAACGCGATGGTGACGACCGCGATCGGACGCCGCTTCCAGCTTTTCTCACCTTCCCCGGCGAAAAATGGCAAGAGGATAAGCCAGCCGAGAATCACGACCGGACCGACAAGCAGTGCTACCGTCTCCATCTGCGGCGGCAGCAGGGCCAGCAGCGCATACAGCCACTGGAAGAAGTAATCAGGCTTAGGAACGGTCTGGACAATCGTCGGATCAGGCTGGCCGCTCGGTCCATAAGGGCCAAAGTACGCCGCGCACGCCAGCACGCTGGCGATCACGACGGAGGCGAAGATCATGTCCTTCCAAACCGCGTCCGGCACGAAGGGCACGCCGTCCTTGCGCGTCAGATCCTCATACTCTTGCACGTAGGTGGAGCGGCGCACCAGCCGGCCGGGCATAGGCCAGTCGTTGATCCCCAGCTTCAGCACCATCAGTAGATGCACGGAGACAAAAGCGATAAGCAGACCGGGAATGGCGAACACATGAAATGCGAAGAACCGCGACAGCGTGTCCCCGGCGATGATGGGGCCACCGAGCAACAGATGTACCACCCATGCGCCAATGAAGGGCACCCGGCCGCAAATCGAGGCGCCAATGCCCAGTCCCCAGTATGCATCCTGATCGAAGCGCAGCACCTGGCCGGTAAACGCCATGCCCAGCGTCATCAGCAGCAGGAAGACGCCGACGATCCAAGTCAACTCGCGGGGAAACTTGTAGGCCCCGAACATCGCCACCTGCACCATGTGAATGAGGACGATAGCGACCATGAAGTTCGATCCCCAGCCATGCACCGCGCGCAGAAACCATCCCAGCGTAACGCCGTGATTGAGATACTGAAGGCTGTTCCAGGCCTCGCCCGCGGAAGGCACGTAGATCAACGCCAGCATGATGCCGGTGAAGATCTGCAGCATGAAAACTGTAAGCGCCGCACTACCGAAAACGTAGAACCAGCTGGCAGACTTGGCAGGGACGCGATGCTCGGCTGTCTCCTGGATCGCCGGCCAGATCTTCAGTCGCTGCTCGAACCAGTCGCCGATTTTCGCTAGCCTTGACATCCCTTGCTCCTCTTGTAAAGGCTCGCACTGGTGGATAACGTCGGGAGTTGTCCGGCCTCAATCATCAGGTGCCCGTTCTCGACTTTGTACTGATACTCGAACAGGCCGCGCGGCGGAGGTCCGGAAGCGCGCGAGCCGTCCTGGTAATAAACGCCACCATGACACGGACACATGAACAGCCCCGATTGCGGGAACCAGCGGACCGGGCAACCCAGATGAGCGCAGTTGATAGCGAAGACCTGAAACGTCTCGCCCCGGACGCGGCGGACCCAGCAAGGAATGTTATCCGTCTCGCCGTCCCACGTATTCGAGATAGGGTTCTTATACTTCGCCAGCCGTGTCTGGCCCTCGGGAAATTCGTCCAGTTCGCCTATGTCAATCCACTTGCGGTAGCGTCCACCTTCCCCGCGCATAATGGGAGCCAGCAAATAGCCAACCACCGGCGTGGCTAAAACGACCGCGGCCAAGCCGTTCATAACCAGGCCCAGCTTGACGAAGAACTGCCGTCGGGAAACATCTTGCTCGCTCATTGTTGCCCTCCGGGCGACGAAGTTGTCGGTGTGGAAGAAGAATTCGTCATCGCGGTAGAGGACGCTGTCGCCGCGCCCGCCGGACGCTGTGCCACCAGCCACGCTACCACGTCGGTGATCTCCTGGTCGGTCATGGGATGTCCAGGTACATTGTTTCGCCAGTCCGGCGCGTTAAAATCCGGCCGCCCGACAATCACGATCGTCCGCAGCCCCTGGTCTGTTATCAAGCTGAGATAGGAGGGATTCACAATTGAGCCGACCTTTGCCGTGCCCTTGCCATCGCTGCCGTGGCATGCGGCGCAGAATGTCGTAAACGCGGCTGCTCCATGCTGGGAATTGCCGCGTACCTTGGCCGCATACGTCGGCGCTGTCCCACCCTGTAAGACATTGGGCTGGCCCCAGCGCTGTCGCATGCCCTGCACAAGCGCGTCGACCTGCTTACTCGTGAGCATGCCGCCCTCGCTCTGCGCGAAGGCTGACATTGCCGTACCCGGCCTGCCCTTCGAGATCGTGTTCCGCAGCGTGTCCTCGTCAACAATCGCCAGATAGACGGGATCACCGATGGGCGGCGCCGGTCCCAGCTTGCCGTCGGCACCGTGACAGCCCGCGCAATTCTGTTTGTAGAGCACGACCGGATCGAGAATGTCGGTGGGACGCTGCACGATGTCGCCAGGGGTAGGCTTTCCCGGCAGATTGCAACCAGCAAGCGCCAGCAATGCTGTGAATGCGAACGTGGGAAGAGCGCAGCGAAAGTTCATCGCTCTTCGTCCTCGCGCTCTTCCATCAGCCCTGGCGCTTCAATGCCCGCTCGCAGGGCGAGAGGCAGGTTCTCCGACGTCCACACCCTGTTCTGCCGCACTACCACAAGGCCAGCCACGATTCCGAATGCGGCTTGCGAGGCCGCGAACCACCACCAGTTAATGCGCTGATCGAGCAGCGGATTGACGTACCCGATGATGTGGTAAAGCAGGCCCGTCCATAGCAGTGGACCGATGACACCACCCAAAACAATCGGGCGCCGCGGGAGCAAGGGCAGCATCGCGCCGTAGAGGAGTCCCACAAGCAGGCACATGGTGATATGCATCGCCAGTGCAAACAGGAACCACCCCATCCGGAAATGCAGCATCTCCTCGACTGTGGGAGTTGCGGAGGGCGCGTATAAACTTCCTGCCAGCAGATTTATGGGATACCACACACTGTGGTAGAAGATCAGGCCGTAAAGCGCTGCGAGCACGGCCATGGCCACGCCGCCGGCCAATCCGCCCTTTACACCCGCCGCGACGGGGTAGATTTTGAGCGGCAACCAGGCGCGCTGTATCTCTTGTGCAGCCGGTATCCGAAGAACTTCGCGCGGCGGAAGTACCCGAGCGGGTTCCTCCGGACGCACGGGGATTGACTCGTGCTGTTCGTGCGGCAGTACCTGGCGAAACCATCCGACCGCTCCGGAGATGGTCAGAATCGCGCCCAGCACACTGACCGACACATCCGTAAGCAGGCCCGTGAAAGTCAAAGCCGTCCCCAGCGCCATGGCAAATGGCCACGCCGTCGGCGCGGGCATCAGCACTGCCGGCTTTCCGGAACCGCCGCTCACTTGTGTCTCTTCACTCATAAAATCAGTTCATGCGCTTCCTGGTGGAAGAGCCGGCCTTCAGGCTGGAGTCAAAGTCCGCTCTTCACTCTGAAGCCGGCTTTCAGCCGGCGACAGAAAACCAAACCCTCATCGCGTAATGAAATACACCACCGACAGCACCACCACCCAGATAGCGTCTACAAAATGCCAGTACATGGCAAACACGCTGATGCGCTCCGAATGCTCCTGCTTTACAGCACCGAAAAGGGTGAGCAGCAAAATGACTGTCAATCCGATAAGACCTACGGTCACGTGGAACGCGTGCAGTCCCACAAGCGAGTAGAACGTCGTGCCGAAGAGGTTGGTGCTGATCGTCAAACCGTCCTGGTAGATCAGGCGATACCACTCGCGGCCGGTGCCAACCAGAAAGATCACGCCCAACGCGATCGTCAGAAACCAGAAGAAGCCGAAGCGCTTTACCTTGCCCCGATGCAACGCCTTTTCAGCCAGCAGAATCGTGAAGCTGCTGGAGAACAGGCAGATTGAGGTGAGATATGGAACGTCAAGCACCTGGGCCGGAGTCGGACCGCTGAGGCTCTTGCCTGCGTAGTACAGGTACGCCACGACGAAGATGCTGAAGATCGCCGACTCCGCGATGATCAGGCACCACATGCCGACCTTGCCGCGGAGATTCGCGGACAACGGCATATCGCTCTGCGGCACAGGTATCGTTGCTGCGGCCAAAAAGTTCTCCTAGTCCTTCCGCCTACTCGTACTTCCAATCCGGATCTTCGGGATGCTTCAGGTCCCACAACGGACGCCGGCTCCGGACCACCGGAATTTCCGCGTAGTTGTAATCCGGAGGCGGCGAGGTTGTGTGCCACTCCAAGGTCCACGCGTCCCATGGATCGTTGCCGGCGACCTTTCCTTTGTAGTGTGCCCAGATAACATTAGCCACCCATATGAGCACGCCCACGGCCTGAAAGATCACGCCTACCGAGACGATAAGGTTCCAGCCTTCCCAACCGCGGCTGGCCTCATAGGTATAAATGCGACGCGGCATCCCCAGCAGGCCGGGAATGTGCATGAAGTCGAAGGTCAGGTGAAAGCCGATGACGAACAGCCAGAAATGCCACTTGCCCAAGGTCTCGCTCATCATCCTTCCGGTCACCTTGGGATACCAGTAATAGGCGCCCGCGAACACTGCCATCACGATGCCGCCCAGGATCACGTAATGGAAGTGAGCTACCACAAAGTAGGAGTTGCCCAATTGCCAATCGAAAGGCGCAGCCGCCAGCATGATGCCGGTCAGTCCCGCAATCAGGAACTGACATAAGAAAGCGACGCAGAACAGCATAGGAACCTTGTAAATGATTTTGCCGCCCCACATGGTTCCAATCCAGTTGAAGATCTTTATTCCCGTGGGCACGGCAATCGCGGCGGTGGACGCCACAAAAAATGCGTTTGCGTACGACGTCATGCCGACGGTAAACATGTGGTGCGCCCATACGCCCAGGCTGATGAAGGCGATGGAAACCGTCGCCGCCACCATGATCGAATAGCCAAAAATCGGTTTACGCGAGAAGACCGGAATTACTTCGGATACGATCGCGAACGCCGGCAGCACCAGAATGTAGACCTCGGGATGTCCGAAGATCCAGAAGAAGTGCATCCAGATGACGGCGGAGCCGCCGGCTTGGGTGTCGAAGAAGTGTCCGCCGAGGTAGCGGTCGATCAACAGCATGAGCTGAGCGGCGGTCAGCGGCCCAATGGCCACCAGCACCAGCGCCGCCATCACCGAGTTCATCCACACAAACAGGGGCATGCGGTTCAGCTTCATCCCGGGACAACGCAGGCACAGAATCGTCGTCATCACATTCAGCGCGGTTGCGATACTGCCGAAGCCGCTCACCAATATGCCGACGATCCAGTAGTCGGTACTGTGTCCTACGGAAAACGCCGGTGAAGTCAAAGGCGCATAAGCAAACCAGCCGACGTCGGGCGCGCTGCCTGCACCGTACAATCCGAAACCGCCAATGAAACTGAAGTACAGAATGATGCCGCCCAGCGCGCTCATCCAGAAGCCCCAGGCATTCAGGCGGGGAAACGCCATGTCGCGCGCCCCGATCATCAACGGAACCAGATAATTCGCGAAACCAAATACGATGGGCATGGCAGCGAAGAAGATCATGGTGGTGCCATGCATGGTGAACAGGCGATTGAAGACTTCGGGCGAGACGAGGTGATTGTTGGCGACCGCCAGTTGGGCGCGCATGATCGAGGCTTCCACGCCACCGATCACCAGGAACAGGATGCCATAGCTGAAATACATCAGCCCCAGCCGCTTGTGATCGACCGTGACGATCCAGTCGTGCAGCACTTGCACCAGCGGGCGAGATCCCTCGCGCTCCGGCGTAATGATCAAGGGCGGCAATATTGGTTGCGCATCGGCCATCAGTTTCTCCAAACGTCTACTGCAAGCTCATCAGATACGCCACTACAGCCTTCGTGTCCTGCTCATCGAGTTGCATAGCCGGCATCAGACAGCCGGGCTTGATCGCATCGGGCTGTTCGACCCACAGCAGCAAATTAGGTTGGGTGTTGGGTGCTGCGCCTGACGCAATGGTAGTGCGGCTCATCAAGTGCGTCAGGTCGGGGCCAAACTTGCCATTGGCAATTGTGCCCGTGATCGTATGACAGTTCATGCAGGCGTTCGCTTCGAACACCTTGCGCCCGGCGACTACCTGGTTGGACATTGCTGCCGGTGTCTTCTGCTGCTGCGTCCACTTTTCGAAATCTTCGGGCGAATCGACCATTACGTTCAGCAGCATCTTGGCGTGTTGCGTTCCGCAATACTGGGCACACTGTCCCACGTAATGTCCCACATCGTGGGGGTCAATCCACATTTCGTTCTTGCGATTGGGAATCAGGTCAACCTTGCCCGCCAGCTGCGGGACCCAGAAGCTGTGGTCGGTGTCCGCCGACAGCAGCGTGATGTGCGTGGGCGTGGGGTGGCTGGGGTCACTGACCGGGACGTGCAGCTCATTCGCCGTGACAAAACCGTAGCCGGGATACTGAAATTCCCACCAGAACTGATGACCAATGGCAGTCACCTCGATTGCATTGGGAGGAAACTGCGCGTCCTCGACCGCATGGATCACCCGTGCCGCTGCCAGGAACAGCACCACCACAATCAAAACGGGGATCACGGTCCATGCCAGTTCCACCTGGTTGCTGCCGTAAATCTGTGGCGGCTCGTGACCATTGTCGGTGGATCGTTTTCGATACTTCACAGCCGCATACACGATCAGGCTGAAAACCACGAGAAAGATGGCAAGGCAAATGGCCATTACAAACAGCGACAGATGGTAAATGTCGTGGGCGGGAGTGGAAGCAGGATTTAGAAGCGACGGGGTCGACGACGGACCAGCCGTGGAAGCGAACGCTGTTTGGCTGGCAGCGAGGGCCCAAAGAGAAAGCAGCGTGACTGAGCCGCGGGAGCCCAGGCAGCCTTTCGCCGAGTGGTCCGAACGCCCCGGGGTGGCCCTCTCGCGGTGTGTGGGTCGCGTGTACATTCGGTGGAGAACAAGTGAACGATGGTCAGCACTACGGGCTAACGGTTTTCGCCGGCTCGCATGCCGGTGACTGCCTGACTCCTTGTGATCGGCAACCCTACACACCAATCCGGACCAAACTAGCGACTTCTGATGCGGGCCTCACAAAGGTGCCATATCCTTTGCGACAGCGCAGAATGCTAGAGCGAGAATGTTTCGGTTTATACCTTCAACGGAAGAGATTTGCAATAGCTCATTCTGCGGCAATAACCATCCGAAGGCAACGACTCATGGCGGATGTTTCTAAACCTAATTGAGTACGACAATCGCGAGATAGGGTTCGGCAAGAGTACAGGAAATTTTTCGCCGCTTTGGCTGCAACGGACCACGGTTTGCGTCATCTCATGATTGTTTGAGCCATGCGCTTTCCTGGTCCGTTACAGAGGACGCTTTTCGCTTGCCGGTCGGTGCTGTGGCTGGCGAGTTGCATTGTGCCTCGCGGACAGCGTGTCCGCTGGCGGGAGAGTTGGACCAGTCAGGTCTGGCATTGGTGCCTTTTCCTGGCGGAATCAGGTCAACTCAATCGCGACAAGAAGCTCGAACTGGCCCGCTTCTGCTGGAGCGCCTTCCCGGCCGCGTTCTGGGTGCGATTCGATCGCGATCAGTTCTTCCAGCGCGCGGACAGCGTGGAGCGTTCTCCCGCGACTTGTCTGGGTGGAATTGGGTTGTTTTTGGCAGTAGTAATACTGGCAGGCGGAATCATCCCTGCCCTGTGGTCGTTTCTATCCTCGCCGCTATCGAATCCCGAGCGCTTCTGCGTGATCAGTTTGAATGGCAAGTTTCGCCGGGTCCCTTCCGAGACGCTGCTCGATCTAGCCTCAACCTGGAAGGGCAGTAAGCTTCTGGACGCCGTCGCACCTTACTCATGGGGCCCGGGAACCCTGACAGCATCGCAGCGAACTGTTCCCATCCTGTCAGCCCGGGTTGCGCCAGAATTTTTCCAGGTGTTGGACCTCCATGCTGCCATCGGCCGAACCTTACGTGCTGGGGACGAGGAGACCTGCGCCAACTGTGTGCTTCTGAGCCATGAAATCTGGCAACTGCAGCTGCATGGCGATCCGGCAATCGTTGGCCGGCAAGTCACGTTGGACGGCAGCCCGCGAACCGTGGTCGGCGTTTTGCCACGCAATTTCCATCTACTATCGCCGGAGATTGCCGTCTGGGCCCTGCTGGACTCGGCCTCACCATCGTTTAGCAACTTTGTTGAGCGCATTGGTGCCGTGGCCCGCATGAAGGCGACAGCGACGCCGCAGGAGGTGGAGACCGATCTCGCGGATCGGACGGAGAACGCCGGTTATGTTCTCCCTGCCTCGCTACTGGTGGTCACATCGGGACGGGCGGAGATGCGGCGCTATATAAGCACTTATCTGCTGTTCGTGCTCTTGGCCATGACTGGCGCAATGTTGATTGTCTATGTGCGCTCCGGGGGCGGCATGGGACGCGCGCCCCTCAGCTGGCGCGACCGCTGCCGATGGTGGACATTTTTCGCGGCCAAGACAGGGCTGTTGTTGCTGGTAACCGGATTGTTTTCCTGGAGGGCGGTTCGCTGGCTTTCAGTGTACTTTGTCGGCTCCATACATCCCATGGCCAATGGCATTGCGCTGTGGCTCTTCCTGATTCTTTCCGTTGCTCCATTGTCCTGGGCAATCCATGACCAACAACGCCGCTGCCGCGTTTGTTTGCGCCGCCTGGGAACTCCAATTCAGATTGGCGCTACGGGACACGTTCTGCTCGACTGGGCCGGAACCGAGCTTATGTGTCCTGAGGGACACGGCGTCCTCTATCTTCCTGACTCGCAGGCAAACTGGCTGGAGCGCGATCGCTGGGACAATCTCGACGATTCCTGGGCGGGACTGTTCAAGGAAGAGTGAGGAAGTTCAGCTCTTAGGATTGTCGCTGGTCATCTCGCGAATTCCGTTTGGGCCGCTAACCACGACCAAGTGCGTCAAGCCGAGAAACAGCCCGTGCTCGACAATTCCGGCCCGGGCCTCGAGTCCGCGTGCGAGCTTGGGGGCGTCGGCGATCGGGCCGAAGTCGCAGTCGAGAATCATGTTGCCCTGGTCGGTACGGTACTCCTCGCCGCCGGTGGTCTGACGAACGACATACTTGGCGCCAAGTGATGCCAGGAACCGCGCCTGCGAAAGCCAGCCGAATGGAAGAACTTCGACCGGCAGAACGTGTAGGGTGCCGAGCCGCGGCGAGAGTTTGCTCTCGTCGACGACAATGATCTCGCGGGCCGTGGCCTGTGCAACCAGCTTCTCGCGCAGCAGTGCACCGCCGCCTCCCTTAACCAGGTTGAGCTGCGGATCAACTTCGTCGGCGCCATCGATGGTGACGTCGATAGCCTGGGGCAAGTCATCCAGCAACATTGGGATGTTGAGTGCAACCGCGGCGTCCCATGAGGCCCGCGAGGTCGCGAAGCCTACGATCTCTTTCAAGTCCCCGCTCTTCAGAAGAGCGCCGATGCGCTGAATAGCGAAGATAGCCGTCGAGCCGGTGCCGAGCCCGACAGTCATGCCGGACTCGACGTAGCGGACGGCGTATTCCGCCGCAGCTTTCTTTAGTGCGGCGTGTGGATCCGGCGATGCGGTGAGGGTGGTCATCGTGATCCAGGCTAACCAGAGGTTTCTCGCGGGCTGAAGCCCGCCCGGAATCAGAACAATAAGAACTTGCAACGGCACAGCTAAAGCTGTGCCCCTTCAAGACAAATCGAAATCGAGTTTTCAGCAGCCTGTAAAGGCATGCTCCGGCCACTAGGGTTTACAACAATTGCACTCGATTTCAGATCTTCCGGCCTAGCGCCTTGCGATAGCGGCTGATCAGCGTGTTGGTCGAACTGTCATGCTTCAGCTGCGGCGCCGCCTCGCTTTCCAACTCGGGGATGATGCGCTTGGCCAGCACCTTACCCAGCTCCACGCCCCACTGGTCGAAGGAATCGATGTTCCAGACAGCACCCTGAGTGAAGACGTTGTGCTCATACAAGGCAACCAATGTGCCCAACGCCCGCGGCGTGAGCTTGTCGGCCAGGATGGTATTCGTTGGGCGGTCGCCTTCGCAAACGCGGAACGGCGTCTGGAAGTCGGCCGAACCTTCGGCTTTCAATTCCGCGGCGGTCTTGCCGAACGCCAGCGCCTCGGCCTGCGCGAAGACGTTCGCCATCAGGTAATCGTGCTGTACCTTCAGCGGGCTCAGCGGCTGGCAGAAAGCAATAAAGTCACATGGGATCAGCTTCGTCCCCTGATGGATCAACTGGTAGAACGAATGCTGGCCATCGGTGCCAGGCTCGCCCCAGATGATTGGCCCGGTCTGCCACTCCACGTGATTGCCTTCCAGATCGACGTGCTTGCCGTTGCTCTCCATCTGCAACTGCTGCAGGTAGGCTGGGAAGCGCTTCATGTTGTCCGAGTAAGGCATAATGCCGACGGTTTGGGCGCCGAAAAAGTTGTTGTACCACACTGTCAGAAGTCCCATTAGCGCGGGAAGGTTCTTCTCCAGCGGCGCGGTGCGGAAATGCTCGTCCATCGCGTGGAAGCCGGCGAGCAACTCGGCAAAACCATCCGGGCCAACAGCAATCATGGTCGACAGGCCGATGGCCGAATCCATCGAATACCGCCCCCCGACCCAATCCCAGAAGCCGAACATGTTGGCGGTATCGATGCCGAACTTCGCCACGCCCTCGCCGTTCGTCGAGACAGCGACAAAGTGCTTGGCCACAGCCGCGTCGCTTTTCAGCGAGTCGACGATCCACTTGCGCGCGGTGGCCGCATTGGTCATGGTCTCCAGCGTAGTGAAAGTCTTCGAGGACAGAATGAAAAGCGTTTCGGCGGGGTCGAGGTCGTGGGTGGCATCGGTGAAGGCGGCGCCATCGACGTTGGCGACGAAACGAAACTTCATCGAGGGATCGGTAAAGTCGCGCAGCGCGTCGTAGGCCATCTCCGGGCCAAGATACGAGCCACCAATGCCGATGTTGATAACATTTTTGATCGGTTTGCCAGTGTGGCCCTTCCACTCTCCGCTCCGAACGCGGTTGGAGAAAGCTGCCATCTTGTCGAGCACGGCGTGAACGTCAGCCACGACATCTTTTCCGTCAACTTCGATTCTGGCGCCCCGCGGGGCGCGCAAAGCTATGTGCAGCACCGCACGCCTCTCTGTAATGTTGATCTTCTCACCACGGAACATGGCATCGCGGCGGGCTTCCACACCGCGCTCGCGAGCCAACTGGACCAAAAGGGTCATGGTCTCGTCGGTGACCCGGTTCTTGGAGTAATCCAGATACAAGCCCGCGGCTTCGGCGGTGAGCCGTGTCCCACGCTGTGGGTCGTCGGCGAACAACTGCCGCAGCTGGGCATCTTTGATTTTTTCGTAGTGGTCCTGAAGCGATTTCCAGGCTGGAGTATCGATGGGTCGCTGGGTAGTCGTCGTGGGCTCAGGCATAATTTACTTCTCCCGTGAATTCCTCGTTATGAAATCGGTCAAAGCCACGAGCCTCGAGCCAAAACTCGAATGTCGCTACCGTACTTAGAAACTCGCTCGAAGCTCCCGGCTAATGGCTCGCAGCTACTTCAACGCCTTGCTCTTGGTTTCAATGGAAGTTATGAGATCCTTCCACGAATCATCGAATGACTTCGCGCCCTCCGATTGCAAATCCGCGGCGAGCTTCTTCAGATCGATACCGGTTTTGGTGAATGCCGATAATGTCTGCTCGCAGTCGCCGCCGTCACGCGGAATCGTTTTTGTAACATTGCCGTGCTGGCTGAAGGCAAGCAGCGTTTCTTCCGGCATGGTATCGACGGTATTGGGCGCGGCCAATGCGCCGATGTAAAGCACGTCCGAGGCTTTGGGATCTTTCGTTCCCGTGCTGGCGAAGAGCAGGCGTTGCGCGCGCGCGCCCAGGTTGGCCAGGCGTTGCCAGCGATCGGACTCCAGCACATCGCGATAGGCTTTGTACGCCTGTTGGCCGATCGCCGGACCGAGCCTGTCGCGCAGATCAGCAGGCACTTTGTCCATGGTCGCCTTATCCCAGCGGCTGACGAACAGCGACGCGACGGAGCGCACGTCGGGACTTAGGCCGGCTTCGACGCGGCGCTCCAGTCCACGCATGTAGGCTTCCGCGGCGCCAAGATAGTGCTCGCGGCTGAAGAGCAGGGTCACGTTCACTGACACGCCGGAAAAGATTGCCTCCTCGATCGCAGCTTTTCCTTCGGGCGTGCCGGGGATTTTGATGAACAGATTCGGACGGGCCGCTTTTTGATGCAGTGCCTTAGCTACTGTGACCGTCGTCTTGGCGTCATAAGCCAGCAGCGGAGAAACCTCGAGCGAGACCCACCCGTCTACTGTCGCGGTGCGCTGGTGAATGGGAGCAAAGAGGTCGGCGGCGCGGCGAAGGTCCTCGATCGCCATCTCGAAGAACGCGTCTTCGGCGGAGAGCCCGCTGGACGTCAGCTTGGCAATTTCCTTGTCATAGGAGTTCCCGTGAGTCATCGCGTTATCGAAGATCGTGGGATTGGAGGTGAGACCGGTCACCGACAACTCGTCGATGTAGCGCTTTAACGTGCCAGTATCGAGCAACTCACGGGTGATGTTGTCGAGCCATAGACTCTGTCCAAGGTCATGCAGTTGTTGCGTGGCTTTCATCTTGTTACCTCTTCTCTACGCAGGTTCGCTCGGCAGCTGTTTTGGAACCCAAGAGCGCCATTCCAGGTCCAGCAGGTCGGCGATGCGCCGGATGCTGATGTCCGCAGGCCGATAGTCAGCAAACGCTTTCTTGTCCCGCGCGTAGTGGCCCTGCCGCACAAACACGGTCGTTACACGGTCCTTCCAGACATCTTTGATGGCTTCGAGGAGCCGCAATTTGTCATCGACCATCACATAGTGTCTGGCGGGATAAAGGCGTTCCACACACTCCAGCTCCTGCTCTTTATGGATAAAGATCATCACATTTCCGGCAAAGGCCTTCCATAATCCAGAACGCTCGACCTTCCGCGGCTGGAAAACGGCATCGCCATCGGACAAAATGGCCACTTGTCCCCAGCGCTTCACATGTTTGATGACATCCAGGGCCTCGGGATACAGGCGCGCCGCAAAGGGATACTCGATCAGCCAGTTTGCCACGTGGAGGAAACGTGGATCGCGCAACTTCTCCTGCCGGTACCCCTGGAGCGCGCCGAGGTAGTCCGCATAGCCAAGCTTGCTGCGCAGATCTTCGAAGATAGCCACATAACGCTGACGAGCCTCTTTGCCGAACTCGCGGCCAATGTGGCGGAACAGATCGTTCTGCATGCGATCGTTGTCGAGCAGTGTGTTGTCGACATCAAACAGAAACACCAGTTCCTTCATTCTGCGTGGTGCAGCGGACCGGACCGAAGCCCTCGTCTTGGAACTCCTCTTTGCGCTCATTTGTCGTCAGCGGTCGATGGCAGGGGATCGATCCACGGCCCATCCTGCGAAATGAGTTGGCAGGCTTCATCCGGGCCCCATGTGCCCGGCTCATATTCGTAGACTGGCGTAACGTTGTCGAGGATCGGTTGGACGATGCGCCACTGAGCTTCCACCAGATCCTGACGGGCAAACAGCTCTCCGTTGCCGCGCATGGCATCGCCGAGCAGCCGCTGGTAGGGCGGCATGTCGTCAACCGCCTGGCTCTTTAGTTTCAATTCCACGTCCTGGCCCACCATGCGCTCGCCGGGAACCTTGACGCGAACGCCAAGATCGATACTGATGTCGGGGCTGACTTGCATCCGCACGTGCGAGGAACGCGGCGGCACAATCTCGTGGAACGTCTCCCGCGGCGGACGCTTGAACTCCACAATCGCTTCCATGCAGGTGACCGGCATGACTTTGCCGGCGCGAATGTAGATAGGAACGCCGGCCCAGCGCCAGCTATCGATATGGAGCTTGAGGGCGACGAAGGTCTCAACGGTAGAAGCTGGAGCTACGCCGGGGACGCTCTTGTAGCCTTTGTATTGGCCGCGGACAACGTCTTCCGGTTTGAGGGGAACGACGGCTTTGAGCAACGCGGCCTTCTGATCGCGTTCGGCATCGTGATCCTCGCCCGTAGGCGGACCCATCGTCAGATTGCCCAGCACCTGCAACATGTGGTTCTGGACAACGTCTCGGATGGCGCCGGTCTCATCGTAGAACCTGCCACGGTCGCTCACGCCGAAACTCTCCGCCATGGTGATCTGGATGCTGCGGACATGTTCGCGGTTCCAGATGGGCTCGAAGATTGGGTTGGCAAAGCGCAGGTACAGCATGTTCTGCACTGGCTCTTTGCCCAGGTAGTGATCGATGCGATAGATGTTTTCCTCAGGAAAGAAGCGATGCAGGGTGCGGTTCAGCTCTTGCGCTGAAGCTAAGTCGTGGCCGAAAGGCTTCTCGATCACCACTCGCGCATTGGTCGCGCAGCTGGATTTCGCCAGCCCGTCGGCGACCGTACCAAACAAGCTGGGCGGAACGGCGAGATAATGAAGGGGAGCTTTGGCGTCGCCGAGTTGCTTGCGGAGCTCGGTGAAAGTCGCCGCGTCGGCGTAGTCGCCATCGACGTAGCGTAAAAGGCTGAGCATCTTTTCGAAGGCTGCCTGCTCCAGACCGCCGTGGTTCTCCAGGCTCTCCTTGGCACGAGCCTTGAGTTGGTCCAGGTTCCAACCGGCCTTGGCAACGCCGATAATGGGAACGTTGAATCCCTCGTAGCGAATCAGGTCTTGCAGAGACGGGAAAATCTGCTTGTTAGCCAGGTCTCCCGTGGCTCCGAAAAATACGAAAGCATCCGACATTCCACTTGACATTAATGTGCTCCCGATTGCAGTGTCTTTGCGGGACCTCGTAACTGGATTCGCAGCCCTGGTTCAAGACTGCTTGACAACAGCAGTGTCCCTTGCGTTTGCCGTCCGGCTGAGGCCACTTGAGCAGTGATAATGCCACGCAGAACGAAGTGTCGGAAATTCTACTCCAACCAGGTTAATAATCAAACCAGCCCACAGTGTGGGATAAGTCCGCGGTCGGCACGCCGCGGGCTAATCGGCGGAAGGCTTGACTGGTTATGTTTGATCGACGCGCTGGATAAAGGCAACCGCCTGGCGCTCGGCCCAGCGGCCGTCATAGCCGTCGGGAGCGGCGAGGAAGGCGCAATGTCCGCCCTGCGCTGTCTCGATGAAGGTGATGTGCGAATTGCCCAGCAGCTTCGCGCGCGTGTCCGGCAGCACGCGGATGAACGGGTCGTCCTGGGCATGGAGCACCAGGGTGGGAACAGCGATGCGATCGATAACGCCACTGGAGGCGGCGCGCGTGTAGTAATCCTGAGCGTCGCGGAATCCGGAGTAGCGGGCGGTAATCTGGTCGTCGAAGTCGCGCAAGCTGCGCATGCCGCGCAAGTAGCGCACATCGTAACGATCAGGATAAAGCGCAGCTTTACGCAAGATGCGGCGGCGTAATCCCAGGAGAAACTTCCATTCGTAGACGCGATTGACGCGCGCGTGCAACGCATCGGACGAAGGCGCAAGGTCCATTGCCGGAGAGACGCCGACCGCGGCTTTTACTTGCGGCGGCGCACCCGTTCCCCATTCGCCAAGCAGCTTCAGCACCAGGTTGCCGCCCATGGAGTATCCCACGAACGTCAGCTTTTGCAGGCCATCTTCGTTGATCAGGGTTTGCGCAATCGCCCCGACATCGCCCGACATTGAGGAGTTGTACAAAGTGGGACCGAGATGCTCTGTGTCACCACAGTTCCTCATGTTCATGCGCACTACATTCATCCCCGCTGTCCAAGCTTTGCTGCCGGTGCCGATCACGTACTGCGATTCGCTGGAGCCCTCGAGTCCATGCACGATAATCAGGGTCATCGCAGTTTTGCGCTCGGGCTGCCAATGACAGTGGCAGAGCACCTGAACTTCCGGCTCGACCTGAAACAGCCGCTCCTGCGGCGGAGGCAGCAGATTGCGTCGCGGCAGGAAGTTTCCGGCGATCGTCTGGGCATGACCGCTGACAAAGGGTCGGCGCGGCCGAAAAGGCTCGCCGAAGAAGTCCTGCTGCAGCGCGGACTCGGCCGGAGGAAGCCGAAGCTCCGACGAACCTCGGCCAGATTTGTTGTGGGGAAGGATAGACCAAGCTCCTGCATCTATAATGATGTCTTTATGGTCGCAGCCGATTCGCTATAAACCAACGATAGGCTGCGAATCACGCGGATTGGAGTAATTCATGCCAATTTTCGAATACCGCTGCGAAGGTTGTGGACACAAGTTCGAAGCCATCCTGTTTGGCCAGCAGACGCCGGAGTGTCCTAATTGTCATACTGAAAAGCTGGAGAAACAGCTCTCGACCTTCGCTGTCAGCAAGAGCAGCGGTGCAGCGTCGCCAGAGGCCGGCTGCGGACAGGCGAACTGCTGCCGGATGAACGGCGGCTGCGACCTGAACTAAAGCTGCTAGCTCAACAGCACGTCGGGGTTCTTACGGGCGACATGCAACAGCTTGAGCGTAGCCTGGCGCGGTTGGCGGACGCCCTGCTCCCAACTCTCGACCGCATTCGAACTGACATTCAACAGACGCGCGAACAGCGCCTGACTGGCGTTCAGCCCCTCGCGCAAGGCGCGAATATCACTACCCTTCATAGGCTTGGGACGAGGCGGGATCTCGACCGAGCGCAGATCGAGCTTGATGCCGCTCTTTTCTGAAGCAGCGGAAGCCGGGGACCGCTCTTCGTCTTTACGCTTACTTTTCTTCTTGTCTTTCTTGTTCTTCTTGCCCATCGTCACCCTCCCACCATCTTTGATATCCCACATAGTAGGACTAAGCAAGTAGACAGTAAATAGCGCTTTAGGGCCGCGCCTTCAGCCCACTTTCTGCCGGATTGGCCGTGCCACCGGCCGTCCCTTTTCGCCAATCTCAAGGTATGCCCAAGGCAATTCGTGATCGTGAGTGAAGACCACGAGCCATTGTTCGGGAATGCCAACCTCGTAAAAGCGATGCTTGTTGGCGATGCTTTCCAACGGATAGAGATCGAAGCCAAGAGTCCAGGTAGGATCGAGGTGCTTGGCATCGCAAATGAGATCGCTGGGATAAGCAGCAACCTTGCCCCCGCTCTGAACGATCACTGCTTGCATGTCACGAGTGTGACCGGGATAGACCTTGACGGAGATGCCGGGAACGATTTCCGCGTCGCCTTTGAGCAGCTTCATTTGCCCGCTGTTGACCAGGGGATCGTAATTGTCGGTCATGTAGCTCACTCGGTCGCGCTCGTGCTGCTCGTGAGCATGTTGCAGTTCGCCTTCCTGGACGTAGTAGGTTGCGCGAGGAAAGGTCGCGACCGGCTTGCCGTCTTTGTAGTGGGTGTTCCAGCCACAGTGGTCGAAATGCAGATGCGTATTGATGACGATGTCGATCTCGTCGGGCGAAATTCCGGCTTGCTCGAAGCTCTTCATCAGCAGTTCCTCGTTGCGATAGATGGCCTGACTTTTCTCGTTCAGCTTGTTGCCGATGCCGGTCTCGATGAGGACGTTCTGTTTGCCGGTGCGGACCAGCAGCGAGTTTGTGCCCATCGGAATGGTGTTGCGGTCGTCAGGCGTGATGCGCTTTTCCCACATAACCCTGGGGATTATGCCGAACATGGTGCCGCCGTCGATGTGATAGTTACCGTCCGAGAGGATTGTCAGCTCAAAATCGCCAAGTGTCGTTCGATGCACAGATATTCTCCTCGAAAGCGATGTTCTCGATCATACTGAATTCATAGGAACCCCGGCGGACGAGCGGCTAAGCACCGACTTTTGCGCGTCCGGTTTTGAGGAAGCGCGCATATTCCCTCAGATAGGACGGCACGCCTGAAGGCGTGCCCTTTCAAAGACGTGCCGCGGCAACTCAAAGGGGAGCCCCCGCAGCCCGAGAGGCCGACGGCGAAGCCAAGTCAGCGGCAGGCAAGTTCGGTAGTTTTATTGCGATGCGGCGCCGGCAGTCGGCGGGGTGACTGGAATCTCGAAATACATAAGTTCACTGCCGCCGGCATCCCGTACCCCGGTCAGATAGATGTGCGCGCCCTCGACTGGCTGCTTGACGCCGGACACGTCGAAAAACAGAAAGCCCGACTTGGTAGTGTGCGGCTCGACCGCTTCAGCAGCGAAATTCGCGGCCATGATCTCTTCGTACTGTTTCTGGGCCTTCTTGTTCTTGTTGCCCGACAGCGGGATGGGGCCAACGCGAGGCTGAGGGGCCGTGCTGCCGCTGATGTGGGCGACGCGGCGAAAGACATCGTCTGCCGTTAGTGAGTCCAGCTTGGTGCGCCCTGCGGTCACCAACTGCACTCGCATGTTGTTTAGCGTGACGGGCTGGTCGCCGTCATTCGTGATCACCAGGAAGACCGGCAGAATGCCTTCCTGGTTGTAGGGCGTGATGAAGATGCTGTCCTTGGGCGAAGTGTTGTAGAGATCAATGGCCGCAGTCACCTTCTCGCTAGAGTGAGCGTCCTTAGTGGCATAGGTGTTGGCATTCTCGGCGCGCGGGGGAACAAAATCCTTGGAAGCCCCTAGCGTCAGCGAGGAAAACGCAACCGTCACGGCGAGGGTCAACAGCAGGCAAACGCGTCGGGAAAGCATATAGGGATTATCCGCTTTCAGCGCACCGTTGCTCAACTCATACTTGACGGCTGGGGCTCGGGGAACATAACCTCGCATTCCAGCGATGAAAGGAATTCTACTGTCATGAGTCTTCTGCAATGGTGTGACGAGGGACCGGCAACGGTGTCGGTAGAGGCGACGGTCGAGGACGCCATACGAACCATGATCGACAAAGCGGTTGGCGCGGTCGCCGTGGTCGACGAACAAACAGTTGTGGCTGGAATGTTTACCGAACGCGATGTACTGGCCAAGTTCGCGCTCAGCGGTCGCGATCCATACCTCACTCCGGTACGAGAGCTGATGAGCCCCATTGTCGAGATGGCGACGGAAGCGACGACCCCGAGTGAAGTGCTGGCGGTAATGCTGGAGCGGCATTATCGCCACATGCCCATTGTGAGCGAGGAGGGCAAGGTGCTGGGGATCCTCTCGATTCGCAACATCCTGGAAGCGCGGGTCGATGACCTACTGGCGCAACTGGATGGAGCGCAGCAGGCGCGTCCGCTAGCGGCCGTTCCGGAGTAATTACTTGCCAGTCGCGACGCGATGATTCGCCATCATCCGCGGAACCGTCACGAACTCATAGCCTTCAGGCTGGTAGCGCGACAAGATACGGTCGCTGGCTTCGACGCTGTAGCTACGGTCGACGCCGATGCGATGGTATTCCCCGTCGTGCAGCAGGATGACATTGCCGCCGCGAATCTGCCGCTCGGCGCGGGTGATGATGTCGCCGGCGGATTTGGCCTTCCAGTCCTGACCGGTGACATTCCACATTACGGGTTGCAATCCTAAGGAGCGAGCTACGCGGAGCGACGCCGGACGGCGTCCACCAAACGGCGGCCGAAAGAGCTGGACGTCGACACCCGTGGCGTCGAGGATGGCCTGCTGGGTCTGCTGGAGTTGGCGGCGCACCTCGGCGGCGGAGGCGAAGATCAGGTTGGGATGGTCCCAAGTGTGGCTTCCGATAGCGTGTCCGGCGGCGACGAGAGCGCGCGCGATTTCCGGTTTCTGCTGAACAAACCGGCCAATGAGGAAGAACGTCGCCTTCACCCCGTGGCGCTCCAGGACCTCCATCATGCGCCAGGTGTAGGGATCGTTGGGGCCGTCGTCGTAGGTGAGCGCCAGCAAGCGAGAACTGGATGGCAGACCGGCGAAGGTTGCGCCGTACACCTGGGAGGTGGGCCACATAGTGTGGAAGCCCGCCCAGGTGGCCATTCCGGCGAGGCCTGCGGCGCTGACGATCGCTGGGAGCATCAACTCGATTGTAGCGTGCGGGCCTTGCGCCTTTCGCCATTCGCTCTTCGCCAGAAGAATCTTTGGCGGCGAGTTCCAAGCCTATGGAAGCCGAAATATCAAAGCAGAAACAGGAAAAGCGAACGGCAAAGAGCGAAAAGCGGCACTGCGGTGGAAAACTTGGCCACAGTTTTACAAGCAAGTAATTGCCACGGAGGCGCGCGCAAGATATTCTGCGAATCGTAGCCTTTCTCCGATCATGGCGAACCTGTTTGAACCACCGCGGTACATTGCAGTCGAGGGCCCAATCCGAGTCGGCAAGAGCACGCTCAGCCGGGTGATTGCAGAGACCCTGCACGCGCAGCGCATAAGCGAGCCGGAACAAAATCCGTTTCTGCGCCCGTTCTACCAGGGAGAGCCCGGAGCCGCGTTCCAGGCGCAGTTCGCGTTTCTCATTGCGCGCTATGAGCAGCTTGGGGGATTGAACATCAAGGGCAATCCTAACAAGACTTATGTGGCCGATTACATCTTCGAGAAGGACAAGCTGTTCGCGTGCCTCAATCTGGGAGACGCCGAGTTGGAGATTTACAACCGCTACTACGAGCTCTTCCGGCAGAACGTGCCTGCGCCGGACCTCGTGATCTACCTGCAAGCCACGCCCGAGGTACTGAAGAAGCGGCTGAAGAAAAAAGGCGCGCCCGGCGAGAAAGCGATCAGCGACGATTACCTGGAAGAGGTGATCAAGGCTTATGAGCACTTCTTCTTTCACTACACGTCGTCGGACTTGCTGATCGTGAATACGTCGGAGATCGATTTTGTGGAGCGCAGCGAAGACTTGCAGGCGCTGCTGCGGCGCGTCAGCGAACCCATTCGCGGAACGCAGTATTTCCTGCCGCTGGGCGGGGATGAGCAGTCGGCGCGGGCGTAGGCGGATTTCGCCGAGAATCCTGCCGTCCCTACGGGACTGGGGTCAAAATTGCCGCCAAACCCAGCACTTCGCTACGCTCCGTGCTGGGCTAGACTGAGCCACGCCTACGGCGCTCGGTCGCAGCGCTCCTTCCCGCGGCTTCGTGATGACAAGAATAATCGCGAGCGGCGCAGTTGAAGCTGCGCCCCTTCAAAACAATTCAGAACCGCTACACCAGCGCCAACGCTTCGCGGGCGGCGGCGATGGTGTCGTCGATGTCGCCCTGAGTGTGGGCGAGGCTGAGGAATGCGGCTTCGAACTGCGATGGCGGCAGCCAGACGCCGGCATCGAGCAGGGATCCGTGGAAGCGGCCGAACTTCGCTGTGTCGCAGGTGACGGCGCTGGTCCAATCTTTCACCTGCCTATCGGTAAAGAAGAAGGTGAACATGGAGCCGACGCGATTGGCGGTCATCGCGATCCCGGCTTCTTGCGCTGCTTGTGTGACACCCGCGACCAGCTTGCCCGCCATTTCGTCTAGCTGCTTGTAGAACTGTTCCCTGTTGGCCTTCAGCTGGCGTAGAGTCGCAATACCAGCAGCCATCGCCAAGGGATTGCCGCTCAGCGTCCCGGCCTGATAAACCGGACCGACGGGCGCGATCATGTCCATGAGCATGGCTGGCCCACCGTAAGCGCCGACAGGCAAGCCGCCGCCGATGATCTTGCCTAAGGTCGTGAGGTCGGGCTTGATGTTGTAGAGCTCCGACGCTCCGCCGAAGGCCACGCGGAAACCTGTCATTACTTCATCGAAGATGAGCAGCGATCCTGCATCGGCGGTGATGATTCGCAAAGCGGCGAGATACCCGGGCGTGGGAAGCACGCAGCCCATGTTGCCGACCACAGGTTCAACGATGACGCAGGCGATCTGGTCTTTGAACTTGTCGAAGGCGGCGGCGACGGCGGGGACATCGTTGTAAGGCAGGGCGAGAGTGAAATCGACGAACTCCTGCGGCACGCCGGCCGAGCCGGGAATGCCGAGCGTTGCGACGCCTGAGCCCGCCTTCACCAGCAGCGCGTCGCTGTGGCCGTGATAACAACCCTCAAACTTCACGATGATCTTGCGGCCGGTGGCAGCGCGTGCGAGGCGAATGGCGGACATGGTCGCTTCCGTGCCCGAGCTGACGAAGCGAACCTTCTCGATGGCCGGGAAGGCTTCGATGACAAGCGCGGCGAGGTCGGCTTCGGCCGGGGTCGAAGCGCCGAAGCTGGTGCCGTCGCGCGCGGCCTCGATGATCGCCCCGATGACCTCAGGATTGGAGTGGCCGAGGATCAGCGGCCCCCAGGAGCCGACATAATCGATGTAGCGATTGCCGTCGGCGTCCCAGACGTACGCGCCCAAGCCGCGAACCAGGAAAGGCGGGTCGCCGCCGACGGAGCCAAAGGCGCGAACGGGCGAGTTAACGCCGCCGGGGATAAGCTGCTCGGCGCGTTTTTGCAGGGCGCGGGATTTGACAAGAGGACGGGACATGGCTGGCTATTCGCTCGATATCCACGGGTGAACAAAGGAGTTTATCAGGCCGACTATGTTTCGGCTTACAATCCCCTTCCGGCCGCGTCCAATCCTCGAGCGAACTTAGGTATTTCAGTCTGATTTTCCGGAACATTCCCGAGAGTGCCGGCATCGAAGTGAGTTAGAATAGGAGTGATCCAGCGGCGGTATCCCTCCGAACAGCGAATTACACATGTCAATGTCGAAGACCACCAAGTTTATTGTTCTTGCTCTGTCTTTCCTGATTGCCTCGTTCGTCATCATTGGTCAACTGGGCGTCAAGGCCGACACCCACGACGACGGCTCGTATCGCCAACTGGGCGTGTACAGCGAGGTGCTGTCGCGCATCCGGGACGAGTATGTCGAGGAGCCCAACATCGCGGCGGTGACCAATGGCGCACTGCATGGGCTGCTCGAATCGCTGGACGCCAACTCCAGCTATCTGGATCCCACGGAGTTCAAAGAATACAAGCAGCGCAAGGAAGGCAGGGCGGGCATTGGCGCGGCGGTTTCCAAGCGCTACGGCTATGCCGCCGTGATCTCGGTGATTCCCGGCGGGCCGGCCGACAAAGCTGAGATTGAAAGCGGAGACATCATCGAGGCAATCGAAAACAAGTCCACCCGTGACATGTCGCTGGCGGAAATCGATGGCCGATTGACGGGGCCTCCGGGATCGGTGGTCAACGTTTCCGTGGTACGGCCGCGTCGGGCGCAGCCGGTGAAGTCGGCGCTAACGCTGGCCGTGGTTACCGATCCGCCACCCACCGACAAGATGATGGCGGATGGCATTGGCTACATCAAGGTGGATGACTTTCCTAAAGGGCGCTCGCAGGAGCTTGCCAACAAGCTGAAGGCACTGCAAAAGGATGGCGCCAAGAAGATCATTCTTGACCTGCGCAACTCGGGTGATGGCGAAGAGGACGAGGGTATCGCGACCGCGAATCTTTTCCTGAATCACGGCACCATCACGTATCTGCAAGGCCAGAAGTATCCCAAGCAGACATTCAATGCCGACCCGCAGAAGGCGGTCATGACCAGTCTGCCGCTGGTGGTGCTGGTGAATCGCGGCACAGCCGGCCCGGCGGAAGTGGTGGCGGCTGCGATCATGGAGAACGCGCGCGGGGACGTGGTCGGGGACAAGACGTTTGGCGCGGGCGCGATCCAGAAGGTAATCGATATGCCGGACGGTTCGGCTCTGATCCTGTCGGTGGCGAAGTACTATTCGCCTTCCGGCAAGGCGTTGGAGGACACGGCGATCACGCCGAATATCCTGATTGCCGACAACAACGATGACTTTATCGCTCCGGATGAGGACGAGAACGCCGACGACCAGGCGCAGGAAGAGAAACAGAAGGCCAACCAGCCGGACGATCAGTTGAACAAGGCGATTGAGGTGTTGAAGACGCAGGGGACCAAAGCGTAAGGCTTTCACCAGGAGACACTGAGGGCACGGAGAATGCGAGTTCTTCGTGCCGTTTTGTTTTGCAGGCAGGTCGCGCGGCACGAGTAGAGTTGCGAGATCAGCTCTGCGGGGCGTCGCCGAGACGTTGCTCGTCCTCAAGCCTGCCGTGCCTGGGGCACTCCCCTTCAATAAACTCTACCCACCGCTGAAGCGGTGGGCTATCATCTTCCGTCCGCAGAGCGGACTCCGTCGTAGCCGTTCCAAGCCTTTTGGCGGTTGCGAGATTTTCCCTTACAACAACTCAATTTAGGACGAGCAAAGTCTTCGACGGGGAAGGAGAGCTGACATGAAACGAGTGATCGGGCTGGGTGGGATTTTCTTTAAGGCGAAGGACCCGAAGGCGCTGTACGAGTGGTATCGCAAGCATCTGGGAATTGAGGGAGCGGAGGGGACGGGTGCAATCTTCCGTGACGAGGTTCCGGCCGTTAACGTGTGGTCGATCTTTCCGCAGGACACGAAGTACTTCGCGCCCAGCCAGTCGAGCTTCATGTTCAACTTACGGGTGGACAATCTGGACGAACTGCTGAAGGCACTGCGAGAAGAAGGCGTGCAGGTTGATGACAAAGTAGAGCGGTCGTCGGACTACGGCAACTTTGGCTGGGTCATGGATCCGGAGGGAAATCGGGTTGAGCTGTGGGAGCCGCCGAAAGGCAGTGGCTAGTGGTCAGTGACCCGTTGTCAGCAGGCTGACACGAACCCCGCAGATATCGAGCTGCCGATAGCCGGCAACTGACAACTAGTAACTAGCCACTGACGCCACTGACAACTGTTTTTCTACTCGGTCCAGCGCTTGAAGACCAGGCAGCCATTAGTGCCGCCGAAGCCGAAGGAGTTGGAGATCGCGTACTCCATGGCGACTTCACGGGCGGTGTGGGCGACGAAGTCGAGGTCGCAGCCTTCGTCGGGATGGTCGAGGTTAATCGTTGGCGGCACGATCTGATCGCGCAGGGCTAGCACCGTGATGGCGGCTTCCAGGCCGCCGGCGCCGCCCAGCAGGTGGCCGGTCATCGACTTGGTTGAGCTGACCAACAGCTTGTAGGCGTGCTCGCCGAAGGCACGCTTGATGGCGGTGGCTTCCAGTTCGTCGCCGAGCGGGGTGGAAGTACCGTGGGCGTTGACGTAGCCGATGGTATCCGGCGAGAGGCCGGCGTCACGGAGGGCGTTGCGCATTACGCGGTAGCCACCTTCGCCTCCGGGCGCGGGTTGGGTGATGTGGTTGGCGTCGGCACTCATGCCGTAGCCGACAACTTCTGCGATGATCGGCGCGCCGCGCTTCTTGGCGAATTCCAGCTCTTCGAGAATCAAAATCCCTGCACCTTCGCCGATGACGAAGCCGTCGCGATCTTTGTCCCAGGGACGGCTGGCGCGATGAGGGTCGTCGTTGCGAGTGGAGAGCGCGCGCATGGCGCCGAAACCGCCTACGCCCATGGGTGTAATGGCCGCTTCGGCGCCGCCAGCGATCATGACGTCGGCATCGCCATACTTAATGACCCGGGCGGCATCGCCAATGGAGTGAGCGCTGGTGGTGCAGGCAGTGCAGGTGGCCTCGTTGGGGCCCTTAGCGTTGTTGCGGATGCTGACCTGACCGGCAGCCAGGTTGACGATGGCGGCGGGAATAAAGAAGGGCGAGATCTTGCGCGGGCCGCCGCTGATCAGGTTGTAGTGTTCGCGCTCGATGATGTCGAACCCACCGATGCCGGAGCCGATGTTGACGCCGGTGCGCTCGGCCAGGTCTTCGTTCTCAACCTTGTATTTGGCCATGCGCAAGGCTTCGTCGCTGGCGGCGATGGCCAGATGAATAAAGCGCGCCATCTTGCGCGCTTCTTTCTTGTCGATGAACTGGAGGGGGTCGAAGTTTTTGACCTCAGCCGCGATCTTGCAGGCGAAGGCGGCGGCATCGAAGCTGGTGATGCATTCCACGCCGCTCTTACCGGCCAGCAACGCCGGCCAAACTTCTTGGACAGTGTTGCCGACAGCGCAAATGATGCCGATACCGGTAACGACGACGCGACGGTTCAACCTACTTCGATCCTTTCGCGTGCGAGCTGATGTAATCGGTGGCGTCCTTGACGGTGCGGATCTTTTCCGCGTCTTCGTCGGGGATCTCGATTTCGAAGGCTTCCTCGAAAGCCATGACCAGTTCGACGGTGTCGAGGGAGTCGGCGCCGAGGTCGTCCACAAAGGAGGCGTTGGGTGTGACCTCGGCTTCGTCCACGCCCAACTGCTCGACAATGATCTGCTTTACGCGTTCATCTACAGATGCCATGAGACCGTTCATCTCCTTTTGACCCGCGCGGGCGGGCAAACACGGTTTCCCGGTTGAGTGGGGCCACAACCGCATGGTGACGGGCGCAGCAGTGGCGGCCGGAGCGGACGACGACTAAGTTTTTGCCTTGGCGTGCTGGTTGATATAGGTAATGGCGTCCTGCACGGTACGGATTTTCTCCGCGTCCTCGTCGGGGATTTCGATTTCGAAAGCTTCTTCGAAAGCCATGACCAACTCGACCGTATCGAGCGAGTCGGCGCCAAGGTCGTCCACAAAAGAAGCATTGGGCGTAACTTCGGCTTCGTCCACGCCCAACTGCTCCACGATGATCTGTTTTACCCGTTCATCTACGGAAGCCATCGATTCGTTCTCCTGTCGCGCGGCAGCGCAACGCACCGGAATACCCAACGCACGCTTTGCGGCGGTGGGCGGGAAACCCGTAAGTCTAATTGCAGGCAAGAAGGCCTGTAAAGGATGCCGGAGAGCTCTCTTCAAAGCAACTTCGTACACGAAGACCGAAGAGCGCTCAGCGATATGAGTCCCGATTCATCCTAAACGGTGGGCTTCGCAATGGTCAACGCGGGAAACCCGCTTTTCGCTGTTGAGGGTTCGCTTTTCGCCGCTCAGCCCTGCCGTCCCGACGATCTCAGGACGTGCTGAGCAACAGCCAGCGAAGGGAGAGAGGCTGCCGACTGAAGCCGGCTCAGATGAGAAACAAAGGGCTTGAACACGGCGCTGAAGCGCCGCACTACCCGAGCAAGCGCAACCCGGAGCAAGCCGTTCGCTTTCAGAACCAGGAGTCAATCAGATCTCCCGCGAGAGTTGTGATACAACGCTGACATGCGAGCGGTGGTGCAAAGAGTTAGCCGGGCGTCGGTGAAGGTTGGTAACGAACTGACGGGAGAGGTTGGGCGAGGGCTGCTGGTGTTGCTGGGAGTGTCGCGCGAAGACACTGAGGCCGATGCCGATTATCTGGCGGAGAAAATTGCAGGACTGCGGATTTTTGAGGATGACGGTGGGAAGATGAACCTGGGTGTGATGGATGTGGGAGGGGCGGTGCTGGCGGTATCGCAATTCACGCTGTTCGGCGACGTGAGGCGGGGGAAGCGTCCGTCATTTGACGAGGCGGCGCGTCCGGAGCGGGCGCGGGAGTTATATGAGTATTTTGTTGGACAGGTGCGAGGATTGGGATTGCGGTGCGAGACGGGACGGTTCCAGGAGATGATGGAGGTGGAACTGATCAATAGCGGGCCGGTGACGATCCTGGTGGATTCGAAGAAGGGGTTTTGAGCCGTGGCGACCGAAAAGCATGTCCCTCCACTCGGGCTAAACCACCCCGGTCAGCCCTCGGTCGGGATGACAAACTTAATGGCATCCGACGGATTCAACCGGGCTAAGGGACACTATTTCGAATCGTCAGTGGCGGGTGCGTCGTAGGTTGTCGCCTTCTGCGGCTTGTTCTTGCTGACGGGAGTTGTCTCGGTCGGCGGCGTGCACTTCTGCGCCAGCACTTCGACGTCGGTGGCCTGGAAGCGATGCGTCTCGACTGGCTTCTTGTCGCCCGGTTGGGTTGAAGCGACGGGTGCTTGTGATGGCGGCAGCGGCTGCCATTGGCCGGTCAACTTCACTTTGCTTCCGGAATCGTTCTTGAGATCGGTGGGGCCGACGACCTGGACGCCAAAGCGGTGCGCCATGTTGCGGAGCATGAACTTGCCATCCTTGTCAGGACCCACCAGACAGCCAATAACAGTAGAGCCCTTGCTGCCGACGGGCTTGGTGATGTGATCGCCGCTGGTGCCGCTGGTGTCCTGAGTGGCGCTGGCAGCGTTGCTTTGCTGCTGGTCGGGAGCTGTGGGAAGCGGGCGCAGCGGAGCAATGGCCGGGTCCTGCGCCAGCGCTGACAGACTGCAAACCAGTATCAGAACCGCGAGATGGATGGAGCGTTTCATGGGCAGTGCTTCGGCTATTTCCTCAGGGGCTAAAGCCTATTTCTATATCAGCGATGACTGACAGCCTAAAGGCCGTCCCCTTCAAAACGAGAACCGATTAGACAGCCTCGCAAAACTCAAGGATATCTGAGAATTCGACGCAGTGGGCGAGCGCGGAGTTGCGCCGATTTCGTGATATCAGCGGGACAAGCCGCAGAGCGCCTCGACGCCGCTCGGGATGACAGCGGTAAGTGAAAACCGTGACGCTCATCGCGTATAGAGCAGGTAATCGATGGCGAAGTGGAAGAAGGTAAGAATGCTGGCGACAGCGGTGGCAACTCCGGTGAAACGCTGCAGGCAGGCTTCGTGGCGCTCGACGCGCTCCTCAATTTCCTGGATCTTGCCCTGGTTGCCGTTGCCGATGACCCAACGCATGTTGGCCTTGAGTTCACCGAGGTCGGAGAGGACTTTCTGTTCGAAGTCAGTCAGCGTGACGATACTGGGACATGTGCTCATAGGGGATAGTCCACGTGCAGCAAGATGGAATAACGCGAGTATTTGGCTGGCGATGATGCGTCATATTGCCGCAGATAATAATTTTGTACGCGTTCGAGACGCGGCAGGGTGAAGGTTTGGGTGGTGAAGCGTCCAGCGAGATTGCCGCTGTCGCTGGCGCCCCAGCCGCCGTCGGAGCGGCGGGCTTCGATGCCGCCACCGGAGGGGGGCGCGACGCCGGCGTCGAAAGTGATTGCGGTTGCGATGACGTTGGTCACCTGGGCGGCGGTAAGCGAATCGATGTAGAGCGAGGATGAAGGTGTGCCCGTGTCGTAAATCGTGGCAAGGGGCGCGGTCAAGGTGATGGCTTCGAGTTTGAAGGCGATGGGCTCGGCGGCATCGGTGGCGAACTTTACTTCGTATAGCGAGCGATCATCGGCAAGCGAGATCACTTGCAGCTCGACATCGCGAACGATGGCGGTGAAGGCCGCTCCGCGCAGTGGGGCCGACACCTGAACCGCGTTGTCCGGGAAGACATCTTCGACCGGCAGGAGGTCGCTGAAGACTTTGTATTCTCCCAGCCAGGCAGGCTGCACGGTATCGTCGAGAAGTGCGCACGCCGCGTTTTCACAGTCGATGGAAGTGGGGGCGAGCGGAAGCCTGAGACGACGAACATAACTGCGCTGGCCCTTGTCGCTGCCATCGGCGTGTTGCGCAATGCTGTAGAGGTCCTGCACCCGAGCCGCGGCGCGAGAACTGGTGCGATACGCCACCACAATTTGCTCGTTCTGTTGCGGCGGGTAAGGGGCGTAGAAGCAGAGCTCGCCCGAGGAAGTGATGTAACACTCGCCGCCATCGGCAAAGGCACCGGCCAGGCGAGTGCGGAACTGGCCACCCGGAATCATGCTGCGGACTTCGGCGTCGGCGATGTGCTGCAAGCAGGTATAGGAGACGCCGGCGTAGAAGCTGGGTGCGTTGATCAGTGCATAGGTGGCGAAGCTGGGAGTGGTGGTCAGCACGCCGTCGTAGAGCACCGTCGCGACGGTGGCAAGGGTTGCGGGATTATTGGGGTCAACGTCGTGCACGGTGAGCACGACGCGCAGCGGCGCTGAGATGAAATCGCCGCCGCGACCCTCGCCCGCCGGATGCGTCGAGGAGAGATACGTCTGATGAATGCGATGGGCCTCGCTGCAGATTAACTCCGTGACGAAGGAGTATTGGTGGCCGGGCGTGGTAGTGAGGACAGGGCCGGTAGCAGCGCCGTTGATGAGCGCCTGAATGTTGGAGTTGCTGCCATTGGGCGTGACGGTAAAACCCGCAAGGCAGTTGGCGTCGGCGGGAGAGCCATTGTAGATGCCACCGATAGTGCCGGTGGATGCGGCGGTAAAGACGAATTGCCCGTGCTGCATCATCAGGCCGGCCGCGAGTTCCAACTGCTCGACAAAGGCGATGGTGGCCGGACCGCCGTTGAGTTGGAGTTGTCCGCCGGTGAGCGAAACGGCCCCATTGGGATCGGTCACGGTCCACAGGGTTGGCGCTAACTGCGCTTCGGAGTAGTCGTCGGCAAAGACGGGAAAGAGTTTGCAATTGGGATCCGCGACGCTAAGGAGCGTCGGCGCTGACGGACCCTCCGAGAAGCCGTACTCGGAGGCGTTGACGGCGGTGTCGCCGAAGGGCGTCTCGGAAAGATAGAACGCCAGAGTTGTGCCGTTGCCGAGGAAGTAGTCTCGAACGTAGGTCAGCGGCTCAAGTTCACCGATGATGGTGATGTCGTTGAACAGTTTGTCGGGCTGAAGCAAGGTCAGGGCGGTGGGGTCGAAGTTGGGATCTTGCTCGCCGATGGTGAAGCTCTGCTGGCCGATAGGCTGGAAGTCGAGTTTGCCATCGTGGGTTCGGTAGGTGGCCCGCGTCATCATCGACAGCTCCTGCGCGTGCCATGTCCAACCCTTTTGCGGAGCGACGACGAACTGGTTGACCGCATTGACATCCTGAACCCCCGACTGGTCGAGGCCGCCGGGGAGGGCGTCGTTGGCAAGGGTGGTGAGGGCATTGCCGGCGGTGCGCGAAGCAAACGCTGTGCGCGGCGGAAGCTCATTGTGGTCGAGCAGGCAGGAGTCGTCGGTCGCGGTGAGGGTGTATTGCCAGGCCGGCATTTGACCGTAGCCGAGGTATTGCTGGACGGGAGGCGCCGTGAGATAGCCGGTGAACAGAGTGGGGCCGTCGCTGCGCTGGAGGATGATGCGAGCTCCGCTGACGGGTGTGTGAAAACTGGGATCGGCGGAGATCAAGGCTGCGATCATCGTGGCCGGCGCGTTGAGCTTGCGCGAGATCCTGGGCAGATGATCGGTGTCGAGACAGGAAGTGTAGTCCTGCTGGCCGAGGCCGTCGTTGTTGTCGATGAGTAAGTTCATAGGACAATCCGTTGATGTCTCACAAGGTGGGACTCTCACAATCAGGGATGGTTTCTGCCAGTAATAGGGGTCCTTCGACTCCGGTTCGGGCAACTGCGGCCCGAACCTGCGCTCAGGATGACAACACCAGATGAGTGAGGCGTTCCTCGCTCAGGATGACCGCACAATAGTCACGGGCCGGTGCCTATACCGCGGCGTTGGGAGCTGGGAAATAGCTGCGATAGCAGAGCACGGTCTCGTTGTCGTTGGTGTCGGTAGTGGGCAGAGCGCGCAGGTCTACGTGAAGGCGATGGCTGAAGAGCGGAGCCGCAAACTCCTGGCGCGTTTCTGCAGCGCCGGCGGCGGGCTGGAGGCGCGGATAGTAGAAGCAGGCGCGGCCGCCGCTGTCAGGGCCGACGATGAACAGGCCAGACCACTCCTGAAAGAAGCTGCTACCCTCCCGGTCGAGGAAGGCAATGACGTTTTGCACGCCCATGCCGGTGACGGGCTGAGCGATGAGAGGCTCGGCCAGTTGCAAGGAAGACGACGTAATGGCGCAAATACGGGAGACGTTGAAGGTGATGCGACGGACATAGTCCACGCAGGTCAGGCCGTTCAAGGGCGAAGCCAGATAGGCGCCGGGCGCGCCGGAGCCGAGATAGCCGGTCTGCCCGCTGTAATCGACATCGACCGCAACGATGTCGCCGACGCTGTAGTCGGCGAGCTGATCGCTGGTTAGCACGATCTGAGTAAACGTGGAACCAGCCTGTACTGGCGAGGCCGGGAGGGCCATGCCGCCGGAAGGCTGAGGCGGAAGCCCGGGCTGCTCGGCCAGCACATTCATCTGCTGCGTGCCGCCGGAGAGCGCGAGCTGCAACTTGCCCCAGGACAACAGGTCGAATTCCACGCGGGCCTCAGGCTGCATGCGGTATTGAAGGGTGATGTTGGCGGCAGGGCCGGTGCGCAAGGCGTCGTACTTAGTGGTGGCGGTGCGCTGGAAGTTTTCCACCCAACCGAGATCGATCCAGGGAGCGGGCGGCGAGTCGAGATCGAACCCACCCTGCGAAGCGGGATCGAAGGCGGCAATGGATCCAGTACTGCGGTTGATGGGGGCCGCATAGGCGCGGACGGCGCGAGCGGCGGGCGCCATCTGCGAGCGCTTGGCGTAAGAATTCGAGCTCATGACTGGTTTACCTCAGGATAGAAGAACACGGTGACAGTGACGTCACGTCCCACATACGGGGGTGTACTTTTAGCGGCATTCAGCATGGGTTGGGTCCAAAAGATGGTGGAACCGAGGCCCACGGGCGAGCCCGAGCTGTAGTCGCACTTCGGGGTTTGCGGAGGCGAGCTAATGGCCAGTAAATCGCTATCGAGACTAGCCAGGTCGCGGCCACGATCGAGGTTGGCGTTCTGAACGGAGCCCTTGGTGCAATAGGAAATGGTGCAATCCATCGCCATCAGCGTGCCTACGGAGAGCGTCGTCGGGCGAGCGTTTCCCCAGCGGAGGTAAAAGGTGTCGCAGAGGAGCGGAGCGCCGGTGGGGGGCTCATTTTCGATGACCGCGATGGCCGGACGAGTAGCGCCGTCGAGGGTCATCGTTCGATTGGGATCGACGGCGACGAGGCGGGTGCGGAGCGCGATGTAGAAGCTATCTTTGGTTGGTTGCATGATGTCCTACTCTGTGGCAGTCAGGTGGTAGAGGCAGTCGAGGCCGAAGAAGCGATCGACGGTGACGGTATCGATGCGCATGAGGTTGCCGTAGTACAGGACGCCTTGAGCGACCAGGAGCCACGCGGCGATGTCCTCGACGCCGTAGTTCTTGGCGATGGCCTTCAGCGAGGTGGCGCTGACGACGGCCTCGATACGGTGTTTGCCGTCCTCAGTGGGAGATAAGGCTTTCACCAGGGCGGGCGAGATTTGCAGATCCGCGGCGCTGGGAGGCTCGAGCCCGAGTTGGCTGCTGGTATCGCCGGTGGAGGGATCGGAGATGCGCACCGTGATTTGGGTGTCGCCGCCGGAGCGCAGGAGAGCGTCGGCGAAGCGGCGAGCGGCGCAGGCTTGACCGGGGATGATTTCGGATTCGTCGGACATCTCAGGCTACCTTCTGCGCAACGAAAGGCGCGAGCATGGTTTGCACAGTGGAATCGAGAAGAGTGTCAGCGAAGTAAGCGAAGTGCATTGCGTTCAATGTGCCCTCGCGAACGTTGAGTGCGGGCATGGCCTGGGCGTTGCGGACGAGTTGCACGCAGGCGAACTTTATGGGATCGGGAATGGTGTTGAAGCCGGCGTTGTAGACGAGCTCCATCTCGTCGAAGTACATGCCCAGAGGATTGGGCAGCCACGAGACCTCACCCGTGGGGGCAAAGAAATCGAAGGTAGTGATGTCGAGATCGATCCAGGTGCCGGGAAGGCCGAAGGTCATGGCGAACTCGGAGGCCATCTCCCACATTGTCAGATCGTCGCCGCGGCGGGGCACGCCATAGCGAGCGCGGCCGGAGACCAGAGGCGTTGTGCCTCCGGCGGGGATGGCCAGCGGAAGATAAGTGAGGCGGAGAACGTTGCGGCCGGGAACCAGGCGTACGCGCTCAGTGAACTCCTGGAACCAGAGCGTGGGCCGATGGCAATGGGCATTTACGAGGGAGCTAGCGGCGGAGACCCAGGATTCAGGCGTGTCGGGCTCGAGTCCATAGGATTGGTATTCGGTGTCAGCTAAGTAGTTGGTCATATGAGTTCCAGTCACGGAAGAGTTCTGCAAAACGGAATGCCAGAGTGAGAAACCCCACCCTGGCGGAGAATGCCCCGCCCTAGCCAAAGGAAGGCTAGAACGGGGCACCCGGCCTGAGTGGGACACCTGCATCATGGAGACAACGGAGATCGCGATTAGCGGTCGACGGTGACCTGATAGTGCGCGTAGTTGGCGCCTTTGACTACCACAGCGCCGAACTTCACCACCACCATCTGCGAGGTCAACGAGCTGGGAGTGCCGAGTTGGAAGACGCGCGGCGTGGGACTGGTGAGCCAGTGATACTCGATCATGTCCTCGGTGACGATGTAGACAGGCAGTTGCGCATTGCCGCTGCCAGGCGTGCCGGTATAGGGCAGCGACCAGTCAGGGATGAGCGGCAGGTTGCCGGCCTGGGTGGAAAGCGTCTTGACGGTGAGGCCGCCAGCGACCTCGGTGGTCGAAAGCACGACGTTGAACTCCTGCTTCATTTCGCGATCGATCAGGTCGAGCAGCACGGGGTTGGAGTAGATGGCGGTGGGGCGCACCTCGAAGCCGCTGTTGGCCACCATCTGCGCGATGATGCCCTTCAGTCCATCCACAATGGAGGCGGTGGTGGCGATGGTGGCAGTGTTGCCGCCGGCGGCGATCTGTCCGCACACACCAAAGTACTGCGGGGTGGTGGGATTGTTCAGGGAAGTGTCGGTGCCATTCCACAAAGCAACGTCGTGGGTACGGAGCAGGCCTTCGACGGAATCGGCCAAGTCCTTGGCTTGCAGGTAGGCAAACTGGCTCTGCTGTGCGCCAACCTCCATGTCGAAGACGTTGTAGTTGATCTGCGAGACCAGGCACTTCAGGGGGACGCTATGTTCGACGCGGGTGGGCGTGACCTGCGTGGGTACGATGTTGCGCGGATCGACGAAGGCGTTGGCCGCAGTGGGTGAGGGGATGGCGGTTTCCTCGAAGAAGCGCGAGGGATGGCCGGTTGCAGGGACTTGCTTGATGCGCAAGCCGAAGGGATTGCGCCGGCGACAGATGTCCAGAATTTCGGTCTGATAGAGCTCGACCTCGATGGCGCCGGGGCCGATGTAATCGGCTGCGGCTTGCAGGTTTAGAAATTGTGCTTTCATGGGTTTCCTTTCGAAAAGAAATGACGGCCGGAAGGCCGTCGGCTAGGAATCTGACATTGTGGGACAACGCATGATGGAAGGCAGTGTGCCGTCCCGACGGGACTCGGGGAAGCATTCCCAGCCAACCCAGCACTGCGCTTCGCTTCGTGCTGGGCTAAGCTGAGTCGTCCCGCAGGGCGGGACGGGAGTGTTGGAACACAAACATGCCAGCGCAACGAGGAGTACTGCCGTTGAAACTGCCATCAGCATCTCCTCGCTAGACGGGTGTGTCCGCCGCCTTTCAGCTGGACCAACGAGCTAGGCGAGGATGCCGGCGCGGGCCAGTTCGGCCTTGACGGCGATGCGCTGCTCGATGCTGAGACCGGCGAGAGCTTTCTCGACGATCGGGGTTTCGATGAGGGCGTCGCCTTCGACACCTTCTTTGGCGAGCAGCGCGGTGACCACCGGAGAGAGCGTCTTGCGACGGGCGGCAGCGGTTTGCGCCTTGAGATCGTGATTCGCTTTCTCCAGTTCGGCGAGCTTGTGGTGCAATGCGGAACTGGGTTGAGAAGCGGCCTGTAGGTCGCCATCATCAACAGCGGCGACGATGCGGTCGATTTTGGCGTGCAGGGAGGCGAACTGGCTGTCCAAGTTGGACAGCGCGGTGGCGAGAGATTGCGTGGCCTGAGCCAAACTCTGGGCCAGGGTGGAGACATCGGAGGTGGTGGTTTCTTGATCCATGGTTTGTCCTTTGCAGAAGTAGTTAGCAAATAGAAGTCAGCAATTAGCTAACCCGTGATTGAAGTTTGGGGTGAGAAAGGTGGCGCCGGCTGAAGCCGGCTCGGGAAGAAAAATAAAACGGCTTACCGGCACGACTGAAGTCGTGCCCTGTTACAAAGCGTTCAAAGCCGACTTTCTCGGCAGCCTGTGAAGCCGTACCCTTTCAAAAACAATGCAGATTTATTCCACGAACTTCCGGGACGCCATACTAGCTGCCGTTTGTTAATTGCTGGCTGCTAATGCGATCCAGGTTTGGGGATAGGCGGCCTTGTCGCGGCGAAGGACGGCGGCGCCGGTGAAGGTGAAGCGGGTTACGGTCCAGATGGCCGCGTCCTGATTGGGCACGGTGGCGTTGGCGATCTCGTACGACATGCCCAGAGTGCTGCGGGCCTGAGCGCGGATTTCGTCGACCACGTCGGGGAAGTCGTGGGCGAAAAGATAACCGCTGACGGCGATCTGGCCGACGGGGCTTTGGGATCCCACCCTATCGCCAAAAGACGGCGACAAGGGTTGAACACCCGTAGGACGTGAGGTCTTACTCTGTAGTATAGGCACAATGTCGGCTTGAGTGATGATGCCGATTTTGCGGCGGGCGTCGTGAGCGTCGAGCGCTGGGGCATAGTCCAACGCCATGCCTAACAGGGATGGCAGGGCTGCTTCAGTAGCAGCGCGGGTGAGCATCACGCGATGGCCGCGAGCGCCGCTGGGCGAGCGCTGCGATGCGGTACCGACCAGAGTAAGGACGCCGCGAAATGGCAGACGGTTAGGATGTCCCACAACGTGGGGCATAGCGACAGACATGGCGTCGAGTTGGAGGTTCATAGGGGTCCTCGGAAGAAGCAACTAGCAATTAGCAATTAGCAACTAGCAACTAGCTAAAGCGGTGAGAGGGTTATCGCGGTTATAGGGGTCCTTCGACTCCGGTTCGCGCAAGAGGCAGCGCGAACCTCCGCTCAGGATGACAAGTCAGGGAGGTGTGCTCGCCTACTCCATGGGAGGAGCGTCGGCGAGGCCAGCTTGCTGCTGGGGCAGCGGCGGCAGGCCCTTCATGCGGCGGACTTCGTTGATGGTCAAGACGCCGCAGCCGACGAGGATTTGCTGGATCTGCGCCTGCTCGAGTTCGTTGGGCGCGTCAACGTCAGTGAAGACGAATTCCAGGTCGTCCCAGCCGAGGCGCTTGCTGATGGCGTCGCGGGTGAGGTGCTCGGCGATGAGGCGCGCGACCGGGACGATGGCGGTGCGGAAGGCGTCGTCGGATTGCGTGGCGGCGGTGTTGCGATTGACGTCGCGCTCCAAGCCGAGCAGCATGGGCGGCAGATCGAAGGCGTCGGCGATGATGCGGATGAGGAACTCCTGCCATTGCAGGCGGAGGTCGGCATCAGTGCCGCCGGCGAAGCGCAGCACTTCAGGCTTGTTCTCAACGGTGAGGATGGGCACTTTGCCGGTGCCTTCGATTTCGTCCTGCCACCAGCGGATAAGGCGCTCGTGATGCTGCGGGTTGAGGTTCTGCAACCAGAGCGCGTATTGCACCACGCTGTTGCTGGCCAGGCGGGAGGCAAAGCGGTGGGCGCAGAGGAACTCGTGGATGGTTTCGAAGGCGACTTCGAGTTTGCCGAGACCGAAGGGCGTGTAGCTGCGCGGATTCAGACGAATGTAGGAGATCTCTTCGTCGGCCAGGGCGATTACTTTTTCCGGTGCGAAGGTGATGAGGGTGGACTGGACGTAATGCGGCGACGCGGGGTTGCCATCCCAATCGGTGCGAATGCGAATGCTTGCGCCGTCGACGGGCCACAGCGTAAGCGGATGAGCGGGGTTGCCGGTGAGATCGAGCTCGATTGCGCCGAAACCGCCGACCAGCACGTCTTCCAGAACCTGCTCAATGAAGGAGCGGAAAGAGTCTTCAGGATTGGGCTGCTCGAAGTTGAGGGTGAGGGCGGCGATGCGGTCGGCAGCGCTGGGCAACATGCTGATCCCATCGCGGGCAAAGTCGGCGCGTGACGGAGATTCTTCCAGCGATCGTCCACGGCGCGGTTGAATGCGCCATGCCATGCCGGCAATGCGGTCCTTGATGGTGTTGATGGCCTTGCGCGCGATAGGCATTTCCGCGAAGCGGCGCAGGTTGGCAGGCGTCGGTTTGGGCATGACCCCGGCACGCGCGAGCGTGGGTGCCCCCGGAGTGAATATGGTGGGTAGCGGCACCGTTCTGCGGGCGGATTCGGCGCTGGTGGCTAGCAGCGCAGACGGGGGCCGGCGAAGCGGCCATTGCAGCTTGGGAAAAGGCGATCCGGCGATGCGGCGCAGAGCGCCGCGAAGAGCGTTTGGCATGTTCATGGATTGATCCAGTGGCCTGTGGCCAGTTATCGGTTGTCGGTTGTCAGCGGGGTGGTCGTCCCACATTGTGGGATGTAACCTTGAAGAGCGAGGCGAGAGCTGGGGCAGGAACTGCCCCGCCCTAGCCAAAAGAGGGTTAGAACGGGGCACCCGCAGTTGTAAGGAATCGGTTGTTAGTTGTCAGTTTGGCAGCGAGAGAGAGCGCTCAAGCTGGCGTTCGGTGTATTTCTCGGTGCCAGCGATCAGCAGGTCCCTCCACTCGGGCTGAACCACCCCAACAAGCGCAAAAGAGGCGCTTGTCGGGGGCCCCGGTCAGCCCTCGGTGGGGATGACACGGCTAAATCACTCGGCCGCGCTCCGGTCGGGCTGACACTTTCCAGGAGAGGCCCGGTTAGTAATTCAGGGCGGCCTGCCGATGACTTACAACTTCAGGTCGATGCGGGCGCGCTCGGCGATTTCGGGGATATCGCGGACTTTCGCGATGGCGATGTCGCTGGCTTGCAGGGTGGCCAGGGCGAAAGCGACGGCCTCATCCTGGAGATCCAATTCGTCTTCGGTGATGGCAGTGAGATCGCTCATGGCGTGCTCGGCCGCATGCAGGTTTTCGCGCATGTCGGAGTAACTGTAGGCCAGGACCTTGGCTGGGTTTACGTCTTTCGCCAGTGAGACAGCGTGGAAAAGATGAATCACGCCATTGGGGCGATAGCCGCAGTCGATCTTCAGGGGATCGCCGGGACGCGTGTATTGCGCGACCGGAATGTCCGTCTGCATGAGTTGCCAGACGCCGGCGTGCTCGAAGGCATCGCGCATGGCGTTGTAAATTACGCGGCGGCCGGATTGCTCGCGACGGGCTCGGGACGCCGATTCCAGATATAAGTGCGCGAGTTTGCCGATTTCGGTCTGGGGCGACTCGGTGAGGATAGCGCTCACGGGCGCCATCTCGAGTGTGCCGGCGAACGATTCCTGCATCAGCGCCAGCAGCCAGGTGCGACGAGACATGGGGCCGCGATAGTTGATGACCTCAGGCAGGCGCGATTGCAAGAGGCGGCGAAGGTCGGCCTCGTAGGATTCCAAAAGCTCGAGGTCGGCATCGGGGTCGAGGCAGCGGACACGGCGCCAGTCGCGGGTAAAGCGGACGTCGGTGAAGCCGTCGTCACCCTGCTCCAGGAGGGCGACGCCGATATTGACGAATTCGCCCCTGACCACGTCGGGGACGTAGCGGAGGAGGAAGAATTCGCATTGTTTGAAGGCAGCCATCAGCTATCAGCCAACGCGTGGTTTCGCGCGGCTAAAGCCGCGCTCAAGTTATGCCGTCCCTACAGGACTCCGTTTCTCTTTACTGCTACCCAGCACTCCGCTTCGCTACGTGCTGGGCTAAGCTGAGTCGTCCCGCAGAGCGGGACGGTAGTACCGTACTGCCGACGGCGCCGCTATGAACCGCAGTTTCAGACGGCGCACAAACCGCAGATCCCTCGGCTGCGCTTCGCTCCGCTCGGGATGACAATAAGAAGGAAGCTTAAACGCGGGCCTAAAGGTCCGCTCTTCCACCTTTAGCATGCCGTCCGAGCGCAAGGGCCGCTCTTCCGCCTCAGGACATGCCGGCACAGCCTAAAGGCCGGCTTCTACACCAATTGCTCCCATCAATTCACCGCCTCGCTCCAATTCGGAAAGGGGTTGCGGCATGAGTTCTTGAAATCCAGAATCAGTTCACGAACGCGGGAGCGGCGAGCCAGCAGGCGCGTCAAGAGCCGTTCCAGATCGTCGCCGGCGCCACCGTACCACTCGGGCGGAATTTCTTCCGCCAGCGTCCACAGCGAACTGTCCGAAAAGCTTTCGATGCGAGTCAGCCAGGGCTCGAAGCTTTCCCACGAAGTGACCGAGGTATAAACGTCGTTGCGGCCGAAGACGCCGCGCAGAGGGGCGTCGGGAAAATTCCATTCGGCGGCATTGAAGCAGTAGCCCTGATCGATGAAACTGGCGCTCAGCTTGCGCTCGCGCGAGCGCTTCCAGAAGGCCGCCTGGCGGCCGTTGGCGTTGCAGGTCCACTTGTCGAGGGCGAGCACGCCGGCAAAGTCGGGGAGATTGCGCACGCGCGACATCATGCCCTCGGGCAGGTAGTCATAGACCTGGCCTTCGAGGGGCGAGATAACGTAGCGCGAGCCAAACGACAGGCCGGGGGTGAACATGGTGCGGCGGCCACAGAGCTCGATGCGCAGGTCCGGTGTGTTCTCCAGCAGCCAGGGGTTGACGTCGACGATGGCGGCGACGGGAACGGGCAGGCCGATCATCTCGGCGAGGCGCGTGCCCAGCCAGTCGTTGACCAGCACGCGGGGGTGCTGCGGGTTGTTCTGGAACTTGACGACGTAATAGAAGCCGTCGGCGCAGCGCATCAGATGACTCTGCGCGCCGCCCCGCATCCTGCGTACGTGTTGGACCGCGTGGATGAACATGAAGAAGAAGCGACTAGCAATTAGTAACTAGCAATTAGCAAAAGCTGTGAGCCTGAACGTCCGAAGCGACCGGGCGGCGTACAGCGATTGCTGGAAACCGCCCGCTACGGCCATCGTGGCCGTACATCACGGCCATCGCGTCCGCGTCGCTCGACCCAAGCTCGTGGAGGGGCGCGAGATTGGGGGTCCGTTAGCGGCGGTTTCCGGAAGCTAGATGGTAGTTCCAGGGGCCGCCGCGAAGTGGTGGCACACGTCACAGAGGCGTGTGAGGAAGACGATGTCCCCACCCTGTCGCCAAAGGATGGCGACAAGGATGGGGCGCTCTTCGCAGAGCCTAGAGCTTCTTGGCGAAGAGGCTGGCGAAGGCGAATATGGCGGGCATCAGGGTGGTTGCCAGCTGGGTTGCCGCGGTAGCTTCCTGTTGCTGCTGGGGATTGGAGGTCGCGGACTGGGCGATGGCTCCCGCGGTCTGGACGGCGGCGGTGACGGCACCGACGTGGTCGCCCGATCCCCATTGGCCGGCGACGGTGGCGGCTTCAGCAGTTGCCGCCTGCACGACGCCCATCATCTTCTGGAAAGTTTGTAAGTTAAAGGCCATTGCAATTTCTCCTTTGTGGTTGAGGTTGGTTTGTTGGTGCCGTCCCTGAAGGGACTCGAACCTTTTTCGCACTTACCCAGCACTTCGCTGCGCTACGTGCTGGGCTAAGCTGAGTCGTCCCGCAGGGCGGGACGGGAGCAGCGTTGTGCAAGCAGCGTCGTGAGCGTCTGCATTTCAGGCCCCCGCAGGCCAGGGCGGGAGGGGAGCAGCGTTGCCGACGGAGTGTCGGGAGCGTGGGGATTTCGCGCAGGTGAGGAGGAACAGCAGGTCCTTCGACTCCGGCGGGCAAAAGGCGCGCCTGCGCTCAGGATGACACCCAAAACAGCGCGACCATCTGCTCACCGGCCATTCATACGAACCGCAGGTCCCTCCACTCGGGCTGACAAGGCTAATGAGCGGGATGACGGTGTTAGCAAGCGGTTGGGGACATGGTTATCGCCAACTCCTGAGCCGATGCTGGGGGCTGGACGACGACTTCGGCGCGGACGGCTTGGGCGATGGCCATCGCCATGACGGTGTCGTCGTGAGTGCCCGAGGCGGCCGAGCAACTGCCGTCGGGATGACGGATGAAGGTTCGGCACTCCTCCAGCAGGCGCGGACTGAGGAACATGAAAGGCGCGGCCGACAGCAGGGCGGCAAGATTCTCCAACATGCGAGGACGAGTGGCAACGTTGGTGAGCCAGCCGGGCTGGCCGCCGGACTGGTAAACATTGGTATAGCCCTGGCCCATCAAGAGCTGGGAGAGGACGGCGTGCCCATGATTGTTGCGCTCGACTGCGACCAGGGCATTGTTGTACTTGCGGGCGAGGATGGCGACACGCGCGGCCAGCGCCTGGGGCGGAAAGTGACCCTGAAGTTCGGCGCACTGCACGCCGTGGGTGCGCTCGATGACCTGGGCGCAAGAGAAGTCGCCGTCGGTGCCGCCGCCGGCAGGATCGACACCGATGATGTATTGCTTGGGCAGATAGCCCTGGCCGCCGGCAACGGGGGGAAAGAAGGTGAGGAGCTTGCCCTGCTCCGCGTTCTCGATAATGGGCGCCGCCTGGCGGAGGCGCTGGTCAACGATTTCGACATCGAAGACGGAGTCGCCGGAGGCGAGGAAGCAGGTCTCGGGGTCCTCGGCGTATTCTTCGCGGGCGCGGTTGCGGAAGTTGGCGTGGACCTCGCGACGAAAGGCGATCTGTGCAGGGTTGAGGCGGTGCTTCTGCATGAGTTCCAGTTCTTCGTCAGAAAAGCGGACGATCTTGAGGGGGCGGCGATAGGTGGGATCCCACCACCAGGGATAGAAGTGGCGTTCGTAGCCGGTTTGGGAGGCGAACTGCCACTCGTTGTAGAAGGGGCCGCCGGCGCCGTTGGGAGTGGACTCAAGAAAGATCTCGCCTTCGGGCGGGACGGCGGCACGCAACGAGGCGAGCGTCTCCGAAACATCGCGCGGCCAGCGGGCGACCTCCGAGCAGTGCAAGTTGTGGATGGTCAGCCCGCGGCCGGCGTTGGGGTCCGCCGCAGTTTCCACGCGATATTCGCTATCGAATACGGGAAACACGATCTGGCGGACATTGGCGCGCGAAGTGACCAGCGCGCCTCGGCGCAAGGGCTCCGGCAGGTTGTCCAGGAGCCGATGCACGATGCGGAAGATTTCCTCGGCGGAGCGCTGATCGTGCGCGACCTGCACGCTGAGCGTTCCCTCGCGAGTGATGCAGTTGATGAAGAAGCGAGCGGCGACATAGGTGGTGACGCCGAGCTGACGCGCTTTTAGCACGATGTTGCGGCTCGTGCTACGGCGCTCCAGGTCCTGCTGGGCGCGATTGAGGATGAGGGGGCGCAGGCGGCCGTGCTTGTCGCGGATTCTCAACATGGCCCACATCAGATACTCGCGCCAAGTGGTGGCCTGGGGTGAGGTCTTGTACTTGCCGAGGACATAGTCCGGCGAGGGCTTCTCGTCGAGGTGGTCGCCGACAAGCTTCAAGACTTCGGCAGTGAACTCGTCGGAAAGCTTGGGTAGCTTTGGCGTGGCGGCTGGGACCGCAGGTTGCGGTTGCGGATTGGTTTTGCGTTTTTTAGGCATGGGAAGTCAGTGGCTAGTGGTCGGTTGTCAGTTAAGCTGTCCCACATTGTGGGAGGCTATAAACTTCAGTTGTCGGTCAGCAATAAGAGAGAGCTGGTCAAGCTGTCGTTCAGCTTATCTGCGGTACAAGCGGACAGCAGGTCCCTCCGCTCGGGCTGAAGCCCTCGGTCGGGATGACACGGCTTAGAGCGCTTCGCTCCGGTCGGGATGACACAGCAAAAAAAGGGGACCGTCGAGGCCGGCTTGAAGAGACTATCTCTCGACTGGTGCCGGCGCTCTGCGGCTCGGGTTTCGTTCCGTTCGTACCCAGGGCTCACGCCCTGGGCTAACTTCATGCCGCCGCTTCGCGGCTGGTTTGGGCGGAATCGTACTGTATTTCCGACCTCGGGGCTGCTTTGCCGGTCATGACACTGTCTCCGAATGCCACCTCCAATTTACTGGATGGTTTGGCAGTAGAAGCTGTCGCCGGTCATCTTGTCGGTGTTGGCGACGCTGAAGGTGAAGGAGAGCGTGTCGGCGCTGCCGAGGTTCTCAGTCCACGCCAGGCCGCTGTACGGCGACTCGGTTGTACCGCCGAAGGCGGCCCAGGGGACGTTCACCGTCTGCGCCGTCAGGGACGAGAAGGTAAAAATCTCGATGGAGGCATCGCCGCCGTTGTTGCCGGTGGTGTAGGTGGTGGGGTAGGTGTAGCTGGTGCTACCCAACTTCCAACCCACCGTGACGGTGGCGGTTCCGGTGGTGTGGCGCGCGCGGGCGAAGCATTTGATTCCCATACCGACGGAGAACGTTCCGGAAGGCAGAGTCACGCTGTAGAGAGAAGCGGTTGAGCCTGTGCCGGTGATGGCAGAGGTTGGGCCTTGAATGGTTCCCGAGACTAAATGCGTGGCCGGAACGGCGCCGCCGAGCTGCGAATACTGTATTTGAGCGCAGGTGGGCGATGCGCCGTTGGTGCTGGCGGTTTCGTATTGGCCGGAGGGACAAGCGCCGGCGTTCGGCCAGTTTGAAGCGGTCGGAATAGCTGGCTTGTTGGCGAGGTCGTTGTAGCTGCCCGAGGTGGCGACGGTCGCCGGAGTTTGGCCGCTGATTTTGGCGACGGTGGGATTGGGATAGCTGCCGCTGAGATCGCCGCCCGCCGCGCCGCTGGCGCCGGAGCCGCAGCCATTGCAGGTGGTGACGTTCAAGGTGCCAACGGTCGCGGTGGTGGAGTTGACATCGGCGGCGTAGAGCTCAGGCCAGCGGACGTTGGGGTCGCCAATCCAGCGGACACTGGTGTCGCCGGTTGCCCAGACGGGAATGAAGGTCCAGGTGGTGGTGTCGTATCCGGGGTTGGTCCAGCGCCATCCCATGCGGGCCTGATACTCGGGCGTCTGCCCGAACTGGGTGCGATTGAAGGTGCCGAACTTGAGGCCGCCGGTGAAGTACTTAGTGTTGTCACCGTTGCCGATGGCCGCGATGTCGGTGGAGCTGTCGCTGCCGGCGCCGAACATTTCGGTGGGGGTACCGTTGGGATTGGCCTGCATGAAGGTGTTGGGCTGGAAGGTGAAGGCCTGATTGCCGAAGACGATGCCGTTGCTGAGGTAGAAGACTGGCTGCTTGAGGGCGGTGGCGACGTTGGCAATGACCTGGCCGCGGACGGTGTCGTTGAGGATGTTGGTGTAGCCGTTGAGGTAGAAGTTTTCCTGCTCATACTGGATTGAGCCGGGGCCGGCGCTCTTGATGAAGTTCTGCTGGGTGGTACCGAAGGCATAACCACCGTCGAGCTTGAGGGAGGCCAGAACGGTGCTGTCGGTGGTGGTGGCGAGGATGACGGGATCCTGCGCGGGTGGATTACAGATGGTGCTTTCGGCTTCGGCCTTGAGACCGTGAATGGTGAGCGTGCCGGCAGCGTTGAAATTGGCGGCGATGAGCGAGGTCTGATTGCAGTCGCCGCTGATGCCGTTGAGGACGGCGATGCCGGAGAGGTTGGTGAAGGCCATGCCGGAGCCGTTGACCGCGCGATTGCTGGTGATGTTGGCGATGTCTGAGGGTGTGGCAGCATAGCCGATGTTCTCGAAATTGTGGTTGTAGCAGGCGGAGAGTTCGACATCGTGAACGCTGGCAACTTCGCCCATGTTCTCGACCTTGAGGCAATCGCCGGCAGTCTGATTGGCGCCGTTGCCGACGATGCGCAGATTGGCGATCTCGCCCCAATGCCACCATTGCGGGTTGGTGGTACCGGTGCCGACGGTGGAAGTGGCGATGAGATCGGCGTTGAGAGCGTTAGCGGGCTGAAGGATGGTGCCATGATTCGTCGAAGTGCTTGCGCCCAGTAGACGGGCGCCGGGCTGCACGATGGTGCCCGCGGTGACGTTGTTATTGCCGTTGTTGAAGGCGACGGTCGCGTTGATGGTGTAGGTGGTGGGCGCGAGCCGGACAATGACGGAGTCGGGAATGTTGAAGCCGGGGCCAGTGTAAGGCGAGGTGCGATCGTCGATGACTGCGCCGAGCACGCTGCCATTGTTGTAAGCGGCGTTGATGGCGGCCTGGATGCTGGAGTAGTGGCTGACGAGGAAGTTGAGGCCGGGAATGTCCTGATACGTCAGCGTTGTAGCGTTGACGGTGTTGGGCGTGACATTGCCGATGGGCGGAGGCGAACCCAGCGCAAGGTTGCTACAGGTGTTCCAGGTCATGGCAGCCGAGCCGCCGCCCGACGAGGTGAGACATTGGCCGGCGGTGCCGGGACCGTTGGGCCAGGTTAGCTGATAACTGGTGAAAGCGGTAGCGGGGGCCGATAGCAGAACGTTGCTGCTGGTCCCGGAGGATGAGAACCATTCCACGCCGGCGGAATTAAGCGCCATCACCGGGGTGGCGCCGATAGCCCACTGAAAGCCGGGCGCGCCATAGAACAAGCTGTCACTGGCAGTGTCGATGGTCTCGTAGTTGGGCACGCCGGTGTCTGCCGCTACCATGCTGCCGTATCTCTCGTTCTTAACGACGACAGAAGGGCTACTGTTGTTGATCCCACGTTGATAGAAAGGAGTGCGGTTATCGTAGGCTTCGACGCTATCCAGGAGGACCATGTTGGAAGTGGCGTCGATTTGCGCAACATAGGGAGCCGGGCTGGCGGCGCTGCCACCGTCGAAGGAGAAGAGTTTGGAAACCGTGATTTGTACGCTGTTGACCAGCGAGAGACAGGGGCCGTAAGACAACCAACAATACAGATCGTCAACCTGAACTTCGTCGGCATTGTCCAGCATCAGTCCGCCCAGATCTGTTTGGGCATTCTGAGCTCCGCCCTCCCACTGCATGCTCTTGATGCTGACATCGCTGGCATATTTAAGGTGAACGCCATGGACGGGATAAGTGGGTAAAGCATCCTGATCAGGGCCGGCGCCAATCAGGTAAATCTGATTGGCCCAGTAACTGCTTATGCCTTCAATGAAGATCTCATCCCAGTCGCCGGAATGGTTGCCAGAATTGGAGGCAGCGACGGCGGCGTCGTTGATGTATTCGACGCTGATGCGGAACTCCTCCTGGGTAAAGCCGTAGAGCCTGCCGTTCCCCACGTTGATCCACTGGACGCTGCCATCGCTGGTAACGCAACCCACGCTCTGGCAGAAGGCGCTTGGAGGAGTCGGTGCGCTGGTTCCTACCTTCTGGGTGTAGTAGGCATAGCCGCCGGAATTGTTGGCGGAAGGCAGGATGATTTTGGGTTCGAGGTAGAGGTGATTGGCGACCCAGGCGGCGCCGAGGTTGGCGTCGAAGTGCATGCCGTAGAGATTGTTCTGGTAGGCCATAGGGCCGTCGAAGACGTTACCCCCGGAAACGATGTGCCAACCGTCGCCGGCGTTGCCGTTGGACTGGGACATGCCGGAGACGTGGCTATCACCGCCCCAAACCACGCCATCGCCGCCGCTGGTGTCTGAGACCGTGTTGTACATGTCGTTCTGGGCGCCGATGGCGAGGATGTTGGCAGCGGTGAAGGCGCGGGCGTGTACGCCACGGATTTTCATGGTGTAGACCGCGGGGGCGAAAATCCCGAAGGTGCCAACGCCGTTGCCGTCGAGGTCGCAGTTCACGATCTGGGTTCCGTCGGCGGTGTGGTAGTTGCCGTTGTTGACTTCGGCGTCGGCAAAGTTGGCGATGAGAGGAGCCGCGGCTCCGGACAACAGCGTAGTGACGCTGCCGTCGAACACGGAAGACGGCGGACATTCGAGGCTGACATTGGGCGCGCTGACATTGATGGCGGGATTGCCGTTGAAGGTCCAGTTGCCGACGCCGAAAAGCAGGGTGACTGGCTTGTTGAGGGCGAGGGTGGCATTGCAGGTTTGGCCGGGACTGAAGCCACGGGCGTCAACCGTTCCGCCGGCGGCGGGCAGGGAGCCGATGGCGGCGTTGATCTGGGCGCAAGGATCGGTTTGGGGAAAGTTGGCGGGATTGGGAACGCCGTTGGCGGTCTGCACATTGAGGGCGGTGAAGTTGCCGGAGTTGGGAGTGACGTTGCCGATGGGCGGGGGTGAAGCGAGATTACCGCCGCCGCCGCTGGCGTCGACATAGGCTTTGTTGGCGGCGTCGGTGGGGTTCTGCGGAGCAGGAACCGATGGCGAGCTGCTGAAGGTTTTCAGGCCGGCGACAGTTTGCGCGTCGGTGAGGTCCATGTAATGGGCGTCGGCCCAGGCGCGAGTGAGAAACTGCGCCGCCTGACTGGCGGGAACCAGGGTGCTGCGGATAGCGCCGATAGTGGTGGAGCTGAGCGCTGGAACTGACCAATATTCGCTAGCGGTTGAGCCGTCGTTGAGTTTGTAGGTGACACGGTAGTAGGTACCGGCGGGCGTGGCGCCAGCGTTGGGCGCGAGAGCGGCGCTGAACTGTCCCTGCGAGCCCAGCGTGACGGTGAGATTGCCGGCGGCTACGGGCTGGCCGGCGGCGGTGGTGAAGGCGCTCCAGACGATGACGACGTCACCTTGCGCGGGAGAGCCGTCGGCGCGGTAGACGGTGTCGGTAATCTGACACAGTGTCAGACCGCCCTGGGTGAAGGCGAGGCGCGGCAGTAAGAGTGCGAAGACGATGGAGATCAGGACAGAAGAAAACCGCCCTGCGAGGCGGCGAGTGTTCGGCATGGCGAATGCCTCTCTGTTGCCGGGAACCGGCGGGTAAAGTATTGTCCCACGCTGTGGGATATTCTAAGGTTGCGACATTTTGCGGCGACCGTCTGGAAGTCCCAGTTAAGTCACGGCGAAGTCCCTCAGCGGCTAAAGCCGCACTGATCTTGCGCAGGTACGGACGGCCTGAAGGCCGTCCCCTTCAAAGCCTGATGTACGGACGGCATTAAGGCCGTCCCCTTCAAAGCCTGATGTACGGACGGCATTAAGGCCGTCCCCTTCAAAGCCTCATGTACGGACGGCCTGAAGGCCGTCCTTCAAAGCCTCAGCTAATCGGGCTTCCCTAACGGAAAACTCAATGGTATGCCAAGTCAGGGGAAGAAGCAGATCCCTCGCGAGCTTAAAAGCTCGCTCGTGATGACAATTCCGAAATGTGGACGGCTGCGCTCGGGATGACAACGTAATCGTTTACGACCGCTTAGCTGCGCGGCAGTTGGGCGGCGGAGTAGGTGCGCATGAAGTCTTCGACGCTGTCGACGTAGACGGCGGCGAAATCGACGACGGCGCGGCGGGACTCGATCATGCGCATGGCCTCATCGAGCGCGAAGCCCTGAGCGCGAAGCAGGGCGAGCGCCATCATGGGCGCACGATGAACGCCGGCGGCGCAGTGAATGAAGAGGCGCGCTTGGGGATCATCGAGGGCAGCGAGGGCGAAATCGACGCCGCGCTGGAAGAGCGCCGACGGCTTAGGGCGGAAGTCGTCGTCGGTGGGATTCCAGAGCACGTGGACGCCGTAGGGCTCGGCCAGGCGAGTGTCGTCGAATTCTAGTTGCATGTCGATGATGTGGGTGACGCCGGCGCGGACCACCTCGATCATTTTGTAATCGTTCCAGATGCCGCCGCCAACCGCGATGCGGTCGGTCACCCACGTCATGTCCATGCGATGGTATCTCTCCTGGAATGAAAAACGTCAGAAAAGCAGATTTCCTCGCGGGCTAAAGCCCGCTCGGAATGGAAAGAATAAACAGTTTAACGGCACGACTGAACAGGCCGCTGAAAAAGGCTGCAAACAGCCGGTTGTGCCGTCGGCTGAAGCCGACTCGCAGTCGAAAAAAAGGACTTAGACGCCAGCCTGAAGGCTGGCTCTACGCGAAAGTCCAGAAATCCCGACTTTTTCAGCAGCCTCTGAAGTCGTGCTCCGACACAAAGCGTTCAAGGTCAACTTTTCCGCGACCGGTAAAGTCGGGCTCTGACACAAGGGGTTGGAAGCCGAACCTTTTTTTCGCAACTCGTAAAGGCGTGGCCACCAGCCGGCAAGAGTCATTTTACAGACTGGAGAGGGCCATGTCGGGTTCGGGCTCGTCGCATGGCGGCTCGACACCGATGCTGCGGAAGAAAGATTGAATGGGATTGGAGGGAGCGCTGTCCGCAGGCGGAGCGAGGGCAGGCGCGGAGGCGGATGGGGCGGAGGTGAGTTCGTCGTCGCCGGTGGGCAGCGAGTAGACGCCAGCGAAGTCGAACAGGGCCTTAGCGGCGTTGTAGTTGCCGAGGAGAGCCAGGTTGATGATGGCGTCGTTGATCTCCAGGACTTTGGCCCAGATGGCGCGCTTGACGCGCTCGACAATCCTTTGCCGCGACTTGAGGGAAGAAAATGCGGAAGAGAACGGGCGACGTTTCTCGCGGGACTGCGAGTGCGAGGTTTTGGCGGCGTTGTGGCCGGAGGCGGCCTTTGCGCCCTGGTTTGCGGCCAGCAGTTTCCTGTAGGCGGGGCTGTTCGGTCCGGGCATGGGCGCCTGCTTCTTGGCGGATGTAGCGGAATTCTTGATGAATGGCATGAGGTTGTTCCTTGGTAAGGCAGTTGTTGGTTGTCAGTTGTCAGTGACCAGGAGGATGGCTTTCTCCAGACCCTGAGGCGCGCCGGGATGCAAGCCGAACCAAACGGTTAATCGGACAATGCGGTGACGCGCCTGAGGGTGAGGAAACCAGTGGCTAGTGGTCAGTTGGCCAGTTTAAGACGAAGTTGAGTCCGAATCGGTGGACGGTTGCGGATGATGGCGACTGGCTATTGGCGTAAACGACGAAAACCCAGCACTTGGCTGGGTTTGTGGAACGATCCCGCTAGAGCACCGTTCCTCAATTTCAATTCTAGTTTTACTATAGCACATTGGGAGGGGTTTTGTTCACGTTTTTGGCACTTTATATTTATATGTATATCAGCACTTTACGGCTTGTTGTTGCGTTTCTCAGTATTGACATGTAAAAACTACCGTCTATTATGTGACAGTAGTTGTACGACTTTCAATAATTGCCCCAATTTGGGAAATGTATGAGGCAAAGCCGTGCTTACGGGACTCGGCGATTTTTTCCCCACTCTAACCAGCACTGCGGCTGCAGCTTTTGCTGGGCTAGACTATTTCGCGCCTAGAGCTGCTGTTTTCGTTGCGGTTTGTCCCAGCGATGGAACCGCGAACAGAGTTTCGTAACAGGCTCTTACGCGCGGGGCTAACATCATTCCGCCGCTGCGCGGCTCGATTGCAGCCGGTATCGATCCTTCGCGTTCCGTCCGCAATCCTGTAAGACTAGCTCTCACGTAGACCCTGAAAGGCCGTCCCCTTCGACGTGCCAAGTTAAGCAGAGCTTTCTTGGGCGGTGCGGTCCCTTATGCGGCTGCTGGGGGATCGCAGCGCGGCAGTCGCGGCTCGTGCTAACCTGCGTGCAGGATTTGCAACGACCTATGACACGACTGACCCCACGGCTGGCGGCACTTATTTTTGCTTCTTTCATGTTTTGGTATTCCGGCGACACCTCTGCGCGGGCGCAAAACCCGAGCGGCTCACAGGCGGGAAGCTCAGGCATGACGGTGCGGGGTACGAGCCCGCAAGGCTCGACGGTCACCATGCCGAGCGCAAGCACGAACCCGCAAGGCGGAAACGCGGACACGGCGAACAATCCGCTGGCGGCAGCCGACCAGCTGTTCGCGGCGGGAAAGATAGCCGAGGCGGGGGCGAGGTATCAGGCCCTGGTCAATGCCGATCCCAAACTTGTTGCGGCGCAGGTAGGAATGATCCGTTGTTACATGCTGCTGCAAAAGCTGGACGAGGCCCAGGCGGCGGCGGACGCGGCCCTCGGGCTCGAACCCAACTCGTGGCTGTTGCAACTGACGCTGGGCGATCTGCGATTTGCCGAGGGCAAGATGCCGGAGTCGGAGCGGGCGTACGTGAAGGCCGAGAACCTAAAGCCAGACGAGGCTGCGCCGTATTTGGGACTGGCGCGGGTGTATCGCGTGTATTCGCTGAACCGCCGTGCCTATGACAACCTGAAGCGGGCCCACGAAGTTGCACCCAACGACGTGCAGGTGCAGGTGCTGTGGTTCAATTCGCTGCCGCATCAGGACCGGATCCCGGCACTGGAAGCGTATCTGGCGAGCCCCAACGTGAATCCGCAGGTGGCCAGGCAGTTGCAGCAATTTCTGTCGTATCTGAAGAAGAATGCCGATGCGCCGACGCACGCCTGCAAACTGGTAAGCAACGTCCAGGAGACGAACACCAAGCTGGATGCACTACCCCGGCCGGGGACCAAGCTGGGAGCTTCAGGGCTGGCGGTGAAGATCAACGGCGAGGAGATGCGGCTGGCGCTGGACACGGGATCGAGCGGGGTGCTGCTGGGAGGGACGGCGGCGGAGAGGCTGGGACTGAGAAAGCTTGCCAACATGCCGATCATGGGTGTGGGAGATTCCGGCCAGCAAGGCGGATATACGGCGGTGGTGGATCGCATTCGGGTCGGCGATTTGGAGTTTCAGGATTGCATTGTGCGGGTTTCCGAGGCCGCGACTCCGGTGACCGGCGAGGATGGGCTGATCGGCTCCGACGTATTCGGTGCGTATCTGGTGGACATCGACATACCCGGCGCGAAGCTGCGACTGTCGCCGCTACCCAAGCGTCCTGACGAGACAGCGCACCCGGCGGCGCTGAAGACGTTGCCGGCCGACAGCCAGGAGTTGGAGAGTGAAGGCGAGGAAGGCAGCCATGCCGCGAAAGCGCAGGCCAATCTGCCCAAGGATGCCTACGTTGCGCCGGAGATGGCTAACTGGAGCAAGGTGCTGCGCTTCCGCGGCCTGCTGCTGGTGCAAACCAAGGTGGACGGCGCCGGTCCCTTACTCTTCCTCCTCGATACGGGATCCTTCAGCAACATTCTGTCGACGCGCGCGGCCAGCAAGATCACGCAGATCAGGTCCGAGCCCGGGATGTCGGTAAAGGGAATGAGTGGCACCGTGTCGAAGGTTTACACCGCGGACAAAGCCACGCTGGCGTTCGGGCGCTACGAACAGGACAATCAGGACGTAGTGACCTTCGATCTGGATCCGGTATGCAAGCAGACGGGCACGGAAGTGTCCGGCATTCTGGGCTACAATATGCTGCGAATTATGCAGACAAAGATTGACTATCGCGATGGGCTGGTGGATTTTGTGTATGACCCAAAGCGGCTGCCGAAGCAGGTAAAGCTAGGGAAGTAGGAAGCAATTCGCAATTCGCAATTCGCAATTCGCAGCACCCATGGAAGGAAGATCATGCAGAGCACGCGCCACATGCGGTTGTTGATTCTCGCCATTAGTTTTGTAACAGCGTCGCTGCCGGCCCTTGCCCAAGTGGTTACGGCAACGCTGCCCACGGGCACGAATCCGTATGGGGTGGCGATAAATTCGGTGACCGACCAGATCTACGCGGTCAATGACTGCGGCAACGATCCCACCTGCAACAGCCTGGGAACGGTGACGGTGATCAACGGGGCCAACAACAACACCGCTACGGTCAACGTGGGTGCTTACCCGTATTTAGCGGCTGTCGACTCAGCGACGAACACGATCTACGTGGCCAATGAGTGCGGCAACGATCTCACTTGCAGCAGCGTTGGAACCGTTACCGTAATCGACGGGGCAAGCAACAACATCATCACCACGGTCACGGTGGGATACTATCCGTTTGCGCTGGCGGTCAACACGGCGACCAATAAGATCTATGTGGCCAATCAGTGCGGGACCGATCCCTCGTGCAGCAGCCCCGGGACGGTGACCGTCATCGACGCCAACAACAACTACGCCACATCGACGGTCAACGCGGGAGTTGAACCCTATAGCGTGGCCGTAAACCCGATGACCAACGACATCTACGTGGCGAATGCCGCGTGCTTCCAGTTCCCTGTTTCGCCATGCCCCAGTGCCGGGACGGTCACAGTGATCAACGGGAACAACAACAACACCCAAACCGTCAATGTGGGGGTTAATGCTCAGTTCCTCGCCCTCAACGCAGTGACGAACAAGATTTATGTCTCCAACGACTGCGGCAACGATGTTAATTGCGCCAGCCTGGGAACGGTGACGGTAATTGACGGCAGTACCCTTGGCACTACAACGGTGAATGTTGGGAGTTATCCCGAAGACATTGCGGTTAACCCGGCGACCAACCAGATCTATGTGGCGAATAACTGTGGCACGACATGCAATACCGCGGGGACCACGACCGTCATCAATGCCAACAACAACTACAGCACCACGACAGTCAATGTTGGCCATCATCCCTATTTCTTGGATATTGACACCGCAGCCAACAAGATTTACGTGGGGAATACCTGCGGCAACGATCCCAATTGCGCCAGCCCGGGGACGGTGACCGTGATCGATGGAGCGAGCAATTCGACGCTCCCAATCGGGGTCGGGGATGAACCTCTCGCCCTGGCGGCCAACTCTTCCACCCATACTGTCTATGTTCCCAATTTCCTGGATAGCACGGTATCGGTCATCGGCGGCAATACCAAACTGCAACTCGCCAATGTCACTCCCTGTCGTTTGGTGGATACCCGCACCAGCGGAGGCCCGATTCAGGGTGGCTCGTCCCGCAGCTTCGCGGTTCCACAGCTTGGCGGCTGCAACATTCCCTCCAGTGCAGCGGTTTATTCGTTGAACGTGACGGTGGTGCCGCCTCCTGGCGGGACGCTGGGGTATTTGACCATCTGGCCTACGGCGCAGACACAGCCTACGGTTTCCACGCTGAACTCGCCGGATGGCCGCACCAAAGCTAACGCCGCGATCGTGCCGGCCGGCGTGAGCGGCGCGGTCAGCGTGTATGTCAGCAATACCACCAACGTCATCCTGGACATCGATGGCTACTTCGCGCCGGCTACTCCGCAAAACTATCAGTTCTTTCCGCTGACGCCCTGCCGGATAATCGACACCCGTAACAACCAGGATGGAGGAATGCTACAGGCGGGAGTGGAACGCGATTACACCATACCGCCTAATTGCGACGTGCCCAGCAGCGCGACGGCCTACTCGTTCAACGTGACAGTCAT
>JBEKCJ010000002.1:0-151254 GCA_050014935.1 Candidatus Korobacteraceae bacterium
GACAGGCTCGCCGAATTCGCGCGTGAGTTCGCGGTAGATCTCGCCGGGATCGCGATCCATTCGCGCCGTGATCTCTGCTGACAGCAAAGCCGGAACGATCCCGTCTTTATCGGTCGTCCAAACACTGCCATCCAGACGAAGGAACGATGCGCCTGCACTCTCTTCGCCGCCAAAGCCGAGTGATCCATCGAGCAGGCCATCCACGAACCATTTGAACCCCACCGGGACCTCGTAGAGCTTCCGTCCCAGCTTCGTGGTGACCCGATCAATCATCTGGCTGCTCACCACCGTCTTGCCGACAGCCGCCTTCGCGCCCCACTTTGGCCGGTGCTGGAACAGATAGAAGATGGCGACGGAGAGGTAGTGATTAGGTGGAAGCAGCCCCGTACTTTTGGTGACGATCCCATGCCGATCGTGGTCGGTATCGCAGGCGAAAGCGATGGCGAAACGATCTTTTAGGCCGATCAATCTCTGCATCGCATAGGGTGAGGACGGATCCATGCGGATCTGGCCGTCCCAATCCACAGTCATAAACCGGAAAGTCGGATCGACTTCCTCACTCACCACTGTCAAGTTCAATCCGTAACGTTCGGCAATCGGCCTCCAGTAATGGACGCCGGCGCCACCGAGCGGGTCGACTCCCAGGCTGATTTTCGCGCCCCGAATCGCATCCATGTCAATTACATTCGCGAGATCGGCAACGTAAGCATTCAGATAGTCGTGCCGGTGCGTTGTGGGGGCACGCAGAGCTTTCTCGTAAGCCATCCGTTGCACACCGGCTAGGCCACTCTCCAGAAACTCGTTCGCCTTCGCCTGGATCCAGTCAGTGATGTTGGTATCGGCCGGTCCGCCGTTTGGGGGATTGTATTTGAAGCCGCCGTCATGGGGCGGATTGTGCGACGGCGTAATCACGATGCCGTCAGCCACTCCTGCCTTGCGCCCGCGGTTGTAGGTGAGAATCGCGTGGGAAACGGCAGGGGTCGGAGTATACTCATCGCCCTCCGCCAACATGACGTCCACACCGTTGGCGGCCAGCACCTCAAGCGCGCTGGCCAGGGCTGGCACAGAAAGCGCATGTGTGTCCATGCCGAGAAACAGCGGGCCGTCGATCTTGTTCTGCCCCCGGTACAGGCAAATGGCTTGACTGATGGCGAGGATGTGCCATTCATTGAAGGCCTTTTGAAATGAGGAACCGCGATGTCCAGAGGTGCCGAAGGCAACCCGTTGTTCCGGTACGGAAGGATCCGGTACCTCGGTATAGTAGGCCGTCACCAGTCGGGGAACGTTGACCAGCATCGATGCCTCGGCCGGCTTGCCTGCAAAAGGACTTACTTTCATGACACCTCATCCAATGCGATGGTGAACTCTTGCCCGGATCTCCTGGCCACAACCAGGGGGCGAGGGAGAGTGACATAATTAGCAAAGCGACGCAGGGTTCGGTTACTCTCTTGGTAGTGATGACATATCTAGTACTGCGGACTCGCGACCCAGACCTCTCGGACAAAGCATTTGATATTTTACATGCCTTGTTAGATGTGAATTTGATGTGAATTGAGTGGGCTGCATTCTCTGAACCGAACCGGCTCGACGAATTTTTCAGGACGGTAGTCAACCGCGAAGTCAGAACTCGAACAGGATGGTAGGCGATCCTTCGGGATTGCCGTCGCCGCCCCTGAACGGAACTGGGGTTTTGCTGTCAGGAGGGAAGTCAATGCGAAGGCTGCTGGTCCCTGTTATTGTTTTTGCGGTGTGCGCCATTGCGTTAGTAGCAAACGCACTCTGGGTCGACTCGCGGACACGAAAAGCGGCGCCGCGTGACGGCGGCCAGGTAATTGATACGCAGGTTGTGCCGGCCAATGTCACCATCGAAGGAGTGGGTCCGACGGTGGTCCTGATCCACGGCTTTGGCGCGGCGATCGACTGGTGGGACAACATCACTCCCGGGCTCGCCGCCGACCATCGTGTCATCCGCATCGACCTGATCGGCCATGGCGGCACCACGGCGCCACGCTCCGGCTACTCGATCGAGCGGCAGGCCATGCTGGTGTCGGCCATTCTCGACCGGCTGGGTGTCGACCGGTTTACGGTTATCGGTCATTCCATGGGTGGCGAGGTGGCTACCGCGCTCGCTGAGATCAACCCGCAGCGTATTGAGCGAATGGTCCTCATCGATAGCCCGGCGACCGGCGAAAAAGGGAGCTTTACGATCATGATCGACGGCTATTTCCACTCGCCGGTGGGACAACTGCTTTCGTACTTCGCGAGCGATGAAGCGATTCGTCGCGGGCTGGCGCAAGGGTTTGCTCCGGGCTTTGCTGTCCCGGACGAGTTCGTCGGCGACGTCAAGCAGCTTACCTACGCCGCCTTTCGCCAGGCGCACGATGAGAGCGTTGCCTATCGCATGGCCAAATCGCCCTATGAGCGGATCGCCGCCCTCAAGCCGCAGCCCCCGCTGCTCGCCATCTTTGGCACGCGCGACGCGATCATCTCTCCCGGCGACGCGAAATTCTTTGAGCGCGTTCCAGGCGCTAAAGTTACTATGATCGAGGGTGCCGGACATTCTCCGATGGTCGAATCTCCGGCGAAAGTCCTCGAGGTGATCGAGGGTTTCCTGCACGCCGCACCCTGATTTCCGTAATAGATCAAGTCAAGACACAGACGGCGATCCGGGTGACGTGCACGCGGTGCTCCTCATCGCCCTTGCCGGGGTTCGTTTTACGACGTCGGGTCTCTATGGCAAACCATCTCTTCGTCCGCCGCGCAACTTTTCAGCAATCGATACCAACCTTTTTGAAGCGCCGTGCATCAAAGGGCGAAAATCCCCAGGAGGAGGGAGAAGACATGCTAAAGCACATAGTCGTATTGGCAGTAGCCGTAGTTCTTGCGCTGGGTGTTCTCGGCCTCAACGGTGTGTCCGCGAAGCCCGCCTTCACGGCCGGCTCTTGGCAGGTGGATACCCGCCATTCCGCGGTGCAACTCATCACCGATGGAACCACCGATTACGGCAAAACCAAAATGGACTTCACCCTGGGTTTCGGCAGGGTGAACGGCGGCATGATGATCGACGACGCCGATCCCACGAAATCCAACGTCGTTTTCAGGTTTTATCCGGCGACTGGTATGGGACCAGCCATTGCTGAAAACGGAAAATTCCTGAGCCAGTGGCTGATGAACCTGGCCAATCACACGCTGATAAGTTTTCATTCCAGGACGGTCCAGCGGACAACTGACGGCAAGCTGCAAGCCACCGGCGACCTGACCATAACTCGCGTGGACCGAAACGTCGAGTTGGATCCAACGGAAGCATACTCGGGGCCGACCTATGGCCCTCCGATAGTCCATCGTGTTTCCCGCGAAGCCACGTTCGTTTTCAACCTCTCGCCCGCGGATGGCAAAGGTGTGATGGAGGCCACCACTTCTACGATTATCGGCCGCGAAAATTTTCCCCAGTTGGTGAAGGCTGTCGTCGGTGCCACCTGGCCGCCCGTGGTTCAAGATGAGGATTGTCAAAACCCTGCCGGCGCCAGTGAGGCTTATCGCGGCTTCAAGTGCACGGGGACGTTTATGGAGGCTTCTGGCCTTCCGGCAGCACCTGGCTCTCTGGTCACCGCCGAGGACTATTCTGGCGTTCCCTCAGATTTCAATGCCGTCGTCGGAAACCGTCTGAATATTGTTCTGCGCCTGCGTTTAATGGCAAAGGCCTCGGCAGGACCAATGGCAGGGAATTAGTGTAGTGCGCGAGTTGAGGCTGGATTGGTTGAGCTGCGCCGGGCGCGTTTGATCCTTGGGCCAGGGCAAGGACTCATGTAACGCGGATGAGCCTGGCGGAACGCCGATTCAATGCCTCTGAACGTCAGCGGCACCCTCATGTGCCAATTCGTTTCGAAGAGAGATCGACAAAATGAGTAATTCCATGAAGCTCTTGCGAGTGCAATCAGTCTGGTCTCAGCTCCTGTCGCTGCTATTGATGCTGCTGACCGGTTGCGCTCTTTCCGCTCAGAACGCAGAGCACCGCGTTCGGAACATTGTTCTGGTTCATGGTGCCTGGGCAGATGGTTCCGGCTGGAAGGGTGTTTACGACATTCTCGCCAAAGATGGCTACAACGTCAGCATCGTTCAAGAGCCGGAGACGTCCTTCCAGGACGATGTGACCGCTACCAAGCGCATCCTCGCGCTACAAGACGGACCGTGCATTCTTGTCGCTCACAGCTATGGGGGTTCCGTGATTACCGAAGCCGGGACGGACCCATCTGTGGTTGCCTTGGTGTACATCGCGGCCCACATGCCGGATGCCGGAGAAAGCGAGGCTGCGGACGGAAAGCGTTTCCCCAGTGACCTAAGCAAGTCTAATGCGATAAAGAAGACGGCGGACGGTTTCACCTACCTTGATCCCGCCCAGTTCCACGAGTACTTCGCAGCCGACGTGCCCGCGGCGCAGGCGGCATTCATGGCGCGATCGCAGGTGCTGAATAAAGCTGAAAGCTTCAGTGCAGTCATTACCACGGCTGCGTGGAGAAGCAAACCAAGCTGGATGCTGGTAGCCGGGAGCGACAGAACCATCAACCCCGACCTCGAACGGTGGTACGCTACGCGAGCTAAGAGTCACAAGGCTGAAGTCGCAGGCGCCAGCCACGTGGTATACATCTCGCACCCGAAGGAAGTCGCTACCCTGATCGAAGAAGCTGCATCGCACGCTCGGTAAATGGCCTGCGACTCCATATCACTGTTCATCGTCGGACGCTGAGCCCTCCGCTTCCAAGTTTCCCTGTGTCTCTGTTGGTAGATGTGATCTAGGCGCGCAGTACGCCGCCCAACGCTTCTAGCCTGGAGATGATCTGCGCCGACCATTGTGCCGCTTCGTCGTCACGCAAGGTGCGATCGTGCGATTGAAACTCGGCATGGAGTAGAACAGAGTATTTTCCGGCGTCGACTTTCCCGCCACCATAGATTTCGGCCGGGATGAAGTTCCGCAACTCGGCCAGTCCCAACTCCGCGATGGCTGAATGGATTCGCTCGAACGTCACTCCATCATCGAAGACGAAAGAGAAATCGCGCTCGACCGCCGGGAATTTCGAGATGCGCTGATACCGCGGTTCGCGCAGCGGATGCCGGTAGAGGCGCTCGAGCATCACCTCGGCGATGTAGACCACCTGACGGAGCTTGCGGGCGGCGGCCTGCTCGGGATGCAGTTGGCCGAAGTACGCGACTGTCTCTCCATCCATCACCGCACGCGCAGAGCGGCCGGGATGAAAATATTTGGGTGCGTTCGCGTCGAAGGACAGCGACTGATGGTGAAACGCGGACAACAATCCTTCGAGGTCACCCTTCATGTGAAAGAAGGTATACGGTTGCGCGGCGGCGTGTACGCTCTTGGGGATGAGATCGCCGGTAGCGGCGAATCCCAGATGGCGGCGTTCGTCATGGCCGTCGCCCAGCTTCTGAAAGACTTCTCCTGCTTCGAACAGGCGTACGTTCGTTGTCCCGCGGTTCAGGTTGTAGCCGACCATATTGATGAGGCCGGGCAGCAGCGACGTCCGCATGTAAGCCGACTCGTCGTTTAGGGGATTCGCGACCGCCAGCGGCTCGGACACGCGTGCTGCACTCTCGGCGGGTGCCCCACTCAAGTTTCCTTTGCTTGGAGCCTGCCCTGAGCTTGTCGAAGGGTGGGAGTTTTCGTTAGATTGGAAAGCTCTCGCTTCTGCTTCCGAGATGAAGGTAATCGAGATGGCCTCGTTGTAGCCGAGCCCGAGCATGGTGGCGCGAATCTTCGCATTCTTCGGCTCATCCGGCAACTCGACCACCGCTCCCCAGAAGCCTGGCAGCCTGTTGGGAAAGTTGTTATAACCGTAAATCCGCGCCAGCTCTTCGAGCAAATCGATCTCACGCTCCACGTCAAGCCGCCAGCTGGGGACGTGAATGCTGAAGCCATCGCCCATCCCAGCGTTGTCATCCCGACCGACGACTTCAGCCGGAGCGGAGGGATCTGCGGTTATCCCGAAACCAAGCCTCGTCAGAATTCGTTGGACATCAGGATCGGAGATATCGATGCCGAGATTGCGTTTGATCTCCGAGCGGCGGAGTGGAATTGTGAGGCGCGGCAACTCACGGGCGACGGCATCTATGCGTTCGCCATGCAACTCGCCGCCCGCGCTCGCCAAAATCAGCTCAGCGACGCGATCGCAAGCCAGCGGAGTGATGCCATAGTCGGCGCCGCGCTCAAAACGATGCGAGGCGTCGGTGTGCATACCATGGCGCTTGGCCATGCTGCGGACGGTCGCCGGATCGAACCACGCCGACTCGATCAGCACGTTCTTCGTCCGCTCGGTGATCATAGTGTCGAAGCCGCCCATTACGCCCGCTAGGGCGACCGGCTTCCTGGCGTCGGCGATGACGAGGTCTTCCGTTGTGAGTTTGCGGTCGACGCCGTCGAGCGTTTTCAGGACTTCACCCTCGCGGGCGCGACGGACGATGATCGTGCCGCCCTCCAGCAAGTTAAGATCGAAGGCATGGGTGGGGTGTCCAAGCTCGTTCAGCGCGTAGTTGGTTGCGTCGGCAGCATTGTTGATGGAGCGGGAGCCAAGCAGTTCGAGACGCTTGACCACAGGCTCAGGCGAAGGACCAATCTTGACATTGCGAACAATGCGCGCGGTGTATCGCGCGCAGCCGAGGGCGTCCTCAATCACGATAGGGAACGCTTCTCCTGTCATCCCGACCGGAGGCGGCCCGCCTTTGGCCGCCGGAGCGGAGGGATCTGCGGTTCCCCCGAATTGTGGCTCAATGGGTCTTAACTCCGCGTTATAGATCGCCGACGCCTCACGCGCCACGCCGTGGTGGTTCATGGCGTCAACACGGTTGGTGGTCAGGTCCATCTCGTATACGGTCGCGCCGTTCTCTTCCTGGACGGACTCCACCGCGATGCCAGCCGAGGTCAGGTCTTCGGCAAGTTGGCGGTCGTCAGCCGCAATATCAACGAATTCACGCAGCCATGAGGGGATAATCCTCACGCGAACTGCTCCAGAAACCGCACGTCGCCCTCGTAGAACAACTGGATCCCTTCCACCTCGTACTTCAGCATCGCAATGCGCTCCACTCCCATACCGAAGGCGAATCCGCTGATCTTCGACGAGTCGTAACCGTTGTCCTTCACGAACTCGAAGACGTTCGGGTCGACCATGCCGCAGCCCAGGAGCTCAATCCAGCCGCTGTTTTTGCACTTGCGGCAGCCTTTGCCGCCGCAGAAGATGCAGCTCACCTGCATGTCGGCGCTGGGCTCGGTGAACGGGAAGAACGAGGGATAGAACCGCGTCTTTACCGCCGAGCCGAACAGCGCCTTCATGGCGTGATCGAGCGTCCCCTTCAGATCGCAGAAGGTGATGTTGGTGTCGACAGCAAGGCCTTCGACCTGATGAAAGATGGGCGAATGGGTCGCGTCCAGCGGATCGTTGCGATGCACCTTGCCGGGAATGACGATGCGCAGCGGCGGCGGCTGCTTCTCCATGGTACGAATCTGAACGGGCGAAGTGTGGGTGCGCAACAGCAGGCGGTCGCGCGACGGTTTGTGCTCCTGCCCGGCGATGAGCAGCGTGTCCTGGGTGTCGCGCGCAGGATGGTTCGGGGGAAAGTTGAGCGATTCGAAGTTGTAGTAGTCGGTCTCGACCTCGGGACCTTCCCCGACGGAGTAGCCCATCGCTTTGAAAACTGCGACAATCTCGTCCATCACGCGCAGCACGGGATGTTTTACGCCAATGGGGCGCTGGATGCCGGGAAGGGAAATGTCGAGGTTCGGCTCTGTGCCAGCTCGAACAATGCCAGCAGCGAACCCCATCCCGACGCCTACGATCTGAGCGGTAGCGTCTACACGCTTGAGTTCGTTGACGCGTTCCGTGACCCGCTCTTTGAGCTCATTGACCCGGCGGCCGACCTCGCGTTTTGCCGTGGTTGGCGCGGCTTTCAGCCAAGTGTCATTGACCTGCGTAAGCACGCCGTTCTTGCGCGCCAGCCAGCGGTCGCGGAAGGTTTTCCAATCGGATTCGGTGCGGAGTTCGCCGCTTTCAGCGTCGAGCGCAGACAAGAGGTCGGCGGCGGCGCGGTCCAGCGCTTCCGGCGAGTAATCTTCGAGTTTGGAGACGGTGTACATGAACCTTCTTGTCAAAGTGTCATCCCGACCGACGGCTTCAGCCCGAGCGGGGGGACCTGCTGTTCTGCCCGCGAGCCGCAGGCCTGAAGGCCTGCTGTTCCTCTGTCGTCCCTAAAGGGACTCGGCATCGTACACCGCCCTACCCAGCGCTGAAGCGCTGGGCTATCCTCTTCCGTCTCGCAGAGCGAGACTCGTTGGTCGCCACGCCAACTTCATTGATCGCTCACGCGAAACTTCTTCACCGACAAGGCAAAGTTCAACGACCCTCGAAAAACCTGACTGAATTTCTTTGCCTTTCTCCGTGCACTCCGTGTCTCCGTGGTGAAATCTCCACTGTCATCCAAAACACAACGGGCGGCCATTCGGGCCGCCCATTCCTTACTGCGAATTCCCGGGACGAGCGGCTATGCGACGGCGGCTTGCGCCTGCTTGCACAGCGCCGTAAACCCAGCGGCATCGTTCACCGCCAGATCGGCCAGGATCTTGCGATCCAGATCGATGCCGGCCTTCTTCAGGCCGTTGATGAACACGCTGTAGCTAAGTCCGTTCAGCTTGGCGGCGGCGCCAATGCGCACAATCCAGATGGAGCGGTACTGCCGCTTCTTCTGCTTGCGGCCGCTGTAGGCGAACTTCAGCCCGCGCTCCACCGACTCTTTTGCCGAACGGTAGAGCTTTGATTTTGTCAGGTAATATCCGCTTGCACGCTCCAGTATCTTTTTGCGGCGCGCGCGGCGCTTGGTACCACGTTTTACGCGAGGCATTGCTTCTCCTTTTGCACTTCGTTAAGCGGCTGGAGGTAAGAAGGTGACCACGCTCTCCCAATCCCCGATTTCCTGGGTATGGTCGAGGGGCCGATATACCTCTTCACGCGCTGTTGGCCGTCGTCGCCTGGTGGCTGACGCCGGCTGCCGCACCATGCGGCTAGTATGGAATCATGCGCTTGATCTTAGGCACGTCGGCCTTATCAAGCATTACGTCTTTATCGAGCTGGCGTTTGCGCTTTGTACCTTTAGAAGTCAGGATGTGGCGCTTATACGCGTGACCGCGCTTGATCTTGCCGGTACCTGTCTTCTTGAAGCGCTTGGCCGCTCCGCTATGTGTCTTCAGCTTTGGCATAGTTATCTATCTATTACAACATAAACCCGGCCATTCCAGCTATAGGCGCAGGCGATAATCGGAGGGAAGTGTTCGCCGTTTGTTAAGCTTCGTTGCATGGCTAGTGGCTCGAGGCTTGCCCGACCGAAGGGATTGTTTGTTGGCCTGGCGACGGTTGACCTCACCTACACGGTCGAAAAGATCCCCCGGCGGAATCAAAAGATCTCGATTCCTGGCCAGAATATCGCAGCCGGAGGGCCGTCCACGAACGCTGCCGTGACGTTTGCTTTTCTCGGGGGACGTGCGGCGCTAGTCACCGCGGTGGGCTCGCATCCCCTGGGAACGATAGTCCGAGCTGACTTGCAGAAATTCGATGTTACGCTACGCGACCTTGCACGCCGCCGCAAGGAACCACCCCCTGTCTCGTCAATCATGGTTTTGAACGGTACGGGCGAGCGGACCGTGGTCTCGGCCAATGCCGCGGTGTTTTCACCTATTTCTGCGGAGTTCAATCCGCGCTGGCTGAGTGGGACCCAGATTTTGCAGGTGGACGGCCAGTACATGCCGCTCTGCATTGCTGCCGCGCGACTCGGGCGTCAGCGCGGCATTCCCGTAGTTCTCGATAGCGGCAGCTGGAAGGAAGGAATGGCCGAGCTCTTGCGCTACATCGACGTTGCCATCTGCTCAGACGACTACCGGCCTCCGGGCTGCCGCGACATTGACGATGTCATGGAATTTCTAGGGGCGCGGAGAATCCGCCGGATTGCCATCACGCGCGGCGCTGGACCCATCCGCTTTGTCGATCATCGCGAGAGTGGCACCCTCGCAGTCGAGAAAATCCGCGCCGTCGATACCCTCGGGGCTGGCGACATCTTTCACGGAGCGTTTTGTTATTACGCGGGTCAGCCGGGCTATAGCTTTCGCGACGCGCTAGGCGCGGCTGCGCGGGCCGCGACGTTCGCTTGCCGGTACCCGGGGACGCGGTTATGGATGGAGAAGGTATCCCGTTGAGAAACCGGGTCGTGCCGGCGCCAGATAGCGGGATGCAGGCGCAATCGAGCCTATTTCTTCTCCTCTTCCTTGCAAGGGTATATCTCGGGATCCGGGGTTTCGCTGTCTTTGGCCGCTGGCCAGATTGCCGTGTAGCAGCCGGCAGCAACATATTTGCCATCCGTATAGTTGTATAGAGTCAGGCGACCCTCGGTGGCGGAGGTGTGGCGGACAATCACAAGGTCGGCGAATCCGTTGGTGCTGGTCGGCTGGATCGTGTAGCTGGTGGCCACCGTGTCAAGCAGCGAGACGTAGCCGTCTTCGCTGCGACGGAATATCCAGAATGGACAGTTCACCAGTGCATCGCAGCCGCCCTCCAGACCTAGCGAGGTGGCGAACACGAGGGGTTTGCCTTCTCCTCCAAGGTCAACGAACCGAGCGCGAGTAGTGGAGGCGACCTCGCGAATGCGATCGTCGCTGTACCCCTGTTCGCTCATCGGCTTCTGCAAGCGCAAGACGATGGCGGCAATCAGCGCGGTGCGGTCGGGCTCCGTCAGCTTCGAGGTGTTGCCCACGCTGGGATCGTTGCGTCCGATGACCTCCTGGCTGCGCCAGCTCCATTCAAAATCTGCCGCTACGGCGATGGCACAAACAGCGACCGCGAGAAGCGACATGCAGGTGATCTTGTGCGAAAGACCCATAGCCCGCTTGTACGCCATCAAGGTGGTCGGTGTCTAGAGTTCGGAGAGCGGAGCGAGTCCTGTGATCCTCCGGCGGCATCCTTTACTTGGGGACGAGGCTGACGCCAGGCAATCAAGTCTGGTACTCTCGCCCACAGGAAGACTTCGCCATGACAACGCCCGCTCAAAGCGGCCCACGACCGACTCGTAAGCCAGCTCCGGTCTCGACGGCCAAGCCTGTTGCGCTTCCGCGCGGGCATGTTCAGCACGAACTGGTCATCATCTCCGGGATGAGCGGGGCCGGCAAGGCTTCGGCGCTGAATGCCTTTGAAGACCTGGGCTATTACTGCGTGGATAACCTTCCCGTCGGCCTGATTTCCAACTTTGCCGAACTCGTGCTCGACTCTCTGGAGATCCAGCGCGCTGCGCTGGTGGTGGACATTCGCGAGGGTGCCCGGCTGGACAAGCTGCCGCATATTCTGGGCTCTCTGCGGAGAATGCTGAAGACCACGGTGCTGTTTCTGGAGGCCGACCAGGAAGCGCTATTGCGCCGCTACAGCGAGACCCGACGGCCACATCCGCTGGGACGAAATACATCGGTACGGGCCTCGCTGGCGTCGGAACGCCGCAGGCTACAGCCGGTGAAGGCGCTGGCCGACCTGGTGGTCGACACCACGAAGTTTAACGTACACGAACTGCGCGCGATGCTGACCGAACGCTTTACCGGTGGCAAGAGCGAGAAGAATATTCTGATCTCATGCGTGAGCTTCGGCTATCGCGAGGGCGTGCCTGAGGACGCGGACCTGGTCTTCGATGTGCGCTTTCTCCCCAACCCGCACTTCATTCCCAAATTTCGCCCGTTCACTGGCCGCCATCCGGCAGTAGCGAAATACATCCGCTCATTTCCCCAGACGAAGGAGTTCATCCGGCGCATCTCGGAGCTGCTGATTTACCTGATCCCGCACTATATCCGCGAAGGCAAGAGCTATCTGACCATCGCGTTTGGATGCACCGGCGGCAAACACCGCTCGGTGATGATTGCCGAAGATGTACGGAAGCGCCTGAGCAAGGCGGGATACAACGTGAAGGTCGTGCATCGGGATTCGCCCGGGGACGACTAAGCCACGATCAAAGAAATGCCCTGGCATGGGCCCTACATCTTGCCGGGAGGCCCGCGCGGACAACCAATAGCCTCGCGCGCATTGTGGGAGCATTTGCTAAACTGGATTAGTCTGGCAACTCCGGCCAGTGGCAACCGCGCGCGGAGAGGTGCGTGAGTGGTTGAAACGAGCCGCCTCGAAAGCGGCCATACCTTGACGGGTATCGGGGGTTCGAATCCCTCCCTCTCCGCCAGATCTCTTATTTCGCTTAACATCACATGCTGAGCGGAAGAGGAGAAGCGGTAACTGATATGAAACTCGCTGCAACCTTCTCGAGCGTTGCCTCGTCTTCAAGTCTGCGAGCTGGGACCGTCTCCAGCCACAACCAGCGCTGCTTGAACAAACCGCGTCCCACGCACGCTAAAATGATCGCGACTGCGGGTCGAAGCAAGGGCCCCGCGTAGCGAATCGCTCACCTCACTAAATTGCCGGCGAGCCGGTAATCGACACTGAACTTTCCCGGACCAGAGCAGATCAGCCAGATAAAGAAGAGCATGTACAGGACTTCCGGGAGATAGAGGAAATCGTCGAGCCAGTTAAGAGGCGAAAGTCCTTTAGGAATGGTGGCAAGCGCGCTCGTCAGCACGGCGACAGTCATATCGATCAATAAAGCCACACAGGCCAGGCTCGAAAGAAGCCCCACGGCTAGCAAGGATCCGCAAACGAACTCGACCCCCGACACGAAATAAGCCAGTTGCCGGGGAAACGGGGCATTGGCCTTCACCAGCGTATCGTAAACAGGTTTAGTGCCGCCGGCCACAAACAATTTGTTTGCCCCGGAGATAGCGAAGAACAGCCCGATGGAAACGCGTACCAGCAGGATGGCCCACTGTTCCAAATCGTTGCTACCCAGCAGTGCAAACTGGACCAACCGTTTCCAATCCATCTCTCCTGCCCCTCCGACCGAGGATTCGCTCCAACCATGCCCCGTATCGTGCAAATTCGGCTTCTCCGCTAACCGCGGCCGAACCGTGTTGTATCGTTCGCGCCGCCAGGCCGCTTTAAGCGGAGTTCCGCAGGCGTTTAAATCTGCATCCCGTTCCGGCCGAGGGTTAACCGTACTTGAGGTCGGTGCTCTGTCCGACTTCGATGATATAGCCGTCAGGATCGCGGATGTAGCAGCGTATCTCGCCGTACTTGGGTATTGGCTCCGTGATGAACTCCGCTCCTCGACTTTTCCATAATTCGTAGCACGCTTTGATATCCGCAACGCGGAAATTCATAAAGCTGTTGAGGTGATTCGGGTCGGGAACGCTGAGCGTTACGGTTGGCTTGTCCGGCGTCGGCCCGCCTCCAACGTTCAGAATCATCCAGATATTTGCAAGCTGAAGGTACGGAGGCGCGTTGCCGTCACCCATGGTCAGAATTTTAGCGCCGAAGACCTTTTCGTAGTAGCGAGCCGATCGCTCGACGTCGGCGACGGTGAGAAAATGCGCGATGCTGATCCCCTCCTTCGGGGGCATCTCATAGCTCGTCTGTTCGATTTGTACGCTGTTCATTGGCGTCTCCCTTCGAGTGCCGGTAGAAGAAGTTTCAGAAGTGCTTCATCAGAGAACGGATTCTGACCTGAGATCAGCTCGCGATCTTGCAGGACGTAGCTCGTCCATGGAGCGAGCACACTTACTTCACCGCCCGCCGTACTCAAGGCGAAGTCCGGGTAGAAGAGAACCTTGCCACCAATCTCCAGCGGCTCCCGCTGCTGCTCCTCCGCTGTCGAAAAGATAGTCATCTTATATCCGGCATAGATCCAACCTTGGGCCTTTGCTCGCGCTCCGGCGGCATCGCCCGCACTCAGCGCGGCCACCACTTCCGTCGAATTCGGAAGAGCCGAGAGAAGTGAAATCGGGCCGTGGCAGAGCACTGCCGTAGGCTTGGATGTTTCGTGAAAGTGTCTCATCACTATGCCGGCATTGGGATCATCGAGAAGATCGATCATCGGACCATGACCGCCGGGGACGAAAACAGCGTCATATTGATCCAGACCCGATGCGATGACATCCGCAATGCGGGTTGGATCTCTGAGCCCAGGCAGGCCGTCGCGGAATAACATATAGTCCTGAAGCTTGGCCGCGTCCCCGCCGAAGAAATCGGCGACCTCTGAATGCACATCCACTTGAGGCGCGTTGCCTTTGGGATTGGCGAAAGTGATTTCGTAGCCCTCCTTCATCAGGGCGCGAACCGGAACCGTCAGTTCGTTGAGGTAGTAGCCGGCGCCGGTATAGACCTTGCCATCCTTCAAGGGCAAACCGCGACCGCTCGAAACCAGGACCAATACTTTTCCTTTTGCTGTCATTTTGTTCTCCTCTCTTCGTTCTCCCCTCCGAAATCAGAACTAACACTGGGGAGAGACGGGACGTGCCATTCATTGAAATTGGGGAACCTTCCTGCCGTCCCCAGTGTTTCCCAAAGCGCGCCAGGGCCGGCCCGTCGCGCTGGATGTGGGTGATGGCTGCGGGAATCCGAACATCAACCACGATTGATTCGCCACCCAATGCGGGTACAGCTCCGTCATCTGATCGAACAGTTCCCGGTCGGACGTCGCGGTTTTCTTCAGCCGATCGAAGTCCTGGATGTAACGCTTGGTGTCTTCGATCGCCGAAGGTGAGTCGGGCGCGCCAGGCTTCTTGTGGCCGGCGACAACCATCGCCGGGTTCAGCGCCGCTAATCGGTCTAGCGCCGCGATCCAATTCTTCCGGCTCTCGGGGGTAGTGTCGCCAACGTACATGTGGCACTGGTTGTAGACCACATCGCCAGCGACGACCAGGCTGATCGATGGAACGTGCAGAGACGTGGAATCGGGGCTATCGGTGCGGCCCTGCTCGATGATGTGCAATTCGTGGCCCTCGAGAGTGAACGTGTTGCCCTCATGAGGCTCAGGCGAGACCAATTTCGTCGGCACTTGCCCAGGAAACAATTGGCGGGCGAATTGGCTCAGCGGAGGAACAAACGACGACTGCATGGCCTCCACCGCCTGGGGCGTTGCTATCGCCCGAGCGCGTGGGAAACGGTCGAGGAGAACGCTCAGACCGTAGAAGTGATCGAAATGGGCGTGCGTGATATAGATGGTCTCCAGGTTGCGATTGTGCAGAGCAACCCAATCCGCCAGAGCCCCCGCTTCAGCCACCGTCCCCATTGCGTCCACCAGCACCGCGTCGTGCTCGCCGTAGATCAACGTCGACGTGATGGGGTCAAAGCCGAGGGCTTCGCCGAAGGGCTTTGGCCGCTCGCCGACCATGGCCTTTCCCGGGGCGGTAAAAATGTTCACGCTAAGCGTGTTCGACGCGACAGGCGCGGTTACGCCCGTGGTCTCTTTCACTCCATTTGTGCCGTCCATTGGTAGCCCTTTCGATGCCAAACCGCGTGACTGTTCAAGGAAGGATTAGGCCAGAACAAAGTGGGCCACGCAATTGGACGTTAGTATTGCCGATACTTTCGTATCGACTGTAGTGGCGAAGTCAACCTACTTCCAGTTCTGAAAATCGATTAAAGCGAAGGAAGCCCCCAAACTTGATACGAAGGTATCGTCGATACCAACGTCTAATTGTTATACCCTGCTCACGTCTGGTTTAATCGCAATTCGTTCGACACGCACCTTGAGTGGGCTTTGAAACTTTCGTGTGGGGGAGAAAACTCCATGTCTGAACTTATGGCGAAATCCGTGGCGCAAAAACAACAACAGAAGATACAGACTCGTACCACCGGGGAACGTATTACGGGCTTTACCATCGTCGCAGGAGTCGTGGCAGTGCTCGCCGTCCTCGTGGCCACGGCCGTTTACGCGCAGGACAAGTACTTGTTGAAATCGCCGAGCGGAATCGCGTTCTCCGACTTCAGGGGATACGAGGACTGGGCGGTGGTCTCCTCCGCGCGGACCGACGAAATACTTAAGGTCATCGTCGCCAATCCGAAGATGATCAAGTCGTTCAAGGCTGGCGTTCCGGTCAATGGCCAGCCCTTCCCGGAGGGTTCCATGATCGTGAAGCTTCAGTGGAAGCTGAAGAAGAGCACGGAGGCGCCTTTCGTCGTGGAGGTGCCAGACGTCTTCACCCAGGCCTTCGTCATGGAAAAAGACAGCAAGAGGTTTCCGAAAAGCGGCGGGTGGGGTTATGCGGTGTTCAACTACGAAGCCGCATCGGACGTGTTCACGGCCGATCCCAAAAGCCTCTCAGACTGCGGATACGCCTGCCATACGCCAGTGAAGGCGAAGGACTACATCTTCCACCCGTATGAGAAGCGTTGAACCGTGTCTGCCCAACATCGTGTACCCGGCGCCGCGCCCTTTAATTGAGGACTACACATGCAAGCCTCGATGCTCCATCCGCGATCGAGCGCCGTCATGCACCTGCAAATTCGGCGCGACTTAAATCCAGACCAGTCTTACCGTGATTCGGAATGACCTATCTAGTTCTTCGTGTGAAGCTTCTTGAGCGATCCTTCGCGGTCGTCCTTACCCTCCTCGCCGCCTTCGCTGCACCAGTCGCGGCACAGTCACGACCGGCTGACAATGCAGCGTCGCCTGACCCGGGCCAGATTTATGGTGCGCGGCTGGAAGGGTTCGACTATCCCTGGCCGGTCTTGCTGTACGGCTTCCAGTCGCAGGGCCAGACACTGGAGATGGCATATATGGACGTGAAGCCGGCGCGTCCTAATGGGCGGGTTGCGCTACTGCTCCACGGTAAGAACTTCTGCGCCGCCACCTGGCAGGTCACCATCACTACGCTGGTTGAGGCGGGCTACCGCGTCATCGCGCCCGACCAGATCGGCTTCTGCAAATCGAGCAAGCCGATGCAGTATCAATTTAGTTTTCAGCAACTCGCTGGTAACACCCACGCATTGCTCGAATCGCTTGGCATAGGCCGTGCAACCATCATCGGTCACTCTACCGGCGGGATGCTCGGCATACGATATGCGCTGATGTATCCAGCGCAGGTCGAGCAGTTGGTTCTGGTGGATCCGATCGGACTAGAAGACTGGAAGGCGCGGGGCGTGCCCTGGCAAAGTGTGGATGCCTGGTATCAGAAGGAGCTGAAAACCACGGCAGAAAGTATCCGCGCTTACGAGCGATCCACGTATTATTCGGGAACCTGGGAAGCAGCCTACGAGCGTTGGGTGCAAATGCTGGCTGGCATGTATCGCGGGCCCGGACGCGCCCAAGTCGCCTGGGACTCCGCCCTGCTCTATGACATGATTTATACGCAGCCGGTGGTCTATGAGCTTGGCTTGCTGCGTGTGCCGGTGTTGTTGATCATCGGCGACAAGGACAATACGGCGATCGGCAAGGACCTGGCGCCACCCGAAGTGCGTGCTACGCTCGGCAACTATCCCGTGCTAGGTAAGGCGGCCGCCGCAAAGATTCCACATGCTAAGCTAGTCGAGTTTCCCGATCTCGGTCACGCCCCGCAGATCCAGGCGCCGGACCGTTTCCACACGGCGCTGCTAAAGGGATTGCAAGCGCCCAGCACTGACCGGTAGGCCGCGGCTCTACATCAATGCCCCGTTTACCACAGTCTGCTGCCTGCCCCGCTGGCATCGGTAGCTAAGACTTCAGCCGCAAAAGCCAAAGCGTGGTCGTCTACCAAAGTGAGCGGCACAGTGCGGGCGACCGGGAAAAACCGCCGGCCCGGTGCAGTTCTGACGTCGATTCCAACATCGTTGCTGATTCCCACGCACGGATTCCACTGCTTACGTTTCGGTGAAAAAAATGTGAATTGGCTTTGGATATTTCTTGACCCCACTGGCAGTTCTTTTTGGTTTCTGTAACTTAGCTGAAAAGATTCAAACACGAAAATAAGTCGCGTTTGCACCAACCTTGGGCGTTGACAATTTTCAATCATAGGATAGGATCACTTTCGTCGATGGCAGAAAAGGGCAGGCAACTAATCGTAGCCAACCCGAAGTATGCTGAGTGATCGGTTCCGCGGGGCGACCCGAGGGAGCCGCCAGACCCGAAAAAACCGACTGCACTGCGAGGTGTCAGCCGGGGTTTGGGACCGCGAAAGCGGTGATCGCTTCAAAGGCTGTGACGGTACATGCATCCACGCCGGTATCTCCCTCGCAGGAGTTGGCGGCTAGAGCATAACCAAAGTCACAGCCTTTTCTATTTTGTCCTTCTCCTCCTGGAATAGCCCCGCATTTCCTTTTTCAAGCTAGCCAAAGCCGCCGTGATGATCAGGTCATGAACGCCAGTATTCATGCGGTTTTGACCGCGCAAAGTATACTGCGGAGAGCTGCACCCAGTGAGTGAACAGCCAAACCAGCCCTTCCCCTTACCGTCAACTCCTCATTGAAGGCCGGGATGCGCTGGTGGATGATGCCCACCGTCGGAAGTGCTCCGACGACAAATCGTTTCAGGGATGTCGCGAACCGGCGAGGGGGGCTGTGTTGGGAATCAGAAAAGGAAATACCGGCTCAGAAATACACGGTAAGAAGAGGGAAGATGCCATGAGCATGACCCGGCACGGCTATGGAGAGACGGCCTACATCGCGATGTGCGCCGGAAAGGCGTGACGGCACGCAACCGCCAAATCGTCGCGTGCTGGTTCATCCGTCTAGGGTCACAGGCGAGCACCATCCTCGAACCGTGCGGCGCATTTGAATGGGTCGCGCTTTTCTACCTGGGACTCAGCGGCGCCCCGATGCTCATTTTCCACGAGAATCTCTCGCGCCCTGCGTTGCATATCGCCGTACACTTCGGAGTCTTTGCCGCAATTCTGGTCATCGTGAATGTTGCCGATCGTGTCGGCCGCGGCGAACTTTCACGCTCTCGAATTGCCCAGGCTCTTAGCTGGGTCCGTGATTGGTACCCGCAGGCGCTCTTTCTTTTCTGCTTTGAGGAACTGCAAGTTCTCGTTTACCTGATTGCGCCGGCGTGGCGCGATTCCGTCCTGATTGCATTCGACCGCCGGCTCACAGGAGTTTATCCGGGAGTATGGCTCAGTCAGTTCTCCAACCCCTGGATCAACGAGGCGATGCAAGTCGCCTACATGACCTACTATCTATACCTCACGATTCTCGGAGCCTCGCTTTATCGCCGCCGCCTGGCCCGCTCAGCTGTCGCCCCCGCAAGCGATCCATCCGGAGCCGAAGCATTGCACGCTTTCTGGACGGTGATGACCGCTTCAATGATCGCCTACTCGATTGGCTATGTGATTTCGATTTTCTTCCCCGTGGAAGCGCCCTATTTTGCCATGCGCTCATTCCATTTGCCTCCGCTCGCGGGTGGCCCCGCCACTAGCTTGATCAATTTCATTGAACGCTGGGGACGCGTGCGCGGCGGCGCGTTTCCTTCCGGTCATGTTACGGGATCGTTCGTCGCCCTGCTCGGGGCTTGGCGCTACCGCCGCTACTTGTTCTGGGTGTTTCTCCCGTGCTTTGTCGCCATGTGCGTGTCTACAATTTATGGTCGCTACCACTACATCGCTGATGTGTTCGGGGGGATTCTTGTCGGCGCGGTGGGTTGCATTCTCGCCGATCGGTTGATGGCGGTGCCCGGAGCGAATCCCGCCGAACGATCTGGGCCTTGGCCGCCGCATTCGGCGGGATCAATCTCGAGTTCGTTAGCGCGCTGAGAACAACCTTTTGCAGGTGAGATGCCAGCGTTCGATGAATGCTAGGGCGTTTTTCGGTACCTATTTGCAAATTCGGTCTGATAAGGTTAGCAAGCACTTCACAACCGAAGCGCATGCCTTGTCCAGCGTCAGAGAGTTGTTGCCCGTCTTGAGTTGGACCGCCATGTCCCAGTTCTAAAGCCCGCCACGCCCTGTTCACCGACTCTCGCAATTCTATCCGGCTAAAGACGTATCGGCCTTACATCCTCTGGGGGATGTAGCGGATCGTTGTCCGGCGCTACTCTCCAGCATGGCAAAAGACCTTGGAGAACAAGTGATGGTGACCCAGGAAGCAACGACTTGGCATCACAGCAATAAATACAGTGCAGAGGCAGCTTGCGAGCATTGCCAGGGAATCGTTCGTCATGAACCCTGGTGCATCACGGGCAGCGAAGCTGTCTTATACGCGTATGAGGCGGTCCTGAACCCTGACATCTTGACGGAAGGCGACAAGCTGATCTTGCACGCGCTGGGTGTGGCATGGACGAACAACCATTGCGCCGGGGCCTGCAAATCGAGATAAGCCGATAATGAAACGCCCGCCTCTCAGGAGCCGATAGCGCAGCCCCTTCCCTGCCACCCGACCTGCACCACCTTGCCGTCCTCCACCAAAACAGGGACGGTACGCTGGCCTCCGGAAAGCAATAGCAACCGCTCCCGGGCGGCGCTGTCGGCCTCAACGTCGTGCTCCACAAAGTCGCAGCGTTTCCACTCCAGCCATTCACGCATCTCCTGCGTGTAAGGGCAGCTTGCCGTCCCGAAGAGTTCAAACTTCGCCACGACGCAACACCTCCTGCATCTCGCGGATGATGTGATAGATGGAAGCCTGCACCTCTTGAATACGCGGAATGTAATCGCAGCGAACCACGATCGGCAGGTCAGCCAGTCCATGCCGCTTGATGTCGCCGCCGTCGTAACCCAGCAGCGCTACCGTCAGCATGCCACGCTTGCGTGCCTCTTCCAGCGCCATAACGATGTTGCGCGAGCCTCCGCTGGTCGAGATGCCAATCGCCACGTCCTCCGGTTGCGCCTGCGCGATCAGTTGCCGCAGGAAGATCGCTTCCGTTCCGATGTCGTTGGCGACAGCAGTAATGTTGGCCGGCTCCATCGATAGCGAGACGGCGGGTACCGGCTGGTAACCAGCGGGCGGCAGAACGCAATCGATCGCCCAGTCGTTAGCGTCCGTAGCCGATCCGCCATTGCCAAAGAGGATCAGTTTGCCGCCGCGTTGCACGCGTTCGTGGATCGCGCGTACGGTTGCAATGATCTGTTCGGCTTCTTCGCCGGCAACCTGCGCGCGGAGACGGCTGTCGTCTTGCACCTTCATGACGATTGAGGCTGCCGCCTCTTGCGTAATACCGACGGTCTCCTGCTTCGTCTGTCCCAGGAAAGGATAGAGAAATCCGGCGTCGCCAACCTCGTGTCCCAGCTCACGGTGCTCGAAGAAGACGTGCACGGTCTCCCACAACGTGTGATAAAGAATTTCGATGATCTCTTGATGAATGAAGGGATCGTCCGTCGCAGCTCCCACGCTGTAGGATCCGTCGCCTCCCGGCAACGCGAAGGTCATCGCGCCATGCGACCGCGCTTCCCGCAGCGTCTCCGCGACGTCGCCATCGCCTTCGGGAGGTCCGAAACCCATAACCATATCGTCAGCCCGGAGAATGCTGCGCAGCCACGGACGATAGATGAGGGAAAGATCGAGGGCCGGCAAGGCGCGCTTGCCGACGATGACAGGATGCACAAACTCGACCGAAACGTGCTGAGCATCGGTGGCGTAAGGGCCACGGCCGAAGGCCAGCAGGCGTCCGCCGCGCAGAAAGCGCTCTGACATCTCGCGGCAGGCCTCGGCCAGCCGCGCAGCCTCCCGTGCAAAGAAGCTTTCGCACAAGCGATTGCGTTCGAGCAGCCGCTCTTCAACGAGCGTCGCGAGTTCGAGGCCGGCTGGCATGGTCAGTAGCTCCTAGCTGTTAGCTGGATCTGTTGAGATCCGTGCGTCGCGCTTGAATGCGCGGGTATGCGAACGAGTTCGAGATACCCGCAATCGACTCCCGCAAAGCGGGACGGCGACAAGATAGCCCAGCACGCAGCGGGGTCCCCGGTTCGCCGTTTTTGGGCGAACTGGGAAGCGGAGTGCTGGGTAGGCTCTATCCTCAAATTTGAGCCCCTTAGGGGCGGCATAAGTGGAATGTTAACAGCGCCCTGCTGGCTCTCGCGACAAGGCTATGGAGCTCCTCGTTTGCTAAAGGCTAACAGCTTCCTATCAGCAGATCCTGGGCAAAGGATCGCCCACCAGCATGTCGACAATCCTACTGCCGCCGTAGCGCGTGGTCACCAGTACAGAGCCGGCGGGTTGGTCATGCACTTCGCCGAGAATTACAGCTTCTTCACCGCCCGACGCCTGGCAGAGCGCGTTGAAGGCGGCATCGGCATACTCCGGCGCGACGACTGCGAGGAACTGACCTTCGTTGGCTATGTGGAGGGGATCGAGTCCCAGCAGCTCGCAGGCTCCACGGACGGCGTCGCGAACCGGAATCTCGTCCTCAAGAACGTGGATACCCAGACCGCAGTCACGGGCCAGCTCATTCAGCGATGTCGCGACGCCTCCGCGCGTGGGGTCGCGCATCCACCGAATACCGGGAGCGGCTTCGCGCGCCATCGCCTCCACCATGGGAAATACCGAACGAGTATCGGAGCGCAGGTCTGCCTCGATGTCCAACTCGCCTCGTGCCAGCAGAATGGTGATGCCATGGTCTCCGATTGGCCCGGAGAGCAGCACTTTGTCGCCTGGTCGCACGGAGCGGGCGTCGACACGAATTCCCGGCAGGTACGAACCGACACCGGTGGTCGAGATGTACATGAAATCGGCTTTGCCATGTTCCACAACTTTGGTATCGCCGCCCACGATGGCAACGCCCGCCTGTTGCGCAGCACTGCTCATGGCGCGGACTTCGGCCGCGAGCGTTTCTGTCGGCAAACCCGCTTCGAGGATGAAGCTGACCACGATGGCCTCAGGCTTCGCCCCAGATACAGCTAGATCATTGACCGTGCCGTTGATTGCAAGCTCGCCAATCGAGCCGCCGGGAAAGCGCAGTGGTTTCACCACGAAGCTGTCGGTAGTCATGGCCATGCGAACGCCGCCAATCTCCAGAGCAGCAGCGTCGTTCAAGCTGGGATTTGTAGAGCGAAATAAGAGAGGAGCGAACAGCCCTTCTACCAGGCGGCGGCTGGCAATGCCGCCGGCGCCGTGGGCCATTTCGATTTGCGGCTCGCGGAATCGTATCTTGGGACTCGTGCTGTCCGGGGCAACTGCCATTTTCAAGCCGGCCAGGCCAGGCTGCTCGCCATTGCCTTCCGGTGTTCGTAAGTGTAGTACGCTGCGCACGATCCCTCCGACGAAACCATCAGCGCTCCCACGGGATGTTCCGGAGTGCATTCTTTGCCAAACAACTTGCACTGCGCGGGCTTCAGCACGCCCTTCAACACTTCCCCGCATTGGGCGGCTTTGGGATCGGTGACCCGTACGCCGGGCACGCTGAAGCGCTGCTCGGTGTCGAACTCGGCGTAACTGTCGCGAATGCGAAGCGCCGACTGCGAGATGAAACCCAGCCCTCGCCACTCAAAGTAGGGCCGCAGTTCAAAGACTTCATTCATCGCCTTAAGCGCCGCGCGATTGCCTTCCCAGGGCACAACCCGCTTGTACTGGTTTTCCACCCTGGCCTCGCCGGCTTCCAGTTGCCGCAGCAGCATCACGATCGACTGCAACATGTCCAGCGGCTCAAAGCCGGAGACCACAATCGGCTTGTGTTCGTCGGCGGCGATCCATTCATAAGGACGGCAGCCGATTACGGTAGAAACGTGTCCGGGCCCGATGAAGGCATCCAGCCTCATGTCGGGCGAATCGAGGATCGCGCGGATCGCGGGGATGATGGTCACGTGATTGCAGAAGACGGAGAAGTTGTGGATGCCCTCAGCCTTGGCGCGCATGATGGTCAGCGCCGTCGAGGGCGCTGTGGTTTCGAACCCGATCGCGAAGAACATGATGTGCTTATCGGGATTCGCTTTGGCGATCTTCAGCGCATCCGACGGCGAGTACACGATGCGCACGTCCATCCCCCGCGCCTTGTGCTCCAGCGGACTGCCCTGCTCACCGGGCACGCGCATCATGTCACCGAACGCCGCGAAGATGACGTTGGAGTCTTTGGCCAGCGCGAGGCCGTCGTCGATCCTGCCCATCGGCAGAACACATACCGGGCATCCGGGACCGTGAATCAGTTCCAGATTCTCAGGAAGAATGTCCTTCAGACCAAAGCGGTAGATGGCATGAGTATGCCCGCCGCAGACTTCCATCATGCGGTAATGCCGGCCGGAATCGGCCAGGCGACGAATCTCTTCCGCCGTCTGGTTGATTACTACGGGATCGCGGAATTCATCGACAAATTTCATCGTCACCTCAAGGCCGCGCGAAACCAATAAGGCCGATCAGGAAGGTTTCGGTTCGTCAGCCTCTCCCAGTCCGTAGCCTCGAACTTCCTGCATGGCCTGCTCGCTTTCGCCCAGCATAATCAGGGTCTGCATCTGCTCGAAGGCGTCCTGCTCGCTGATCTTGCTCATGGCGAAGCCGACGTGAATCAGGACCCAGTCGCCCGACTGCGGCATATCGTTCTCCAGCAAGCCGAGATCGACCTTCCTCCGCACCCCCGCGACCTCAACGGTAGCCAGGTACGGCATTCCAGGAAAGAGCTCAATGACCTTTCCGGGTATGGCTAAGCACATTATCTACCTCTTCTCATGCAAATGTTTCTCCACCGCCGACTCGGTTCAGCCCTCTTTGCGAGCGACGATATCAAAAGAGAATTTTACCTCGTCCTTCACCTTCAGCCCCCCGCCAACAGCCGAAACCGGCTTGATGTTGTAGTCCGACTGCCGCAGGGAGAACTCGCCGAAAGCGCGCAACATATCACCCGTCACGGCAATTCTGGCAGGGACCTGTTGTGATCGAGTAACGCCATGCAAAGTCAACTTGCCAAGCAGCACGACGTCACTTTGGCCATCGGTCGTGTTCTTCACTGTGACGCTCGGAGCGTCGTAAACAATCTCCGGATACTTGTTGATCTCCAACACGTTGTCGCGCATCTCCGTTTCCATCTCGCGCCGATCTTTGTCGGAGACATTGTCCGTCACCGACAGCGAATCGGCCCGCACGACGAAGTGCAAGGATGACTGCTCCACCGCAACCGGGCTGAAGTGCACTTCCCCCTGCATGTCGCGAATTGCGATGGTTGGATTGTGCCCAAAGGCCGAGAGTAGTCCGCCGGCAAATGCCTTCACCGTAAAGCGACTGACCATAGCGTTGATTACATATGGATCGCCGATCGTCGGCGCTACGGCAGATGCGGCTTTCGCGGAATCCGCATCCGTACCCGGGTTCATATTTTCAGGCAAAGCGTAGTTGTCCCCTTTCTATGGGGGTGATATGTGGCAAAGCCAGACTGGTTTTACATTGCTCGCAGGCGCAAATACCGTTCAATGTCCGGAAGCGCATCCTTGGCCAGGTTCGGCACTCCCAGGCGCCCCAGATATTTCTGCGCGACCGGATTCGACAGAATCAGTCCCGCGCCAAAAACCATTAGAGCGATGCCGCTCAGCATGAACAAAGTATCGCGGTCGCTGTCACGTTCGGTTGCATGCGATTCGCGTGCCATCACTGCGGTTGCCATTCTCGTACCTCCTCGTTCTCTCAATTAATCCGTGGTGCGCTGCTCAGGACCTGGCCACTCTCCAGCCAGGACCCGATTGATTACAGACTCCAGCAAGTTCACAGCCTCGGTTACGGCCAGCGCGACCGGTTCGCTTAGACCCATCAACCCTTCTTCCGGGCCGAGCGTCGCGGGCTCGCAACCAACCAGTAAAACTCGCTTCAACGGGCCGCCCATGGAGGTCGCCAGTCGAAGGATCTTCACCGGATCCATACCGTGAGCGTCGACGTCACCGCCTTCGGCTTGATCAGGCCCGAGTGCAGTCAAGTCCGGTTCGACCACATACAACGTTCCGGGCTCGTCGCCGCGGGGGTAGGCGTCGATGAGGATCGTTGTCTCGTAGCCGTCCTGAAGCGCGTAGGCTAGATCGAATCCGCGAATGCCGAAATCGCCAACGCGCACGTCCGCCGGCAACGCGCGCTCGGCAAGCCGTCGGGCCACTTCCACGCCGAAAGCGTCATCGCCCATAAAAATGTTGCCAATCCCCGCGACCAGAATGCGTGGCTGCGAAACCACTTCCTTCCGCGTCTGTTCTTCTGGAGGCAGGAGCTCGACCTCATCCACATCGAAGAAGAACCGATGGCCCGGTTGACGCAGAAGTCCGAGGTCGCGTCCAGGATCGTCATCCAGCACAACGCAAACGTGGACCTTCCCCTCATAGTCTTGCTCGAGAGCTTCAATGGTTGCGGCCTGTCCAGCTAGCGCGATGTCGAACACGTCGCCACCCGGACGAGGCCGCAGGCGAACGCGGTCGCCGACCTGCACCGGTGCTCCGGCGATCTCAATCTGCTCGACCGGTGACTTATCTTCCAGTAGTTGCCACTCCCACTCGTTCACCGCGTCTCCTCGCTGACTGGCCGCAAGCTGCGCAGCGCGCCATGCATCTTCATGAACTGTTCGGCGGGTAGGCTTTCCGTCCGCTCCAGCATTTGGCGGGCGCGCTCGTCGGACTCGCACATCTCGCGCTTTTCGTCGTCGGTCATGGTCATGATGCGCAAGGAGAGGATCTCGTCGATCTCTGTGCCGTCGAAAAGGTCGCCAGCGCTCTCCGGAGCAATCTGCGGATAGTCATACAGGATGATGGGAGACGCCAGCATGGTATCCCGCTGCCCAGCCTCGCCCACCAGCACGGGAAACACTCCCTGGTTACGGCAACCTTCAATCTCGAGCCGTAACCCCTCGGGAGGATCGAGCAACGACACGAACTCACCATCTTCGACGCCCAGCACTATGTGTGCGGAAACCAGCGACTGCAAGAGGGCGGACTCGCGGCCGAGCTGCGCTATGTTGTCTATTGCGGTGACATTCTGCACGCGCACGACGACCTTGAAGGTATTTTCCGCAACCGGGCGGACTGACACCCGAATCACGCCATCGATGGAGCGTTGATTCCGAACGATCCGGCCCGCCAGCGTCCCTCGCGCGTCGCGGAGCGTTTCTTCCGTCGTGCGCGCCTTCAACTCGAACGAGTGCTGCAACGGATGTGGGCTGAACGACGCCAGGTCCGTCGTTGCAAGCGTCAGCTCGCGTTCGACCGCCTCCTGCCAGGAATAGAAACTCCGCCCATCGACCGTCAGAGTCCGAACCGGACGAAACGCTGTCGTCCGATGCTCGCCATCCGGATTTTGTCCGACAACCTCTTCCACCGAACGTTCCACCAGTTGAAGGAAGCGGACGCGCACTTCAAGACGGCTGAAAGCTGCTCCCTGCACCAGGCACTCAACTCGCATGGTCCAGGGATCAGTCCCCTTCTGCGCTTCGCTGAAAGCCCGCGGATACAGAACGCCGAAGTTGAAGCGCTGCTGGTTCTTCACCGCCGATGGCCGGTACGGATACAGCATGTATCCCTCATAGAGCACGGCTTTGGCGATGCGATCGGCGGCCGCGGTGTTCATCGCTTCACTTCCTCTTCGACACCGCGCAGCAGGCTTTCCAGCGCCTGCTCCCAGGTGGGTATGCCGCGCTCCATCTTGTAGCGGTGCAAACGTTCGAATGCGTCCCGCTCAAGACAGACCCACGCGACCCCGGGGTAATACGTGTCCATCAGCTCCCGCCAGAGTTTCACCGGCAGACGGAAGCGCACTTCCTTGTCCCACGGTATCGGCATCACTTGCAGCGGGCCATTCTGATCGGCATAGAAAACGCTTCCGCTGAATTGCACGCACACGGGAACCTCGCCGTCTGCGAGGCCGGCGAAATACTTTGTCGCCGCAACGTTGAAGTCGAACGTGCAGGGCACGAAAAGTTTGACGTCGGTGCTACCTCGAAAAGCGGGGACGATGGTGCTGGCGTGCGTCCACAGGAAGGTGCGTAACGTCTGACCCCAGCGCTCGGGTTCTCCAAACAGATCGCGCAGACCACCCTGCTCGTCAGCACTGTAGGGCCGCCGCGTGGCCTCGATTTGTACTTGCGCCCGCAGAGCGACGCTGTGGATCACTTCATCTGGATTGGCATTCGTCACTCGCAGCTTGAACGCCAGTTGCGGAGCCACCGCGAATGGTTCGACCTCGGCGCCCTCGATCTGGAATTGCAGCTCAGGCATTGCCTTGGCCTCCAAAGACTGACGCGTTGCGCCTGAGCTCCGCGAAGTACTCTCCGATCTGCTGCCAAACTTCGGTGCCGCCGGAAAATCCGCGCCATTGGCTGCGGATAAGACCTACGAGCTTGAAACATTGGTCAATCGGCAACAGGTAATACTCGGCGCTGGTGAAGCCCCGAGCGTGCCCAATACGATTGACCAGCAGCGCCTCCACGTCCGGCTCCATGTGCTGTAGTTCAGGGTTTGCAGCGGCGATCTCGTTCCATGACTCCAGCGAGAGCAGCGACTCGGTCGCACCCGCGGGACTGGGATACATCGCCACCATTCTCCCCTCCGGGCTGCTGCGAAAGAAGAACGCCATGTTGATGGGGACCATGAGGCTGTCCCACTGCGCGTCAGTCATCTGAAAATTAGCCAGCGAGCGAACCAGTCTGGGTACGCGCTTGAAACGCGCACGATCTTGCCCGCTGAATAACAGCGCGCAGGCATCGCACGAACAGATCAGCTTGCGTACTGCCGGATCCAGAAGGTGGGGATGCTGGGAAGCAATCTCGGTGCTGCATAGCTCGCACCTCTCGGCCACACGCGGACGGCGCGCGAACTGCCGCAGTACGTCGAACGCGGTACCGAGGCTGGGAGATTCCTTAGTCGCCATAGTTGGCCACCACGGGCGGCGCTGCCGGCGTGCTTATATTCGAAGCAACAGGAACTTGACCGGTCAACTTGTCGAGTGCGACGAACCCATTGGCTGGCTGCCCGTCCAAGCCTTCCACCGTCAACGACGCGATATCCGGAGCAGCTTCGTACACGGCATCTTCCACTGTCGCCTGCAAAGCCTTGGTCGTAGAACCACAGGTGTGAGCGCCGGGCGTGACTCGTATGCGAACGGCGCCTTCTTCCATACCGAGCAATTCTATCGACGCGCCATCGCGCCGCAGCTTGGGCTCAAGCCGTTCAACCGCTTTGCCGACGCGTGTCTCCAGGCTTTCAGGATGCAATCCGTATAACACGAGCAAGCTGCCGACCATGGGATCGCGGCCTAACTGCTCGATGAATGCCATTCCCGGCTCGCCACCGTTGGCCAGAATTTCGAGTGCTCGATCAAGGGCGGTGCCGTGGAATTCCATCACCAGTTGGACCAGGTGACGAGTCGAAGTTCGCACTGCCGGATCGGCGATGCTTTCGATTTCCTCAACCAGGGCCCCGATTCTGCGAACGCGCTCGTGGAAGTCTTTTTCCTGTGACATGTTTCCGTATCCCCTGAAAGCAGAGAGGAGTGAGCCGACAATTGCAAGACCAACGAACGCCACTCGCGACTTACAACTGCCTACCCACTCCCCCTGCGGCAACGGGCTTCCGTTTATTTCACGATGCCGAACATGGGCGAATGCTGTGTCTCCAGCACCTTCCCATTCCCAAGGTACATGTGGACGCCACACGGCAGGCACGGATCGAAACTGCGAACCGTCCGCATGATGTCGATGCCCTTGAACTTGTCCGGCCCGTTCTCCTCGAAGATGGGCGTGTTCTGTACCGCATCCTCATATGGCCCCGGAGTCCCGTAAATGTCCCGCGGATTTGCATTCCACGGTGTTGGCGGATAGGGATGATAGTTCGCGATCTTGCCTTCGCGAATTACCACGTGGTGCGACAACACTCCGCGCACCGCCTCATGGAAGCCGCACCCAATCGCCTCTTCCGGCACCTTGAAGTCGGACCAGGTTTTGGTGCGCCCAGCGTGCAGCTCGCCCAGCGCCTTTTCCACGAAGTGCAGCGCAGCAGCAGCAGCGTAGGCCTGGAAGTAGGTCCGTGCGCGATCGCGTTCGATGGCGTTGCTCCACTTGGGAATCTTCCACTCGAGCTCGACCTCAGGCAGTGACGTCGTCTTGGGCAGGTAGATCTTGACGCTGTTACCAGTCGCCTTGAGATACCCAATGTCCACCAGGCCGGCTTTGGCCGTCGCCCAGAAGCGCGCGATGGGGCCACCACCGGTGTCCAGCGCAAGGTACTCTTTGGTCTTTTCGTGATACCAGCGCGGCGACATGACCCATGTGTACTTGCCGGCAAAGTCGCGCTTCTGCGGTTTGGGAATCGTCGTCTGGTTCCACGGATGACGCTGGTCGACGGGATTACCCAGCGGATCCTTCGTTACGAAGGTCTCGCCTTGCTCCCAATCGTCGTAGAAGGAACTTCCCAGCAGGATGCGGATGTTGAGGTTGATGTCAACGAGGTCTGTGGTTACCAGTTCTCCATCGACAACCACTCCCGGAGTGACGAACATCTTGCGTCCCCACTCAGTCATGTTCTTGTAGGTATAGTCGCAATACTTGGGATCCTGGAACGATCCCCAGCAGCCCAACAGAATACGCCGCCGTCCCACCTCTTCGTAGCCTGGCAACGCCTCGTAGAAGAAGTCGAAGAGATCGTCATGCAGGGGCACGACCTTCTTCATGAACTCGACGTACTTCATCAGGCGTACGAGGTAGTCGGTAAACAGCTGGACCGTGGGAACGGTGCCAACGCCGCCCGGATAAAGCGTCGAGGGATGAACGTGCCGCCCTTCCATCAGGCAGAACATCTCGCGCGTCATGCGGCTCATCTGCAATGCTTCGCGATAGAACGCGCCGGTGAAAGGATTCAGCGCCGTCATGATGTCGGCGATGGTGCGATAGCCGTGCAGATTTGAGTTGGGTGAGTTTGTTTTTTGCGCCTTCGTCCACACCCCAGGATTCGTCTCTTTCACCATCTGCTCGCAGAAGTCCACGCCCACCAGGTTGTCCTGGAAGATGTTGTGGTCGAACATGTACTCGGCGGCTTCGCCAAGATTGACGATCCACTCGGCCATGTCCGGAGGCCGCACGCCGAAAGCCATGTTCTGCGCATAGTTGGCACAGGTGGCGTGATTGTCGCCGCAAATGCCGCAGATGCGGCTGGTGATGAAGTGGGCGTCGCGCGGGTCTTTACCCTTCATGAAAATACTGTAGCCGCGGAAGATCGACGATGTGCTGTGACATTCCACGACATGGCGGTTGGCGAAATCGATCTTGGTGAAGATGCCGAGGCTTCCGACGATTCTGGTGATCGGATCCCAATTCATCTCCACGATCTGCTTTTGCTTATTAAGGGCTTGCTGATCGGTTGCTGTAATTGTGCCCATCGCGATCGTTCTCCTTCAGCTTAGAAAATTAGGATCTGGCGTGATAACCAGTTGTCAGTTCGGCCCGATTGTGCCGCCACCTCGGCTCTTTGTTGACGGTATTTTGAGTAATGGAACGCAGCGCTCGAATGGCGCGGCCATACAGGGCGGAGCTGCCGGTGGAAACGTGCGCACCCGGCGGTTCGTCCATGAAGGGCATGAACTTGTCCGGGAAGCCTGGCATGGTGCAGCCGATGCAGATGCCCCCCACGTTGGGGCAGCCGCCGATGCCGGCCATCCAGCCGCGTTTCGGAACATTGCAGTTCACCACCGGCCCCCAGCATCCCAGCTTCACGATGCACTTGGGAGAGCCATACTCCTCGGCGAAGTCGCCCTGCTCGTAATAGCCGGCACGGTCGCAACCTTCGTGCACCGTTGCGCCGAACAGCCACGTGGGGCGAAGCTGATCGTCAAGCGGAATCATGGGGGCAAGACCTGCAACTTGATAGAGGAGGTAGAGGAGGGTTTCCATGAAATTATCGGGCTGGACGGGACATCCGGGGACATTAACGATGGGAAGGCCGGCTTTCGATCGCCAGTCCCATCCCAGGTAATCGGCGAGTCCCATACATCCGGTGGGATTGCCTTGCATGGCGTGGATACCGCCATAGGTGGCACACGTGCCGATGGCCACCACGGCCAGCGCTTTGGGAGCAAGCTTGTCGATCCACTCGGTCGTCTTGATGGGCTGGTTCGTCGTTGCGTCCGTACCCACCGCTGCCCAGTAGCCGTCTTTGCCGTGAATCTTCTCGTTGGGTATCGATCCTTCCACTACGAGAACGAAGGGTTCGAGTTTACCCTCCGTCGCCTGGTAGAAGGGCTTCATGAAGTCATCGCCCACTTCATAGGCGAGAACAGGATTATGAAGATGTACTTTGGGGAGGCCCGGAATTGCGCCCAGCAGAACATCCTCGATGCTGGGCTGTGTCGCTGCCGTAATGGAGACGGAATCGCCATCACAGCCCAAGCCGGCGGTAATCCAGAGGATGTGCACCTCGGCGACAGGAGATTTTTTTTGAGTACTCCGACCGTACGGAACCGCTTGCGCTGTCATGCGAAATTCTCCTTTCGACATCGCGTTAATGAGTGTTTCGCCATCGACGCCAAAGAACGCTTGCCAGCTTGTCAACAGACGATGCGCCAGCTCGCGAAATCAAATAGCTATTCGTTCAAGGATGAAATACTTAGCGGAACCAGGAAACGGTGCCCCACGCACCTTGGCGCTAGCATCAACCGCGGGAAGAGGTTTCACAACCTGATTTGCGCCTAAGGGAAAGTGCGACTTCCGGAGTAGGGGATTCCCCGATGCGGTGTTGGAAAAAGGGGATGGTTATCAGCCAGATCAGGGGGCAGGAGGGCGGCAACGTGGCTTAACCCTTCAGGCCGCGCCCTCGCCGATGTTCCATTGAATCGCGCGCTGCACCAGCTCCCGCCCCGTCTTTAGCGACAGCTTATCTTTGATATGGGCCTGGTAGGACTCCACTGTCTTCACACTCAGATGCAGTTCGTCGGCAATCATGCGGGTGCTATGACCCTCGCCAATAAGGCGGAAGACCTCCAGCTCGCGGTCGGAGAGTTCCGCAATCGGCGAATGCGTCTCGTTGGCCGAGCCGCTGATGTACTGCTGCAGCATCCGATTCGCAATGCGATCGCTGACGTATACCTTCTGGTTGAGGATTTGCCGCACCGCAATCAGCACCTTTTCGGTCGCTTCCTGTTTCATGATGTAGCCATTGGCGCCGGCACGTAGGGCACGCTCCGCATAGATCGACTCGTCGTGCATCGACAGAATCAGCACTGGCAGGTTGGGAAACCGCACGCGAATGCTCTTGAGCAGGTCCAGGCCGTCGGGCCCGTTCAAAGAGATGTCTACGATCAGGAAATCGGGCCGGGTCGAAGTTATAGCCTGTAGCGCCGTGGCGGCCTCTTCGGCTTCGCCGCAAACCATCAGATCGGGCTCGCGGTTCATCATCAGCGACAGCCCTTCGCGCACGATGGGATGATCGTCGACGATGAAAATTCTGCGTTTTGCCGGCGTTTCTGCTTGCGATCCTGTCAACATCGCTCCTCAACCACTCTTTCGTTGTTTAGTGGGCATTGCATTTTGTTCCTTGCCGCGTACCGGAAACATGCAGGTCACCACGGCGCCATGCGGAGCACTCGATTGGATGTCCAAGGTCCCACCGATCATGCTTGCCCGGTGACTCATAATGTGGTGCCCCATTCCATTACTGCTCGCCAGGGTCTTGGTACAGCCAGACCCATCGTCTCGAATCGTCAGCACGCCCCGGTTGTCGCCCGCGCTAAGGCCAATTTCGATCTTCCGCGCCTTGCCGTGCTTGATGGCATTGCTCACTGCCTCCTGCGAGATGTGGTACAGGTGGGTTGCCACGTTGACGTCATGAATCAGGACTGGATTCTCGCATTGCAGGCGACAGGACACGCCGAACACATCTTCCACTTCCGCGCTCAACTGCTGCAAGGCTGACATCAGTCCATGGGCCTCAGACACCACAGGACTCAGGCCTCTTGCCAATTCGCGCGTCTTATTGATGGCTTCATTGACCAGTTTGACGATCTTGGTGGCCTCGGCGGCATAAGGCAGGCCTTGTTCTTTAAGCTTCTGCTCCTGCACCTTGGTCATGAAGGCAATGCCGGTCAAATGCTGGCCCAAGCCGTCGTGCAGGTCCTGCCCGATGCGGCGTTGTTCGCGCTCGCTAATCTCAAGGATCGCTTTCTCCAATTGTTTGCGCTCGGTGATGTCGATGCCGGTGGCGATCACATAGGCGGGCGTCCCGTCGCCTCCGGGCAACGATGTTCCCGACCAGGCAATCAGCCGACGGGTGCCGTCGTGCGCCAACCACTGGCACTCGTAGTCGCTCTGCAATTGCCCCGCCCGCATCTTCTCGAAGCGCATGCGGAAGGCGTCCGCTTCTTCGTCAGGTATGAACAGCTCCCACACGCATTGCCCGGCAACGTCGGCCAGGGTTTGTCCGGTACTGCGTTCGCAGGCGCGGTTGAAGCGGATGATGCGGCCGCCGGCGTCGAGAACGATCACCAGCGCGCCCACGGTGTCGAGGATGGCGGTAACAACGTTGCGTTCCTCTTTCAGCGCCTCTTCCGTGCGCTTGAGATCCGTGATGTCAAAGCCGACTCCGTGGATGAACCACGGATGCCCATCTTCACGGCGGATCATTTTGGCTTCGCAATGCAGCCAGATGACCCGGTTATCGCGCGAGAGAATGCGGTAGGGAGAACGCAGCGGCTTGCCGGTCAGAAACAACTCGGCGGCTTCCAGGCTCCAGCGTTGCTTGTCTTCGGGGTGGACCTGCGAGTACCAGCGGACTGGATCTTGCAGCCATTCCTCTTGCGTGAATCCCAGGACCCGTTCGATTTGCGGACTGACGTAAGCTTCTCCGACGCCTTCGTCGAGATAAGCCATAAACACGACGGCGGGAATCTGCTCAACCAGGGCACGATACTTCGCCTCCAGATTCGGAACCTGGGTGCTGATCTTCGGCGACGAAACGGTGATAGGACCATGCCCCTGCGCCGCCAAGATATCGGTGTTTTCGAAGAAAACTCTGGCGAGATCTTCCAGCACCGCCTCCGCTTCGGCATACGTAGTAGCTTGCTCAAGCACGCTGGCTGGGCTGCCGCCACTTAAGACCGAATTAGTGTTGGGCCACGTTGCCATGTTCTTCTTGCCTTACTGTGGAGACCGTTATCACCCCGTAGCATGGGGTTTCCGGCGACTCACTGTATCACTTCTTGGAGATATCGCGCCGACGACGCCAGCTTGGTTCCTTATTCAGCGATGCCTGAGTAAAGGTTCGTAGCGCATGAATCGCTTTCCCGTAGGTCTGGACCGCGCTGGCCGAGAGCAGCGATCCCGGCGGCTGGTTCATGAAGGGCATGAACTTGTCTGGAAACCCCGGCATGGTGCAGCCAATACAGATGCCGCCCACGTTGGGACAGCCGCCAATACCGCTCATCCAGCCGCGCTTGCCCACATTGCACAGCACCACCGGTCCCCAGCATCCCAGTTTCACGATGCACAGCGGCGACCCGTATTCTTCGGCAAAATCGGCTTGCTCGTAGTAGCCGCCGCGGTCGCAGCCTTCATGAACCGTTTGTCCAAAGAGCCATGTCGGACGCAATTGCTCATCCAGAGAGATCATTGGCGCGCGGCCCGCGGCCATGTAGAACAAGTACAACAGCGTCTCCATCATGTTGTCGGGCTGAGCGGGACAGCCGGGTATACAAACGATGGGAATGCCTGCCTTCGACTTCCATTGCCAACCGAGATAATCGGGCAGTCCCATGGCGCCCGTTGGATTTCCTTCCATCGCATGAATACCGCCGTAGGTTGCACATGTGCCAACCGCGACCACCGCCCACGCATGTGGTGCCAGTTGATCGATCCATGTGCAGGTCGCAATCGGCTGTCCGGTGGTTGCGTCCGTGCCGAGCGAGGCCCAATAGCCCTCTTGCTTGTTGCCCTCGTCAGGAATGGAACCTTCTATCACCAGGATGAACGGCCCAAGCTTACCCGCCGCAGCCTCGTGGAAAGGCTTCAGGAACTCGTCACCATTGGCCTGTGCAAGGAATGGATTATGGAAGTTAACCTTTGGAATCCAGGGAATTCCGCCCAACACCACGTCCTCGATGCTGGGTTGCATAGCGGCGGTCATGGCAATCGTCTCGCCGTCGCAACCGAGACCGGCGGTGATCCAGAGAACATCAATCTGCTGAATGCAGCCTTGTCCGCCGTAATTAACCACGGGTTCTTCCATGCGAACGCACCTATAGGGATGGTGGAGCTGCAAACACACTTCGCAGCCGGCATCATGCGATTGCCAGGCCTCTGACTTGCATTGGCCGAGGGCCACTACCCCATACCAAGTTGCCGCGTATTGTACTCCGTTCCATCCTCCTTCTCTCCGGGAAACGCTGTCATGAGGATTCGGACGGGGAAATCAGCCTCCGCCAAACGACTGATTGACGGTCCAGAGCGATCCGCAGGCCTCCCTTCTCGATCAGTTGACATCACATACATCTAAGAATGGATCGGAGGACTTAGTGAAAAAAGCGTTTGTTGTGGCGAGAAACATTGTGGGCGTTGCAGGCCTGATACTGGCAGGATATGTGGTGTTGTCGTCGATTCCGGACCTCGGTCGTTATATCAAGATCAGCAAGATGTAGAGAGTCCGGCAAACGAGGGGGCCACAGCGCCAACAGCCAGCCGGAGTCGATGCATTTACAATAGAAGCGAACTACCGGCCAAGGCTGTAAACGCGAAAGTGGCGGAATTGGCAGACGCACCAGACTTAGGATCTGGCGGGTAAAACCGTGGGGGTTCGAGTCCCCCCTTTCGCACCAATAACTTGCAGGGCATCGCCTGACAGGGAGGGATGTTGTTCGGCCAGATTTTTAGGACGCCGGCCGCCCTTAGAGGGTTAGGCCGGGCGCCTGCCGTGAAGACTACAGAGCTACTCCACCGTAGCAAAAGACCCTTTGGGTTCCCAGCGATCCCGGCTCCGGGAATCACTTGATCCAGCAGGCTACCTTCCGGTCACTGCGGTTGCCGCTGCGGGCCGCAGCATCTGCGGGGCATCCGGCGGGACTGCCAAATACATCTCCCGAACATGCCGGCCGAAATCTTCCAGGGAGTCACCGTTCCAGCCCCGGCAAATCTCATCCAGCGTGTGCAGGCCCAGCATGCGGTAGCTCTCCGTTTGCGGCTCGTTGAACCACTGGTTGCCCGTGCTCTGATGCGGGAATGACGGGTTAGCGGCAGCGTACGCTTCCAAATCAGGAGGCTCGGTGCCGAGCAACATCGGCTTGATGTAAATCAATTGACCGTCCAGCCAAGTCGCATCCACAGCAGAATAGCGGATCGTCGCTATGGCGCAGCGCCGCTTCTTTTCTCGCATAGGCTGGATATATCGATCCTCGAACTCGACGGGTACTTTGAGATCGATTCTTACCTTACGCAAGGCATTTCCCAGATCTTCATAAGTGAAAGCTGGGTCGCAGCCGGCGTCGAGCACCACAATTTGCCGACAGCGCCGCAGGATCATTTCATAAACGGCCAGGTTTTCGAAGTGACCGCCATCGGAGAGATACACGTAGGCGCTGGTGTTGTCGGTTAGTCCCAGGGCCTCTTTCACCAGCGAACCTACGGCAGAGCGCGGACCATCCTGCCTGCACGTTCGTTCTCCGGCGTCGCCGGGATTTCCCAGCCATGCCCCCAGTCTGGCATTGAGCAGGGTCATGACAAAACCCTTTACCGGCGACGAGTGATAACCCATGCTTGGACTGGCTGCGGCCCCTGAGATAGTAACTGCGGTTCCCAAAGTAATGCCGTCCCGGCCGCCGTATTCGGCCGAATCGCGGTAGCCAAGTTCATAGTTGCCGCTGTGCAAAGGCGACACTGTGAAGGACTGCGCCTTCCTCTGCTGCCAGGCCAGCCGCTCACCGGATACAAGATTCAGTGCGACATTCACCACGTGAAAGGGCCTGAACCCCGTTCGCAGGTCACGCATCAGCAGGTTGTCTTCAGGGGCGAATCCGGTGAACCGCGCGGCGTTTCGTTTTGGATTGGAGGCGCCCAGGTATGCCCGGATCAGGCGATTGCGGTACATCGCATGCAGCGAAAACCGGTTGATGTTGATGTAGCGGGCCGTCACCTGGCTGAGGATCATCAGTGCGACCAATCCGCCGAGGGCGAGAAACCATGGCGTATGTTCCAGAACAAATCGGTGGTCCGTCCAGCTGGCAACCTCGCCGTGGGCTGGCGGCAGGAGCATGCCCGTGCTGTACAGCAACCAGTTCGTGAAAATAGATAGGCCAACACAAAAGGTGACAAGAAATATCGCAGGCGCCAGCTTGACCACGTACGCGAAGACCTTCCTGCCTGGGCCAGGCTGTTTGCCTCCGGAGGGCGCTACAGCGCCGCTTAGCCGGCTCAGCCAGGCGCTGGCTACACCAATAACGGCGAGAAGTTCCTTGGCCCACGTTTTCCAGTGAAATGCCCACCCTGGAGCCAGCAGCACCAACCCACAAGCCACCAGCCAGGAAAAGGAAAGCATCTGGTTCCACGCAGAAGCGCGCGCCATCCATTCGCGATCATCGTCCTCAAGAACGGTGCTCGACAAACCTACAAACAGGGTGCCTCCGAAGTCGAAAGCCAAAAGTAGAAGAGGCGGAACGATGGTCACGTAGAAAGCCCAGCCCGGCAACACGATGTTGGTGAGCACCCAGGCCATCGCTTCCATACACGTAGCCACCAAAATAAGGGCAAGTGACAGCGGACCGAAAAGAAGCTGTAACCGCCGTTTCATCGATCGCACGCAGAACAGCAAGAACGCCAGCCAGCCGGCCGCGCAAGGAAGCAACACCCAAAAGATCGCGCCCCGCTCCAGGGTGAGGTTGTGCTCGCTCACTCCAAACAGCAGCGAGTCATAGACCATGAAAGACACAATCGCGCCCGCCAGGGGAGCCAGGACCTTCAGGAGAAAATCATTTTGTGAGTGGTCTCGGCCTCCAGCACTGGGCAGGTAGCGGGCGATATTGAATATGGCGAAGGCAAGCAGGAAGCCGAAAAACAGCGGGAGACCTTGTCTTTCTACCCACGACGAAGCGATCGTCGCGCCCAAACCCATTTCTCTGTAAGTCTCTCCCAGCCGGAAGACCGCAAGCACCAGCCGCGGAACCATCAGCGCCAGCATCAGCAGCGGAACCAGAACCAGCCAGTTCAGCAGGATGTTGCGTCCCACGGTGGCGGCCAGCGTCCAGGTATCGGCTGAGAAGAATCCCATCTGGGGCGAAAGGTAGTTGTTGTACTCGCGCAAGTGCTGGATGGGATCGATTCCACTGCCGGGCACTGGCTCTGCCTTGCTCCGCAACTGCGGAATGACGTTCTCGATCCCGCCTGCACGCTTGATCCAGGCCGTCAGCCAGCTTCCGATGTATCCGCCGCCGGAGACGGTCGAGAGGTAATCAAACTGGTCGAGAAGGCCGTGGTCGGCGAGCGCCTGCAGCGCTCCCAGTGCGAAAGTGGCGCTGCGGATGCCGCCACCGGAGATGCAAAGGGCGCTGAGCGGTTTCTCTTGCCGGCGAACCTTTTCCAGCACCTCACTCGTGCTTTCACCGGAGAAATCACCGCCCGGCCGCAAGGTCTGGTATTCGTCGCGCAGCACTTCGTGTAGCTTTACCGGACCTTCTGGCATAAGGTATGGCTTTCCTAACCCTGCCGGCGAGCTTTTTACCGGTCATAGATAATAATGCGCGCGTCAATATTTGGTTTGCACGTAATTGAGATGTTCGTTTTCGAAAGAGCAGTGCCGTTTCGCTCGAAGGCCCAATCCCCCGGATAATTATCCGCACGACACCAATCCGAGGGATCATTAAATAACCGGAACTTCTTGTCGCCATGGTTCAGCACCCAATTATTCCACTCCCCACCGCCGAACTGCCGTGTGTGCCCAAAAAATGAGTACGCCCCGACAGCCCTTATCATGATCAACTCCTCGGCGATTTTCACTTCCCAATCTTTCAAGTTTTGCATCAACAGCCTGATGGTGCATCCGTCGTCATCCGCACAGTAAGGCCCTATATCGACTTGCAGGGAACTCCACTTGCCATTACCCGTGTTGTTCTTCGCACCAAGTGTGAGCACAATGGGCGCCCTTTCGCCATTGACGCTAGCAGCCTGGACACTTGCAGCCTTCAGGTCCCCGGTCACTTTGGCGGTCTTAGCCGTCATCTCCCCGCTCACCTTGGCATCCCCGGCGACGTCCAGCGTCGCAGCTGGAGCACTCGCGGTGCCGATACCGACGCTGCCGGTGAAACTAGCGCCGCCGCTCACCGAGAGTTTATTTGCCGTCGGCGCGGTCCCGATGCCGACGTTGCCGTCTGTGTTTACGACAACCTTGCCATTTTGCAAATTAACGCCATCGGTACCACCGACCACAACCTGCCCGGTGTTGGCCCATATCCCGTACATTCCCCATGCGGCGCCAACTCTCAATCCATTTCCGTCGGACTTTTCAATATCTTTGAACACGTTGCGACCGGCTTTACCGTCGAGCACTACTCCATCACCGATGTCCAACGTCGGCGCGCTCACTTTGCCACCCACAGAGAGTGTTTTTGCGATGCTGACCCCGCCGTCTGGCGCAATCACCAGGGGTTCCTGCGCCTGGCTGATGCCGCCAAGGAGTCCCAGCGCCAGCAGAGCCAGGAGCGCACGCCGGAACGCGCGTGCCGTTCGATTGTGCCCATGATCGGAGCGCGAGTCCGGATTCCGCGCCGCCGAAAGAACCTGTACTGCTTCTGCGATGAACATTTTCATGGTCTATGTCCTTTCGAGCCTGATACCGCTTGGTTTTGATAGGCGGCCATTTTAAGCACTCATTGAGCCGCAGTACGGTGAGTGCAGATCAGTGCTTCTCGCCGGGGTGCTACCCGCCTGTGCAATCGCTCACGCCTACCGTCACCTTAAGTTCCGCGCCGTTCTGTACCTTGAACCCGTTGCCAAGAATCACGCTCCCACGGGCCCGCAGAGTCCACGGTTGTGCTCCCTTCGTCGCGGTTCCCGTCACCTGCAAGTGGGTCGGACTGCAGATATCAGTCGGGCTGCCGGCGTTCAAAGTGAACGACGGGACTAGGGCGCTCACGGTGGTCCCGGATACTGCGTAGAGCGTCCCGCCGGGGCCAAATAGTAACTCCAGGGGAGGGGATGCGACCGGGGCAGTGAACAAGCTCTTCGCGTCCGCGGTAAAGCCGTAAAGGGTGTTGTTAACCCAAAGAATTGCATTCCCGGCGGAGTCCACCACCGGGTTTCCTTCAGTACTAATCAGCCCGGGAAGAGCTGGCGATTCGGGGGTCTCGTTCACCTTGTTACCCTTTAATGCGCCGACTGCAATCAGCTTCGGTGATCCAGCGGGGCCCTTCTTCAGGAAGTCGAGTTGCTTCAGGGACAGGCGCTTGTTCTCGGGTGGCGTTGTGGGATCGAGAATCGGCTGGCCGACCTCGCTGTTCGCCTCCAGGGGGTATTTCCACGCCGACGAGAGCCGCGCTGGCAAATCCTTGCTCTGCGTCGCGGGATCGTTTCTCACGCCCCAGAGTGTCGCTCCCGAGCCCGAATTCCCGGTGATGTAAATGAAATCCACTCCGTTCAATCCCTCGGCAACCACGGGATTGCGAAATGTCTTCAGATTGTCGGGAAAATCCGATGCGTTCACCTTTCCCGGCAGCAGTTGGAAGTCCTCACCCGTCTGCGCGTTGATGGCTATAAACCGGGATTTCTTCCCCGCAAAGCGTGCCAGAGCGTAGAGAAAATGGCCGTCCGGACTCAGCGTGATTTTCGTGGTATTTTCGTCGTTGGTAGCCACCTCCCAAAGCTTCTCGGGATGAACCACCTTGCCGCTGGCGTCCAGCTCTCCCACGTCGGGATTCAGCGCGAAAATGCCTTGCGCGACTTTGCCTTGCTTCGCGATGTAGAGGGTCCCGTCCGGACCGGGAACTACGATTTTCGGCACCTCGCCAAAGGTGAAGGACTTCACGTCGACCGACGCCGGCAACTCCCGCCCGGCTGGCAACAGGCCGGGTGTGGGTCCTAACTGGGCAGTAAGAATCGCCGTGCTGGTGATAATTCTGAGACGGCCGAAGCGATCCACCACCATGGGGTTGCCCTGGAGGACTTCGCTGGTCAACGGGACTGACGCTATGAGGCCGCCAAGCGGACTTAACTCTTCCAGACGAGTCTCGGGCCCCTCCTTTCGAACCACGTAAAGCCGGTCTCTGTAAACCACCGGAGCTTTGGTAAGAGAGTTGGCAGCGACCGGGAAAAGGACGTAAGCGCTCGTTGTCGGATTGGGCATGAAGGGACACGAACTGCTGTCCGCCAGGCGCCCATCGGACTGGATAAGGGCCAGAGGCGAGGGTTCACTGGCGCAGGCGGTCATCGTCGGGGACTTGCGGTTATATGTGATGATCAGGCGGGGCAGGCGACCGGGACGGTTGGTTATATCGTCTGCGTTCAGACCGTAATAAACGCGACGGCTGGCGTTGGGTTGCGGCAGCAGAACGAGGCCTATGTAACGCTGTCCGCCCTCCGATTGGAGGAGGCTCTTTGGCGGCAAGGTGACGGAATCGGATCGCAACTCCAGCAGGTCTGGGTCTGTTGGTAGAGGCGGGGATACCAGCCTATATCGCGGTTGTGTGTCGGAAACGGAATAGGATAGCGGCTGCTTGAAATCCGAAGCGGCCTTCGCGGGCGCCACTGTGATCGCCATCCCGGTCGTCGCCGTCGCAGCGCCCGCCGTTAGCTGGTCTTGCAGTTGCGCGTTTGGCACTAATCGCAGTTGCACATTTGTGAAGTCCACGTCATCGGGCAGCGCGCCAGCGTCAAAATAGAGCCAGGATTGGGATTCCTTCACATTCTTGATATTGGAAGCTGCTACGCTCAGATATTCCTTAGCTTTGGGGTCTGTGTCTGTAGTATTCGTGTAAGAGGGCAGCAAGGTGACGGTCACGGCTTCGGTCTGGGCCAACGCGGAAATGGCGGCCAGACACGCGAATATGCCGAACACAAGATATGGACGCATGAGGTTGCCGGCGCAGCCGAACTTCCGGGTCATGTCAGCTCGCAAAATAGCCATAGCGTGTTCCTTCTTTCAGTGCGGCAAATTCCTGGCTTACAATTTCGCCTCATAGTTCTCGTTGTCACGGGGTGTTGTAAATCCGGGCGTCGTACTTGTTCTTTCCATCCCAGTTTTGGTACACCGGCCAGAAAATCCACCGCTCGCGGAAGCATACGGACCGCATCAGAAACAGCTCAGTCTTGTAATCCCAGCCGAATTTTGTCAAAGACCCCTTATCCCAGCCGGTTGGTTCTACAATCACATCCCTTAGTGCATGGTCGAATGTCCCCTCTTCAAATACACCCACAAGATGCAGAAGTTTGTCATCGGAATCGTATAAGAGGGTTGCGGCCTGAGCGAGCTTCATGGGCACGTCCAGGTCTCCTCCTCTCCAGGTTTTTCCGTCTTCGGTAAACAGCAACTCGTCAAATGTTTCATAACGGTTATAGGGATGTGTCGTTCCGCCGTAGAGCCAGAGCGTGCTTTTAGCCACGCCCTGTATATTCGGAGATTTCAGTGTGGCTACCGCGGCGGACATGCATCGTGCCGATGGTAGCGGTTGGCGCTTTTCCCAGGATGGAGTGAAATTTCCATTCCTCGGGTCTGCAGAGCAAGTCCACACCTCGTCCAGTGTTGTGTCATGCTCCGAGAGACCTCCCATTACCCAGACTTTTTCTGGCGTACCAAAGGTCGCGCAGGCGTGACACCTCACGGGAGCGGGGGTCGCCTTTCCGGCCTTTGCCAGATCTTTCCTTTCGGAGCCCTCTTTGTCCCATTCCCTCCAGACCATCTTTTTATCGCCTTTGCTGTAGTACCACCAGTACACGCGGTTCGAGACAGGACCCAACGGGTCGGCTGAACTACCCCCGATCAGCCATAGCGCTTGATTGTGGATCACTCCAGGGCTTTCGCCCATACCCTCAGGAACATCCGCCTCCCAACGCCAACCGTCAAAACCTGAACTCGAAGACCACAGCCCGGCGTATTTCGTCTCTTTGCAAACGAAGATCCCGTAGAGCTTGTTGTCCACATTGCTCTTGAGGTCCTTTGCGGCAAGCAGCAGAGTTGGATAGAAGTGTTGTCCCACCCTGGCTCCGCGCAGGCTGTTCGTAAGAAGGTCCCGCGTGTACCACATTGGGCGAGGCTCCGCTGTGACCGTGACCTCACGATCGGCGAACTGACCGTCTTTCTTGGAGCCTCCGGACTTGTCCCGCCAGACTTCCAAGCGGTATGTCGTTTCCACTTCCGGGTTGCGAAGCCACGTGTTGCGACGACCGCCGGGCTTCTGCTGGCTCGTTGGATCGGGTTCGGGCTTGTCATTAGCAAACAGAGTGACTGTATTCGCCCCGGTGGTGTAGCTGGAAATTGTGACGTCCTCTCCCCTGAGGATGTTGGTCGGGCCAACGTCGAAGGAAATGATGGCAACTCCCGAAGCCGCTAAAACAGGCACAGGAATAAGCTCGTTGTAGAGCGCTGGCGTGACGTCCGGGTCGTCCCAGATTTTGAGCTGGAGGCCGGCCTTGTCGCAGCTGCTCTCAGGGTTGAATCCGGTGATCCTGATGGTTACGGGGACTCCGGCGTCGAGTGAAAACCGCTCGTCGGTTTCCCATGCCAGTTTGTCGTCCATCTTTGTAAGGGTAGGTGTGGCGATCGTATTACGGGGGACGTACTCGAAATTAAGCTCTGCCGCTTTAGGATCGCCGCAGAGTTCACGTGGAATGTCGATGCTCGCGCCGAGTTCTATGGTCTCCGTGGCCTCGATCTCGACGGAAACGAAGTTCTTGTCCTGCGAGCCGACCTTAAGATCGCTTGCTGTTTTCACCGTCAGCTTTGGCATGAGGGCTCATTCCGCTGTTTGAATTTCGATATCCTTATAGTCTTCATAACCAGCCTTATTCGACGCTCTGAGTCTGAAGGTGGTGTCCGCCGTCACCGCGCTCGTCCATTCAGGCAGCTCAGGCAGTTGGCTCCACTTCTTTTCCGATTTTTCCGTGCCATCGGGCTCCAATCGGAATACTTCGACCGAGTCGGCGCCGTGAAGCGACCAGGCAAGGACGACATTGGTGGTGGTGTTCTTTCGAGGTTTCTGCGCGGGAGATTTCATCCACAGACTGCGAATCAGTACCGGTTCGATTTTCAGCTTCAGCCACCCCTCTGTAAGGGTGGGCCAGCCGACCGCTGGGCCAGCCAGCTCAGCGGCGGAGACCATGTTCGGATCCTCAGCCCAGCCGGTCACATTGGGGCGGTAGGCCCAGGACCATTGGCCGTAATCGTCGGAGGGTTTGGGCACGTGAGGCGTAGTCGGAGTACCCAGCACCGGCGCGGTCTGGAAAAATACCTCGCGGACCTGTTTGGACCCTTTCAGTTGCGCCGCGGAGAGTTCCAGGCTCATTTTGGGTAGGAAGCCCGAAGTGACGTGAACGCGCGCCTGCGGATCCATCAGCAAGGTGACCTGTAATGTCTTGTCGCAGTCCAATTCGAGATCCTGATCAGGCTGTAGACCAACGTACGTCTTTGCCTGGTTTCCGAAGTCGAATCCCCAAAGCGCATAAAACGGGTGCGAGCCAAGGTTAGAACCGTCGCGCTTGGAAGGAGGCGCGCCCTTGAAGAAACCCACCAGCCCGTCGTTGGTGCTACGGCGGTCTCCCAGGCGCACGGGCCAGCGCACGTTCTCCACGTCGTTGGTCTTCATGAATCTGTTCGGCCGGGGCCGGGTTGCGGTTGAGAGACTGGTCTGCAGAACTTCGTCCAGGGACGGCTCTCCCGATTTTGGGTCACCGGTCCAGCTTTGTTTCTCGTCAAGCGCGGGTAAGCCGTCCATTTCGAGGCGCAACTCCGCGCGCACCAGCGCCAGAGGGCGGCCAATGAGGACGGATATCAGGGGGTTGTCTTCCGGCACTCGCTGCTCGGTCGCCTCAACGGCGTCATTAATGAGATCGGCGAAGGCGCTTCCCGCAGCGAAGCTGAGAGAACGCACGAAGTTGGCAAAGTCCCGTAGATAGGGATCCTGAATGCCACTGACTTCCGCCTCGGCGCCCTTCGCGCCGGGCACGGCAACCCAGTAGAAGAACGTGTCGCCCTTGTCAGCAAAACGCTTCTGCAGAATTCCGACTGGCCGGCCATCAGCCGCGTACAAAACCAGGTTTTGATCGAAACGATTCAGCACCACCCAGCCGCAGACCGAGCCGGGGCTGGTGGCGGGAGCTTCGGCTGTGAATTCCAGCCGCATGGGCCGGGAGAACCGGGGGTAAAGATGGGCTGCGGGCGGATTCTCGGAGGAAAATCTTCCCGACTGACACAAGGCTGGCGACTTTCCCCGCTCGCTTGGCAACTTTCCCGGCTGGATCCTGATCCTCTGGCCAAAAACATCAATGATCCAGAGATCTTTCAGCTCAAGAAGGCCCGTCCGCAGAGGGCAGAATGGCATACCGGTTGGGGGATTTAAAACGGGGGAACTGTCGGGGTGAAAATCTTTGCCTAGCACCTCACCGATCCGATCAAGATACAAAAGCTTCTTTTCTTTGTAGCGGAGGTAATCCAGAGGCGGCAATTGGTCGCCGGCCCGGCGCATAATTAGCGCGTCATGCAATCCTCCCAATGGCTGCGAGATCATGGCGCTCGGCCGGGATCCCAGGCTCTTGTCGATCTGTTGCATGAGCTCCAGGAGCTTCGATCCGGCTTCAGCCCGCGCATATTGGAGATTGAATAGTGGACGTCCAACAAAGGAAAGTCCCTTGTACTCCCTCACCTCCACTTGCTTAGTCTTGATAAACTCCTGCAACTCCTCCCTGGTTACCCTCTTCTTTCCAGCCAGGAAGTCGTCTGCCCCGGTGGCCGCTAACTCGGTCTGCTTCATGCCGCTGTTCAACAGAGCCCTCAGCCACTCCTCGCCGGAACCAGCGTTCATCAGCTTCGAGTCATCCAACCTAGTTTTCAGCTTGCGGTAGCACGGTTGCTTAGGAGGAAGAACGGGGGTCAGCTCGGTGTTCCTGCGAAACTGTGGCGGGCCTTGTTCCCCTTGCTTCGCTTCCCCGTGCTTCAAAATCCAGTGCTTCTCGATGTCGCCGCCCTCATCTGCCTGCCAAGAAACCGCCCAATCAAGGTAAAGGGGAATCCATGGGTTATGTTCCCAGAGGAAGCGGCTGAAATCATCCGGTAGAACGCCGACTTTGGCCTTCGTCTCGCGGTTCTTCCTGGACCTCTCGTCCGGCGGATAAGTTGTTTCCGGCGGATAGTATTCTTCCATTTCGTCCAGGAGCAGAGTTTCCTTGAGAAGCCTCTTGGACCAGGGTGGAATAGCGTTGAGGTATTCGGGGGAAACCCCCAGATCCTCAAGCCACTTGTCAGTTGCCTCGAACAACACATCGCGTTCCTGATCGCGATCGTAACTAAAGCTCTGCATCTCCTCGCGTGTGGCCCGGACGGTGACCGAGTCCGGCCGCGACCGCGTTCCAGTCGCCTGCGCGGCAGGGCCAGTGAGCAAAAGCACAGGGTCTTTGGGAGCATAGAAGGGGGCGGCGGGCTGCTCGACCAGACTGTACTGTACGGGGTCGGCCAGTGCGCCCGAAAGTCCAGCGAGCGCCAGGATCGCGTTTTTCGCTTCATCCCGGTCTTGCCCCGCCTTCTCCACTTTAGCCTTGTAGACTTCCACGAATCTCTTCAATGCGTCCAAGTTGGGCATTAGCTGGTTTTGCGATAATTTAGACCCTCGTTTTACGGCATCGGTCCACCGATGCCACAACGCATACAATTCCCACCGATAGTCCCTGAACAGGCGCTCGTGCCGGTCCCATTCCCGTTCCAGCCCATTGAGTACATCAAGTAGTATCTGTAGGTTCGCGGGTAAAGGAGGCGAACCTGCGGGCGGAGACGGCGGGCCGTTCTCCGGTAGAAAGGCCGACGCCTGCTGAATTACCCACTTCTTGCCCCCGCCAACCGCCGCAAAACCCTGCCGGTGAAGTTCGGCATCCATTTCGGCAGCGTTCGATCCCTGGGAGAATAGTCCGATCTGAAGGGCGGTGACCAGATCTTCAAGGAGGTTGAGGTCGACTGGATTCCCGCTGTTCTTCCCACTGGTGCGTTCCTTTGCGACCCGGGCCGCAAAGGCTTCCGCGGACGTATTTCCCAGATCGACCCAGTACTGCCTGGGATCTTCAAAATCGATGAAGGGATCGGACGTAGTTGTCGGCGCGGAACCTTCGGCGGATCGGTCTACATCTTTGACCGTGCCGTGGCAAAGCATTCCAGCCGGCAGCGCTTTGTTCTTGAAGTTCTCGTTCCCGAAGTCCTTCACACAGCCGCGTTCCTCCATCCATTCGTTTATCTTCGCCTTTGACTTGTCACTGAGTTGGGCCCAAGTTTGCACGGTCAGACCGGAAACAAGCGCGCTCCAGGGGTCATCCCCTGTTCCGGAGTACCACCCAGTGACCAGGTAAGAGAGCTTCGCGTCAAGCGGAACTTTGTCCAGGTCGTCGTAGAAACCAAGAATGCTCCGGCAGGCGGGATAGTGGGCGCTGAATCCTGCATCTCCGCCAGTGATGGCGGTCAGCCCCACTTCGGCCACTTTGTCGTCGCTGCCATAGGCGTAAATGGGCTTACCCCCATCGTCGTAAACAGGCTGATCCCCGTCGCAGATGACCTTGGCTACACCGGTCGGGCGATAGGAGAAGGGTGTGTCATAACGAGTCTCCGCTGATGCTCCGGCTGGGGGTGAAACCAGCAACACAACCGCGGACTTAACGTCCTTCGCCTCGGTGGCCTTCTTGTCGCTGTAGACGATCCATGCCTTGGTGCTGAGACTGCCTCCCTGTTTAGTTTTGTAGTAACGCTGAACCAGCCATCGGTTCGGTATCCGTGGGAATGCCGTTTCCTTTTTCAGGTCGCCGTGCGCCGCCGCCGCCGGGAGCCGGAAATGCAGGTGGATGCCTGGCTCGAGCTTTCTTTCATCAAGCGGTTGCCTGAGATCAGGCCCCACCTTGTAACCCTTCTCCAGCAGGGAATAATTCGGTGCCGCGCTCACCGTAAGGTTCTTCAGTGGTGAGCTTGTGCTGTTACGGTCATTCCCGCTCACCACAAGCGCGTCGACATGAATCGGAATCAATAAGTGGGTTCGATCGCCGTTCATGGTTTATCGCCAACCTTGATCTCGACCCGCCCGGGACTTTCCGTCATCTGCACGGCGAACTCGGCCGAGGTGAACGAGTCCAATGGCGAATGGAGAAGTTTCGTCAGGGCCGTCACGTCGACAACCCGCAGATCCTCCGGTCCCCGAAAAGGGACCTTCTTCGCCGGCTGGAGCTCGACCTGTTCGCCCAAACCTTCTTTTGTCAGCTTCCGCAGGTGTTTTTTCTTGAACCCGTCGGCGCCGAAGTGCATGCCTTCGGGGGGTTGACGAATTTCGATCTTCGCCAGCGGACCATTGAAAATACACAGCATGATGTCCGGAGCGAGGCGGTCGATGCGGAGGGGCGGCGCGGGCACGGGGTCCGTTTCTCCTTTTTTCCAGTACCACGCTTCCATTTCCAACCCTTGCCAGCCCCGCACGATAGGGGAACGCAGGAGAAATCCTTCGAACGGAAAAATCCTCTCGGTGGGGGAGAGTGCGCCGTCAGCCTGTGTTACGGACGTGATCGCGCTCGAACTAGCCTCCACTCGGCCGATGAAAGCGTCGCCGGCAGTCGCGCCAACATCTGAGGCCTGGTAGTAATAGCCGGTGCTCGAGTTGTAGAAGAGGTAGCTGGTCGTGCCGGCAGGGGCCGCTGCCAAGACCGGGATCTCGCTGGGAGAAAAGACCTTGCCTTGCGCCCGCAGCTTGCCGGTGGCCAAGCCTGGAACCAGCGAAGGGGACGTCGAAAGCGCGAAACCGGAAAGCACACCATTTGCGTTGCTGTCTTCATCCGAAGGTGGGCGCCGACGAACCTTAGTGGAACCGTTTACCGCGATCCTGAAGAACTCGTCGCCGAGAATCGAGTCAACCAGTTCCGCTTCGGTGCTGTTGCGGCCCACGCTACAAGCCCCTTCGAGCAGGCGCTTGATCCATAGGGGATCGATGCGGAAAAACCGCATAGAGGGCAAGGGCAACATGCGCTCGTCCGGGACCAGATATAAAAACGGCACACCGTATAGCAGCACGCGCTTGGCCAGCCAGTCACGCACAGTTGCTGGCAGCTCATGCCTGGTTGCCGCTGGCCACTGCTTGTCGGCGTCGTTAACCCCGTCGGTATCTGGCGCGGCTTTCGTCACCGTTAACGCGTCAGACAGAGCCGCTTCCAGAAACTTGCTGTCCGGCAACTGCAGTAAACGCTCGTCAGCGGGCTGGCTCCTCAGAATTCGCCTTAGCTCTTCTTTTTCCAGACGCGCTTTGTGCTGCTTCTGGACTTCCGTGCGCCATTCGGAAAGCGCCTGGGCAAAAGACCGATCCTGAAGACCCAGGAGCCGTCCGAGTTGCGAGGCTCCCGCGTAAGTAAGGTCCATCAGGCCCTTCTCGTGGTCGTATCGCACCAATCCGTCGGGAACGGCCTTGAACTCGTAACGAGCCTTAACCTGTGATATGGCGTCTCTTACGGGTGTTAGCGGTCCGCGGTACCAGGAGGCGGTTTTCTCACCGCGGCGCGTATGGTGATTCAACGCCGTATATCCTCTACTGAAAGCAGCACGCACGTATTTCGCCGCTTCGGTGGTCTCTTCTGCCGGGAGCACATACTTCACCCCTTCAGGGGCGTCATCTTCCGCGAGCTTTAGCCGGAGTGGCCGCAATCGTTTCCCGAGATCTTCCATCGACTTTTTGAAATCTCGTGCCTTCTTACAGTGGAAAGCCCAACTCGCCAGCACTGCCAACCTCAGCGTTTTCACAGGGTTTTGCGGTTCCTTCCCTGGCAGGAAGTTCTGCATGCCTTCGAGCGAGACTAGGATCGCCTTGTTCTCGACTGGGTCCGCGCCCTGCGGCGCCTTTGGAAAACGGTTCCCGATTACGACGGAAAAACTTCCATCCGTCAGAAAGGACACAGTTTCCTTATGATCCGTTTTGACTTCGCGCACGTGAGCGAGATAGTCCAAGTCGGCGAAGCTGGGCGCCACTCGGCGAAACAACTCGGCATCCAGATCGATGGCGTTGCAGGGATCATGTAACTCATATTCCGCGGGCGTGAATCCCTGAGGGCCGGTTACATCCGAGGGTAGGTTATTGAACAGATCGCTCACTTTGCGAGGTTCGATCTTCGGGATACCCGTTCCCTGGGTTCCATCTCCCGCGCTAAACAGGAGCAGGGCCATCCACGGTTGATGATCAGGAAAGGTGGAGGCGATTTTCCTTTCCCAGGGAATTGTCCGGCGCGTCAATACGACGTGCGGCAGAGAATACTCGTAATCGCCCGTGGAACCTTCAGGTGGATAAACGCTGTAGATGTCCGCGGGATTCAACGCAAATCTCGGACCGTCAACGACAAACTCGAAGTTGATGGGTGCGAACGCGTCTGCCGGGTCCGCCTTCGTCACGGGATCCGCCGCGTGCAGTTCTTTCACCTCTTGGTGCACTACAACGTTGTAGTTGCCGGCCGTGAGCGGCAGCCGACAGTACCTGGAGAAACGGATTCCGCCGGAAACAAGGTCGCCCATAAATCAGTACCCCACCGCATTCATCTCAGGGTGCTCCTGAAAGTAGTCCGAATTCTTGCTGAGTTCTTTCAGATCCGGCTTGTTCAATACCAAATCGCGAGGCAATTGCTTACGCAAATATGCCAGGACGGCGTTACGATTTTGCTCAACACGACTTTCAACAACGGCGGGATCCGACCAGACGGTGCTGTAGTCTGTCCATTTCTCTTCGGGTTTAGCGTACGTCGGCAGATCCAGAAGTGCCCAGTCGACGCTCTTTAGAATGGGGGCGAATCTAAACTTCTCGATTCGTATATCGAGCAGCGAACCGGCGGGATGCTGAGGAATACCGTCAATACGGATGCCTAGGGTAGCCTCGATGGTTTTTGTGTCCGGCGTCTTTGGAAGTGGGACTTTATCCTCCACGGCGCATATTCCCCAAACCGCATCCGGAACGTTGCCCGTGACTGCAGACACCTTGACGTGCTTGCCAGGTTCGATTCTGTCTGCCGTGACCTTGAAAGGCGAGTGAAGATTTCTCTTCCCCATGGGCCGGATTCCGCACTTGGCTCCAACTCCCGTGGCCAACCCCTCCAATTCCGTGCAGGGAATCACGGACTGGGCAGTCAGGGAAAGCTGATGCGCATTTACGATTCGATATGTGCGTTTAGCGGCTTCCCCGGTCTCAGGATCCATCACCTCGACTTCCTGCTCGCGCAGGAGTCCTCTCGTGATGCGCACGGAAAAAACTTCGGGACTCTTATCTTTCTTGGGGTCTCTGGGCGCCGGCAGGCAATTCGTGACGAACTCGCGCGGCTTCAGGGCCGGCGGTGCCGGGGTGTGAGCGCCAAACGGGATCGTAAACGATATCACCCAGAGTCTGACAAGAGCTTCGCCGCCGAAAGGTGGTCCTTGGAGCTTCAGATCCACGCTCAGTTCCAGCCGGATCGCGATCGCGCCCAACCGCAAGGCGACGCCGAGGGTTATGCCCATTGCGGCCTGGTAGTAGAAGGGCTGCCAGCTCATCAGGAAGTCGGCATAGGCAATGAACCAGGCCTCGATTCCACCCAACTTGAAAACCGCGCACAACTTTCCTCCGGCCATAATGCAGGACGGGGTAAGCGCGAAATAGGCTTCGCCCGTTATGCTGAGTTCGTTACCTATCTGCAACTGCATCCCCAGGCGGGGCACGAGCGGATAATGGGCGGGACGCACGAAGGCGGGGTGGTAACCTCCGAGCGAGACTACGAAATCGCCCGCATGAGGCCCGGCGAACCACAGGCAGAAGGCAAAGCCACCGGTGAGCCGGCAGGCACTCGAAAAGATGAACGAGTTCTCGGTGAGGCGGGCCTCAAACTGAACCAGACCCTCGGCAATCCGGATCACGCCGCGCAGAGCCAGTTCCGCGCAGGCGATAGTCTTGTCTGGCGTAACCCGCGGCGGCGTGGTCATTCTGGACAGACCCAGCAGACCGATCTCGACTTCCGCCCCCCACGAGACCGACACCAGCAGGAACGAGTCGATCATCGCAAAAGAGTTGAATTTGATGCCGGCGGCAATCCAGAAATTCCCCGCTGCGGGCGACACGTATTCGCGCAACTGTGCTGGTAATTGCTTTCGGGCTGCGAAACTGTCCTCCCCCATGGCGGCCTTAACCAAGGGAAAGTCCTGTACCTGCTCGATGGTAGGAAGCCTGAGTTTCCGGTTCACTCCAAACCCAAACGCCAAACCTGTCACAAGGAAAGCGCCAGTAGCTGTAGGATCTCCCAACTCGGCGAGCAGAACGGCAAAAGCCATCACCGAGATCGTGCCGTTTTCGTCGATATAGGACCCAAATGCCGAGAAGGTGAACGCTGTACTTCGAATCAGCAGCGTGCCCTCGAGTTCCAGTTTCCGGAGAGAGCTCGTAGGGGGGATGCGCACCAGACTGCCACCAATCTCAATTGGCCCACTGCCCAGCGCCAGGCCCATGCCATCTAGGGTGAATTTGACGTGTTTGAGGAACTGCGAGGGCTCGGTAAACTTGTCCAGCGGATAGGTCATCCCCAGGCCATCGAGGCTGAACGTCAGAGCGCTCAACTGCAGGCTGGCGTCGAACTTGACGCCGACTCGCCCTTCCGCGTAGCCTAACCCGATCCGCTGAAACGAAATTGGCCCCAGCGACTTACCTATCTCGAACCACTTCGTTCCGTCATCAGTGTTGGACGGCGTGCTGGCGCCAGCTACTTCGGTGTTACTAGCCTGCAATCTTTTTTCCGGTACTGGCAAATCCAGGCTATAGGGGGCCGTTCCCAACAGCAGCGCGGCCGAAACGTTGAAGCCTTTCTGGAGCCCTTCCTGACTGGACGCTTTCATTTCGCCCGAGCTCTGCGACCGGTCAGGCAATGGCTTTACGCCGTACGGCAAAAGACCGTTAAGACTCTCGACAGCCCCCTGGCTCATCTTGTCGGAAGCAACGAGGATTCGCAGGCTCTCGAAGCCGACCGCCTGATCCGACGGCATCGCGCTGCCGACAATCGGCAAGTCGGACAGTTTGACCTTCGCGGCAAGATCAACCCCAAACAGAACTACGGACTCCGCTCCGCTATTATCCGCCGCGGACTCTGTTGCGGATTTGCCGTAGTACGCAAGCAGAGCACTGTTGAGGGTCATCCCGAGGCTGGCGGGTATAAGTTTTCCCAGCTCCGGGGAAACCGAGTTCGCCAACCCTTGGATGTTCAGTTCATACCCATACTGGTCGTTGTAAGCTGCCAGGCAATACTTGGAATTGTCCTCTTTACCGAACATCAAGCTGAAGGATAAAGGTGCCTGCCCGTCTGGACGGAGGAGTATCTGTCCACCAAAGACTGTCTTCGATGGCTCATGCTTCTTATCAATCGTGAAACGGCACTCTAAGTTAACCTCGTTGAGGGGGAGTGTCCCCCAGCATTGAAATGCGAAGTCTTGGCTTTTCGAGGAATAAGAAAGGGCCAACCTGGTGACGGCCAAGCCTTGAATCGCGGCCGGCAGATCCTTTATCGGTATCTTAAAGTCTGCCACTTCGCTAGCTAAATACTCAATCAGTTTGACGACGGGAACTGCCTCTTGGCCCGGCGCCGTTCTAGCCTCGAACTCCCAGTTCAGGTGGCTTTTGTTCTTCTCCGTCGTACACGAAACCGCAAGATGAAGGTTGGGCAATGCGTATTCGTTGTTGCCGATCCTCAATTTCCGGCTGGGGGATATATCCATCCCAAATGAATAGTAAGATCCCGGCTCAGCTACTAGCGTAATGTTCGCGATTTCGAATTTGGGCTTGAAGGACGTCAAAGGCCAACGCACGTTATGTTGTTTGAAGCAGTCCTCCAAATCGACTGTCTTGGTCCCTATCTGCTCGGCCGAAATGTAGAAGCTGGGGGCCTCAAGCTTCAGGTCCAACTCGATCCCAAGAAACGTTGCTTTTCCCCCGATCGTGGCATAGAACGCGCGTTGCTGACCGTCGAACGGCTTAACAACAGTAATCTTCACCGAAGTAAAGCCAAGCCCGATCACATTTTCAAAGGGGTGGTCAAACGGCTTCCAGGTCGTCTTGGAGAGGCCGATTGTGAATTTGGCGGCAGCAACCTCATAACTCTTGCCAGACCGGACCAGTGTGATGGAGGCGCTTCGCGGCCCAATCGAGCCGATCACCTTCTGCAAGGGCTCCGGTAGAAAAGAGTAGCTCTCGTCCGTCCCAGGTTTGGCGGTTAAAGCGTTCAGCAGGGCGTCGAGTGTAATTCCCTTATCAAATGTGCAGGCAAAAACCAGTTCGTCATCGCGCCCCGAAACCACACTCGCCGACGCCGTCAAAAGCTTGAGCTTTCCAATCTCAACGTTGCCCAAATAGGCCATTACTGGCTGGTAGGACGCGTCGAAGCTCCAATAGCGGTTCAGAGGGCAGTACATTTCGAACCGAAAGTCAGTGAACTTTACCCAGGCCTTGTCGACCGAGGGCACAGAAAGTTCGGGGACCAACGGAAGCTTCAGGTAAATTCCGGGAATAGCAGGTTCCGCATCCCACGGAAGCTGATCTAGTTCTAGTCTTCGCCTTGACCTGCGAACGTCAGGCCCTCTTTCAAGAATAAGAAGCCATCGGCGAATTTCTTGTCCTTTGTCAGCGAGTGATCGTACGTCGTCAAATAGAAATAGCAGTCGCGCAGCGCAAAGGTGGCATCGACGATCGATTTCCCGCTCTCGTAGTCATATCGCTGCTTTTCAGGGTCAAACGGTAAGGGAAGGAATGGGAAGACGTCCAGGAATCGCCAATTCTTAACCTCGTAGCGGAGCGTGACGTCAAACGCGTCTTCATTCGCGGCGACTTTAAAGGTTGCCCGTACCTCTGCTGGACTCTTGAGGATATTGAGGCCCTCTTCCAGGAAGAGGGCGGACGTTTTGCCGACGACTGTGCTGCCATCATCACCATCTACAGGACGCCCATAAGCAATCTCGATGCCTTCGCCCACATCGAACGGAGTTAGACTTCGAAGCGGAAAAGTCTTGTCCCCGACGCGCACCTGGCCACTCTTGATCGTCAGGTTAGTGCCTTTTGCCAGAGCGTCTTGTAGTTCTTGAAGTGTCATCCTTTGACCATGTTCTGGGATCCTCGCGAAGCCGGTTCAATGGATTTGGATTCCCTATCTCGTGCTTGATCGATCACTCTTTTCCTCGTGCGGGCATATCAGAAGGTGGATTCGTAGACAGATCCTCAGCTAGCCCACCCTGTGGGCTAGGAGGAACGGGAGTCGCGTCTCTTCGCCCAGCACCCTCAGGTTCGGGGGGAACGGGAGTCGAGTCTCTGCGCCCAGCACCCTCAGGTTCGGGAGGAACGGGAGTCGAGTCTCTGCGCCCAGCACCCTCAGGTTCGGGGGGAACGGGAGTCGCGTCTCTTCGCCCAGCTCCCGCAGGTTCGGGGGGAATGGGAGTCGCGTCTCTTCGCCCAGCACCCTGATCACTGGGAAGATCCTTAGGCTTATGTTTCGGCGCACGCTGATCGCTGGGAGGATGCGGAGGCAGATCCTGAGGTGGCCCACCCAGATAACTGGGAGGATGCGGAGGCAAATCCTGAGGTGGCCCACCCAGATGACTGGGAGGATGCGGAGGCAAATCCTGAGGTGGCCCACCCAGATGACTGGGAGGATGCGGAGGCAGATCCTGAGGTGGCCCACCCAGATGACTGGGAGGATGCGGAGGCAGATCCTGAGGTGGCCCACCCAGATAACTGGGAGGATGCGGAGGCAAATCCTGAGGTGGCCCACCCAGATAACTGGGAGGATGCGGAGGCAAATCCTGAGGTGGCCCACCCAGATGACTGGGAGGATGCGGAGGCAAATCCTGAGGTGGCCCACCTAGATGACTGGGAAGATGCGGAGGCAGATCCTCAGGTGGCCCACCTAGATGACTGGGAGGATGCGGAGGCAGATCCTCAGGTGGCCCACCTAGATGACTGGGAAGATGCGGAGGCAGATCCTTCGGTGGACCATCGGGGATGGAGGGGAGCGGTTTGGAAACTGGGCGTGGTTGCGATCGACGGACACGGGGATAATGGCGCCCCGATGTTGGGGGCCAAAACTGCTCGTCAATTCCATATCCCTTGCCCTGACTCTTCCCGCTAAATAGCTCAAAGAGTTCGCTGAACGCCTCGTTATCAATCGTCATGAGTCGATCTTGCAGAAAAATCGGGCCACTGAGCACCTGGCCGTCTTTTTCGTTGCATTGAATTGCGCGCATGCCGACTACATCGTTGTTCCAACGGATCGCACCCGGTACCGCCACTTCTTGTTCAGCAAAACTGGAGAATTCGTGTTCCTCCTTCAGCTTGCTGACCACGTATGCTTTGACTTGGTTTTTCTCCCCATCTGTGAGATTGCTCTTCTCAAGTTGAACATCATAAACCTCCGACGGCAACGAATATCCACCTTTGCAGAAAACCGCGTAGCAATAGGTCCTCACGTCGACTTGATGTTTCCACAGGTTAGCGAAACTTTTGGCTATCGCCATGGACTTTGTCGCAGACGAATATCCTCTGTAGGTCTGCTCCGCGGTGTACTTGCCTAAGTGCATCAAGTCACGCATTATCTCTCTAAATCTTTTGCGGTCTGCCACGCGAAGTTGATTGGCAACATCGGAAACTTTTGTAGTCTTGCCTTCAAAGTCTTGCACGTCAGAGTCATCTATGCCTTCCCGAGTGACGCCCGGCAGGAATCCCTCTGCCTCATAAAGCTGTCGGAGGCTACGGCCATCACCACGAAGGGCATAACAGCAAATTCTGGCCAGATGCTTATGAAGAAAGGTCTTTTCCGTCGCTCCTGCTTGAGGTTTGCCCTCTTCTAGCTTTTTATCCAGCTTTTGAAGGAACTCATGGAACTCAAACTTTGTATCCGGGTCGTTCTTCTTGCCCATCTTGCCAAAAATTGCGTCCAGCCGGCGAATGTCCTCATTGTCGGTTTTACCTGCCAGGCCGGGAATAAAAGCGGTTCGCTCTTCCTGGAAAGCAAGGTCGTACCTGGGAAAGTATGCGGAGTATGTCGACGCGGTTACATTTCGCTTCGAGGTATTTGGAAGGACGACCTTCTTCCCACCAAGCTCCACCACCTCAAATTGACTGCGTGCACGTTCCCGAGAATTGACCACATTTAGATCGCGGAGGTCTTCCAAAATGCTCGGAGCACCGGGGAACTCTTTCAGTGATTCCTGCAAGGCCGAGAGTGTATTGAGATAAAAGTATCTGTCGTTTGCGGCGAAAGCACCTTGTATCGGTTGTAGGTTCTTGCAGCCCATATTTGTAAGGGTCGTTGCAATTAACGCTGTCATGTCCTGGCGAGAAATGAAATTCTGCCCGAGATTGCGACTGAGCTTCAAGACCTCCATTTGAAACTGGATGACTTGGTCACAGTCGAGCATCTCGGCGATGCTGATTGTGCTTCCAATTTCTTTCGGTGTGCCAATAACAATGTCGACAGGCAAAAAGGGATTGCTTTGTCCGAACAGTCCGCGATAATTCCTCAGCGTCAAGAATGCCAGCTCACCTGTATTGTCAAAATGTAGTCGAATCGTATGTTCGTACTTTACGAGACGTTCATCGGTGTATTTCTCGGTCATTCTTGGCGCCTATCGTTCTGAATCAACTGAGACCACACACAGTTCACAACGGCGATCCAAAAAACGCATCCGACGGTTCACCCTGAAGAAAGATTGAGTGCTTCTTGAAAGTAAGAAATGGCGAGAGAGGGACAGTATGACGAAGCGGCCGCTCCCAAGAGCATTCCTAGATAGAGGCCCGGCGAACGCGAAATCCCTTGTACAAAAAAGAGAAGACGAGCAACACTACGTCTGGTCCCAAACGAAGTCAAGCAGAAAGGTGGTGAAAACCATGAATCAATGTCAGTTACGACTGACCGGCGTCGGTTTCGGGTACAGCCGCCTCTTAACTCGCAAACGGCCCTGCGCACCCGCCGTTTACCTGCTCGGCGCGGTATCGACGAATTGAGGGGATGAGGTTGTTGTCTGTTCAGAGGCCGCACCCGGTGGGGCAAACTTCGAAAGGCAATTGCCTGTAGTGAGTTTGAGTTGCCTAACACAGTGTTGTCGCGAGACTGCGTTCGCGCCAACAACTCGGTTTCATCCTCGGATACAAAACCTAACCGTAGGTTATATAAAGCTATGTGGAACGTGCGAAGTTGAGTTTGCATGTGTTCTAACTCGCTTGCCTAACGCATTCTAGGAAAAGCTTGAAAACCTGAAAGATATTGCTACGCTGTTTGTGGCTTTCTATAACTTCTACCGGATTCATCAAACTGTGAAGTAGACTCCCGCTATGGCAGCAGGATCGACCGATCACGTCAGGTCGGGCTGCGAAGGTGATCAGCTAGTGCGTAAACGATATCTCGCAATCCTTATTGCTGTTGTCGTTATGGCGACCAACGGTGGTCGGGCTACCACTGTCGTATACGTCACCAGTTCCTGTGGTATGGCGGTTGGTGCTGACGGGAAGACAGTCCCAGGCGGTACCGCGGTCAAGATAGCTCTTTTGAAGAACCGCCTCGTGGTGGCTGATCTTTACTATGAGTCGGCGACGGCGCCTGGCAGCGGCGCTGTTGTCTATGATTTTCCAACTTGGGTCAAACAGATTGACGACAGCACGGATGCCGATATCTCGCTCTCGGGGTTGGTCGACGTCATAAAAAAGCAGATGGGCTCGACATTCAGCTTCGCCAGTGAGTGGATCAAGAACGGAAAGCTGACAAAAGAGCGGGCCCGGGAAGTGGGGGTAACCGGATACCTCGTCCAGTATGTGGTCGCTGGATATGAGAATGGAGTCCCACTGGTTTACTCCCTCACCCTGATGCCAGACTGGGATGCTAAAACTGTCAACGGCCCGTTTGAGGTGGTCCTCAAGAAAGGAGGGCCCAAGAACACCGCCTTCGATTTTGGATGGCGTGGCCGTGGAACTGGACTAAGCCTTATCAATAGCGCAAATACCGAGCCGCAACGGGAATTTGATGACAGAATCAGAGCTGAGCTTGATCTGACTAAGTCGGGGCGTTGTCTTACCGCGGAACATCTCTCCAATGTAGCGCGAGCGATGCTTGTGATCGAAACGGAATACGACCCACACTATGTTGGATTCCCGCTCACAGTTATAGCTCTGCCCAAGAACGGGGACGGGACGGTCACCACAGATGAGAGCAATACTCCCGTCGTCCTCACTCTGCCTTAACACCGAACCGCCAGTAAGGCATACAGCGGCAAGAGCGGTAGGCCGAAGAGCGCGGCCGGGAGAGTTTTCTCTCGCCGATGAAGGACCTGGGGTAAGACTGCGGGGAAGAGTCCCCGTTTCGCACCAGTCACTGCCGGTCCACGTACCAGCCTCTAACTTCGGCGTTGCTCGTAACCGCGGACCTCGTCGCCAATTTGATCGGTTGAACTTTGGCTCTGGCACGCCGGCGACGCTCTCGCCGGCGACAGAGTCGATCCGTGTGAAACCGGCCGCGCCTGTTGGTAAAGGCGGGGGCGCGCGATGGGCCCCCGCGAGGCAGAAAAAAGCGACTTCAGTCTAGCAATCCGAAACGACAGCAACAGCACGAAGTCAAAGGCTTTCGTTTTCGCTGACTTCAGGCAAGGTCGTAGCGATCAAGGTTCATCACCTTGTTCCACGCCGCCGCAAAGTCCTGCACAAACGCCTCCTTCGAGTCGTCACAGGCATAGACTTCCGCGAGTGCCCGGAGTTGGGAGTGCGAACCGAAGATCAGGTCGACCCGAGTGCCAGTCCACTTGACTTCGCCGGTCTTGCGGTCCCGCCCCTCGTACACACCTTCGGATGAAGAGGGCTGCCACTGCGTGTTCATGTCGAGCAGATTGACGAAGAAATCATTCGTCAGCGTCCCAGGCCGCTTGGTGAAGACGCCGTGCTTCGACTGCCCGAAGTTCGCGTTCAGGGCGCGCATACCGCCGATGAGAACCGTCATCTCAGGGGCAGTCAGGTTGAGCAACTGCGCCCGATCCACCAGCAACTCCTCCGGCGACGTTCCGTTTTGCTTGGGGAGGTAGTTCCGGAACCCGTCTGCCTTCGGCTCCATTACGGCGAACGAGTGCACATCGGTCTGCTCCTGCGAAGCATCCGTGCGTCCCGGCGAGAAGGGAATCTTTACGTCGTGCCCGGCCTTTTTCGCAGCTTCCTCGACAGCTGCGCCGCCGCCCAGAACGATCAGGTCAGCCAGCGAGACCTTCTTCCCGCCGGATTGCGAGCTGTTGAAATCCTTTTGGATCGCCTCCAGCGTCCGTAAAACCTTTGCCAGATCAGCCGGCTGGTTTACTTCCCAATCCTTTTGTGGCGCCAGACGAATGCGCGCCCCATTCGCCCCACCGCGCTTGTCGGAGCCGCGGAAGGACGCCGCCGATGCCCAGGCAGCAGTGACCAGTTGGGAGATCGACAGTCCGGATGCGAGGATCTTCGCCTTCAGAGCGGCAATGTCCTTGTCCCCGATTAATTCATGATCGACTGAGGGAACAGGGTCCTGCCACAGCAGAGCTTCCTTGGGAACCAGCGGGCCAAGGTAGCGCGAGAGAGGGCCCATGTCGCGGTGGGTCAGCTTGTACCACGCCTTGGCGAACGCCTCTGCGAACTCCTGCGGATTCTCGTAGAACCGCCGTGAGATCTTTTCGTAAGCAGGGTCGAATCGCAGGGAGAGATCCGTGGTTAGCATGGTGGGCACATGACGCTTTGAAGGGTCGTGCGCATCCGGGATCATCCCAGCTCCTGCGCCATTCTTCGGTCTCCATTGATGGGCACCGGCCGGGCTCTTGGTCAGTTCCCATTCGTAGTTGAACAGGTTGGCGAAGAAGTTATTGCTCCACTTGGTCGGGGTTGTCGTCCAGATGACTTCGAGGCCACTGCCGATCGCGTCACCGCCTTTGCCGGTTCTAAATGTGCTTTTCCACCCGAGGCCCTGTTCCTCGATACTGCAGGCTTCCGGCTCCGGGCCGACCAGCTTCGCATCGCCGGCGCCGTGGGTTTTGCCGAAGGAGTGGCCGCCGGCAATCAGGGCAACCGTCTCCTCGTCATTCATCGCCATGCGGGCGAATGTCTCGCGGATATCCCGCGCTGCGGCAATGGGGTCGGGATTGCCATTGGGCCCTTCCGGGTTAACGTAAATGAGGCCCATCTGAACTGCAGCCAGTGGATTCGCGAGATCGCGATCACCGCTGTAGCGCTCATCGGCCAGCCACTTGCCCTCAGGCCCCCAGAAGATGTCCTCTTCGGGTTCCCAGACGTCCGCGCGCCCGCCGCCAAAACCGAAGGTCTCGAAGCCCATCGACTCGAGGGCGACATTGCCTGCGAGAATCATGAGGTCGGCCCAGGATATCTTCCGCCCATACTTCTGCTTGATTGGCCACAGCAGCCGGCGCGCCTTGTCGAGGTTCACATTGTCAGGCCAGCTATTAAGCGGCGCGAAACGCTGTTGACCCGCCCCGGCCCCGCCACGGCCGTCGCCAATGCGGTAGGTGCCAGCGCTGTGCCACGCCATACGAATGAAAAGCGGCCCATAGTGGCCGAAGTCGGCCGGCCACCACTCCTGCGAGTCCGTCATCAAGGCATGCAGGTCCTTGATCACGGCATGCAGGTCGAGGCTCTTGAACTCTTCGGCGTAATTGAACTCCTTGCCCATGGGATCGGACTTGGGGGAGTGCTGGTGCAGGATCTTCAGGTTTAGCTGATTCGGCCACCAGTCCGCATTGGTCGGGGCCCCAGCTGCAGTATGTGTGAACGGGCACTTTGCTTCGGTTGACATGATTGCTCCTTCTCTTAAGAAAACGGTGACGACCTTCGAACCTATCCGGGCTTTCCCAATTCGCGCAATCGCTGTTTTTTATCAAGGTTTTTACCCTTGAATGCGGGAAGAGATGCCCGTTGGGTACAGAATGTTTCCGTTAGGTTTTTGCTTGGCAGCGGCGACAGAGGCCAAAGACCTCGATCAAGGGCTGCGTCAGATCAAAGCCGTCCGGCAGTTGCCGGGACAGCCGTTTGAAATCGATGAACTCTCCTTCAATGTCCTGCACCGATTTGCAGCGGGAGCAGACCAGGTGGTGATGAGGTTTGAGATTGCCGTCCACGCGCAGCGTAGAGGTATGAGGACTGACCTCTCGCAGCAACCCACACTCGATGAAAAGCCGCAGGTTGTTGTAAACCGTGGCCAGAGAAATGGACGGAATGCGACGCCGAACTGCGGCGTAAATGTTTTCTGGGGAGTGGTGTCCGTGGGAAGCGATGACGGCCTCATAAACCACCTGCCGCTGATGGGTGACTGCCAACCCGTGCTTGGCGGCCAGTTCACGGAACTGTTCAGGGGTGAGGCGCATAGTTATTAAATAAGAATCAGTATAAAACAATCCAGAGCCGCGTCCAAGCGAAATCTCTCCTGCGACCTCGAAGCAGGCGGCGGCCTTGGGTTCGAGACCGCGCCTTGGCGGCGACTGACTGCGTGTCTGATCCCGGCGCCGGGAGTGGGGTTCCAGCTTGAATCTAATTGACAAACCCACGGGAAGGACCTTAGCCTAACGGCACGAGGAAATATCTTTGCTTATGACTTCGATGAGAAGGCAGAGCCAACAACTCTTGCTCGGCCCGCTCGAGATGCAAGTAATGAATGTCGCGTGGTCCGTGGGACGTTGTAGTGTGCGTGACGTGGTGGAGAAATTGAACAGCCGGCTCGCCTACACGACAGTAATGACTACGCTCGACCGGTTGTTCAAGAAGGGCCTGTTGGAGCGAGAGAAATCCGAACGCGCGTTTCTTTATTCTCCGGCGTTGTCCAGCCAGGATTGGGAGCGGAGGCGCGCGGGAGATCTGGTGGCTGGGTTTCTTGCCGGCCCGGAACCTTCGCGCGATCTTCTACTCTCCTCTTTGGTGGATGCGGTCGGCCAACACGATGCCATGCTGCTGGACGAGTTGGAAGAAAAGATCCGCAGGAAGCGTCGCGAGCTTTCGAGGACGCCCAAGCCATGAACCTTCCCTACACCATGCGACTGGTGTGTCTTTGCGGGGCTACGTTTTTTATGGTCCACATGGTACTGGCGATGGTTGCGCGTCTGGGCGGAGGTACGGCGGTGCGGGTGGCCGAGCATATGAAGCCGAGGTCTGCCGCTCGTTTGCTGTTCGCGCTCCGGATCTCGCCGCTGGTGTTGAGTTTATTCGCCGTGCTGGCCTTCTGCGTTCCCAGCTATCTGTGGCTTGAGCCTGAAATGAACGGCGAACGCGTCGGCTTGGTGTGCATGCTGATCGCGTTCATGGGGGTCGCCGTATGGGTTCCTGCGCTGGTGCGGGTTGCCGGCGCAATTCGGGGCACGGCCCGATACCTGCATCGCTGCGAGCGCCAGGGGCGGAAGATCACGGTACCAGGCGAAAATTCGCCGGCCCTCCTGCTGGCAGATAGAGCTCCGGTGCTGGCGGTCGCAGGCGTGTTCCGGCCGCAACTGTTGATTTCCCGGCGCGTGATGCATGGTCTTTCCGCCGAACAACGAGAGGCTGCGTTGCGCCACGAACATGCACATTTGGCCGCGGGCGACAACTTCAAGCGGTTCATGATTCTGCTGGCGCCGGATGCGGTGCCCTTTGTGCGGACGTTCCGCGGCATGGACCAGGCCTGGGCGAAATTCACGGAATGGGCCGCCGACGATCAGGCGACGGAAGGAGATCCGCAGCGGGCGTTGTCGCTGGCATCGGCATTGGTTCGAGTCGCCAAGATGGGATCGAAGCCCCGACTGGGGTATCTCTCCTGCTCGCTACTGGGCAGCGACCAGCAACTCTCGGAACGCGTGGAGAGGCTACTGCGTCCGCAGCCGCAACCGGGCAAGCCGGTCAGGGAACTTGTGCCCCTCCTCACCGGTGCGGGCGCACTGACAGCGCTGGCGATCGCAGTGATGACTCTCTGGCCCGGCAGTTTGTCGGTGGTTCATCAGGCTCTGGAGCAGCTGGTCCACTAAGAAACGGTCCTGCAACGCGGGACTCGGTTGCTGGCACTTATCCGCCGACCGGTTGTTAGCGCGGCGAGAAAATCAACAGAGCAAACCGTTCCTAAGACACAGATAGCGATGCACCAGCTCTGGCAGCGACGCCACTGAAAGCAGAGCCAGCGTCTTTGCCCTATCCGCTTCAATTGAGTTAGTCCCCATCTCGCCGGCAACGAACACCGTTCTCACGCCGAGCCGCATCCCGGCTTCAACGTCGCGCAGAGAATCTCCCGCCATGAGGCTGTTTTCTGGACGGGCAGCAGGGAAGTCCAGGAAAGCCTGCTCGAACAGCCCGGTCAGCGGCTTGCGGCAATTACATTGACCTTCGTCATGGGGGCAAACGTAGATGCCATCCAGATGGGCGCCGCGCGCGGCCAGACGGTCCCGTAACCGAGAATGGATCCGCGCCAGATCGTCGTGGGAATACAGGCCCAGCGCGATTCCCCGCTGGTTGGTGATGACGATCACTTTGCGCCCCGAACGGTTCAGCGCCGCGACCGCGTCCTCGACGCCCGGCAGCAATTCGAGCGCTTCCGGGCAGGTAACGAAGCGTTCCCCTGAAGGCTGGCGGTTCAAGACGCCGTCCCGATCCAGGAAAACGTATTCGATATCTGACAATTCAATGGCTCGACGGTTGCCCATAGCATTTATAATTTTGCAACAAGCTCTCCACAGGTTCTTGGGAAGATCCTCACATTCCTCGTAACACGAGGGGCGAATGCCATCTTCTCTGAATCTGGCCGGCGTCTTCAGTGACGCGCTTTGCGAACACATCACCATTATCCGCCGACTTGAAGCGCAACAGGACGCTTTCGAGCGCGCGGCCACTCTTATTACCGATGCGCTGGCCTGCGGCAACAAAGTCCTCTGGTGCGGCAATGGCGGCAGCGCCGCGGATTCACAACACGTTGCCGCCGAACTGGTGGGACGCTTCAGGCGCCGCCGCTCCGGACTGGCCTCGATAGCTCTGACCACCGACACTTCCATCCTGACGGCCGTGGCCAACCACTTTGGATACGACGAGGTCTTCAGCCGACAGGTCGATGCGCTGTGCCAGCCCGGTGATGTCGTGGTCGGTGTCTCCACCTCTGGGAACACTAAGAACGTTTGCGCCGCTCTACAGAAGGCCCGCCAACTCAAGGGGCTGACGGTGGCGATGACGGGACGGAACGGAGGCCGGATGGCCTCGTTGGCAGATGTTTGTATTCGCGTGCCCTCAACCGATCCGGCACGAATCCAGGAGGCCCATATGCTTTACGGACACATGCTGTGCGAGTGGATTGAGCTGGCTACCTGCATCCGCGAAGTGGTTGCGGGCGAAGGAGGAGCCTATGACCCCGGAGCTGCGTGACATCATGCCGCTGGTCGAGTCGGGCTGGCGCCATGTTGCAGTTCTCGTAGTCGGCGATGTGATGCTCGACCAGTATGTTTGGGGAGAAGTGGAGCGCATCTCGCCCGAGGCGCCGGTCCCGGTGCTGCGGGCCACGCTTCGCGACCAGAAGCCCGGCGGCGCAGCCAACGTCGCGATGAACCTGGCCGGGCTTGGAGCGCGGGTGACGCTGGTGGGCTTCGGCGGCGGTGACCGCGAACAGGGAGCTCTGGAGTCGCTCCTGGCGGACGAGGGAATCGAGCCCTTGCTGACGGCTGTCCCGGACACGCCTACCACTACTAAGCTGCGAATTCTCTCGGGCCATCAGCAGATGATGAGACTCGATTCGGAAGCGGGGCCGGATTTTTCCGAGGACGATTACCGGAGACTGTTGGAGCGGGCGTTCGCCGCAATGGCCGACGCTGCGGTTGTAGTGCTGTCAGATTATGCGAAGGGTACGCTCCCCGAAGCCGTTTGCCAGGCAGTTATTCAGGAAGCTCGAAAGCGCGACATCCCAGTCCTGGTGGATCCGAAGAGCCAGAGTCTTGCGCGATATCGGGGCGCAACTGCAATCTGCCCCAATCTTAAAGAGCTGGCAGCGGCGACGGGAGAAGCGCCGGCCAACCTGGATCATCTCCTGGGCGCGGGGCAAGCTCTGGTGCCGTCACTCGAAGTCGAGTTCATCACGGTGACGCTGGGAGAGAAGGGAATCGCCGTGTTGCGACGGAATTCACGATTTCATGCGCCCGCCATAGTGCTCCAGGTGTACGACGTTTCCGGCGCAGGAGACACGGTGATCGCAGTCCTGGCGCTCTCCGTTGCCTGCGACCTGCCAATCGAGACTGCGGTTGAACTCGCTAATGTCGCCGCCGGAATTGTCGTCAGTAAGGTTGGCACGGTGCCGATTCAGCGGCAGGAGTTGCTTGGTGCGTTATCGCAGGAGATCGCGCTCCACATGGACGAGAAGATTTTGAACCGGGGGCAGCTTCTAGCGCGGATCACTGCCTGGAGATCCACCGGCCAACGCGTCGTGTTTACCAATGGCTGTTTCGACATCTTGCATATCGGCCACATCCGTTTGCTTGAGGAGGCACGGTGCAAGGGTGATCGTCTGATTGTGGGGCTTAATAGCGATGACTCCGTGCGGCGGCTCAAGGGGCCGTTGCGGCCAGTGGTGGGAGAAAACGAGCGGGCGCAGGTTCTTGCCGCGCTGAGTGCGGTTGACGCGGTTGTAATGTTCACCGAGGACAACCCGCTGCGGTTGATCGAGGCCATCCGTCCCGATGTTCTGGCCAAAGGCGGAGACTACACCGAAGAGACAGTTATCGGGGCTCGCGAGGTGCGTGCCTGGGGAGGCCGAGTCGAATTGATTCCGCTGGCCGGCGAGGTAAGCACGACGCGGCTGATCGCAAGGTCGGTGGCGAGTTCGCCGCGTGATTCGCGGTGGAAGGTTTTCTCAGCATGAAAGCCTCGATATTGCCGCCACTGTTTTTCTCAGTCCGTCTGCCCACGTTGCTGGCAATGTTTTGGCGGGCGCACGTTGTCCGTGGCCCCAGAAGCGGGGCGTCGCGTAAAGGGCCGTTGTCGTTCATCGTCTTCCGGCTCGATTCGCTGGGCGATGTGGTGATGACGACCCCGTTCTTTCGCGCCCTGAAGAAGGCCCATCCTGGATCGCGCTGCACCGTGGTCGTACAGGAGTGCTATAAGCCGCTCCTCGTGACCAATTCGCACATCGACGAGATCCTGACATTGCCGAGAGTCCGGCCGCATTGGCTGCCGCAGCGTGCCGGGAGACTCCTGTCGGCCAGCGCGCTCTATTGGACGCGCTTGCGCAAAAGGCATTTCGACTTCGCGGTTTCGCCGCGTTGGGATGTGGACGAGCACCTGGCAACCTTTCTCTGCGTCTTGACTCACGCTGCAAGCCGTGTGGGCTACAGCGAAAAAACATCGCCAGAGAAGCAGCGGATCAATCGCGGATTTGATGGCGCTTACAACGTCTGTCTGCCGGCGGGTCCGGTGCGGCATGAAGTTCTGCGCAACCTTTCGATAGCGGGTGCGTTGGGCGCGATGGCTGGGGACGTGAGGCTCGAAATCGACCTGACCGAACGCGACCGCCGGAACGCGGCGCAGCTCCTGACGAAGGTGCCGGGTTCCACCAAGTTGGTGGCAATCGGGATTGGCGCGGGCAGTCCGGGGCGGCGATGGCCGTTGGATCGCTATGCCGCCGTCGTGAACCATCTGAGCAGGGAATACGACGCGCAGTTCGCGATCGTGTGTTCGGCAGCGGAGTCTGGTCAGGCGCTAAAGCTTGCCGCCATGCTGCGCGGGGCTCCGCTTGTCCTTAGCGGTACCCGCCTCCGCGAAGTATGTGCGGTGCTGGAACGCTGCGATCTCTTCATCGGGAACGACAGCGGCTGCGCACATCTCGCCGCCGCGATGGAGTGCAAGGTCATCGTGATCTCACGCCATCCGCGCGATGGCGACCCGAACCATTTCAACAGTCCGTTGCGCTTCGCTCCGCATTGTGCTCATCGGCGTGTCCTTCAGCCAGCGGCTGCGCTTGACGGATGCCAGCGGGCGTGTCGCTCCGGCCAGCCGCATTGCATCGTTAGCGTTTCCGGGGAGGAGGTTGTCGCCGCGGCTCGGCAGATGCTGAACGAGAAGCGGCCCGTAGTTGTTTCGCCGCTGTCGCGGTCGTTGCCAGACAAGGCTGCGCAACGCCTGCTGCACTCTCACTCGGCGGAAGCCATTCGCCGCGCCGTCGAAACCCTTCGCGAAGGTGCCCAGTGGCCATTGCCGCCGCTTTGATCCTGGTCCATGCCCGTGAAGCTTAACCTGTCATCATCGCGCTATGGCCGCATCATCCAGGCGGTAAGCTCTGGTACCGGCGCACGACTGCTGACGGCCGGGCTCACATTTGTCTCGTTGCCGCTGGCCGTGCGTTACCTGGGTGCGGAACGCTATGGCGTCTGGGCCACAATCACCACCACGGCGGTGTGGATCAACCTGCTCGATCTCGGCATCGCCAACACGCTGACCAACAACATCTCACGGGCTTATGCGCTCGCCGACAAGACCGCCGCCGCGCGCTACTTTACCAACGCGCTGGCGCTGACCGGCGGGATTGCCGTCGTCGTTGGGTTAGTGCTGTCATTCGCCTTTCCCCGCATCAACTGGGTGGGATTGTTCAATGTCGGCCCGAGTGTAAGCGCGGCCGAGGTGGAACATACAGTCGCCATCGCCGTGGGCTTGGTGTTGCTATCGCTGCCGTGTGGCTTGGTTAGCAAGCTGCTCGCAGGCTATCAGGAGCTGCATCGTAACAATTACGCAGGCTGTGCCGGTGCTGTCGCCAGCGTGTGCGGACTCGCGCTGGGCATCGCGCTGCATGTTTCCATGCCCGTGCTGTTTGTCATGTCCGCTGGATGCCTCCCCTTGGCCAGCCTCGCCACTCTGGTCCTGGTTGTCACGTGGCAAAAGCCCTGGTTGCTGCCGCGAGTGTCGTTGGTCGATCGCTCGCCGCTCCGCGAACTGCTGGATTCCGGTTGGCCTTTCTTCCTGATCCAGGTCGCGGCCGTCGTCGTCTTCAGCTCCGACAATCTTGTTGTCAGCCATTTCCTTGGCGCGTCGGAGGTAACGCCCTACAGCGTGACCTGGCGAGTTGTGGGGTTGGCAGCGGTGCTGCAATCGCTCATCTTTCCCGCGCTATGGCCCGCGTATGCCGAAGCCTATGCCAAGCTCGATTACGCTTGGATTCGGCGGACCTTCCTCATAACCATGAAGGGCACCGTGGCGCTGAACGTCGCATGTGTCACAGTGCTGATGCTCTTCGGCCGCAGCCTGATAAGGATTTGGGCCGGCCCAGCCGCGGTACCCAGCATGCCTCTGCTGTTCGCGATGGGCACTTGGGCTATCGTCAATGGCTTCATGAGCGTCGAGTCCTGCCTGCTGGCGGCGCTGAACCGCACTCGCGAACAGGCCGTTCTGTCGATCCTTGCGGCTGCCATGAACATTGCTCTGTCGCTCGCGCTGGTCCGCCACATCGGAGCCCTGGGCGTCATAGGCGGAACGATTCTGTCCTACCTCCTCGTGCTGGTAGTTCCGCAAACGCTTATCGTGCGCAACGTGTGGCGAAAGGAACTCGCGGCAGGCCCACCGCTTTTCCCTCTTCGCTCTTCGCCTTTCTCCAGCCGCTAGTTGCTAATAGCTGACCGCTGACGGCTCCCTCATCCCGCCAGAAACGGATTACTCTCACGCTCCTTCCCGATGGTAGTCAGCGGTCCGTGGCCTGGCACCACAATCGTCTCGTCCGGAAGGGCCAGCACCGGCCCATGCAGCGAGCGCATGATCTTTTCATAAGAGCCGCCGGGCAGATCAGTGCGGCCGATCGAACCGGCGAACAGGGTGTCGCCCGCAATCAACTTCTTCTCCGGCGCAAAGTACAGGCAGACGCTTCCTTCGGTGTGGCCGGGAGTGTGCATCACATCGGCCACCAGGCCACCAGCACGAACTTTGTCGCCCGTGCTCAGGCTGCCATCAATCGCGACGTTTTCCGGCGCTCGCATCCCAATCCATGCAGCCTGCACATCCAGCATTTTCAGCAAGGCGTAGTCATTCTCATTCAGCAGGATCGGCGCGCCAGTCAGTCGCTTCAGCTTCATGGCTCCGCCCACGTGATCGATGTGCGCGTGGGTCACGACAATTTGTTTCACCGTCAATCCATGGCGCTGCACGATGGCCATGACATCCTCGATGTCGTCTCCGGGATCGATGACGATGGCTTCTTTCGTCTGCTCGTCGCCCACCACCGAACAATTGCACTGTAGCGGCCCGACAGGAAAAATCTCGTGAATCATAGTTTCAACCTATCACGAAGGGTGTTGGGCCATCACTCGCCCAGGTCAGAACCTAGAGGTGGGTGATTTTGTTCGCGAAGCCCAGTGCCGCAGGTGTCTGTGTCATAGCCGCAATTCGTACTGAGCAGTGGAACAAACCATCGCATTTGGTATCGAACCAGCCGCCCAGCGGCGGGATGAAGTTAGCCGGGTGCGTGAGGCCCCGGTCGGAGTGGGACAAAATGCGAGCCGCGGAGCGGCGGCACAGCTACGACACAGACACCGGCAGGCACGGCATAACTTAGCCAAGCGCTTCGCTGGGTCGGCGGTTGTAGGAAGACCCAGTCCGCCTGCCGGACGAAATAGAGGCAGCGAGAAACCCGGGCAGCTCCTCCGCCACCTACAAGCCACTTAACCACCAGCCGCTGGATCACGAGCGTGCAGGTACCCCCCACCCCCCCCGCAACCCAAAATCTCTGTTTTGAATATTTTGCCCGTAAAATATTTAAAACACTGGACTTAAACATGGCATCAACCCCCATGTTATCAATAGCTTGCATATATGCCACGCAAAATATTAAAAACACTAGACTTAAGCGCGGATGTAACCTCCGTGCTATCAATGCCTTGACGGGATACACGGCAAAATATTGACAGCAAACGATGGGGTTTTGTCTTTTGGAGTCAATATTTTGCACTTGAATAGCCCAGCACGCTGCGTGGTCCCCCGGTCCAGGGCGACGCGGTCGCCGTCCCGCTTTGCGGGACTGGATTGCTGGTGTCCGAACTTCCTCCCCTGCCACGCATTCACAGGTCGCTGAACAAGTCGATTTCGGCGAGTTTTGAAGGGGCGCTGCTTTAGCTGCGCCGTTGCAAGTCCCTTTACATTTGTCATCCCGAGGAGACCCTTTAGGCCGCCAAGGGATCTGCTTCTGACTTTTTCAGCGACCGGTTCGCCGCCGGAGTTGCCCTGAGCGAAGCCGAAGGGGCGAACTGGGGAGGCGGAGTGCTGGGTGGGCTCTATCTTGAAACTTGAGCCCCAGGGGCGGCACATGCGGATGTGAACAGGCCAGGACACGTTCTAGCTTCGGGCCAAGACTGTCCCATTTTTCAAAGAACATTTCCCGCCTCGTGTCTGCCGTCATTGGCGATCATACACAGACGGTTCGGGCGCTGGCGCCCCTGATACCAGCCTATAGGCAGAATCCTAACGCGGCATAGATGTCAAGCCATTTTCCGGAACGAAGGTAACCACAATTCCCACAATGGGAAGCCCCGCCCTCTGCGCGGGTGCCCCAAGTCTCGCGCCTTTCGAGACTCGGGTGATTACAATGCAGGACCACGAAGCAGTCCGGGCTCCTTGATGACGGACTTCCCCAGTCCCGCAAACCGCGGGACGTGGCCATCCACCAATCACTTTGAACCGCAAACTAAGTCCATTGCTATCAATCCCTTAAACCGTAATGCAAAATTAAGTTGACGCGCCTCTCCAATGGCGTGACACTCCTGCCGCGACAAAGATAAATCAAAGATAAATCAAGGGAGCAACATTAGAACGGTAACCCCGACAGTCGTAAAGGAGATCCTCATGACAACCCGGCCACGCTCCACTTTTCACCTGCCACTTCCCGGGTTCGTGCTCGCGATGCTTGGTGTGCTGACCATGCTCGCGACGCCGGGGCTGGCGCAGACCATCACCGTGCTGCACAACTTCACCGGCGGCGCTGACGGAGCATTTCCCTACGCCGGGCTGACCAGGGACCGAGCGGGAAACTTCTACGGCACGACTTCTGCGGGAGGGGGCTATGACCGAATGGGAGTCGTCTTCCGCCTGTCGCGCGCCGGATCAGGCTGGGTCTTGACGCCGCTGCACAGCTTTGCAGGGGAACCGAATGACGGCGGCGAACCGTTTGGTGGCGTCATCATTGGCCCCGACGGAAGCCTCTACGGCGCGACCTCCAGGGGCGGTCAGCAGAACGCAGGCGCGGTTTATCGCTTGCGGCCCTCGCCCACGGCCTGCGGGTCGTTCACTTGCCCTTGGGAGGAAACCGTGCTGTACAGTTTTTGCCCACAAAGACCATGCGCCGACGGGGCACAACCGGGTTTTGGCAATCTGGTCTTGGACCGGGCCGGCAACCTCTACGGCACAACGGAATTGGGTGGCGCTGGCGGCGAAGGGGTGGTATTCAAACTCTCACCTTCCGGCGGCTACTGGACAGAAAGCGTGATCTACAGCTTCCCCTCCTCTTGCGACAGCGGCTGTGTCCCACAAAGTGGCCTGATCTTCGATAGCGCCGGCAACCTCTACGGCACAACCTCCCAAGGCGGTGCAGAAAACACCGGGGTGGTGTACGAGCTGTCGCCTTCCGGTTCCGGCTGGACGGAGCAAACGCTGACTTCCGTCTACATTGCCCCATACGCGCTCACTTACGGTGGCCTGGCCATGGATGGCCACGGAAATCTGTTCGGCACTGCGGGTGGCGGCGAGCCGGGCGGGGTATTCGAGCTGACACCTTCTAATGGTGGTTGGACGTTTAATGTGCTGCAGACCCTCCCGGACAGCGGAGGGCCCTACGACACGCCGACGCTGGATGCAGCCGGCAATGTCTACGGCACGTCGTGCGGCGAAGGCACCGACAACGGCTCCGTCTTCAAGCTGACGCCTTCGAACGGGGGATGGATCTATACGTCAGTCAGCTTTAATGGCAGCAATGGAGAGTGTCCCATCGGGAGTGCAGTTCTCGATGCTGCAGGAAATATCTACGGTACGACCGGCCTCGGCGGGCCGGGAACATGCGGTCCAGGATGCGGCGTCGTGTGGCAGATTACGCCGTAGAACTTTTCCGGGGGTCAACCGCAACGGTCTCGACAAAGGAGTTTGTTTATGACAAGGCAGACACGCTTCACTTTTCACCTGTTACCTTCCGCGTTCGCGCTCGCGATGCTTGGTGTGCTGGCCATACTGGCGCCGGCGCCGGCCTGGGCGCAGACGTTTACCGTGCTGTACAACTTCGCGGGCGGAGCGGCCGGCGACCAGCCCTATGCCGGTCTGACCATGAATGCAGCCGGAGACTTTTACGGCACGACGCAGTACGGCGGCACCGGCCCGTATGGAGGCTACGGAGTCGTTTTCCGCTTGGCGCGGGCGGGATCGGGCTGGATTGAGACGCCGCTCTACGCCTTCGAGGGTGGAAGCGACGGCGAGTATCCCCTGGCCGGGGTGGTGATTGGCAGCGACGGCGCCCTTTATGGCACCACCACCGGCTACAACGTTTACGGAGACTACGGCACGGTCTATCGCCTGACGCCTCCGCCTTCGGCTTGCGCATCCTTTATCTGCCCGTGGCGGGAAACTGTTCTGTATCGGTTCAGCGGAGCGTCGGATGGCGCCAATCCGGGCTATGGCAATCTGGTCTTCGATCACGCCGGCAACATCTATGGCACCACCCTCTACGGCGGCGGCACAGGGGACTGCGGCTACGGACCTGGCTGCGGAGTTGTTTACAAGTTGACGCGCTCAGGGTCGGGCTGGACAGAGACGGTGATTTGGGATTTCGGGGTTGGCGGTGGAAGTTTCCCTGCTAGCGGCGTGACCCTCGACAGCGCCGGCAATCTCTACGGAACGACTACCTATCCCACTGTCTACGAATTGTCGCCTTCCGGTTCGGGGTGGACGGAGACGACGTTATCCGAGCTGGACGGAAGCTACCCTGCTTATGCCGGCCTGGTCCTCGACTCGCACGGGAATCTCTTTGGCACGACTGGCGGCTTCCAGGGAGCGGGCAATGTCTACGAGCTGAGTCCCTCTAACGGCGGTTGGACACTGAGCACGCTATACACTTTCTCCGGCTATGAGGGACCTTTGGACACGCCGACGCTGGACGCTGCCGGCAACGTCTACGGCACATCGTACATGACCGGAGCCTACGGCGTAGGCCAAGTGTTCGAGCTGACGCCTTCCAACGGGAGATGGATTTTCACCGACATCCACGATTTCAACGGCAGCCAGGGAAGTGGGCCGGTCGGTGGCGTAGTTTTTGACGCCAGTGGAAATATGTATGGCACGACCTCGGCAGGAGGCACAGGTGGTTCACAGTGCAACGGAGGCTGCGGCACCGTTTGGAAGATCACACCGTAGGCGCGCTTCTCGGCCTGCGGCGGGCGTTTCATTGGCGAGAAAATCGGCATTACACCGGTGATTCCCCGGGGGCCTCCAACTCTCGCGCCTTTCGAGACCTGGGTGCGTACGCGCAGCCCCTCTTTTGCCGTTCCCCGCGTTGCATGTTATCCTTACTCTCGTAACAACAAACGATAATAAGAGTAGGAGCGCAACCGATTCAGTGCTAGCCCGAGAGAAAAAAGCCGCCTTGATTGCCGACAACCGGAGAGCGGATAACGATACCGGTTCCCCGGAAGTTCAGATCGCCATCCTGAGTACACGGATTGGCGAGTTGACCGAGCATTTCAAGACCCACAAGAAGGACCATGCCTCCCGGCGCGGGCTTCTCATGATGGTCAGCAAACGTCGCAGTTTGCTCGACTACCTCAGAAAGTCTGATACCGAACGCTACAAAGCCGTCATTCAGAAGCTGGGCATCCGCAAGTAACCTTGCCAGGCGCTGAACAACCAGACTTGCAGCGTATCGCTTTCCCAGCACGCGTACACTGTGCGCTTGTTGGGAGACCTCGGATGCAGCTATTGCGGGGATTCCAGTATTAAGGTTTTGCGGCGCGAAGCACGCCCATAACATTCGTCCAGCTTCTCTCGGCTGACGTGTACTACACTCCATCTCCCAAATCGTGATTGCATATACGGCTTTGAAGGGGCACGGCTTCAGCCGTGCCGTCAGGACGAAAATTATGGCATGGCCTTTAGGCCCTGCGGGACGTTCCCTCAGCGGCTAAAGCCGGGGATTCCTGGTTGAACTGGGACGGCGCACCTGAAGGCGCGCCCCTTCAAGTCGGCGGACAAGGATCAATCGGTTGCGTTCGTAACGGAAGGAAATTAGAAAATGAACGAAGACACGACAGCCACACTACACGGCGTCACCAAACATGAAATCAGCGTGGACCTGCCCGGCGGCAAGACCATTCGCTTTGAAACTGGAAAACTGGCCAAGCAGGCGCACGGCTCCTGCATTGTGCGCATCGGCGAAAACGTGGTTCTCGCCACTGCCTGTGCGAATGCCGACCCGCGGGAAGGCATCGACTTTTTCCCCCTCACCGTGGATTACCGCGAGTACACCTACGCCGCGGGACGCATCCCCGGCGGCTTTATCAAGCGCGAAGGCCGTCCCAGCGAGCGTGAAATCCTGACCAGCCGCCAGATCGACCGGCCCATCCGGCCCTTGTTCCCTGAAGGCTTCCGTTGCGAGACCCAGGTCATCGCCATGGTGCTCTCCGCCGACACGGAAAACGATCCTGATGTCTCGGGAATCAACGGCGCCTCGGTCGCGCTCACCGTCTCAGATATTCCGTTTCACGGTCCCATCGGCGCGGTGCGCGTCGGGCGCGTGGACGGCAATTTCATCATCAACCCCACCTATGACGAGCAGCGCTCCGGCGATCTGAACCTGATGGTGGTTGGAACTTCCGAAGGCATCGTGATGATCGAGTCCGGTGCTCGCGAAGTCTCCGAAGAAGTTGTGGTCGAGGGCATCGAGTACGGCCACGAGCAGGTCAAGAAGATTTGTGCCGCCATCAGCGAGCTGGCGCGGAAGGCTGGCAAGCCCAAGCGTGCGGTCGAGCCGGTAGTGACGGATGAGGCCTACCTCGGCCAGCTGCGAGCGAAGATTGGCGAGCGCCTGGCCGATGCCACGAACACCGAGAAGCATCCCAAGAACGAGAGCTACTCGCTCATCAAACAGCTGAAGACCGAAGTCAAGGAAGCTGTTCCGGAAGAAGATGAAGCAGGCCGCAAGAAGGCCGGCAAGTATTTCGATCTCCTGCGCGAACAGATTTTCCGCGAGCAGGTCATTAAGGCAAAACGCCGTCCCGATGGTCGCAAGTTCGACCAGGTTCGCGATATCTGGATCGAAGTCGGCGTCCTGCCTCGCACCCACGGCTCGGCAATCTTCACCCGTGGCGAAACTCAGGCCCTGGTTACCACCACCCTGGGTACGAGCGAGGACAAGCAGCGGCTGGAGGCTTTCGAAGGCGAAGCCAAGAAGCGCTTCATGCTGCACTACAATTTCCCGCCGTTCTCGGTGGGCGAAGTTGCGTTCCTGCGTGGAGCAGGCCGTCGCGAGATTGGTCACGGAGCACTCGCGGAACGCGCTCTCTTCGCGGTATTGCCCAGCGACACCGATTGGCCGTACGCGATGCGCGTGGTCTCCGACATTCTGGAATCCAATGGATCATCCTCGATGGCGACGGTTTGCGGCGCCTCGCTCAGCATGATGGACGCTGGCGTTCCGCTGAAGGCATCGGTTGCGGGCGTGGCCATGGGCTTGGTGAAGGAAGGCAGCGACTATGCCGTCCTCACCGACATCGCCGGAGCGGAAGATCACTATGGCGACATGGACTTCAAGGTCGCCGGCACGCGCAGCGGCATTACCGCGTTGCAAATGGACATTAAGGTGATGGGCATCACGGCGCAGATCATGCGTGAAGCGCTGGAACAGGCGCGCGCCGGGCGGCTGCACATCCTCGACAAGATGAACGAAGTGATTGGCGAGTCGCGCACCACCATCAGCGAATTCGCTCCGCGCTTCTACACCTTGCAGATTCCAACCGACAAGATTCGCGATCTCATTGGCCCTGGTGGCAAGGTCATTCGCGGCATCGTCGAAGCTACAGGCGTCAAGATCGACGTCGAGGACAGCGGTAAGGTCAACGTCTCGTCAAGCGATCAGGCGGCAGCTGCCAGAGCGCTGCAAATGATTGGTGACATCACCGCGACGGCCGAAGTCGGCAAGACCTATCTCGGCAAGGTTACGCGGCTGGCGGACTTCGGCGCATTCGTCGAGATTCTGCCGGGCACCGATGGACTGCTGCACATCAGCGAAGTCGCGGAGCATCGCATCAACGATGTTCGCGATGAACTGAAGGAAGGCGACCAGGTGCTGGTGAAGGTGCTGGCCGTCGACGGCAATCGCATTAAGCTGTCGCGCAAGGCCATCCTGAAGGAACAGCGCGCTAAAATGGGCGGCGAAGCTCCTGCCGAAGGCGCTCCTGAAGGCGCAGCAGAAGGCGCCGTGACCTTCGAGGGCGGACACGAGCGCGCCGACGAACCCAGCTCCGAGCCGAACTTCAATCGCGATGGCGAGCGGCGCGAACACTCCGGCAGCCGCTCCGGCGGTGGTCGCGACGGTGGACGTGGCGGACGCCCGGGTGGCGGCCGCGGCGGACGTCCCGGCGGCGGTCGCGGCGGACCACGCCGCTAGGCAAATAACAATTACAAAATGAACGGGAGGGCAGAAATGTCCTCCCGTTGTCTTTGTGGAGGCTGGGAATCCTTCGCCGGTGCCGCTAACCAGAAACCGGCACTAACTGAACGTCAATGTTGGCGTATATCCAGCCTTGAAGGGGCACGGCCTGAAGTGTCTGCGTGCGAACTGGAATCGCGTTTCGGCAGTGGAGCAGGAAGTCCGAAGATCGAGCGCCGTAGGAGCGAAATAATCTAGCCCAGCACGGAGCGAAGCGGAGTGCTGGGTGGACTGAAAAAATTCCCGGAGTCCCGTAGGGACGACACGGTCCTCACGCAAACGCCTGAGGCCACTTCAATGTCACGCCGATTGCAGACCCGCCCTAACTCGACGGCCCCACCGTTCGATCCTGCCACTCTTCATGCCAGGCCATTTGGATAGCTTCCAGTTTGGCTTCGGTCGACGCTTTCGGATCGTCGACGAACCTAGGCAGTTCGCTCACGTAACGATGAAGGTCGGTGAAGCGAACCTCCAGCGGATTCTGCTGGGGAAACTTGTCCGTTAGAGCAATCCCAATATCGGTGGCGTCATCCCATCTCAATTCAGCAGCCATAGAGGTTCCTCACCGTTGCAGCAGAATGGTATCTCATGACATCTGAAATTGTCATCACAAGCGGAACTTTAATCCGTTAGGGGTTTGCTGATCCATAGAAGCAGGATTCCCAGCGTCAAAATCAAATGGTCGCAGTAAACAGCGGCACGCCGCTAATGGCTGCCTTCAGACACATAATTCCGGTTCCACGCGGGTATTTCCACTACCACCTCGCCCGGCTTCTCGATCACGGCTCGACAGCCCAGGCGCGAGTTGAGCTGCAGATCAGCCGCCATGTCGAGGCGGTCCGCTTCTTCGTCGTCCATCTCGCTAAGCAGTTCGATGCCTTTCTTCACGACAATATGGCACGTGGTACACGCGCAATTACCGCCGCAAGCATGCTCCAGATGCAGACCAAAGTTCAGCGCAACGTCCAGCAGCGATCCTCGCTTGCCGTGGTCCTGATAGCCAAGCTTACCCTGCTCGAACTCGAACGTCTGGTTATCCGGCAGAAACGTCACGCGGATGCAGTTGGGCGCGAGAGCCTGCACCGACAGGATGCGGCCTTCGTTCTGTAGAGTCTTGTCTGACATAACCGCAAACGCTGCCTGCCGGAGGTGCTTCTAGTCCCCAGTCCCTAATCCCTAATCCCAACTGACCAACTGCCACTGACCACTGATTCAATCAATCTCTGCCTGTGCAATAGGATGTGGCGCGGGCGGCCCGTCGCCCACGTCGGCAGTGTCCATCGTCTTGCCCTTCAGCGCGGCGCCGACGGCGGAATCCATCATCAACTCGGCCAAGCGCATCGTCCCCTGATTCAATGCATCGATCGCGGTGCGAATCGCGCGGTAATCGTTTTCTTTCATCACCGTCCGCAACGCCACCTCCAGGCTGTCGATGTTAGTTTGCTCCCGCGACGACAACCGTTCCCACACGGGATTGTCGCGGCCTTTTTCCAGCGCAGCCAACATGGTCTCGGCCTCATTGCGCGCCTCAATCACCTGCCGCTGCCGGAAGTCATCTTCGGCATTATCGAACGAGTCGAGGATCATGTTCTCTACCTGTTCGTCGGTCAGGCCGTAGCTGGGCTGCACCTCGATCTCGGCTGCCTTGCCGCTGCGCAGTTCGCGCGCCGAGACATGCAGGATCCCGTTGGCGTCGATCAGGAACTTCACCTCAATACGCGGCAGCCCCGCCGGCATTGGCGGAATGCCCTTCAAATCGAAGCGTGCCAGCGAGCGGCAATCCCTGGCCAACTCGCGCTCGCCCTGCAAAACGTGAATCGCAACATTCGTCTGGCCTTCGACCCCAGTGGTGAAGTGCTCAGTCGCCGAAGCCGGTATGGTCGAGTTGCGATGAATGATTTTCGCTACAACTCCGCCCAACGCCTCAATGCCCAGCGACAACGGCGTTACATCGAGCAGCAACATCTCCTTCGTCGCTTCGGAGCGTCCGGCCAGGATATTCGCCTGCACCGCGGCGCCCAGCGCCACAACTTCATCGGGATTCAGATCGCAATGCGGCTTGCGCTGGAAGAGCTCTTCCACGAGTTGGCGGACGCGCGGAATGCGTGTGGAACCGCCGACCAGCACGGCTTCGTCGATCTGACCCGGCGCCAGGCCAGCGTCCTTCATGGCCTGCCGGACGGGGCCCACGGTGCGATCAATGACCGGCTGAATCAGTTGTTCGAACTGTGCCCGCGTGATCTCGCGCTGATAATGCTTGCCGCCGGGAAGCGCAACCTCAAGCGTTGCCTTTTCGTTTGAGGACAACACGATCTTGGCTTCGATAACAGCTTGGCGAATTGCTTGCACGATCTCAGCGTTGCCCCTCACTTGGATGCCTAGATCGCCCTCGATGTCGTGCAGAGCAACGGTGACCAGCAGGTTGTCGATGTCATCGCCGCCAAGGTGTGTGTCGCCGTTAGTCGCGACGACCTCGAAGATGCCTTCGTGCAGCTTGAGAACCGAGATGTCGAAGGTGCCGCCGCCCAGATCGTAAACCGCAACCGTCGCACTCTGTTTCTTGTCGAGACCGTAGGCCAGCGCTGCTGCCGTAGGCTCATTCACCAGGCGCAGCACGTCGAGGCCCGCGATGCGGCCCGCGTCTTTTGTTGCCTGCCGCTGCGCGTCGTTGAAATACGCTGGCACTGTGACCACCGCTTGCGTGACCGCCGCAGAAAAATAGCGCTCCGCATTGCGCTTCAGCTGACGCAGAATGAACGCGGAAATCTCCGGCGGGGTGAAAGTCTTGTCGCCCAGCTTGATGCGCAGAACTTCGCCCGGACCAAGGTCCTCGGCAAGACGGAAAGGGAAGAGCTTCAGCTCGTCCTTGATGTCTTCGACACCGCCGCCCATCAATCGTTTCACGCTGTAGACCGCATGGTCAGCGGTTTCCATTAGATATTTGTGCGCGGGATTGCCAACAACGATTTGGCCGTTCTCGTCCACGGCCACGATTGAAGGCACAAGATTGGAACCATCCTCGCCCGGAATGACAACCGGACGGTCGCCCGCCATGTACGCCACCAGCGAGTTGGTAGTGCCGAGATCGATGCCGACGATGCGGTCCGAGGACATGGTTATTAGTGGAGTCTTTGATCGAAGGGGATTAGGGATTAGGGGCTCGGGATTAGTGCTTAACATTCGTCAATGCCGCGCTTGGAATCGTTGCGAAGCCAGTTCCAGTAGCCTAATTCTTGTCTCTCATCCCTACTCTCTAGCCCCTAGTCCCGAGCCCCTTCCTCCAGCACTTCCTCAACATCCCTCAGCAAATTCCGCAGGTAATTCCGGCGGTTCAGAAGATCCAGCATCTGGTCACGCGCCGCGGCACGATCTTCTTCCAGAACATTGCCACCTTGTTCGGCCCGCCCCACCAGCACGTCCCAATCGTTCCACGCCCTGTGCAGCTCTTCCATCATGCCGTCGTACTTTACCTGCAAGTGTTTCTTTGTATCTTCCAATTCAAGCTGAAGACTGCGGTCCGGCTCGCCCATCTTCTTGTTCATGCGAGCTTCTTCCAGCTGCATGTTCAGTTCAAACACCTGCTCCAGCAAATCGGGTGGAACTACCTGCTTCTTTGTCGTGCCGGTGCGGCGCGCCTCTTCGGTGGCGGCGGTTGACTGCTCTTCGAGATGGACGCCCTGCAAGCGCAGCAAGTATTCGGTGCGCGAGATCGGGTCTTTCAACGTGCGATAGGCATCGTTGAGTTGCGAACTCTGCTCCAGGCTCCACTGCTGCTCTTGCGAGCTGCCGATGGCGTTGATGTCCGGGTGCAGATGCCGGCTCAAGGCATAGAATTCGCGCTCCAGCGCGGCCTTGTCCAGGTTGAGCTTGTAAGGAAATCCGAAAAATGCGAAGTAATCGACCGGCGCCGGTGGCTGCACCTTGCCGCACCGTTGGCAGAAGTGCGCAGCCCGCATGTCGCCGCAGGACCAGCAGTTGGTCTTGGTGGATTTGCCGGGACTGGCAACCAGAATTCCCGTGTCGCGCTCGTATTGCTTTTGGTCGATCGGAGGCATGGTCCGGCTTTCAAGCCTTTGGGTGGAATACCGCTCAGCGGTAGAGCGTGCTCGCACTCATTACGAAAACGAAGTGCCACAGCCGCACGACTTCGTCGCGTTCGGATTATTGAAGACGAAGCCCTGGCGCATCAGCGTCTCTTCGAAGTCCAGCACCATGCCGTTCAAGTAGATAAACGACTTGGGATCGATAAAGACGCGGACGTCGCCGAATTCAAATATGTGATCGCGCTCGGCCGATTTGGTTTCGAAGCGAATGACGTAACTCAATCCCGAACAGCCGCCACCCTGCACACCCAGCCTCAAACCGCCTTCCGCCGGCGAGATGTTTTCTTTCGCCATGGCGCGGCGAATGGCAGCCGCTGCTTTTTCGGTTACCTGTATGCCCTGTGCCGCAGGCGCGGCGTTCTGGGAAGAATCTTCGATGTTAACCGTGCTCATAGTCTCTTTTCTGGCACACGTACGTGCGCCGCTTACGCCTGCTGCTCAACCCCACTGTGTTGCGGTTCTTCGTGCGTCACGGCGTTTTTCTTCTTCCAGTCGCCGATAGCGGCGCGGATGGCGTCTTCCGCCAGCACCGAGCAGTGGATCTTCACCGGTGGCAGCGCCAGTTCCTTCACAATGTCGGTGTTCCGGATGGCCAGCGCTTCATCAACGCTCTTGCCCTTGACCCACTCCGTCGCCAACGATGACGATGCGATCGCCGAGCCGCAGCCAAACGTCTTGAACTTTGCGTCCTCGATGATGTTGGTCACCGGATTCACTTTGATCTGCAACTTCATGACATCGCCGCACTCGGGCGCGCCCACCAGGCCGGTGCCCACTTCGGAGCTGCTCTTGTCGAGCGAGCCCACGTTGCGAGGGTTGGTGTAGTGATCAAGGACCTTGTCACTGTAAGCCATGCTGTTCTCCTGCTACTCGAAAATCAATGCGCCGGCTCGCCGGCCCATTGCACCTTCTTCAGATCGATACCTTCTTTGGCCATCTCGTACAACGGCGACAACTCGCGCAGCCGATTCACCGTCTCTACCACGCGCTTGGCCACATAATCCACCTCTGCCTCGGTATTGAAACGCCCGATGCCAAAACGGATGGAACTGTGCGCCAAATCATCACCCGCGCCCAGGGCCTTCAGGACATATGACGGCTCCAACGTCGCCGAGGTGCACGCCGATCCGCTGGACACCGCAACGTCGCTGATTCCCATCAGCAGCGATTCGCCTTCCACGTAAGCGAAGCTGATATTCATGTTGCCGGGCAGGCGATGCTCCATCGAGCCGTTGACGTAGCACTCGTCGAGCTGCCCCATGATCGCGTCTTTCAGGCGATCGCGCAGCCCAGCAAGTCTCGTTGCTTCTTCCGCCATCTCTCCGCCAGCCAGCGCACATGCCTTACCCAGGCCGACGATGCCGGTGACATTCAGCGTGCCGGAGCGCATACCGCGCTCGTGTCCGCCGCCATCGATTTGCGCCACCAGTTGCACCCGCGGATTCTTCCGCCGTACGTATAAGGCGCCCACGCCTTTCGGGCCATAGAACTTGTGCGCCGAAATCGACGCGAGATCGACATTGTCCTGGATCACATTGAACGGGACTTTGCCGATGGCCTGCACCGCGTCGGTATGGAAGAGGACGCCGCGCTCATGGCACAGCGCGCCAATTTCGCGGATGGGCTGGAGCACGCCAATCTCGTTATTGGCCGCCATGATCGTCACCAGAATGGTTTTGTCATCCAGGGCACGCTTGAAGTCGTCGAGATCGATGCGGCCGTCCTTCTGCACCGGCAGATAGGTGACGCGGAAACCGGACTTCTCCAGACGCTTGCAACTGTCAAGCACGGCCTTGTGCTCGGTCGTCTGAGTGATGATGTGGGTGCCCTTCTCGCGGTACATCTCGGCGACGCCCTTGATGGCCAGGTTGTCGCTCTCGGTGGCGCCGGAGGTGAAGATGATTTCCTTCGAGGTCGCGCCGATCAGCTTGGCGATGCGCTCGCGTGCCTGCTCCACCGCCTGCTCAGCCACCCAGCCAAATTCATGATTGCGACTGGCCGCGTTGCCGAAGTTTTCGCTGAAGTACGGCAGCATTTCCTGCAACACCCGGGGATCGGTGCGCGTCGTGGCGTGGTTGTCCATGTAGATGGGCAGCTTCATGTCCCCGCCAGCACCGGACGCGGTCACATTTGTATGCATGATTTCCGCCATTTCCTTATGTATCGATTGTACTCTCGCGAGGGTGGGAGTAATGAGTCCCACAAGAGTGGAAAGGCTTCAGCCGCTAGCGCATGCCGGTAGAAATCTACGCGTGCGAACCGGTGATCGTCTCCAGCCCATGGCCATGTGGGCCGGTCTCGCGCTGGCGCAGCAGGAAGGCCAGACCAAACCCGATGAAGCCCAGGACAGTCAGGATCTTCATCATCGCGAGATAGCCGCCGGGATTGCTTGCGCTGGCGCCCGCACTGTCGTTCGCCTTGCCCAGCACCCAATTCATGCCTGTCATGCCGAGGTTTTGAATCATGGTCATGACCCCGAGTGCGGTGCCTAGCGTGCGCTGCGGCACCAGGTAGGCCACCGATGGCCAGATAATCGCCGGCACAAACGTAAACGCGAAGCCCAGCATGGCCATCGGGACATACAGGGTTACATTGGTGTAAGCCATCAAGAGGAAGACCGGGATCAACAACAGTGTGCCGAGCAACATGATGGTGGCGCGGCGTCCCATTTTGTCGGAGAAGAGTCCGACGATGGGTGTTCCGATCATGGTGAACATGGTGAGCACGCTCAGCATGAATCCGCCGAGCTGTAGCGAGGTGTGCTTCGCATCGACAAAGTACGTCACCGCGAAGGTCTCGAAGGGGAAAATGGCGGAGTAGAACACGACACACAGTCCGACCAGGTACCAGTACGACAGGTTGAAGGCCTTGACGTCGCCTAGCACAATCTTGTCCTGCTCACCTTCCGGCGCCAGCGACGACGTCTTCTCCGCACGCACTTCGAGAATGTAATAGCCGATGGGTCCAATGACGCACAGGGTGACGAAGCCCACGCCGATGAGCCACGGATTTTGCCAGTAATTGTAGGCACCCCTCGCCCAAGTGGGAGAATTCTGCGCCAGCCAGGTGCCGCCGCGCGCGATCATCAGGTTGATACCCAGGGCGAAGCTGAGCTCTTTGCCTTTGAACCATTTCGCGACTCCGGTGGTGATAGCGACGATCAGTGACTCAGCGCCCATACCGAAGACGAAGCGGCCCGCCACCATCATGGGGAACTGTGCGCCGAAGGCCGTGATGAAGGCCCCGATCAGACAGACCACGCCAAAGATCAGCAGGGCCTTGCGGGTGCCGATGCGGTCGATCAGAATGCCGCCCAGCACCACGGTGAAGATGTTGGGGAAGCTGTAGGCCGCCTGTAGCATCCCGATGTTCTGAGCGGAGAAGTGAAGCTGGTCCTGAAGCAGCTTGGCCAGCGGCTCCAGCGCGTCGTAGAAATAGTAGTTGCCGAACATCGCCAGGCTGAGGAAGATCAGCACCAGCCAGCGATAGAACTTAGTGGGCTCGGGACGGCTTTCGCGCGCGGTTTCGGCAACAGACATTCAACGGCCTCGATTGAACTGAATCAGCAAAGATATCAGAAGCGGAGGGAGTTGTAAGGCTGGAAGTTCTGAAGGGGCGATGGGCGGCAAGCCAGCCTCAACGCGGCGGGATGGATTTAGCCCACGCAGAAAGCAGAAAAAAACGGAGCCGCAGAGCCACGGCACGGAGTCCCTTAATCCGTCGCCTGTACACTAGCAGTGCTAACATGATCACACGCGACCAGGCCACCGATATCTTCGACAAGCTCCGCAAGCACGCGACCGCTGACGAGGTTGAATTGCTCATCTCCGGCAGCCGCAGCGCGCTCACTCGCTTCGCCAACAACACGATTCACCAGAACGTTGCCGAAGAGGGTAATCAGATCTCGGTGCGGGTGTCCTTTGGTGGCCGAACGGCCCGGGCTACCACCAACAAGACTGATGACGACAGCCTGCGCCGTGTGGTGCAATCGGCCGAGGCGCTGGCCAGGGTGCAACAACCCGATCCTGACTTGCTGCCCATGCCGTCGCCGGAGGAAGTGACGCACAACGCGGCCGACTCAGGCGCGACTGCCGTGCAGCGCTACTTTGACAGCACCGCACGCATCACGCCGGAAGACCGCGCCACTGCCGTCGCCAAGATGGTCAACGTTGCCACCAGAAACAGGCTGACGACGGCCGGCATTTTTTCTACTGCGGAACTGGTTGAAGGCATCTTCAATTCCCGCGGCGTAACCGACTGGTACCAGCAGACTCTGGCTGAAGTCTCGGTCACCATGTTGGGCGACACCTCGTCAGGATGGCAGAAGGCCAACTCGCCGGACGCGGCGCAGCTGGAGCCCACTCGAATGGCAGAGATCGCCGCCCAGAAAGCCGTCGCGGCAAAAAATCCCCGTGATCTTCCGCCGGGCAAATACACGGTAATCCTGGAGCCTGCTGCGGTGCTCGACGCCGTCGGCTTCATGTTTTGGGACTTCGGCGGCGCAGCCTTGCTGGAACAGCGCTCGTTCTTGAACGACCGCATCGGAGAACAGCTCTTCGGCGAGAACATTACCGTTTGGGACGATGTGTATCATCCGTTGCAGACCGGTGCCCCGTTCGACGGCGAGGGGATGAAGCGGCACCGGCTCAAGTTGATCGAGAGTGGCATTGTGAACGAAGTTACTTACGCGCGCTCCAACGCGGTGCGAATGCAACAATCCGAGATGGCCGGTCACGTCGGACGGGTTACTCCGACGGGGCACGGTTTTGCCCTGCCCAACGAGATCGGGGAAGTACCCATGAATATCGTGTTCGGCGGTCCTCGGCCCGCTCAATCTCAAACCGTCGATCAAATGATCGCCGCTACGGAGCGAGGAATCCTGGTAACTCGCTTGTGGTACATCCGGGAAGTCGATCCCTACGAGAAAATTCTCACCGGCATGACGCGGGATGGCACATTTCTGGTGGAAGATGGAAAAGTCCAGTGCGGCATCCGCAACTTCCGCTTCAACGAGAGCCTGATTCACATGTTGCAGAATGTGGAAGCCATGGGCCTGCCAGTGCGATCCACCGGCGAGGAATCTATGGATATGGTGGTTCCGGCGATGAAGATCCGGGCCTTCAATTTCACGGAGACCACGAAGTTCTAGGAGCGCAATTCCTGTCCGGGTGGCAGTTGAATTCTCCGCCCAACCGCTTCGCTGGGAAAACGAAGCGGTGCCTATCGGCATCAAAACCCTCAGTTAGCTCAGTTTTCAAAGGTTCAGGGCCTCGGTGCGCAAGACTGTTTAGGTAACCAAAGCAAGGTGGTTACTTTGGTAACAAGCGCCTGAAAGCCTATCCGGAGTATGCTGTTTTCGTCGCTATGACGTTTGCCAGCCGCCAGTCTGAGTTGCGCAATTCGATACGTTTCCCACTTCACCTTCGGGTTACGCTGAAGACCGCGAATGGGGAGTATCGCGCTGAGACTACAGATATTTCTGCCGGCGGCATTTCCTTCGCGATCGACTCGCTCATCGAGGTGGGATCCCACGTAGAGTTTGCAATTGAGATGCCGTCGGAGGTCTCCGGCGGCCGTCATGTGGTGAGCGTGATGTGTGTGGGGCGTGTGGTGCGCTGCACGGAAGAGGTCTCAGGACGAACGATTGCGGTAGTTATCGATGGTTACCACTTCAAACGGCTCTAAAGGCTCAAACCGGCATAGCCGGACCAAAGCGAAGGGCACAGGTGCAACGCAGGGCGCGCCCACGGAGGCGCCCGCGAAAACCAATCTACCTCCGGTGCGAATTATTCTGGCCGACTCGGAGGCCATCTTTCGCGTGGGGATGAGCAGAATATTTGCCCAATGGGAAGATCTGGAAGTCGTGGCCCAGACCGAGACCTTACCCCAAACCTTGCATGCGGTAGCTGCCACTCCCGCCGATGTAATTCTCTTCGAGGTGGGACTTGCCCCAAGTCCAGCTGATGCCGTGAGCGAGATAGCCACGCGCGCTTTGCCCGGAGCGAACCTGGTGGTGGTTACGCAACGTGCGGGCGAGCAGGAGACCGTGGATTACCTTCGCCGTGGCGTGCGCGGAATCCTGGCGCGCGCGGTTTCCCCTGAACTGTTGGTCCGTTGTGTCCGCAAGGTCGCGGCCGGTGAAACCTGGCTCGACAAACAAGGAGTCAATTGGGTGATCGAGGCCTATCGGACGCAGGCGCTGCAGGGAACTGCTCCCCAGCAACAGCTTCGTCTAAGCGACAAAGAAATGATGATCATCAGCGGCGTCACGCAGGGGATGAAGAACAAAGAAATCGCGGTGGAGGTGGGGACGACGGAGCAGGTGGTGAAGAATTATCTGCGCAAGATCTACGATAAGTTGCATGTTGCCGATCGGCTGGAGTTGGCGCTCTATAGTATGCACCATCGCCTGCTGGATGGTTATTCCTTCCCGCCACTCGAGAGTTCACCCGGGGCGTCCGATTCCATTCCTGAAGAGGCCCCACCTGCCGCTGCTCCGGCGCTCGTTCCAGGGCCGGCGCGGCCAGCCTAAACCAGGCTGACGCTGCACCATAAAGGCGAACTCATCGTACCCTCGCGGGTTGTTCCGTCGACTCTCTATGCGATAGTGTAGTGCGTTCGAATCTCCTTCTCCGAGGCAGTCAATGCGTAGCATGAATGGCATCATCCGCAAGCCAGGGCTGGCTTGTGCTTTTCTCTTGCTGGGTTTGCTGTCGTCGCTCCAGGCGCAGACGGAGTCATCGCTGGCGCCGCAGTTGCGCACGGGCATCGACGAAATTGCACAACAGGTGTTGAAGTCCACTGGCGTTCCTTCAGCTTCCGTCGCCGTCGTACAAGATGGAAAGGTCGCGTATCTGCAAGCGTACGGGGCCGCCAAGCTCGATCCCCAAACTCCGGCCACGCCGCCAATGCGTTACAGCATTGGTTCCATCAGTAAGCAGTTCACGGCTGCGGCCATCCTCATGCTGGCGGAGGAAGGCAAGCTGTCGCTTGACGATCCCGTGTCGAAATACATCCCCGGGCTGACCAGAGGCAACGAAATCACGATTCGTGAACTGCTATCGCACACCTCTGGCTATCAGGATTATTGGCCGCAGGATTATGTTCCGCCGCTGATGCTGGAACCGATCAGCGCCGAAGGCATCATGGATCGCTGGGCGAAGATCCCGCTTGACTTCCCGCCGGGAACCAAGTGGCAATACAGCAACACGAATTATGTGATCGCCGGAGCGATTGTCGAGAAGGTCTCTGGCCAGCCGTTGCTTCAGTTGCTCAGCCAGCGCGCCTTCATGCCGCTAGGGATGAAGAGCGTGGCTGATACCAATGCCAACAAACTGCCGCCGACAGATCCTACAGCCTATTTTCGCTACGCGCTGGGACCGCTGCATCCTGCTCCCAAAGAGGGCCGCGGCTGGATGTTCGCTGCCGGCGAGTTGGCGATGACCGCGGAAGACCTGGCAAAGTGGGACATCTCCATCATTGACCAGAGCGTGCTTAAGCCGGCTTCCTATCGCGAGATGGAAACCGAAACGGTGCTGAAGAATGGAGTGGGAACGCGCTACGGACTCGGCGTCTTTGTAACCAGCGTGAACGGGCACCGCGTTCTGGAGCATGGCGGCGAGGTCTCAGGCTTCACTGCCGAGAACATCGTGATGCCAGACGATAAGATCGCAGTGGTGGTGCTTACCAATCAAGATGCGGCCGAAGCAGCTTCGGAGATCGGCAACCAAGTGAGGGCGCTGCTGGTGAAAGCCGCCAATCCGCAGGACCCCAAGCAAGATGAGTTGATGCGCAAGGTATACGACGGTCTACAGCAGGGCAAGATCGATCGCTCGTTATTTACCGATAATGCGAACTCCTACTTCACCGACCGGGCGCTGAAGGATTATGCGAGCAGCCTGGGGCCGCTGGGAGCGCCGCAAGCCTTTACCCAGTCGCGATCATCGCTCCGCGGCGGAATGACCGCGCGTATCTATGAAGTGAAATATCCCAAGAAGAACCTGGTCATCATCGTCTACGAAATGCCAGATGGGAAGATTGAGCAGTACCTTATCGCGGAGCAGTAACGTTTCTCCATGAATGAAAAGGAGCGGCCAACTCGGCCGCTCCGGCTCGAGCTCAGGGCGAACACACGGGTATCAGGTGCAGTTTATTGCTTCGTCGCCATGTACTTCGTCGTGGTTCCGTGTAGCTTGTCGTCGTAGGCGATGTTCAGTGTCTTTCCGTCCGCGCTGATGGTTGTCTTTGCCACGCCAATTACTTTACCGTCACGTTTGTCGGTCTCCTCAAGGGTGCTCTTTCCCATGCTCTTTACGGAAACCGATGTTATCCCGGGATCGCCCTTCATGGGAGCTTCGCTGCCGTCCATCTTCGCGGTGTAGGACTGACCGGTCGGACTGTTCATGGTCAACTGGTCGCCACTTACCTTGTACGTCCAGGTGATCGCATTGTCGGACAGATTCTCCATCTTGGTGGTCCGCCAGGAACCGGAGATCGCATTGGCTCCTGCCGGGGCGTTGGCGCCCACTCGCGTGGCTTCGCCTTTTCCGGTGACCGGCGCTGCATTCGTGTTGCTGCTGTCGCTGAATTCAAAGGTCAGCGTGCTTCCATCGGGAGAAACCGTCATGGTGGACGTGGCCACGGTCTTGCCGGCCTTCTTGTCAGTCTCCTGTACCTGATGGTCGTTCACAACCTTGATCGCGACAGTGTCGTAGTAAGGATGGCCGGTTACCTTCTGGTCCTCGCCATTGGCCTTAACGTCGATCGGCGGTACGCATGTCTTGCATTGCCACATTCCGTTTTGCAGCAGATAGACGTCGGGCTTCTTGGGAAAATCAACTTTGTTCATGTTGACCTTCCATGTGCCGTCAAACGGGCTCTGTGCCGCTGTCAGCATAGGCATCAGCAAGAGCCCAAACAGCGCTACCCAATAGACTTTTCTCATTGCCAGCCTCCATAAATCCTGCTTGGACTTCAGACGACGGCATTATATCCAAATATTGCTAATGTGCAACCGGCGGGAGTGCGCCAAATCAGGTCTTTGGCAGCGGGGGAGTGCGAGGCGAATAAAATCCGAATAGACCCTAGCCAGGCAAGGCGGAGGCAATCAATCGGAAAGTAGCTGGCTTGACCGGCAGGGTCATTCCTATGTGCGCGGGCCGTCGTGGCCCTTGCATTTTGTCATGATTGCCGAGCGCAAACGGCCCCGCAGGTCGTCGGGAAGTTCGTACAAGTGGGAGTCGCGATAGATCTCGATGGTCATCTTCGTCGTGTTGCAGACGACGTAGCAGTTGTGACACCACTGGAGGTGGTCTTCCAATTCCGCCCTGGTTTGGGCGTCCATAGACTCATCAAGGTAATCGGTGAGCTCTTTCAGAAAATCAGAGCAGGTCACTTTTTGCCATCTCCACCAGTGCGATTTTTGAAGTACTTCGTCAAACGTTCACGCAGTTGCAAGCGGGCGCGAAGCAATCGGGACTTCACCGCCGGAATACTCAAATCCAAGGCATCCGCCGTCTCCTCGGTGGAGAGGCCCTCAACATCGCGCAGGACAAATACCGTCCGGAAGCTGGGCGGCAATCCCTGGATTGTCTTGCCCAGAATTTCTTTCAGCTCGCCCTGCGAATACAGCTGCTCCGGATTCGGCGACCAGTCCGCCACTTCCCGGGGCATGGAATCTTCTTCGGTCTTGATGTCCTCATCAAGCGACACCATCCGTTCCGGGCGCCGGCGCCGCAAGCGCATCAGCGCTTCGTTCACCGCGATGCGCACCAGCCAAGTGTAGAACTTCGACTGCTCCTGGAAGTTCTTCAAGTTCTGGTACGCCTTCAGGAATGCGTCCTGCACCACATCTTCCGCGTCTTCGCGGTTCTGTGTGATGTGCTGCGCAATCCGGAAAACATTACGGTCGTAGCGATGGACCAGCTGCTCGAAAGCGCTGATGTCACCCGCTTTGGCCGCATGAACCAGCGCCAGCTCATCGCCGGCCGGTTCAGCTACTTTTGGTTGGATGGTCCCCATGTTTATCCAGATTCAGGATTTTGGACCCATAACGCAACTGCCTTGCCATTTTACCTATTCGGAACGGCATTCGGTCAACCGGAGCCCATTTTTGATAGTGGTGATTTGATCGGTGCCGCCCCGCATGTCATTCTGGTTCTGCCGCAACGCAACGCCGGCGGTGGCCCCGATAGCAGCTACCAACCCACTCCAGGCAGCGAGCAGTTGCCGCCATTCTGTAACCAGCGAGCGCCGGAGCCGGTAAGCTCCAGAATGTTGATTGGGGCACTGACTTCGTTAGGATGAGCTGCGATTTCCAATCGAATTAGCCGGTCAATGGACGCTGCCGAGCCCACGTTTCGCGGACCGCTTGGGGTTGCGACGTACGGCTTGATGCGCTCCCAATATCCCATATAGAACAGTTGCGTAGTTTCCCTGCAACTGCCCGGACAAATCGTCGTCCTGGTCGTCAGGTTATTTTCCGTCCCGCTTCGCCGCAATTCGATGATCCCCAGCATCGGTTGAGATCGGACGGTTTGCGCGACGGCCAGCTGTACAAGGTCGGAGGTGTTATTCGATGGCTGGATCAATACTCGATACTGGGTTGGATTGCTGCTCTGCACGTTGGCCAGTAGGTTTTCCACCGTGCGTCTGAGAATCGCGGCAGTGGACGAGACGTGGGTTGCGAACGTTCCGGGGCCGGCAAAGCCTTCTCGAATCGTGTCGGCGACGCGATAGCTTCGCCCATAATGAGCCAGGCCGGAGACGGTTGCATAAACGTCCTGCGCCTGGAAAAGTTTGCACTCTGAGGCATTCCCATTCGCGCCGTACACAGCACGGCTATCGGCGGCCAACACAATCCGGTACCGGCTGCGCACTATGATTTCAGTGGTGGCCTGCGATGGTACGGCCGGGGCCGTGCAAATCATTGCCAGGATGACCACTCGAATCGCAGACAGCTTGGCTCGCGGCCCCTTCATCTTGTTTGCCTCGGTCGTCTCCATGATTGGGACACTGACATATAGAACACCAGCCGGCGCGGTAGTTGCAATCTCGGACGCGGGCGCGAGCAAGTCAGGCGGAAGGGTTGAAGCGGTAAGGGAGGTAGACTGGCTCCCAGACATTGGCGCGGATGCGAGACTCCAAGGATTGCTCGTCAAGCGGTTCCGCAACCCCATCCTCGATCGCCTGACGCGCAACCGCCTTGGCCACGGCGAATGATACCGAGCGCAACTCCGAAACCGGAGGCAACAGTCGTCCCGCCTTACTGTGCCGCGCAGGAGAAAGTTCAGCGAGACACTCCGCGGCAGCCATGAACATGGTATCGGTAACGCGCCGCGCGTCGACGGACAGGACGCCCAGCCCCATCCCAGGAAAGATGTACGAGTTGTTGGTCTGATCGATGGGCACTTCGCAGTTATTACATGTGACCGCGGCAAACGGGCTGCCGGTACCGATCAGCGCGCGCCCGTCCGTCCACTTCAGCAGGTCCGCCGGCGTGGCTTCCGAACGCGACGTGGGATTGGAGAGCGGGAAAATCACCGGCCTCTCGACGGAGGCAGCCATCGCGCGGACCACCTCCTCAGTAAAGGCGCCCGTCTGTCCAGAAACCCCGATGAGCGTGGTTGGCTTCGCATTCCTCACTACGTCGAGCAAACTGATGCGATCCTTATGCTCCAGCTTCCAGTTGGCGATCGCGAAACGGGCTTGCACAAATGGCTGCTGTGCAGGACGTACATCCGTCATCCCTTCCACCAGCAAGCCATCCTTATCGACCGCATAGAAATGGCGGCGCGCTTCCGCTTCGCTGAGGCCAGCGTTCTTCATCGCGCTCAGCAAAAGCGAAGCGATACCGACGCCGGCTGAGCCCGCTCCGACGAGCGCGATACGTTGCTCGATCAGCGGCGTACCAGTAACGTTGATGGCCGCCAGCAGAGTTCCTGTGGCCACGGCTGCTGTGCCTTGAATGTCGTCGTTGAAGGTGCAAAGCCGATCGCGATAGCGTTCGAGCAAGCGACCCGCGTTCGCGCCGGCGAAGTCCTCCCACTGCAATAGCAGATTGGGACAGCGATCGATCACGGCGTCGACGAAGGCTTTGACGAACCCGTCGTACTCGGCCCCGCGTATTCGCGGGTGACGCCACCCGATGTAGAGAGGATCTTCGAGTAGTTCCACATTGTCGGTGCCAACATCGAGCAGTACCGGCAAACACTGCTGTGGGTGAATGCCGGCGCAGGCCGTGTAGAGTGCGAGCTTGCCGATGGGAATTCCCATACCTCCCGCACCCTGGTCGCCGAGCCCGAGAATACGCTCACCGTCGCTGACCACGATGGCGCGGATGGCGTCATAGCGGTGGTGATGGAGGATCTCGCGAATCCTATGCTGGTTGGGGTAGCTGAGAAACAGCCCACGCGGCTTGCGCCAGATCTCGCTGAAGCGCTGGCAACCTTCGCCGACCGTTGGCGTGTACACTAACGGCATCATTTCTTCGATGTTGCGGACCAGTAGAGCGTAAAACAGGGTTTCGTTGGTGTCCTGTAGGTCTCGCAGGTAGGCGTAGCGCCCGAAATCAGTTTGACGGGCGCGTAATACTTTGAGACGGCGCGCGGCCTGATCTTCAAGATTGCCAACATGTGGCGGCAGGAGACCGTGCAGGGCGAAGTCGGTCCGCTCGCTTTCGGTGAACGAGGTCCCCTTGTTCAGCAGGGGAAAGTTAATCAGGTCGAAGCCGGAGAGTCCGGTCTCCAGAACTCCCTCGGCTGTGATGCGATATTTCATTCTTGTCCGCCGCTTATATTGTAACGACCGGCAGGACTACCGCGCTGAGGCGGGGGTTGCTGCTGGGCTGGCCATCCGAAGTGGAATGGGGGACGAGGAAAAATACTAGTAGCAATCCGGAGAAGATTCAGCTAGAAAAGCACATAACCTCGTAAACGGAAACTAGTTGCACCTAACGCCTTATTCTCCCTGAGCAAGCCGCAGGAGTTGACTCAATGCGAAATGGATCCGAGTTTGTCTGTCCCGAAATATCGCCGGCAGGCGGCAGAATACCCCAGCGCCCATGCTTGGCGCGACGCCATGATTGGCGCGTTGCAGCTGTCCTGAGTTTGCTGGTTGGCATGCTGTTGCTGGTGGGCTGCGAAAAGAAAGAGGAAGCTCCCAAGCCCGGGCCGCCCGAGGTCGGAGTGATGGAGCCGTTGCAGCAGGATGTCCCCATCATTGACGAGTATGTGGCGCAACTGAATGGGCCGGTGAATGCCGATATCACTCCCAAAGTTCAAGGCTATCTGCTCAAACAGAATTACCAGAACGGTTTTTTCGTTAAGGAGGGGCAGCTTCTGTTCGAGCTCGATCCGCGGCAATACCAGGCTTCCGTCGATCAGGCCAAAGCGGATGTTGCGGTAGCCGAAGCGAACTTGACCAGGGTCCAGGCTGATGTGGCGCGCGACACGCCGCTGGCAGCGCAGAGTGCCATCCCCCAAAAGCAGCTCGATAACGACATTCAGGAACAAGCCTCCTGGGTGGCGCAGTTGAAGGCCAAGAATGCGGCTCTGGCGAATGCGGAGCTGAATCTGGGCTGGACCAAGGTGTACTCGCCAATCAGTGGGATCGCCGGGGTATCCAACTCCCAGATCGGTGACCTGGTGGGGACCACGACCAAGATGGCAACCGTCTCGCAGGTCGATCCTATTTGGGCCTACTTCAATATCAGCGAGAGCCACTTCCTCACCATCGCGCCCGAAGTTACGCAGATTATTACCGGCAAAGTGAGCGTGTCGTCGACGCACTCGGAGGACATTGAATACATTCAGGCCAACAACCAAACATTTCCGGGTAAGGGCGAGTTCATCTACGTCAATCGTCAGATCGGTACCCAGACCGGGACCATTCAGGTGGCGGCGCAATTCTCCAACCCCGGCGCAGTGCTTCGTCCCGGTGGTTTCGGGCGAATTCGCATCCAGTCCGGCGTGAACAAGGGTGCGCTGCTGGTTCCGCAGGCTGCGGTCACACAAGTCCAGTCGATATACATGCTCGCTGTCCTCACTCCTGATAATAAGGTCCTGTTCCGCCCGGTGAAAGTGGGCGATCGGGTGGGGACGAACTGGATCATCACCGAGGGGCTGAAACCTGGCGAGAAGGTTGTAGTGGATGGTCTCTTGAAGGTGCAGATGGCTGCGGCACAAATGCCGGAGCTGGCCAAGACAGGTATTCCGGTCGTTGCCAAGCCATACGTGCCCCCCGCGGCGCCGGCAGGGGGCAACTGACCATGCCGAAATTTTTCATCAATCGCCCCATCGTGGCGATGTGCATTTCCATCCTGATGGTCCTCGTCGGGGTGGTAGCGATGCTCAGCCTGCCCACGGCGCAATTTCCCAACATCGCCGATCCGCAGATTCAGGTCCTTGCCACTTATCCCGGCGCGGACGCACAGACCGTAGCCGAGTCGGTCGCCACGCCGATTGAGCAGCAAATGTCGGGCGTCAGCGGCATGAACTACATGTATTCCACCAGCGCCAGCAACGGCCTGATGACGCTCACCGTTGACTTCGCCCTGGGAACGAATGCCAACACCGACCAGATTCTGGCGCAGATGCGGCAGGGACAGGCCAACTCGCAACTGCCAAGCGCAGTCATTAACTCCGGCGTCACGGTACAGCAGTCGACCTCCTCGCCGCTGATGCTGCTCGCGCTTTCCTCGCCCAACGGGACTTACGACAACATTTTTTTAGCAAATTACGCATACATCAATCTTAATTACGCTTTGACGCGCTTGCCGGGTATAGCTTCGGTATCGGTGTTCGGCGCCGGTCAGTACTCTATGCGTATCTGGGTGAACCCGGATACGCTGGCGAATCTCAGCGTCACCGTCCCGGAGATCATCAGCGCGGTTCAGGCACAGAACACGGTAAATCCCGCAGGCCAGATCGGCGGAGCACCCGTCCCACCCGGACAGACGTTCACCTACAACGTACGCGCGCCGGGACGCCTGACGACTCCTGAAGAGTTCGGACAGATCATTATCCGCGCTACACCAGAAGGCGGCGTGCTGCGCCTGAAGGATGTAGCGCGGGTAGAGTTGGGCGCCCAAACCTACAACCTGGAGGGGCGCTTCAACGGGAAACCTGCGGCGCTGCTCGGCATCTACCTTACGCCGGGCGCTAACGCTCTACAGACGGCAGCCGAAGTCCGCAAATTCATGGAGGAAGCCAAGGGCAGGTTTCCACAGGACCTGACGTACAGCGTCCCGCTAGATACCACGCTGGCCATCACTGCCGGTATTCACGAGATCAAGAAGACGCTGATCGAGGCGCTGGCGCTGGTCATTCTCGTTGTCTTCGTCTTTCTGCAAGGCTGGCGAGCCACTTTGATTCCGCTGCTGGCGGTTCCAGTTTCACTGGTCGGCGCCTTCATCGTTTTTCCGATTCTTGGATTCTCCATCAATACGTTGTCGCTGTTCGGACTGGTGCTAGCCATCGGACTGGTGGTGGACGACGCGATCGTCGTGGTCGAGGCCGTCGAGCACCATATCGAGCAGGGCATGACGCCGCATGACGCGGCCCAGAAAGCTATGGAAGAGGTCGCCGGCCCAGTCGTCGCCATCGCCCTTATTCTGGCCGCGGTTTTCATTCCTACTGCGTTCGTTCCCGGCATTACGGGGCAGCTCTACCAGCAGTTCGCCGTAACTATTGCTGTATCGGTGCTCTTCTCCGCTTTCAACGCGCTCTCCCTCAGTCCCGCACTTTCTGCAATGCTGTTACGGCCCAAAAAGGAAGGCCGCGGTCCGCTGGCAGCTTTCTTCCGCTGGTTCAACCGCGTTTTCGGCAGAGCGACCGACGGCTACGTCGGCATTTGCCGTCACTTGATCCACAAAGCCGGGTTTGCATTCGTTCTTCTGGGAATTCTCTGCGTGGGCGCGTACTTCTTCGGATCCAAAGTACCGGGCAGTTTCTTGCCCGATGAAGATCAGGGATACGTCTTCGGTGCGCTGCAGTTGCCCGATGCTTCTTCGCTGCAACGTTCCTCCGAGGCGGCAAGGCAAGTTGAGAAAATCATCATGGATACGCCGGGCGTGGAGAACGTCAGCTCGGTGCTGGGATACAGCCTGCTCAGCGGAGTCCAGACCACCTACAGCTCGTTTTTCTTTATCTCGTTCAAGCCTTGGGACGAGCGCAAGACTCCGGAGACCAGCTATGACGGAATCAAACTCCATCTGGCGCGTGCGCTTTCCCAGGTCAATTCAGGGCTGGCGTTTGCCTTCCCGCCACCGGCGATTCTCGGCGTCGGCACCTCAGGCGGATTCACCTTCATTCTTGAAGACCGGTCCGGGAGCGGCACCGACTTCCTTGCCAAGAACACGCAGGCATTCATGGCCGAAGCCCGCAAGCGCCCCGAGTTGACCGGGGTGATGACCACCGCGCTCTTCGGAGTGCCGCAGGTCGGCGTGGACGTGGACAAGGCCAAAGTGATGACCCAGCAGGTGAACCTGAGTAATGTCTACCAGACGCTGCAGGCTTTCATGGGCGGAGCGCTGGTGAACTACTACAACCAGTTCGGCCTGCAATGGCAGGTGTGGGTGCAAGCGGATGGCAAATTCCGAACCAACGTGGACAATCTAGGTAAGTTCTACGTCAGGAATGCTGCCGGAGACATGGTTCCACTGAGCACTTTGACCAGCACGTTTTCGCGGAGCGGTACAGAGTTCGTCATGCGGCAGAACCTCTACCAGTGTGTGCAGATCAACGGCTCGGCCGCCCCGGGCTACAGCTCCGGCCAGGCGATGGCAGCGTTGGAAGACGTCTTCAAGAAAACCATGCCGGGCCAGATGGGCTATGACTGGAGTGGCATGAGCTACCAGCAGCAGAAAGCTGCGCAGGGCGTCAGTCCCACGACCATCTTCAGCCTGTCTTTCCTGGTGGTGTTTCTCATCATGGCAGCGCAGTATGAGAGCTGGACGCTCCCGTTCTCGGTGCTGCTGGGCGTTCCCATCGCAGTCTTCGGAGCGTTTGTAGCGCTGTACTTCCGCAAGCTCGACAACGACGTGTACGCGCAGATCGGTCTGGTGATGCTCATCGGTTTGTCGGCCAAGAATGCAATTCTGATCGTCGAGTTCGCCAAGATGGAGTACGACAAAGGAGCGACACTTCTCGACGCTTCGCTGACCGGGGCACGGCTGCGCCTGCGCCCGATCCTGATGACCGCGTTCGCCTTCATCCTGGGCTGCGTTCCGCTGTGGGTTGCGACCGGCGCCGGCGGCATTTCGCGGCAAGTGCTGGGATCGGTAGTGATCGGCGGCATGCTGGCGGCAACGATTCTGGCGATTTTCTTTATTCCGGTGTCGTTCGATGTGGTTGAGCGATTTGGCATATGGATCGGCGGCAAGAAGAAAGATGAGCCCCCGCCGCCGACGGACCAGACCGGGACCATTGCCAAAGGAGCGGGACATGACTAACGTGAGAACATCCACCGTCATCGTGTTGCTGCTTGCGCTGTCGGCCTGCAAGCTGGGCCCGAATTACCAGCGCCCGCCGCTCACCGTTCCCGATCAGTATCGTGGGCTGGCTCCTGACGCTACTGCCCAGCAGACGGGCACGGAAGACTTTGCGCTGCTGAAGTGGCAGACGGTCTTCCAGGATGACATCCTGCGAGGCCTGATCAAGGACGCGCTGGCCAACAACTACGACATGCGGATTGCCGCCACTCGCATTCTGCAAGCCAGCGCCAACCTGGGTATCACGCGCGCCAACCAGTTTCCGACCCTGGGCGGAACTGTTTCCATCGTCAATCAACAGGCAACGCCGCTCTTTACCGGCGCTCCGACCATCGATACCGCTGGGCTCCAGCTCAACTATATTGTCGACTTCTGGGGACAGTATCGCCGTGCGACTGAGGCGGCACGCGCAGTTCTGCTATCCACGGTCTACGGAAAAGATCTGGTTCAAACCACACTGATTTCGCTGGTGGCGTCCAACTACTACCTGCTGCTTCAATATGACGCCCAGCTCAGGTACTCCAACGAGACGGTTGAAGCAGACAAAGACATCCTGAGACTCAACACCATAAAGTACAAGGGCGGCGATGCCGCTATTACCGACGTCTATCAGGCGCAGGTGCTGGTGCAACAGGCCGAGGCTCAGGCCATTAGCCTGCAACAGTTGATTGAACAGACGGAAAATAACATCAGCATTCTGCTCGGCAAGAACCCGACTTCGATTCCTCGCGGTCTCACTCTGGTTGAGCAGCCCCACATGCCTGAGGTGCCGGCAGGACTACCCTCCACGCTGCTGGAACGACGGCCGGACGTCCGCCGTGACGAGGAAAGCCTGGTTGCGGCCAATGCCAACGTGGGCGTCGCCAAGGCGGCCTTCTTTCCGCAGATTTCACTCACCGGCCAGTTTGGAGCAACGAGCACCGCTATCAGCAGTTTCCTGGCAGGTCCGGCAACCTTCTGGGCCGTGGGCGGACAGATCGCCCAGCCGATCTTCGAAGGCGGCAGGATTAGAAGCGGTTATCGCCTGGCCTGGGCGCAGCGCGATCAGGCGGAACTGGTATACAAACAGACGGTGCTGAATGCCTTCGGTGATGTCTCGAACAGCCTGGTGGGTTACTACGATTCCCGCAAGTATCGCATGAAGCTGGAAGAGGAGGCTGCTACCTACAAGGAAACCGCCCGCCTGGCCACCGTACGCTATCAGGGAGGCGTCACCAGCTTCCTGGAAGTTCTGGTGACCGAGCAAGACTACTTCACCGCCGAACTGAGTCTGTCTCAGGCTTGGTTTCAGGAAATGCAATACTACGTGCAACTCTATCAATCACTCGGCGGCGGCTGGGACCAGCAGTAGGGAAGTCGTCTTTACAACATGGGCCAGCGTCGTGAGTCAGGATCACGATCCGATTGCCCTGGCTTCAGAGGCTGTGTCGCCACCGGTGTCGCCGCCTGCGCGGATGGGTTTCTTCCCACTTGACCCAGGGCTTCGCTGATGGCATCTCCGGGAAGCGTGCCGAGGCCTTGAGGAACCGACGCGGTTATCTAATCAGCCCCACCCTCTCGCCGAAAGATGGCGAGAAGGGTGGGGCACCCCAGCTTGAAGAGTTCGTGGCGAAGGGGCGGGCCACCCGCCCACCGCAGGTTTGTAAACTCGCAGCGAAAGGTCGTCGAGTATCTGGTGCTGTTCCTTATTGTGTTGCTCCATGAATTTGGGCACGCGCTGGCCTGTCGACAGGTAGGAGGAACAGCAAACCGAATCGTGCTTTGGCCACTTGGCGGAGTGGCATACGTCGATCCACCTCCGCGGCCCGGCGCTACGCTGTGGAGTCTGGCGGCGGGGCCGCTGGTGAATGTGGCGCTGGCTCCCGTCTTAATGGTGCTTGTCGCAGTGAGCCGAGCCGCAGGCGGAGCGCTGGCAACGCCCAACGTCTACCAGCTGCTGCGATCCGTTTTGTTCATCGACGTAGTCTTGCTGGTCTTCAACATGTTGCCCATCTATCCGCTGGATGGCGGCCAGGTACTGCGATCGCTGCTCTGGTTTGTAATGGGCCGCGCGCGCAGCTTGATGGTGGCCACTCTGATCCTCCTTGTCGTCGATGGAATCAGTACGATCTCGTCTGATAGCCTTCGGTGTGTTTCCTCGCTTCTGCCCGACGGGCCAGAGAGTGTTTTTCTTTGGAAGCCGCTTTTCAGGACTTGGTTACTACATGGCAACCCTGTTGCAGCAAAGCTCCCGGCTGGAGGACAAGTCCTATACTTCCCGGCGCGGAGCACCTTGCCCTTCACGATGATGGACGGACGACGTCACAGGGATGCGCAACCGATCCATGTCTCAATTGCGAGGTACAAACGCCGTCCGGTGGCCGTTCACTGCTTCCCAGAAGCGACGTCGGCGGAGGCATCGACTGCTGGTTGAGGACTAGAGGCCCCCCGACGTTTCTTCGCCCTATCTTCACGAATTGCCGCGACAAGAATGAAAACGATAGCAGGGAGCCAATCAAGTGTAGTGATGTATATGAACATCTTTCGAACGAAGGCCGCAGACCCGATGGCGGATAATAGATTTAGCTGGAGAAACATAATCCCCCAAAGCCCGCTCAGGCTAAGGATTGCAACTGGCAGCCTCTTCCAACTCTTCTTTGGAAGACGTGAACCGTATAATACCCCGAACCAAGCTATCGCCCACAATAGGGGGGCCAACAACAACACGATAACGCCTGGAATCATTGAACATACCTCGTGCGAAGACGCATATCAAAGCTTTCTCGTCTTTCGGAAACGATTCCACTTGTACCTCAAGGTTATTGGCACTGGCATTTGTGGCCACTCATGGAATCGCCGGCCGCCTGACCCAAGGCGGCCGTAGTAAGTCCGATATTGCCCCCCAGAAGGCTTTCAGCGAAAGTGAGGGCATTCCCAGTCAGATCTGCCGCTGCGCCAAGTCCCTGAAGATAGACGCCTAGTCCTCCGCCCAATGCTCCCCCCAAGCCGGCTCCTCCAATTTCCTCCCAGTTATAACATCCCCAACTTGTGTTTTGTCCGTGGCGCGTCTTATGGACGGTTTCGTGGGTGTGGCGGGATTGATCCTGCTCGCCTTCCGGATTCGCTCCATTTGGTTTGGAGTTCTCTCGGCCTTCATCGTGCTGAATTGCTGGGCAGGACTAAAACAAGCGAGAGCGTTGTTGCGTCTGGCAAGGCTGCCGAGTCGCGAGGGGTTTGCTTGTTCCTGGTGCAAAGCAGCTCCGCCAGTGGGAAACCTTTGGACTTGCCGACAGTGCAAGACGATGTTTGACGCCTTCGAAGCCCAAGCCGTGTGTCCATACTGCGCAGCCCGATTCTCGGCAACGCGTTGCCTGGATTGCGGGACGCTGCATGCCATGAGCGATTGGATTGTTCCTGCTTTCGCAAGTGCGAGACCGTGAGAGGTCGCTTTGCCAGGCGTATCGGCATGTGACTTCCGCCGACTGCCAGTCGCCCTGCGCTGTTAGAATTGGGGCTTATGATTCCTCCCGCTATGCTGGAAATGCTGGACATCCTTGCCTGTCCGGTTTGCCTGAAGCCGCTGGTGCTGCGCGGCGAAGATGGCCTGAAGTGCAATGAGTGCAAACGGGTGTACCCCATCCGCAACGGCATTCCCATCCTGCTGGAGCCAGAGGCCACGGTTGAGCTGCTTTAAGTTGAACCGGGCAAAGCGCTGAACGAACATTCAGGCAAGGGCAGTGGGTGGTATTTCTCAGGCCGCTTCCCGAAATGGGAAATATCGCCCAAGAGGCTCCGCAACAACATATAACCCTGGAACGTGAAAGTGGTAGTTCCGTTCCTCTGGCTCGCCCCATGATCCCGCTTCGTCATGTGGTTCGTCCCACTTCTGTGGGAACAAACCCCAGCCGGCTACGTATACAAACCCAGCAGCAGCAACTATTTCGAGACCCAGGGGTTGGAGGTGTCTAAAGGTCGGGGGCGATTGGTGTGAGAATCTGGTTTCGGCAATCGAATTGCCTGCAACTAAATAGCAGGCAGCGGAGTCTAACTAGCAAAACGCAGTAAGGTCGGAGGTGAGGTCGATGATGGCAGAAAAATTTTCCGTTCCAGAGTTGGCCGCGCTGCGCAGCGAGCTGCTGCACGGATTTGACTCCCGGGACGCAGGCGAGTTGTTGCAGATGTTTCTTGCCGGACACGGCTATGGTGTTTCGGCCGAAGAAGCCCGCAATGCCGTAAGCAGAGCGGGACTGCTGGGTGGCACGCTGGAAACCTTTCAACGAGAGTTGGAAAACATAGCTTTGGTGATGTAAATCGGCAGGACAGCAGAAGGTGACGACTCACGAGGTGACAAAGATTCGCTTGACCTGAAAATGGAACGGACGTGGCCATCGCCAGAACCTGGACGATCGCGTAGTCCGAAGCGAAAAGTGAACAGCCCGGGCAAAACGGCCCGGGCTTTCCTGTTTCTTGGGGCTGAGGTAGAGCTCTGAGCGTTTAAATCGAAACAATCAGCCCGAATACGGTTCCAACTTCTCCGGGAAGTTATCCGTTGCCAGCTTCGGCCGCGGGCGCGGCGGGGCTTTGAGGATGTGGTTCGGTGCTGGTGTTGACCATGTCCTTGAGCTCTTTGCTGGGTTTGAAGAATGGGATCTTCTTGGCCGGCACGTCCACGCGGTCTCCGGTCTTGGGATTGCGACCCACGCGAGGCTTGCGCTGGCGGGTGCGGAAGCTGCCGAAGCCGCGGATTTCGATCTTGTCGCCGGCGCGTAGCGAGCGCACTACGCTTTCAAAGATGGTCTCCACGATGACCTCGCTGTCCTTCCGCGTGATCTCGGTCAGCCGGGAAACTTCATCGATCAAGTCAGCCTTGGTCATCTCGCACGCCCCTTGTCGCGATACGGCTCAAGTTTACCAGCACATGGGATACTCTCAAATACCTCCAAGGTTGGCAAGTACAAGTTTCGATTGATTTTTCCCGGATACGGCATGCCGCCGGCAAGCAACTTACTTCCACAGGTAGTAGAACCCCACGTTGGTTTGCATCAGCTTGGCCGGATTGGGCAGGTAGTCGGAAACGTCGCCAAACAGCAGGTCGAGTACGCTCTTGCGGTCCTTCTCGGGATGCACCAGGGTGGGCTCACCTTTGATGCCAACGGACTTGGCGGTGTCCTCGATGGCGGCGCGAAAGTCGCCGATCTGGTCAATCAATTTGAGCGGCACGGCCTCTTCGCCGGTCCAGACCTTGCCATTCGCCAGTGCGCGCACCTGGTCGTCTGTCATCTTGCGGCCCACCGCAACGCTGTGGATGAACTGCCCATGCATGTTATCGATGAGGCCTTGCATGTAGGCGCGCTCTTCCGGAGTCATGGGGCGCGTCGGCGAGCCCGTGTCCTTGAACTCACCCGCCTTCAGCGTGATTTGTTGCAGCTTGGCCCACTTCATCAGCTCTTCGTAGTTGTACCACTCGGCTATGACGCCGATGGAGCCGACGATGCTGGCGTTGTCGGCAAAAATCTTGTTGGCCGCCGACGAGACGTAATAGGCTCCGCTGGCGCCCACCGTCTCGATGGAGGCGACGATGAGCTTCTTCTTCTGGTCGCGAATGCGCAGCACTTCGCGATAAATTTCCTCGGACGCCGCTGCTCCGCCGCCTGGCGAATTAACGTGCAGGACGATCGCCTTCACCGAGCTGTCGTCGGAAAACTTGCGTAGCTGCTCAACCACATCCTTGGGGTTGAGAATCACGCCTTCCAGATCGACCACTGCGATCTTGTCGCCGAAGCCTCCGAAGTTGTCTTTCTGCTGGGAGCGGACGGAGAAATATACCAACGCGAAGATTGCAACCAGGAAGAGGAAGAAAGCTCCTCCGCCAAGCAGCACCCAGAGAAAGACTCGCGAACGCGGCTGTTCGGTCATAAGGGAGGAGTTAAGTCTAGCAGAAGAAAGCTATCGGTTATCAGCTATCAGCTGTCAGCTACCTTCCTCGCTTGGCCGTTAGCTCTTTGCTTTTAGCCACACGACCGTATGTGTCCTGTCGGCTATCCTGATGGTTAAGAGCTAAGAGCTAACAGCTAAAAGCTAAAAGCTAAAAGCCCAGAGCGAGGATGGAACAGCGCGAGCGAAAAGCTGACGGCTGACGGCTGACGGCTGAGAGCTGATGGCTGACGGCTGAGAGCTGATGGCTGACGGCTGAGAGCTGACGGCTCCTTAATGAAAGATCGTAGCGAAGAACGCCCCAATTTTGCTGAAGAAGCCGTGTGACTCCTTCTTGGCGGTCTGAGCCTGATCGCTGGGCGGGGATTTCTTCCTGCTATTAGGAGGCGGGGCCACGGTCGGCTCGAATTGCACAACCTTAGTGTTCTCCAGCCTGAGGAAGGCAACATTAGCGCTAAGGTCGGGTGCTGGATCGCTTCCGCGAAAGATGAATGGCGCCTCGACTGCCATGTGCTGCTCTGGCGACGGCGGCGGCGATGTCGCGGGTAGCGGTGCTGAGGGCTTAGGTGACGCAACCGGAGCCGGCGGCGGCGCGGCTTTGGCCACTTGCGTCGGTACTAGCTGCGAGGCGGGACATCCGCAATTCTGTTTCGACTGGCTTGCCTGGCTCAGGTGTCCGCTCTGGAAGACAACTGCCTGGTCTGGCTTCACCTGATAGGTCGCGTCGCCCATGGTTTCGGAGACCACGATCGCCGCCATGTTTCCCGGCAGCGACTGCACGCAGGTGTCACCCTGCGCCGAGACCCGCACCGCAACGTGCACCGTACCCGGCCCGGGCATCAGCAGCCGCAAGTCGGGCGTGAGCAGCGTGTCCGCCTCCGCGCCCAAGGGATAGTTCATCTCCGCATTGCCGCTGTTCAGGCTGAACAGCATCTCGCGTCCGCTTTGCGAGGCCGTAATGGACAGCTTGGTTCCCTCGCATACCAGCAGGTTGCCGCCGCGCTCCAGCTTGAGGGTCGCGGCCTGGGCTCCCGCCTGGATGGATGAGCCGCTCAGCACGCTGGTTCCCGTGCCCGCGAGGATGACCGATCCCTTCACGCTGGCATCGGTGGCATAGAGTTCGCCAATCGCCTGCTGCGCCACGGCTGTGCCCTGCACCATGCAGACGAGCAGAGTGGCAAGCAAGCAAAGAACCTGACGCCGGGACGACATGAAGCGTGGCATGTGCGGAAGAAATCGGGCAAATCCACGATAACACCAACTGGACGGGCCCAACAACGCGCAGCTGGGTTCACCACCTGAATGATTGCCCCGAGGAGGCGCTTACGGTTACAGACCCGTGACCGAGAGCTCTGACTGCAACTGCTGCAAGCTCCAAACACTCGGTAATCCGTCAGCACGCTCCACCAGCCCTGGGCAAGGACGGAACAAAATCCCTGCGTTGGCGGTCTGCAGCATGCTCACATCGTTATACGAGTCGCCCACCGCTATAACCTGAAATCCCAGGTGCTGAAAGTGGGCCACGGCTCCGGCCTTGCCCAATCCATGATGCGCCCTATGACTGGAGATGTAATCTTGCTCATCCAGGACCAGGCTGTTGCATATCATCAGCGGACAGCCGAGTTTCTCGACCACCGGACCAGCCAGCTCGTGAAAGGTATCGGAGACGATCACAGCGAGCATTCGTTGCTGCACCCAGGCCAGGAACTCGATTGCGCCGGGCAACGGCTGCATGGCGCCAACAATCTCTCGCAGGCGCGGCAATGTCAGCCGATGTTCGCGGCAAAGCCTCATCCTTTCCAGCATCAGAGCGCCGTAGTCGGCGATATCGCGGGTTGTGAATGCGAGGCGGCTAACCCCAGTGGTTCGAGACACCGTCTCCCAGATTTCCGGGACCAGCACACTTTCCAAATCCAGGGCGACGACCAGGGGAGTTGAACGAAGGCAGGGCAACGCGCCAGCGGTCTGTTCGGGAGGGTGTATGTAGGGTTCTAACGCCGGCAACTCTGGCGACTCGATGACTGCTACGGCGCAGTCTTCCGATCCTGCGCGCTCCGCTGACACGCTGGCCTGGCCGGCGATGCTTCCATTCACCATCACTCGTCAACTTTGTAGCAAAGCGCTAGATGTGCCATGCCTGGTCTCCTACCGGATACTGGAGCGAGCGACGAACGCGCCGGCTGCTCGGCTGGATGCGAGCGCAGGTTGAACTTCGAGGACGCTGCGTAACGTCGCGATCAGGCGCGCGTTCTCCGCGCTGGTCCGAACTGCAACCCGGAAGTGACGTGCGTCCAGCCCGGCAAAGTTCGTACACACGCGGATCGCAATGCCATGAGACAGCAATTGCCTGGCCAGGGCCGGAGCATCCATGCCGGAGCGGTTGATCCTCGCCAGCAGGAAGTTCGCCTGGCCGGGTTCAACTTCCAGTCCTGTTATCGAGCTCAGTGCGGCGAAAAGGCTCGCGCGCTCCCGGGTAACGTAGGCGCGCGTCCGCTGGACGAACTCGCGGTCGCGGAGGGCGGCTGTGCTGACCACTTGTGCGAACGTATTGACGCTCCACGGCGGTTGCAACTCAAGCAGCCTCTGTATCAAGCGCGCGTCGCCCACGGCGCAGCCCGTGCGTAATCCGGGAATGGCAAAAATTTTCGTGAGCGAAAGTAAGACAAGCACGTTAGCGGGGCGATGCCAGGTCAGGCTATCGAAGTCGTCCACGAAGTCGCCGAACGCCTCATCCACCACGAAAAGTGTGGCAGGATGTTCCGCCGCCAAAGCCCGTAACGCGTCGGCCGGACAGACTGCTCCCGTCGGATTGTTCGGCCGTCCGAGAAAGACAGCTGTGTCGGCTGTCAAGAGATTGCCGGGCAAGTCCTGGTCTGCCGGGACGGTCTGAATACGCATCCCAGCTTGCCTGGCGGCCTTGACGTAGTCAGCGTAGGACGGAACCGGAACTAAGGCGCTTGATTTCCCCGCCGCACGAGTCAGGAGGTAAAGAATCTCCGTCGAGCCGTTGCCGGCGATGACTTCCTCCGGTTCCACTCCGTATCGTTCCGCGACAGATTCCACTAGCTCCGTGCAATGGGGGTCAGGATAGTGCTGTAGCGCCTGAATCTGCGAGTTGATCATGGGGCGCAGCCATTCTGGTGGGCCCAGTGGATTGATGTTCGCGGAGAAATCCAGTATCTCGCCGGGCAGTCGTCCGCCGGCCTGCGCCAGTTGCCTGATATTTCCACCGTGCTCAAAGTTTTTCATGTTCACCACTAACGCAATTGCGGTGCGAGGCAGCGCCTTACCTGCGACAGGCTGGATGAATCCAGGACTATCTGGACAATAAGGGAAGGTCCACCCCATGTCTGTGACTTGACAACCCTACTACTGTGATCTCACTCTTCGCAGCTGGTCTTCCCCGACTCTCTCATAAGCGCCAGCCCCGCGAGTGCCAATAAAGTCCTTATCACATGGATCCTTGACCTTGGTCACTGCGAAGTTGAAACGAATGAACCATGATGTTGCCGGAGCAGGCCGAACACACGAAAGAGTTCCCAGCTCAGTTGTCAACGTGTGCTGAGGCGGTAGGTCCTCTCTGGCAGTCCCGAGGTGTGCGCTTTCCAAGGCAATCGCAAGCTTCCGTAAGGCAGACAGGTAACGGCCCAACGAAGTTGACCCTGGTTAAGGTGCGGTTCAGGGGAAGCATAGACGAAAGGAAATCTTGATGAATCGAAGTCACGAATCAAACGCCGCGCTGTCCGAGCGGCGTCGCCTAAGTCCTCGTTGGGCTGTGTGCATAACCGCACTTCTGTTGCTCTCGGTCGGCTTGGTGCAGGCGCAGAATACGACGCTCCCTTCGCCCGATGCCTTGCTGGAGTTGCTCGAGGTCCTCCACCAGAACGGCGCCGTCAGTCAGCAACAATACGATGGTCTGAAGGCGCGCATGGGAGTCGCAGCCCCCACGCATGAAACCATGGAACAGACCTCGGACCCACAAACTGACCAGAAGCCCGCGCCATCGGTAAATCCAAAGATCATTACCATGATGGACAAAGGGATTGGGATCCATGTTGGAGCCGTCGACATAACTGTCTCTGGCGAGGTCAACGGTTTCTACGACCACGATCGGGTGGATAAATCGGCTTCCGCCGCAATGGTTGACGGCGGCCTGGCCAGTACCGGGAATACTGACGCTTCTGCGGTACGCAACGGTTTGCTGCCGGGGAACTTCTCCATCGCGCTTGCGACCCATCAGATGGGCTACGATGTCGGGGTCACCCTTGGTTTTTATCCCGGCCTCAATAGCGTCAGCGGAGTTGGGGGCGCGAACTCGGCGGGAAATGCGGCGGCTCTGGGCACCACCGGAATCGATTTTCGCCAGCAGTTCGCCACCGTAGGCAAGCCCAGCATGGGCACATTCAAGATCGGTCGCGATATTGGCCTGTTCGGGCAGGAAGCCATCCTCAACGACTTTTCGCTGCTGGGCGTCGGCAGCACCGGCGGCAACATTGCACCATCCAATACTTCGCTCGGCCGCATTGGTCTGGGCTATGTCTACACCGACTTCATTCCGCAAATTACCTATACTTCACCCTCGTCGCACGGGTTCCAGGGGGCTTTTGGTGTCTTCACGCCACTGGATGCCGTCAACTTCTCAGGACAATCGGGCACTCTCACGGGGCACGACCAGCCTCAGTTCCAGGGGAAACTAACTTACACCTCACCCGACACGCATCCGGTGAAGGTGAAGCTGTGGAGCAACGTGGTCACGCAGAGCCTGCAAAGTAATGCGGCGACCCAGGCCCTGCCCGTGGGCACGGGCACGCAGGGTACCGGTTTTGATTACGGGGGAAAGTTGAATGCTGGCGGGGCGGAGTTTGTCGGCTATGGTTACAACGGCTGGGGCCTGGGCACAACCGGTCTGTTCTTCGACGCGGTGGCGCCCTCAGGGTTGAAGCGCGATTCCTACGGCTATTATTTTCAGGGGACGTACACCTTTGTTCACAAGTTCACCGTCGGCGGCAGTTACGGGCTGAGCCATCTAGACCTCGCCTCCTTTGAGGTTGATCCGAACCTGGTAAAGAACAACAGCTCAGATATTGGTGGGGTCCGCTACAAGCTGACGAACTGGGTAAACCTTGTCGGCGAATACACGCACACGCGCGCGGTGGCGTATGGCGGTTACGTTGCTACGTCGGATTCGATCGCCGCGGGAAGTATTTTGTTTTTTTAGGGCGTCGGCCCGCATGGGCCCGCGGGGCCTAATGGCCAAGCCCTTCGCGCGTCCTGACGGCACGGCTGAACCGGCTGCGGAAAAGTCCGAAAAGCGGATTCCTCGCGGGGTGAAGCCCGCTCGGAATCACAACAATATAAGGACTCGCAACGGCGCAGCTAAAGCTGCGCCCCTTCAAAACGCGACAACAGCGACTTTTTCCGCAGGCTGTGAAGCCGTGCCCCTTCAAAGACAGATACACCAACACTAATGCTCCTGTGGACTTGAAGGGTAAAGTCGTCAGCTCTTAAGTGAGAGGAATGCCGCTCGCCACGGCTCGCACAATTTCGTCGTTGTAGGTCGCGCCGATGATGTGGCCGGGAGGAACGACGAGAAAGTCGTCGGCCCAGTCGCCGGCAAGCAGGCGGCGAAAGAGAGTAAGGCTGCCCGCCATTTCTTCGAAGGTCCAGTTCCGCTCGCGCGCTTCCGCCCGCGCCTGCTCAGCGCAGTTGTCGTCGAATTCCGAGCCGGTGCGGATGTAGGTTAGCTTGCTGTAGGAGCGGCGGTAGCGGGTCGCTTCTTCATAGAGGAATTGGCCGGCATCCTCGCCGTAGCGGGCAATCAAGGCATCACGATCCTGGCTGAGCCCGTTGGCGCCCAGTTGATCGTGCATCTCACGGCCACGCTCTACCCAGGCGACCGAACGAAAATACACACCGGTATTGGCCTTGAAGTATTCGCTGTATCGTTCGCGGCTGCCCATCAGCAGAGTGATGCAATCGTGGGCCCGAGGAACGACCAGCGGAATGGCAGCCGCCTTGAGCCCTGCTGTCCCCATGCCGCACAGAGCGTACCCCAGCACGATAGCGTCGTAGTCGGCGGTATTCGTGGCATCGATTTCCTGTTGGAGCTGCTGGCGCATGGATTTTGCGCCGGTGTCGTGCAGACCGGCAGGAAGGAATTTGGCATCGACGAGATGAGGAGAGCGGACGATGGCGTCGCTGAACTCGCGCAACAACAAACCGCAACCGATGAGCAATAGGCGCATGTTTACACAGCGGCCACAGACGCTTCTGAAAGCGCTTGGCGGTTGGCGATAGCGTCAGCGTCGGGGAAGGCCATGCATTCCACGAAGCGGTCCTGAAAGTGCGGATCGGAAGCCAGGCCAACATGTTCGATCATATCGAGCAGGGGAAAGTCCTCGACGCCGATGAGCAGCTTGGCGCCGCGTAGAGCGGTGTTGCCGGAGGGCACGAGGCGGTCCTGGGAAGTTTCCAGCAGACCGATGCGGACTGCGCTTTCCGCGCGAACATAGTTTCCAAATGCACCGGACAGATAGATTTCTTTGACGTCATCGATGCTGGCGCCCCAGCGATCGAGCAGGATGCGCATGCCCGAAGCGATGGCGCCCTTGGCCAATTGCAGTTCGCGCACATCAGCCTGCCAGATCTTGATGGCGCCGCCGACCGTAAACTCCTTCGAGCCGGTGGTGAAACGCCCACTGGTTCCGATGATGCCGCCGTCGAGTCCGGCGGCGACGGCGTCTACCAGTCCGCTGCCACAAATGCCGCGAGGCTCGACATCGCCAATCACGGTACATTCCATTCCGCCATGATTCAGAAAAACACGCGAAATGGCGCCGGTGGCGGCACGCATGCCCATCTTGATGGAGCCTGCTTCAAAAGCGCTGCCGGCCGCGGTTGAGGCGCACAGAATCTTGTCCTGATTGCCCAGGGAGATTTCTCCGTTGGTGCCGAGATCGATCAGGGCCCGCAATTCATTGCCGGTATGCAGACCGACGGCGACGATGCCGGCCAGAATGTCGGAGCCGACAAAACCCCCGATGCAGGGGAGAAAGCGAATGATCGCCGAAGGTGGAAGCTGCCAGTGCAGGTCGGCAGCAGAAAAGCGTTGCTCGCCGAGGTTAGGTGACGCGAAAGGCACATGCGAAAGCGGCTCGGTATCGAGGCCGCAAAACAGATGATGCATTACGGTGTTGCCGACCAGCACGACTTCCACGATTTCTTCTTCGCGGCCCGATGCGAGATCGTGGAGCATGGTCCCCAGGAACTCGCGAATCATCGAGGTGAGATCGCTGCTGTCGAAGGAGAAGCGGACCCGGCTCATCACATCGGCGCCGTGCAAGGTCTGCGGGTTCAAGCCGGTGCGGAGACCAAGCAGCTTACCAGTCGCCAGGTCCAGCAGTTGAGCGACAACGGTGGTGGTGCCGAGATCGATGGCTACGACAAGGCCACTGCGGCGGGTTCGGGCCAGCTGGGTATCGTCGGTCAGCACCGGCATGGTCCACTGCTCAACCTTCAGCTTCAACGGCGATTCGGCGCGAGCGCGACAAGCCAGCCGCCAGCCGTCTGACAGCTCCTGCGGCGATAGCGCAGCAATATCGTCCGGCGTCGGTGCGATCTGGCCCTCGATGATTTGCACTCGGCATCCACCGCAGGTGCCCAATCCGCCGCAGGGAAATTCCATGCCGCGAGTCATCAGGACATTTTCCAGGACCGTTCCCCGGTCTACTTCCAGGACAGCGCCTAAAGGAACGAGTTCGATGCGTACTTTGGCTGGGTTCCCGCTGCCGTTGTTCGACATAGTTAGTAATCCGCCTGATCCTAGAGTCTAGGGAAATTGTGAAGGAGAATCTGTGACGGCGCTCACCCTTGCGAGCGGCCAGCCAAAGAAAAAGCAGCAAGTGTGAACCGAAGAGGGCACACTCGCTGCTCGGTAGAGAAACATGATTATTCAAGCGACCGGCAACTGATCGGAGCAGGGCAGCCGCATACTCGGGAACTGCCGCCTCCAGCCGGATTCGCCGGAGGCGGCATCGCTTCGCTGTTACAACGCCGATCTAAAGTTACCGGGCGCTGCCGGCGGTTGCGTGAACCGGCAATCCGTAGCACTCGGGATCAAACAGATGACCCAGCGTGCCCGTAATTTCCTCGGTCAGAACGTTCTCATCCTTCGGCAACGCTGCAAATTCTTTATGCAGCCGTTCCAGCCAGGTGAGTTCTTTCTTTCCAAGAACAAGCTTCTTGCTGTCGACGCTCTTCTGAATGATGGCCAGAGCGGCTTTGCCGGCGGCCACGGTGCGGTGGTAGTCGGTGTCTTCGGCAACAATGGCCTTGGCGATGTTGTAGACCGCTTCCGGCGTCAAGATGGTGCCGACTGCGGTGACGTTTTGATCCGACTCCACCATCCAGGATTGGAAGATATGGCCCTGTTTGTGGGAGTTGGCGATGTTCATCAGCTTGCAATCGTAGGCCAACAACTCGGTATAGGCCTCGGGAGCATTGCCGGACAGCAGACGGATGTTCTGCACCGATTCATTGCTCCACAGGTCGCACATGCTGGCAGAGATATTGCCGACATGGCTGAAGTGAGCGCAGGTGGCTGACTTGCCTTCCTGCGAGATTGGAATGCCGCTGATCGCTTTGACGATGGGGTTCTCGTAACCGCAATCCTTCGACGGTCCGCGAGCGCCGCTCTCCACAGCTTTCAGGGTGCGAACGCCGCACATGGCACGATCGACAGCCGCCACAACGTCGGGCAGCATCTTCTGATACGCCAGGACCATGGAGGTATTGGCGAAACCGCAGGCGGTATCGCCGGCGGCCACGGAATGGCCGTTCTTCTCGCACTTGGCAACAATCTGGTCCCACAACCACGTCATATCGCGGCAAGCCAGGACGCCGAGGGAGAAGACGATGGCGCGAGTGTCACCATACATCAGGCCTTCGTCGTGGACCTCTTTGGCACCGATGGACTCGATGGAAATAAGGTCGCCGCCGGCGGCGATGCAGAGATCGAACGAGCGGTTCAGCTTTTCCCACAGCTCGCCATGACGCATGACCGGCTTGACGCCTTTAACACCAGCCGGGCCGCGAATGTCGGCGGGGGTGATGCGGGCAGCGCCCTTCAGGCCATACTTCTCATAAGCCTGCTTCAGATGCCGTTCCAGCAGAGCGGTGATTTCAGCACCCCACTCCGGAGTTTCCGTCATCTGGGGCAGCTGTTCGAATTCCAGAACGATGCCGGGGACCTTCATGGCGACGGCGCGTTTCAGAATGTTGGTGGCCATTTCTTCGTAATGGGCCAGCACTTCAGGCCAGGTGGCCTGGGTGATGTTCATTACGGGGAGAGTGAAGTTGACTTCCGGAAATACCGTTCCATTTCCGATAGTGAGATCGAAGCCGCAGTTCACCGGCTTGGGAGAAAATCCAAACAGGAGATCCTGCGGACTGGAGACGGCCAGGGTTTTAAAGGTCTTTGACTTTGTCATTTTGTCCCCTTTGCAGTGGCCGCGATTCCTGCCAACGCCTTCTCGCCCTTTTCCTGATACTGGGCGGTAACGGTGGTGCCCACCATAATGTCGCGAGCCAGCGCCGCCGCAGCCGAAGCGCTATCGCTATAGGCATCAGCGCCGATCTCTTCACAATAAGCCTGGCTGATGGGAGCGCCACCAACCATGACCTTTACGCGGTCACGAAGGCCGGCGGCCTTCAGGGCTTCGATGGTGGTCGCCATCTTGGGCATGGTTACGGTCAACATGGCAGAGAAGGCCACGATGTTGGCATTCTTTGCTTTGACGGCCTCAACAAATGCCTCAGGTTTGACATCAGCGCCCAGGTCCGTGACTTCGAATCCGGCGCCTTCCAGCATGGCTGCCACCAGGTTCTTGCCGATATCGTGCAGGTCGCCTTGGACCGTTCCGATGACGACGCGACCGGTGGGCTGTACTCCCTGGGCCACCATGAGTGGCTTGATGAGTTCGAATGCTGCCCGCATCGCTCTGCCGGACAACAGTAGTTCGGGGACGAAATACTCTTCTTCTTCGAAGAGCTTTCCGACCTCGTCCATGGCGGGAATCATGTGATTCTGGATGAGATCCAAAGGCTTCGCTCCCTCCGCGAGAGCTGCTTTGGTAACCTCAGCCGCCTTCTTAGCGTCGCCATCGACGATCGCTTTATTCAGCTGTTTTAGGTCTGTCATGAGTACACGTTTCTCCATGAGTTGCGAATAGTATTGTTGCGGTTAAGCTTGCAAAATGAGGAGTGGAGAAGGGCAAACCGTGGTGGGACGGGCGAGGGCGAATCGAGAAACAAGCCCATTTCATCATATGATAAGCCCAACAGTTTGATCTTGCTGCGGCCTCGACTCGAAGTCAATCAGGATTTATGCATTCCGGGAAAAAACTTGAAAGACCTTCCCGAATCGGGACTAAGCATCGGTGCGAGGCCGCGTCATTTTTCAGAATTGACACCACAGTAGGACCAAACAAACGGGCGCTAACCGGACTCTATTGGTGTGCGCTGTGGGGACGCTAGGACGTGCGTCACGTGAGGATGTGCGTCAGGCGAGAAAGAGACTTTCGAACTTCGGTCCATCGACCCAGCGTTCAAACCAATCCGCTAAACGATTGTAGGAATCGTCGTGACTGACAGGCTCGGGCGGACGAAAGCCGATCCAGTCTTCCAGGACATCCGGATTGTCCAGGGCGCTGTGCAGATAAGTACCGGCACAGCGTCCGTGACGAATGCCTTCGGGACGGCCATCGATCCATGCGAAAGGTTCAGCGTTCTCAGGGCGCGAGGTTTCGCCCATGTGGATTTCATACGCAGAAAAGTTACGGCCCTTCGGCGTGGATGCAACTACTCGCTGCGTGACTTTCTTTTGCAGCAGAACGGTGCGGACCGGAAGCATGCGCAGGCCAGGGACAGAAGTTTGATTCGACTCCACATGATAAGGATCGTCGATACTTTCGCCCATCATTTGATATCCGCCGCAAACACCCAGTATGTGGGCGCCGCCGGCATGCTGTTCCTGTAGCCAGAGATCAAAATTCTGCTGCCGCAACCATTCGAGATCGGCGACGGAATTCTTGCTGCCCGGCAGGATCACCAGATCGAATTGACGACGCGAGGGCCGCTGAATCCAGAGTGCGCTGGTGAGGCGCTGGAAGTCAGTGTGATTGGAAACGCGGGGGAATTGAAGGATAGCGATAGCAGGGCCGTCCTGCGCGGCCGGTTGCCAGTGATCGAGAGCCACGCTGTCTTCTTCGTCGATCTCGACATCGTGGACATAGGGAAAAACGCCGAGACAAGGTCTGCCAGTTTTTTCTTGGAGAATAGGAACGGCATCGGCAAAGAGAGCCGGGTCGCCGCGAAAGCGATTCACCGCGAAGGCGCGCACCAGGGCCGCTTCTTCGGGCTCCAGCAAAGATATGGTGCCGCAGATGGAGGCAAACACACCGCCGCGGTCGATGTCTGCTACCAGCAGCACGGGAACGTTCAAGCGACGCGCCAGCCCCAGATTCACCAGATCCATCCTGCGAAGATTCAGCTCGGCAATGCCGCCCGCACCTTCGATGACGATGTAGTCATATTGGGCGGCAAGACGGGCGTAGGACTCATCGACTTTGCGGACAAGAAAATCGTACTGCCGGTAGTAATCGGCAGCGCTGAGATTGCGCCACACCTGGCCGTGGACGACGACCTGGCTGGTGGCGTCAGCGGAGGGCTTCAGCAGAATGGGATTCATGTCGGGAGAAGGCTCCAAGCCGCAGGCTTGAGCTTGCGCCACCTGGGCGCGGCCGATTTCTCCGCCACCCGGGCAAGGGTAAGAGTTGTTCGACATGTTCTGGGCTTTGAAGGGAGCTACGCGAATGCCTTTGCGATGCAGCGAGCGGCAGATGGCGGTAGCGATCCAGCTCTTGCCCACATGGGAGGCGGTTCCACCGATCATCAAAGCGCGAGCAGGCATGGAATCTCTTTAGCGCGAGTTCTGTGAGAACAAGCGGACGAAGGCAGGCTTTACCAGGCGCGCGACCATCGCGGGCCGACCTTGGCATTGGCGCTGCGCAACGAGCCGCTGACTCCCGCATCTAACTCCAGCTTTCGTCCGAAGAGCCAAAGCAAATCGGAGAGTCGATTGAGATAGGGCAGAACGTTGTCATCCACAATCTCGCCGGCATCGATGAGGCGCACGACGCAACGCTCGGCGCGCCGGCATACGGTGCGCGCGACATCATAAGCGGCGGCTGCCGGATGCTCTCCGGGGATGGACCAGTCGGAGAGCATGCCCTCGATGGCCTCGAGCTGATGGACCTGATCGGTGAGAGCGTCGATCATGGCGGCGTTCAATGGAGGCTCGCCTTTACGATTTTCCGGCGGTGTTGCCAGGGCCGAGCCAACTTTAAACAGCTCGCGCTGGATTAGTTTAGTGCGCTCGCGCAGGTCGGCGTCCTCGCAGATGGAGCGCGCTAATCCCATGGCTGAATTGGTTTCGTCAACGGTGCCGTAGGCGTCGACGCGCAGCGATGACTTGGAGACGCGGATTCCGCCGGTGAGGCTGGTCTGGCCGCCGTCACCCTTCTTGGTTGCAATACTGCTCATAGTTTCCGTCCTTATTTCTTGAAACCGGATGGCAGGTGCGAAACGCTCATGTGTCGCCCCTGAAGGGGCTCAATTACTAAAAGTGCCGAGTACCCAGCGCTGAAGCGCTGGGCTATTTTGTCGCCGTCCCGCAACGCAGGACTCAATTCTTGCGCCTCTCAAGTTGATCGCCAAGAAGATGGCTGCAACCTGGATACAACGAAGTCAACAGACCGCGCGCCTGGTATCAGTGTATGGCGGCGATTGCCAGCAAAGCTAGTGCGGTTGCGCCGAGGCCTGCGGTGGTGAGCAGGATGGCGCTTCGCCGCACATCGGAATCATCGCCGGCGGGCGGATCGCTGGCGTCGCCCAGCCATAGTTCCGTTACCAGCTGGCCGTGCCGCCAGATCTGTCCTACTAGCCGGCGCTGGATTGCACCCGCGGTCGTCGCTTCGCTCCAACCGGAATTCGGACCCGGCATCAGCGCATGCTGAAGCCATCCAATGCGTAGCGCCTTGCGTCCGGAGTAGCCCGGCAGGGGCATAGCACAGAGCGAGATCAGCACCCAGTTGATACGGGCCGGCAGCCAGTTCATCAGGTCGTCCAGACGAGCTCCGCACCAGCCGAAACGCAAGTAGAGCGGGGTCTTGTAGCCCACCATGGAGTCCATGGTGCTGACCACCTTAAATAAGACGATGCCGGGAAGACCGGCGACGGCATACCAGAAGATGGGACTGACAAAACCGTCAGTGAGATTTTCGCTGAGACTTTCGATGGCGGCGCGGCGGCAAGCAGCAAGGTCCATACGATCGGTTTCGCGACCGACCAGGCGGGAGATGCGACAGCGGGCTTCCGGCAAATCGCCCTGGCGCACGGCGAGTTCGACCGCCCAGCCGTGTTGCAAGAGATCGCGCAGCGCCACCAGCGAGTAAATCAGAAAGGCCTGGCCAGCGAGTGCGGCCCAGTGGCTCCAGCGAGCGAGCCCGTAAATGAGAGCGGCGGTTCCACCGCACCATAGGACAGCGAGCAGCAGGAAGAGCAATACTCCGCCCACATAGCCGTCGAGTTTGAGGGCGCGCAGCAGTTTCTCGAACTGAGTGAGCGTCCAGCCAATCAAGCGCGCGGGATGGGCGGGGTAGACAGGATCGCCGAAAGCGAGATCCAGCACGACCGCCGCGGCTAATAGCGGCGCCGACGGACGCAGGAAATCTAGGACCACTTTTTCGACCATCCGAGGGCGATGGCCGCCAAGACCAGCTTCTTGGGTTCCTCGACATCGGCCTCGACCAGACTGTTGCGAAACTCGGGCCAGAGGTCAAGCCGTCCCGCGAGGCTGGCGGCCAGGCATGCCGCTTGCTGACGCAACGCCTCCCGCGCCGTGCCGGCAGGGAATGTGCCATAGCGGCAACGATCCAGAATACTGGCGATGGCGTAGGCGGCAGCGGACACCAAAGGCCCGTACATCACAGCGTTGTGGTTGTTCTTCAGCAATTCGAGCTCGGCGTCGGTGAGATAGAGTCCTATGTCCTTAAGGAAGCGGTCTTCCTTCAAGCCGTAGCGGCCGAGGGCATGAAAGATGCCGCGCGTGTAACTGGGCTCAAGCCCATTATGCCAACGAAGGGCTTCCAGTGTGGCGTCGCGGACGGCCACGCCAATGTACTCGCCCAGCTTGATGCCGGTGCTGGCATAACGCCGCGGGACCCCATCGCCCAGGGGAGCGGCGATACAGAACTGGTCGGTGGTGGTTCCCGTGGCCAAGTCGGTGGAATAACGGCTGCGAACGGCCAGCTGTCGCAGCGCCGCAGTCTTGGCCTCCGTCATGGTGACAACGGCTCGCGCCAAAGCGCCTTCGGTCAGCGGGCAGTCAAGCAGGAGCTGTATGTTGATGGTGCCGGCCGTGAGTACCGGCTCCGAACACCCGGCCGGCGTTTCGCGCCAGGTGGTGGGATCGCCAGCGCAGGCAGCGTTGCCTTGTACTCCCGCAGTCACAGCAGCGGTGACCAGGGTGTCATCGTCGCCCCGCTGGATGACGGTGGCATAGTTCATGTCGGCCGCGGTCCCCATGGTGGCGACCGAGTCCGGTGGAAGCCCAAGTTCCAGGCAAACCGACCGATGATACTCTTCCGGCCCAAGCGTAGTCATGCAGGCGTGGCGCGCGTGATGTCCCGAGGCCTCGCAACTTTGGTGATTTACCAGGTAGCGGATGCCGTCCGACTGGCCCCCATGGACCGCAGAGGTGCTGAGCACGCGATGGGGGAGCAGCAGCTCCGTCACCAGGAAGCGGCCGGAACGGCGAAGACAGAATTGAGCGCTTGCGGTCAGAGTTTCCCAGTGCATAGAGGTCTCATGGATCATAACAAGCCGTAGTCAGCCGGCCTGCGCGGCGTGGGCAGTTGCCGGCGACCGAGTAAGGTTGAAAAAGTCAGCGGCCGCTGTCAACAGCCGCTGACCAAGTCAGGAGATTCGAAGACAGTCTTCAGTCCTACGCTTGAACCGTCAAGGCCCGTGCGGCCTTGGCTACGGCGGTAATGTGAGCCGGAGTAGTCCCGCAGCAGCCGCCGATGATGTTGGCGCCGGCTTGCACCAGCTCCGGCACAAACGAAGCCATCAACTCGGGTGTCTCCTTGAATACCGTCTTGCCGTTTTCCATGACCGGCGGGCCGGCATTGGCATGAATGAGGATGGGGACGTTAGGCACGGCGGCGCGCATTTGCCGCGTGATCTCGATCATGTTGGAAATGCCCATGCCGCAGTTGGCGCCAACAACGTCTGCGCCCGCCGCTGCCGCGGCCTTCGCCGCACGCTCCGGCTTGACTCCCATCATGGTGCGGAAGCCTTTGATTCCGGGCTCGAAGGCGAAGGTGCAGATCACCGGCAGATTAGTATTTTCTTTAGTGGCCTTAATCGCCTGCTCGGCTTCCACTACGGAGGACATGGTCTCGACGCAAATGGCGTCGGCGCCGCCTTCGGCCAGCGCCACGACCTGGGCCTTGAAGGCCTCGTAGAGTTGCTCGGCGGTGGTGTCGCCGCCTTCTTCGATCACGATGTGCCCGGTGGGGCCAACGGACGCGGCCACATAGCCTTTGTCGCCGATGATGTTTTTGGCCAGCTTGGCTGCGGCGCGGTTGATCTCGTGGACCTTGTCGGCCAGTCCATAGCTCTTCAGTTTGAACGAGCTGGCTCCGAACGAATTGGTTTCTACCAAGTCGGAACCGGCCGTTACGTAGGCTTCGGCGATTTCTTCCACCGCCTTGGGGTGACTGATGCACCAGGATTCCGGACACTCCCCGCCTTGCAGCCCTTTGGCATGCAGGAAGGTCCCCATGGCTCCATCGGAGATGAGAATCTCGCCTGCCTTGACCCGCTTCAGAAGACTTTTCACGATGCTTTCCTCCTTCGACTCTCGAATGACTTTGCGACCGTAGGAAACTGCTCCAAGTCCGTGTGGGGAAGGAACAAAGCCTTAACATAGCTATCCATGTAGTGCGGATTGGAGCTCATATCGACATAGGTGATACGGGAGGCAATCTCCGCCAGGCGGCGACGATGTTCCCGCGACAGCAGCGCAATGTAAGCGCCGGTAAGAGAAGAGTTCCCGATATAGCGGAAGCGCTCCAGCGGCAGGTCGGGAAGCATACCGATGAAAACTGCGTCGGCAATCCGCATGTATCGCCCAAAACCGCCGGCAATGTAGACGCGAGCGACAGCATCCCAGGTGAGGCCGACGTTTTGCAGCACCAGCGAGCAGGCGGCATAAATCGCCGCTTTGGTGCGGATGAGGTTTTCCAGGTCGGCCTCGGTGATGACCAGATCTTTGCCGGTCCGGGTTTGCTCGGCGGTGGCCAGCAGGAAGGCACGCCGGCTTTCGTGTTGAACGATTCGGCCACTGCCCGGCGGCTGGAAGAAGCGGCCGGAGCGATCCACGACTCCCTGGCGAAAGAGTTCGCCGAGGAGCGAGATCAGGCCCGATCCGCAGATGCCGGCGGGCTTGCCGGCGCCGATCACGGAGTACTCGAAGGCCACTCCGTCATCGCCGATGCTGACGCGTTCGATGGCGCCTTCCGCCGCGCGCATACCGCACTTGATCCCGGCTCCTTCGAAGGCTGGGCCGGCGGAGCAAGCGCAAGCCACCATCCAATCCGCGTTCCCGATCACGATCTCGCCATTGGTCCCAATATCCATGAAGAGAAAGACATCGCGATTGTTGGTGGGAAGGTCGGTACACAGCAGACCCGAGGTGATGTCGCCGCCAACATAGCTGCCGACGCCAGGGGCGCAGGCCACGATGGCCTCGGGATCGATGTCCAGGCCAACAGCCTGGGCGCGCAGCTCGGGAACGAAGTTCACCGTCGGGACGTACGGAGCCTCGCGGATGTGGCGCGGCGGCAGGCCGAGCAGCAGGTGGATCATGGTGGTGTTGCCGGCGATGAAGGCGGCACGAATGTCGCGCGGCGCGATTGAGACTGCGCGGGTCAGCTGACCGATCAGGCCGTTGATGGTTTCCAGCACCAGGCTGCGGAGTTCTTCCTGGCGCTCCGGGTTGCGGGCGTAATCGATGCGGCTGATCACATCGGCGCCCCGGCGGATTTGCAGGTTGTAGGAAGTCTGCGTCGCCAGCAGCGATCCATCGGCGAGATCGATGAGTTGCGCAGCCACGGTTGTGGTCCCGATATCGACGGCGAGGCCGAGAGGGCGATCGAGGCGGTGACCGGGCTGCACATCGCGAACGCGCAACCCAGAGACAGATTCCTCGGTGGCAAGCGTAATCTTTCCGTCGGAGGCACGCACGGCTTCGGCCAACTGCCGCAGCACCTCGAGCTCGCACATAATGGGAGCAGCTCCGCCCTGGCGACTGAGTTCACGCGTCAGGCGGGTCCAGTCGCTATAGTGCTCCTCGATGGACGCCGGCGGCACGGTGAGCTGCTGATAGCGATAGAGCGGCGCGAGATGATCGCGGTCCGGCAGCAGAGCGGGATCGATCAGGGAATGACTGTCTCCCAGGACGCGCGCCCCGGTCTGCGAGCGATCGGGCAGCCGTACCACAATGTCAGAGGTGACCTTCGTCCGGCAGGCTAGAACCGAGGCATTGCGGCCGACGACTTCCACCGCGCACAGCCCGCACGAACCTTCGCCTCCGCACGGCAATTCAAGGTCGAGGATGCCGGCGCGCAACGCTGCTTCGTTGATCAGCGTCCCGACCGGCACCTCGGCCACGACATTGGCGGGCTGAAAGCGAACAGAGGGCATAGGGTATTACCGCGCAGCCTGGATCTTCATGAAGGAGCCGAGGTCCGAGGCTTCCCCGGGACCAACCAGCACCTCCCATCCCGGCAAGCCTTCTTCGATTTCGCCGCTGATTTGCGAGACATAGCCAGGAATGATGATGCGATGTTTGCCCTCTTCCAGGCCGCTGGCCTTGACAGCGTTGGCGACCTTTTCGCCGGAGAACTTGCCCGCGGCCCATCCCGTCAGCACGCTCATGCCTTCGGTATCGACCACCAGCAGGTTCGCCGGGATGCCTGAGTTTTCAATTTCGCCCGAAACCAGGAAATAGGTCAGGGAGAAATTGGTGGTGACCAGCACCGGCGAGTCTTTGCCGATCTCGCCGATGGGGTAGACCTTGGGGTCAACCTGAATCGGCTTCTGGGGATCGGTGTAGATGTTCTGCCGCAGCATCATCAGGGGCAGCAGCACTTCCAGCTTCACGCGATCCAGCACTACGATGGAGCCGTACTTGCAAAGGAAAGTGGAGGCGTCGGCAACGACGGAGGCGTCGTCGAGGGCGGTGACAAAGTTGATGATGGGATAGCCCAACGGCTCGAAGGAATTCTTCAGCGCCGCTTTGCGGATGATGGTGTTGTATTGCAGCGTGGCTGCGGGATTGTCGGCGGGGAGGTCGAGGACGATGTCCTTCAGTCCAAGACCGGCCAGCTTGGTGGTGAGCGCCACCAACTCGTCGATGGTGGCGGCACGCGCCACCAGCGGTGCATTGTACTTCAGCGCCAGGGCAGCCACGGCGTCGGCATTCGCCGGGGTGGCAGCGTGAATCAGCGGCCGCTGTCCCGGCAGCTCTTTCAGTCCGGCTTCCAGAGCTTCCAGGTTCGAGCTGCGCAGGATGATGCCCATGCCGGTGGAACCGGCCGCGGTCTTCACCAGATCGACGAAGGGCTTGACCTCCTCGCTGAAGTTGTCGACCAGCACCAGATTGATGCGCAGTTCCTCGCCGACGCGTTCCAGGCAATAGTCGCGAACTCCGGCGATGCCGTGGCCACAATCGGTGAGCGGCTCGTTGTCGGCGAAGGCGACGGCGATAGCTGTCGGATGAACAAAGGTCTTATCGTGGCGAAACATTACGGTCTCGTTGCCGATCAGGACCTCGCGCTCCGGCGGCCCAATCTTTACCAGGCGAATGGGCGGCTTGCTGGCCGCGCCAACAGTTTTAATGGCCTCTTCCGAAGCATAAGGGCAAGCCGCAAGTTCGGCGTTCTTGGCGGCCAGCTTCATGGCGAAAGCCATGCACGTGGGTACACCACACTCGCCGCAGTTGGTCTTGGGCAGCAGCTTAAAGATCTGTAAACCAGTCATTGCCATTTTGTGGTCACCTCACTTACCGCAGAACATCATTTCGTCGATCTTGCGCTTGAGGGTGCGAGCAGCCAGGGGGTGGTAAACCACCAGCAGGTCCGCTCCGGCGTTCAGATAACAAACCGAGGTGGCGATCTCCAGCAAAGCTTCGCGCTCATCCTCGCTTCCCCACAGCGGGAAGTCCTTGCGTGGGGCGCGGCTCTCCTTCACCTTCGACACCTCAAAGCCCGGATTCACGAACAAGGGCATGGCCAACATGGGATCGCCGGTAAAGGCCGAACTCCGGATACGCTCCATCACCGAGTAGGTGTACTCCAGACCGTAGCCCACGGAGCTGGTCAAGGGATCGGCGAGAATGTGGTCAGGTTGTACGCCCATGGTGGTCAGCAGGATGTTGAGCTGCTTGCACATGTTGACGTCGATGGGCGTTTGCGCCACCACGCAATGGCCGTAAGCCATGACGGTGGCGGCGATGGTCTTGTAGTTGTCGGTTTCCACCCAGTTCAGCAGCAGGTTTTCTCCGGCAAAGGTGGAAGCGATGTGCTTCATCAGGGCGTTGTTCTTTTCGTAGTGGCTGCATCCGGTCACGATGATGGGCACGCCGACCGCGCCCAGAACGTCCTTCACGATGTCGCCGGCAGCTTCCGGAGACATATCGCCATTGTCAGGATGACAAGTGGCCAGGCGAACGCTGATGATCTCCGCGCCCAGCTTCTCGACCAGGTGGCGGGCCATTGCCTTGGGATCCTTCAGCAGGTCTCCATAAGCATTGCGCAGCAGGTCAGGATAAGACTTGGGTGGGCTATCCAGGACCTCCATCGCGATGACCGGCTTGTGGCCGACATTGCCTTCGTAGTGACGGAAGGGCAGGACCTCTGCGCCTCCCAGAGTGACCGCCGAGGTGCGAGTACCGCTGCCGCCCAGAGTGACCGTGCGGACCGTCACGTTGGCTTTGTCCGGGGCCACGGTGACCGATTTGGGCACCATGATGGCCGCGGAAGTGATGGGGCGCTCGACTGCTTCCGATAGCGACGGTCTGGGAGTACGAGGCGCTGCGGCAGCTTTGGGCGTTGCGTCAATCGGGGTGACGACGGCAACTCCTCTCGGCTCCTGCGGCTCATCGTCCGCGGGGAAGCAGCGTGGACAGCCGTCCTCGACGGGAGCAACCGCGGGTGCGGCTGCGGCCAGCATGCCGGTTTGCATCAGCAGCATGTTGGCGCCGGCGTGCAGCAGGTGCATGGCAGTAGAGGCCTGGAGCGCTGCCAGTTGTTGCTGCGCACTCATCCCAGGACGAAGCTCGGTTGCCGGAGGCGAATTGCGGAGTTGCTCCAGAAGCGTGATCAGAGCTCCCACGCCATCGCTGGGAGGAATAGCTCCAGCGGATGGCGCCGCAGATGGCGCCTTCGTGACCGGAGGCTTGGTGCCTGCCGCACTGGCGGCAGTGGTTGCGGCCGGCGTCGACGTTGGCGCAGCGGGAGGTTCGGCCAGCGCGACAGCAGTATCGGCGACGGTCGTCGTCGAGGCGCCTCCGCCAGCGGATGCAACTTCTACCGTGGCCCCGCGCGCGGCATCGACCGCAGCCGCTTCCTCTGACGGTGTGGTAATGTCCCACATTGTCAGAGCCGGGTGCCGTACCTTTTCCATGTAAGCCTGCACCGAGGTGATATCGGTGCCGCTCGCCTCGTCGGCAATCATGTCGGTGAAGTTCTCCACGCCGAAGGTCTTGCCGACTTTGTCGAGATCTTCGCGCAGAAAGTCTTTCAGCTCTTTCGGCATCCAGACAATGCGCCGGTGACCGCCCTCAGCCGAGATGAACTTGCGGCTGGTGATGTAGGCCTTGCCGACGCCGACGAATCCCGGCACCTGCTGGCCGCCGCCGGCAGTGTTGGCCAGGGTGGAAAACTTCATTCCAGCGGGGGTCTCGCCCAGGTATTCGCGATTCACGATCATGACGCCGTTGACTTCCGGCATTAGGGCCACGATGGCCTCGAAGCAGCCGCAACTGGTCATGGGGTCTTCCAGCAGGGAATAGGCATTGAAGCGAGCCAGCGTCTGCTTGGAGTTGGCGAAGACATAATCGTTGATGTTGGCCCACTGGCCGCGCACCGGATCGATACACTCGCCCTTGATCAGCGGCTGGTTGGGGCCGGTGGGATCGATCTCGAAGGCCGCCTTACCGTCCAGCCAGTTGTAAGCGCCGCACAGGCCCAGCCGTTCGGGCGTGATGACGCACACATGGTTGGGAGCAAAACTCTGGCAGAGCAGGCAGGAGTAGAAAGTGTCAACGCTCTCGTCGGTGAGCGACTCCATGCGCGCGTTGCGGGCGCGGTAGGAGTGGCGGGCGATGTCGATGCGCTCCGTCACATCCTTGGTGTCGGTGAACAGCGTTACCTGCACCTTGTCGACGATGGCGGGATAGTCGTTGAGGAACTTGGCATGCAAGATTTCGCCCAGGTGGCGGATCTTGAAGCCTTTGTCCTTGGCCGCCTTGCTGATGCGGATCCAGTTGATATCGCGCTGGCCCATGTGCCAGATGCCTTCGGCGCCATTGATCAGGTGATGGATCTGGCGTTCGAGAATGGGCTCGAAGTCGGGCTGCATTTTGCGGCCGGCAACTTCCACCCAGATGCCGATAGGCAGTGCCGGCAGGTCCTTGGCGTCGGGGTCGACTACCACGTCGTCGATTTCCGGGCCAACCACGGTGATCTTGCCGTCTTCGACCTCGGTAATATCGAGCGTGGTGACGTATTCGAAGCCCGGCGTCTTGTTGCCGCCGAACTCGACGTAGGTCTGCTCCTTGCGGATGCGTTCGCCTTCGAAGGCCGCGCCGAACGCCACCGGGATGGGCACCTTGGCGACTTTGATCTTGCAGCCGCGAACTTCCAGACACTTCTCCACGATGTGATCGATGGGCACGTTGGAGACAACATGCTCGTAGGTGCAAATGCCGGTGGGCAGGATCTGAGGAATGTCGGTGTCGGCGATGGTGGGAAAGCCGTAACTGATGGCCCCCGCCGCGGCGGCATATTTCTCTTCCGTCACTTCGCCCAGCGCCATGACGAAAGCGAAGGTGCGGTTCTTGTTGTATTTAAGATTGCGGGCGAAGTCGCCGGGCTTGACGCCGCCGAAGCTGAGAGCGACGCGATTGGCGAAGCCCAGAGCGTAGACCGCGGCCGAAATCTCTTTGCCGAAGGGAACCAGGCGGGTGTCCCAACCCAATTCGACACCGGCTTCCGCCAACTGCTCGGAGAACGAAGTGCCGTGGCTGTGTCCGGCCATGAAGACGTAGAGGTTTTTCTCCTGCAATTCGCGGGCGATGCGGACGGCGTGTTCGACCGTGGGCGCTGCGCCTACGATGGCGGCGAAGCCGGGGGCCGAGCCGTCGACGAACTCCACTCCACGTTCGCGGATGATGACATCATTGGCCGCTCCCAGCCAGATGCCGTCGATGGGGTTGGGGCCGATGAGATATTTGCAGGCCTCGATGATTTCGAAGGCAAACAAGGTAGCGATGCCCGAATCCAGAGTTCCACCCAGATACGGCAGCCATAGGCTCTCACTGGGCACGGCCGGCAACAGCCGGTTGCACTCATCGAGAATTTTCTGCATGTCCGAGAGCCGGTCGACGCGCTCGCCCAGGAGCGAGTAGATGACCGGCAGGGAGTAAGCGGTGTCCGGAAAGCCCACGGCACAATCAATGCCCTTGGCCGCGATGGCTTTTGCCAGGTAGTCTTCGGCGTCGCGCACAATCTGATGCGCGCCGCGAATTGCCGACGATGCGATGATCTTGCTCATTGCAGTTCGCGCCTCGATTTCATGTCGTACATCTTGCGTTCTTTTTGGGTGTTGATGTGCAGTGCGTCGCGCTTGCTTTCGATATGCGCCAGCAGTTTGTCAGCGGCAATCACCGGGTCAGGCTCCCATTCGAAGCGGCCGCCGGTAATGCTGGTCATTTCCTCGCACAGGAAGTCGTGCACGTTCTTGCTGCCTTCGACATACAGGGGATGGCCGAGGACGACATACAGTCCGCTGGCCACGAAGTAGTGGCCGATGGCGACTGCCTTCTCGCTCATCCACTCCGGCGCGGCGCCGGCTACCGGCAGGTCGCAGAGGTCCTCGCCCAGGCCGCCTTCGGCCAGAACGTTGGTGGCAGCCATCAGGATGCGGCTGTTGTCCACGCACGAGCCCATGTGCAGGACGGGAGGAATGCCGACCGCCTCGCAGACCTCGCGCAGCGACGAGCCCGCCTTGGCCAGCGCCGATTCCGGGGTCAGCAGACCCGCCTTGGCGCAGGCGATGGCGGCGCAACCGGTTTCGAGCACCAGCACATTGCGTTTGATCAGTTCCTCGGCCAGGGTCACGTGACCGTGATCGGAAACCACCTTGGGATTGCTGCAGCCCACGATGCCGACTACGCCGCGGATGCGGCCATCGATAATGGCGTCATTCAGCGGACGGAAGGTTGAGCGGAAGCGGCCTCCCAGCATGTGAAAGATGGTCTCGTTGGAGAAGCCCGCCACCAGTTCCATCGACTCGTTGGGGATGTGTACCCGGCTCTGGTCGCGATTCGCGTAGTTATCGATGGCTTTGCGGATCAGGCTGGAGGCCTGCTCGTAGCCGTTCTGCACGTTGAATTCGATCTGCTCGGCTTCGCCGGTGTGGGCGATGTCGGAGGTCGAGACCAGTTTGGTATGGAAGCACTTGGTGACCTGCGACAGTGAAGGCATGACGCATTGCACATCGATCACCATGACTTCGACGGCCCCGGTGAGGATGGCCAGTTCCTGTTGCAGGAAATTGCCGACGATGGGCAGTCCATGACGCATCAGGACTTCGTTGGCGGTGCAGCAGATGCCGGCAACGTTGATGCCCGTGGCGCCTTTGGACTTGGCATAGTCCAGCAACTCCTGGTCGCCGGAGGCCACGGCCAGCATCTCCGACAACGTAGGCTCATGGCCGTGAACGATGATGTTGACTTTGTCGGCCGCCAGCACGCCCAGGTTGACGCGGCTGCGGACCGGCTTGGGAGTGCCGAAAAGGATGTCTGACACTGTGGTAGCGATGGCCGAGCCCACCCAGCCATCGGCCAGGCTGCCCTTCAGTCCGGCCAGGATCAGGTGACGATAGTCATGGTCGACCCCCATGTGAGTGCGGTGCATCAGCTCCACCACGGCGGAGTCGATGCCATTGGGGCTGATACCAAGCTTCTTCCACACCGCCTGGCGTTTCTCCGGAGCCAGCTTCAAGGTGGTATTGGGTTCTTCGGACCAGGCAAACTGAGTCATGAAGTAGTCAGCCAGATCGCTGGCGATGGCCAGGTCGTCCTTGCCTTCGGTAGGAACATCGAAGAAAGTGGCGGCTTCATGCAGGCGGCCGGAATCGGCGATCTTGTATTCCCCGCCTGTGCCGGTGGCGACGGATTTCAGGGTGCGGACCAGCATGCGGCCATGGTCGGAGTGAGCGGCGGTGCCGGCCGCTATCTCACGCAGCAGATTGCGCGCGGTAATGGTATCGGCATCGGCGCCACAGATGCCGAGATGGGCTTTGGGCGTGATACGGCAAGGTCCCATGTGACACAAGCGGCAGCAGACGCCGTCGGTGCCGAATTTGCATTGCGGTTTTTGCAGCTGGAAACGGTCAAAGACCGTACTCACCTCGGTGCCGTTGGCAATGTTCACCATCTCGATGGTTGCCTGATCCATGGACACCGGCTGCCCGGAAACTTTTTGACCTGTGGTCGCCATCAGTGTTTCTCCTGTGGGGCTTGAAACAACCTGGCTAGTAAATCGTTGATGGCAATTCGCGCCGGGGCTTCCGGCGGAATGGTGGAAACCGGTACGCCGTCCGCGTCGAGGGCGGCAACGTCCTGGTCCAAGGGGATGCTGGCGAGCAAGGGAAGTCCCGTAGCCTTGACAGCTGCGAGAATGGCTTCGGGGAGAACTCCTCCGGGCACGCGATTGACGATCAGTCCGCGTTGTCTGGCGGGCAGGGCAACTTCATCGGCCAGGGCCGAGATGCGTCCCGCGGTCCGAACTCCGCGCACCGTACAGTCGGAAACGATCAGCAGATAGTCGACCGACAGCAGAGTGCGGCGGGAGATGTGCTCCAGTCCTGCCTCGCTGTCGATGACGATGTTGCGATAGTTGCGGGCGAGCTTGTCGAGCACGTCACGCAGCACATTGTTGGCGAAGCAGTAGCAGCCCTGGCCTTCGGGCCGGCCCATAACGATCAGGTCGTAACCCTTCTGTTCCACCAGAGCTTCCTGCACCCGCAGATCGAGGAACTCCTGCTTGGAGACACCCTTCAGCTGGGTAGCTTCCTTGCGGGCGCTTTCGCGGATGCCGCCTACGGTGGCAGCGTAGCTAATTCCCATCGCCTCGTTGAGGTTGGCGTTGGAGTCGGCATCCACGGCCAGCACCGGCGACTCACCGTGCGTCGCCAGCCAGCTCAAAGTCAGGGCCGACAACGTGGTCTTTCCAACTCCGCCTTTTCCTGTCATTGCCAAAATCATGACTACCTGTCCTTGGCGGCGGGTGGACGATAAGGAGATCAGCAGCACGCCGGGCTGCAACTCGTCCACCCACCGCGGTTACGCTTATGCCTTGCCGGCCAGCACGGGGGCGCCAATCTCCTGGCGCAGCTTGAGGCTCAGCTCATGCAGCGTCTTGAAGACCAGCTCGGCATCGGCCACCGGCAGCGATCCCGTGCCGCACGACGGCGTGATAAACGACTGGCGGCAAATAAGCTGGGTATCCAGCCCGGTCGCCTTGGCCAGCTTCTCGATCAGGGCGCAGAACTTCGCCATCAGCGAATCCACCGTCTGGGCATGGATTTTGGCGCTGTTGGTGGGCACGATCCCCACCGCGAGCATCTTGCCGGCCTGGAGGTGCGTCTTGAAGTTGTCGGGATAGAGCAGAATGGTTTCGCCGTAGTCAAAGGCGTCAAAGTTGATGATGTCGACGTTGGCGTCCATCAGGATGGGCCACTCGGTATTGCCGCAGCAGTGCACGCCGGCCAGAGCGCCCTCGCCATGGACTGCCTCGATCACTTCGCCCAGCTTGGCGACAGTGTCGTCGCGGGTGACGCTGACGTAGGTGGAGGAGCCGAAGGCCGACAGGATAGGCTCGTCGACGAAGCAGATGACCTTCTCGGCGAAGGGCTGGAACTTCTGAATCTGCCAGCGACACTTCATGGCCAGGGCTTTCGCTACCACGTCAACGAACTCGGCGTTGTAGTAAATGGCGCGCTTCTTCTCGTCGACAATGCTGAGCCCGACGCTGAGCGGGCCCGTGGTCTGCACCTTCACGTAGGGAGGCTTGATGCCGGAAGCTTTGAGAGCAGCTTCCATGGCGTAAATGCCTTTGGAGAAGTCGGGGCTGATGCGGAAGGCCTCGAGGTCGTCGGCACAGAACTTCTCGTAGAACTCTGCCAGGTCGGCGCTGGTGTCGCCGGTGGTATCAAAGTACATGCGGCCCTTTTCCTTATCGAGGACCACGCGCGGAATGCCTTCGCTGTACTGGATCTCCATCTGTTCGTGAAGCCCAAAGGCGGGCAACTGCGGCCAAATTGGGGCGTTGGGGATGCTCCGCAGAACGACCTCGACGGCCTGCTGCGGATCTTTGTGAGGCAGACTGCCGATGGCGGTGGCTAAACAGCAGGGCTCGAAGCTCATAACACGCTCTCCTTCTCGGTGCAGATCGACTGCAAGGTTTTCTGAAGCGATCGAAAGGGGTTGAGTAACTCGGGATAGCCCAGGTCAAGCAGCGCAATGCCTTGCCGGTCGGCCCGGGCTATGCGAACGTCCAGGGGAATGGCGCCGAGCAGGTACTCAGCGCCGAACTCAGATGCGATCCAGCGGCTGTCTTCTTCCGGATCGGGAGTTTTGTTGAGCACAACGCCGAAGCGGCCGATGCCCAGATCGGCGGACATCTGGCGGACGCGCTCGGCCGTCTCCACACTGCGCTGGCCGGGCTCGACCACCACCAGCATCAAGTCGACACCCATGGCGGTGCCGCGGCCCAGGTGCTCGATGCCGGCCTCCATGTCGAGGATCACGATCTCTCCGTGGCGCAGCACCAGGTGCGAAACCAGGCTCTTCAGCAGTACGCTCTCAGGACAGGCGCAGCCGCCGGCGGCGTGTTGTACCGCGCCCAGCACCAGCAGGTCGACACCCTCGTAAGGGATCGCGTACTTCGCGGCGATGTCGGAAACTTCGGGATTGATTTTGAACATCTGGCCGAACTGGCGCACCTTGGCCCCGGTGCGCTCTTCAATCAGCTTGCGTTCGGTGGAGATGGTGTGGATCTGGGAACGGAGGGCGGGGGGTAATCCGATGGCGGAGGCCAGATTGGCGTCAGGGTCGGCATCGACGGCCAGAACCCGGTTACCATCCGCGGCATACAGTCTGGCCAGGGTTCCGGCGATGGTGGACTTACCGACTCCGCCTTTGCCTGATATCGCAAGTTTCATGGTTCGGGCCTCGAGCGGGCAATGTGTATGCCCTTCGGCTTCCGGTTGCGGCGGGAGGAAGCAGGAGGGTTGTTCTTGGCTTCGTGATCGCGAATGACCTGCTCCACCGCCAGCATGGCGAAGCCCACGATCTCCTCGGCCGAGCGCCGCGCCGCCAGCGGATTGCGCTGTTCGATGGCCTCCGTCAGCTGGCGGTACTCCTCCAGTTCGAGGGCAACCGACGCCGGCAACAGCAAGGTGTAGGAGAGAGCTATGCGATAGGGAGCGTGGATGGTGGAATTCAATTGCTGGAACAGGGGATTGTGCGAAGCGGCAACCACGGCAGTGTGATAGCGCAGCTCCGCATCGATGGCCGCTTCCAGGTCTTTGACGGCGAGGATTTCCAGCCGCCGCGCCAGACACTGGCGAATGACGGCGATCTCCTCCTGGCTGGCACGCAGGGCGGCGAATCCCGCGGCGATGGGCTCGATGGCCAGGCGGACTTCGCACAGGTCACGCAGGAAACTTGGATCGGGTTTCAGCTGCGACTGCCAGGAGAGAATGTCGGGATCGAGCTGGTTCCAGTCAATACGCGGCCGGGACTTGGTCCCCGAGCGCGGGCGTACCTGGACCATGCCTTTGTTCTCCAGCACCTTGACGGCTTCGCGCAGGATGCTGCGGCTTACGCCCAACTGGCGGCACAACTCGGCTTCGTTGGGGAAGGCGATCAATTGGCCGCTGCGCTCCGCCTGGATAAGTTGCAGGGCGAGGGCGCGGGTGACGCGGCTGTGCAGGCTCGTGGCCGTTTCGAGCTGCGCGAATGAGGTAGCAGGTCCCTTCATTTCAGTCATATCATATGCTCAGTTTGGAAGTGTCCAAAGCGAAATCAAGACATTCGCGACAATAATTCGCGGCTGTTCCCGAAATGGGAATTACTGCTGCCGATGCGGTGATTTCGTCGTGACCTATCGTGCGGTATTTCGCGCCGACTCTCAAGCGCGAAATTCAAAAGGACACCCGCAGCGAAAGCTGCTGTACTCGTGGAGTGGTAAGGGTTGCGCCGTAGACGCCGAAGGAGCCGCTGGTGGTAAGGTTCTGCAGCGAGTTCAGCGGATTCACGTCGAAGCGTACGGAGTTGGTAACGTTGAAGACGTCCCAGGCGAATTGCATGCCCACGCGTTCGCCGAGCTGCCAGGTTTTGGCGAGGCGGGCGTCGATTCCGAAGTAGCCATTGCCGCGAAAGTTGTTGCGCTGGCCGGCTTCACCGGGATAGGGATTTTGCAGGCTGGCTAATGCCTGGGCCGCGTTGGCGAAGACATCGGGCGCGCCATTCTGGTTGATATAAGTGCCGGTCTGGATGGGGCCAGTCTGGATCATGTTGCTTTTCTCCAGCCAATTTGTTCCCCAGCCCGCGCCGCTGATGATGGAGAAGGGAAGTCCGCTGGTCCAGCGGCCGACGCCCGACAACTGCCAGCCGCCGATGATGCGATTCAAGCCATGACCGGCGTTGCCGCCGATGAACTTGCCGCTGCCGAACGGCAGGTCGGCAACCCAGCTGCCGGTAATCAGGTGGCGGATATCGTAGTCGGAAGGCCCGTAGCTCAGGGCCGGATTCCAGGCATTCAGGATTGCGCTGAAGCTGCTGCCCACGGTGCTGCCGGTGCTGGAGGAATACACCGTGCGCTCGTCGTCGGAGCCCATGTCCAGCGACTTGGCGTAGGTGTAGCTGAGTTCCATTTGCATGCCGTGGCTCATGGCGTGGCGCAGCACCACCTGGCCGCCGTTGTAGTTGCTGTCGCCAATGGAAGCCCAGCTATACATGCTGGCAAACTGCGTGGCCCAGAATTTGCCCATCTGACCCGCGCATGCCGGATAGCAGAGAATGTCGAGCGCGTAGAGCGCGCCGGTCTCGTTGCCCAGGTTGTATTTCCAGATGGTGTTGTAGATATTCTGGGTCGCGCTCATGCCGCCCGTGGCCGCGCTGGGGAACATGTCCTCGAAGTATGCGATGGGCGCAACCGTGGTCTCGCCGGCGTAACCGTCCTTGGAAAGCTGCGTGGCGGCGGAGAAATAATCCTGACCGGACTTGGGATCGACCAGGTCCAGGGGCTGCGCCAGATCGATTTGCTGCAACTGGTGGCGGCCGAATCGTCCCAGGTAGGCGGCTTCCAGAACGAAGCCGCTGGGCAACTGGCGCTGCCACGAAACATTGACTACATGCGAGTACGGCGTCTGCATGTCGTTGTCGATGCCGTGGGTGATGGCGAATCCCGTGGTCAGCGGGTTGGTGGGGGAAAGCGCCGGGTAGCTGACCGTCTGCGCCGGCGTGCCGGTCAGGTTAGGAATGTTGTTGATGCCGGTATAGCGCGGCGAAGTATCGGGAGTCAGCACATTCGTCGGATTGGTGATGCTGTCGGTGAGCCCGTAGGAGCCGTACTCGTTGAAGAGGTTGACGATGCTTTCGCCGTAGTGGTCGTAGTACTTGCCATAACCGGCGCGTAGCACGCTGTTGCCGCCGCTGCCCAACAGCTTGCGCCAGAATCCAGGTCCCACATTGGGGGAGTAGGCAAACGAGACGTGGGGAGCGAGATTGTTCCACTGCATGGGCCAGTAGGGCTGAAGTCCGCGCCCCTGGCCGGACGGCGCGAAGGAAATATAAGGCTGAACGCTATTGCCCAGCGCCGCCTGCGCGCCGCGAGTTTCAAACCAATTCCACAGATTGGTTGTGGGCGCTACCTGCTGGCCGTTGATTTCGTACGGAGTCTGCAACAAGGTGTGGCGCAGTCCGTAGTTGATGGTCAGGTTGGGCTTGATGCGCCAGGAATCCTGAACGTAGTACTCGAATTCGTTGTTCTTGAAATCGCGGGCGATCATCGCTCCCGTGGGCAGCAGCGATCCCGACTGGCCGTTGGCCGCCACGCGATAGTTGGACTGCGCGGTCACATAGTCGAGCAGGCCGGCCAGGTTGGTCATGGAGAAGTTGTACGAACCGGCGAAGTTGGGATTGACCGAGGGAAAGCCGAACATGGTGGGATCGAAGCTTTGTCCGGTGCCCACGATACCGGCGTCAACGAGGGCATAGGAGTTGGTGACGGCGGAATTGTAGGACAAGGCATTGCTGTCCCACTGGTTGTGAACCAGGCGATAGTTGGCGCCGAATTGCAGGGTGTGATGCGAATGCGCCCAGGTCAAGTCATCGACCAGGTTTTGCACCGGCACATCGACGATGGTAGTGCGGGTCTGGGCATTGATGGTGCTCATGCCATAGAAATTCGCATACGATCCCTGACCGATTCCGTAGGTAGCATAGCCCTGGCGAATATAGCTGTAACGCAGGCTGTTCATCAGCGTGGGGGAGATGGTGGAGTTGAGGCCGGCGGCGATTCCTTTGCTGTCGCTGGTGTTGGTGGCGCTGGCAGGCTGGCCGGGAAACTGTGGCGGACTCAACGAGCTGTCTTTTTGCAGATTGCCGCGAAGGAACAACCAGTTCCGGCTGGACAGCGAATAGTCGAGCCGGGTGATGTAGGTGTTCAACGTAGCCGGGGCCGGCGCCGACCAGGTATAGGAAGCGGTATTCAGGCCATCGCCGGCAGAATAGCCGTTGGGCAATGGGTATTGGTTGAAGGCGGCCAGCGAATACGGATCAACTCCCGGTCCCCAGGGACAGGTGCCGTTCTTGCTGCAGTTCGGGTCCATGGAGGCGATCTGCGCTGGGCTCAGGGTGACGATCTGCGTGGCTCCGTTGGCTGCGGTAGTGGGATACTTAATCTCACCGGCGCGCAGCGATGCGGTGGGCACAATCATCGTCATCTGCTGGTTTTCGTCGATCTTCTCGCCCTCATACGTAGTAAAGAAAAATAGCTTGTTCTTCTTGATAGGGCCGCCGAGCGATGCGCCGTAGGCATTGCGATCAAGGCTGCCGGGAACGTTAGGCAAACCTTGCGCCAGCTCTGCCTGCTTGTTGAACCAATCGTTGGCGGGAGTAATCAGGTTTCGCGTGCGGCCATAGACGCTGCCGTGGAAATCGTTGGTGCCGCTCTTGGTGGCAATGTTGATTTGCGCGCCCGAAGAGCGTCCGGTTTCGGCGTTGAAGCCGGCAGTGCTGACGCGAAACTCCTGTACCGAATCGAGCGTCGAACGCAGCACCCCGGTGAAGGCATACGCGCGTATCTGGTCGTTGTTGTCCAGACCGTCGAGGGTGGAGTTGTTCTGGTCTGAGCGCGCGCCTTCGGCGCTGCCGCTGCGGCTGTCGTGACTCTGATCGTTGTGCAGGCCGAGATACAAAACTCCCGGCTGAAGGCTGAGCAGATCGGGAATGTCGCCTTCCACCGGAAGAGCGAGTATGGTTGCGCCGTCAAAGGCGTTTCCCATGGTGGCATCGGTAGAGTTGAGAGCAGGCGCCTGGCTGCTGACACTGACGGTGGTTGGGGCAGCCTCAATCGAGAGCGAGAAGTTGAGGGTTGCGGGCTGGCCGATCAGCAGCTCCGCCACTTTCGACTCGCGAGCAAATCCCGCCGCATCGACGGCAACCGTGTATCTTCCGGGAGGAAGCTGGGGAAACTGGTAAGCGCCGCCAGCGTCGGCGATGCGAGACTGGGTGAAGCCGTTGGCACTGTTGACCAGCGAGACCTGGGCGGACGCAATCACCGCTCCCGATGGATCGGAAATGGTGCCTCGCAACGAGGTGCTCGGGCTTTGCGCTGGGGCCGGGAGTGCAAACCACAAAACCAGGGCGCCGATAAAGATCGCGAAAAACGTGCGGCGCGCTGTCAAAACAAATCCTTACCAGACTTGTGCCAGTCCATCGGAAGGTGGCGAGACACAATATTGAGCCAGGTCTGACTGGCTGACGCAGAAAGCGCGTCCCAAGTGTTCAGGTTGCATGACCTCGGCGGTCGAGCCTGCGATCCATGACGGTTCAGGGGTAAGCAGGATGGCGGAGGAAAAGTTTTCCGCCACCAGATTCAGATCGTGTACGGCGGCGATGATGGTGATGCCTTGCTGGTTGAGCCGCCGCAACAGGGCGATCAACTCGATCTGGCGGCCGACATCCAGGTGCTGGGTAGGCTCGTCGAGCAACATCAGCTTGGCCTGCTGCGCCAGGCCGATGGCGATTTTCACTCGCTGGCGCTCGCCGCCCGACAGCTGCGAGTAAATCCGGTGACGCAGCTTCACGATGTCAACCGCTTCCATCGCATGTTCGATGGCTTTGTGGTCCGCAACCGTGCCGGCGCCAAACAGCGGCAGGTAAGGCACGCGGCCCTGGGCGACGATTTCCTCCACCCGGAAGTTGAAGGGCAGCTCCAGCTCCTGAGGCACCAGAGCCACGGAACGCGGCAGATGGTGTCGCGACCAGGCAGGCAGCGGCTTGCCTTGCAGCAGAATGCTTCCGCCGGCGGGCTGCAACAGGCGCGCGACCAGCTTGAGCATCGTGGTCTTGCCCACACCGTTGGGCCCGATCAGGGCAACCATTTCCTGGGTCTCGATGCTGAACGACAGGCGATCCAGCAGCAGGCGCGGACCGCGCGAAAAGGAAACGTCCCGGAATTCAAGAATGGTGGAGCTCATTGACCAGACTCCCGCGAACGACGATGGAGGAGATAGAGAAATGCAGGACCGCCCAGGAACGCGGTGAAGACGCCGACCGGAATTTCCGTGGGCGCGAAAGCCGTACGGGCGAGCGTGTCTGCCAGGATAAGGAAAGTTGCGCCGCCCAAGGCCGCGGCCGGCAGCAGGCGAACGTGATTAGGTCCTATGAGGATGCGGAGGAAGTGCGGCACCAGCAGTCCAACGAATCCGATGAGGCCGCCCAGCGATACGGCGGCTGCGGTCAGCAGCGATCCAATAATCACGGTGCCCACGCGGACCCGGCCCACGTGCACGCCCAGTTGCGAGGCATATTCCTCGCCCAACGCCAGCGTGTTCAGGCGGCCCGCCAAGGGTAGAGCGACCAGGATGGCGACGATGGTGAGCGGTGCGATCAGGCCAAGCTGCTTCCAGTCGGGAATGCTGAGCTGACCGTGCAGCCACGCAGCCAGCACGCGCAAGCCGGAGCTGGAAGCTTCCTCGCGCAACTCGAAGGCAACCGTCGCCGCATTCAGCATGGTGCCGATGGCGAAGCCTGCCAGCAGCAAAGTTTCCATGGCGAAGCTGCCGCTGGTGCGCGCCAGATACCACACCAGGATCATGGTCAGCACCGAGCCCACGAAGGCCAGCACCGCCGTAGCGCTGAATCCGGCGAAGGAGAGAGTGGGAATCAGGAAGATGCCAATCGCGCCGCCCAGCGCTGCGCCGCCGGAAGTTCCCAGCACAAATGGGTCGGCCAAGGGGTTGCGGAACAGGCCTTGAAACAAAACTCCCGTCGCCGACAAGGCCGCTCCTACCAGAGCGGCGGCCAGCACACGGGGAAGGCGCAGAGCAAAGATGATCTCGCCGGCTTCGCCGGCGTTGAACGGGTGAAGGAAAGCGTGAAGGACTTCTCTGACCGGGAGGCGCACCGCTCCCAGGCTGGTGGCGAGCACGATGGAGAACACCAGCGCGACCAGCAAAGCCAGGTTGACCGTATTGGTGCGAATCCTGCTGCCCGCTTGCGGCTGGCTGCCTGAGTCCGGGTGCGGCTGTCCATGTCCGCTCTCATGTTTGGCTTCGAATTTCAAGGCCACTGCTTCAACCAATCCTCCCGACGCCGGCTTTGCCTCATGCTTCGGGCCTGCCTGACGATATGTCGGTCGCGCTGCCAAGATATGTGTCCTCAATCACTGATGAGCCGTCGTTCGTCACTTGACACGGTGATGCCGCAAGGATCGCCGTGCGGCAGACGCCACTGTCCCGCCTCGCGCCAAACTTCCCAGCAGGAGGTGTAATCGAATTTGGCAAAGTCGCCCGGACCCTGACCGGCCTGCACCAGGTCGTGGTCTTGCAGAAAGGTGCGAATGACGCCGGCATGAGTTACCACCACCGCACAGCCGTTTTTCACCTGTGTCGCGATTTGCTCCATTGCCGCATGAATGCGCTTGCGGAAATCCTCGAACTCCTCTCCTTCGGGAGCGGCCAGGGAAGGATTGAGGTCAAGCCACTGTTGCGCGAATGCGGAGTTGCGCGCAACCACTTGCTCCCAATCCAGACCCTCCCAGCTCCCGAAGGCAAGCTCACGGAGAGAAACGAGTGAATGTACTTGCAGGTTGCGGCGATGGGCGACGGATTCCGCCGTCTGACGCGCGCGCTGTAGATCGCTGCTGAAAATGTGGCTCAGGGAAAAGCCCCTGAGCCGGCGGTTCAAGTCCGAAAGCTGCGCCAGTCCCTGCGCGCTGAGCGGCGGGTCGCTGTGGCCGCAGAAAAGTCCCGCCATGTCGGTATGCGCGTGCCGCACCAGAATCAAGGTGCAACGCGCCGACGAAGCCGACCTGCGAGCGCGGCTCATGCCCACACCCCGCAGACGTACACGGCGATTTCCGCCATCTGATTGGTAGCGCCAAAACAGTCGCCGGTGATTCCGCCGATCTGCGAGCGGTAGTACCAGCCGCTGAGCAGCGTGATCAAGCAAACGACTGCGATGGGAACTAGAGCGTGCAGGCGCAGCGCCCAGCCCGCGACGACAAAGGCCAGCAGCGAGCCGATCACAGCCGACGACAGCGGAATCTTGTGGGCCAGCTTGGCGCCCAGGCCGTCGCTGCGCGCCGAGGTCATGAAGGCGCCCAGCGGCAACGTGGTCCAGCGGCACAGAACGTGAGCGGTTAGCAGGTAGAAAGGGAACCGCGCCACCGGCATGGCGGAAAGCAACGCCCACCGCGCCAGCAGCGACAGGACGATGGCCAGGGTGCCGAAGCTGCCGATCCGGCTATCGTGCATGATCTCCAGCATCCGCGCTTTGGTCCAGCCTCCGCCGAGAGCGTCGGCGGTATCGGCGAGTCCGTCTTCGTGAAAGCCGCCGGTGATGGCGACCAGGTAAATCAGCACCGCCAGGGCAACTACACTTTGCGGCAAATGCGAGCGCAGACCGCGTTCGATGGCGATGCCTCCGAGCGCCACCACAGCTCCAATCAGCGGAAAGAACTTTGCGCCGCCCAGCACCATGCCGGGCTCAAAGCGGAAGGCGGGCACGGGAATCCGTGTCATGAACTGCACCGCCGCCGCCAGCTCGCGCAAGGTCTTCACGCTGGTGATGCCTCGCTGATTCCGGCCGAACTGAAGGTGGCCATCTCGTTGTAGATCCGTATCGCCGACTCGATCAGCGGGAACGTCAGGACCGCGCCGGTGCCCTCGCCCAGGCGCATATCCAACTGCACCAGCGGGCGCAGATCCATGTGATCGAGCAGGGCGCGGTGTCCGGGCTCCTGCGAAAGATGTCCGGCAAAGATCGCGCCGCGCGCGTTGGGCGCAATCGAGCAGGCGACGGCCGCTCCGGCGGTGCAGATGAAGCCGTCGATGACGATGGCAATGCGCTTGGCCGCTGCGCCCAGCACCATGCCGGTGATGGCCGCAATCTCCAGACCCCCGACGCATCCCAGCACCTCGAGGGCGTCCGACCTGGTGGTGGAGTAATCGCCGAAATGCCGCCGCAAAGCTTTGTCGATGATCTGCGACTTGGTCACGCGCCGCTGATCGTCGAGGCCAGTGCCTGCTCCGGTCAGCTCGCTGACAGCGCGTCCGGTGAGCGCGGCCGTGATGGCTGTGGCTGCGCTGGTGTTGCCGATACCCATCTCGCCCAATGCGATCAGGGTGCGTCCCTGGGCGCTGGCTTCGGCAGCCAGATCGATGCCCACCTGGAGCGCGGCGTTCAGCTCGGCATCTGACATCGCTGCTTCGCGGGCAAAGTTGCGGGTCCCGCGCCGCACTTTGCGATGCTCCAGTCCCGCGACACCGGCAAAGTCGGCGTCCACTCCCACGTCAACTACCACAATGTCAGACTGAGTATGCCGCGCCAGAACGTTGATGGCTGCGCCTCCATTCAGGAAGTTGCGCACCATCTGCTGCGTCACTTCGCGCGGATAGGCGCTGACGCCCTCGTCGGTGATGCCATGATCGGCGGCGAAGACGTACACTGCTTTACCGGCAATGCGCGGAACATCTTCTTCGCGCCAGGCGACGTACTGCGCTGCCACGGCTTCCAGTTGCCCCAGGCTGCCCAGCGGCTTGGTCAGGCAATCCAGATGCTTCTGCGCCTTGCGCTTGCGGCTATCGTCGATCGCACGAATCTCGGCGACGGTGTGCTGGATGGCCGCACTCAGCTTGATCGGCGTTTTCAGTTGAGCTTCCACAACTCGCCTCCGAAGGTGAACTTGATTCCAGACCGGATGGTGAAGGGCAGCGCCGGGTAGCCATACACTTCCTGGTAGTGCTGGTTCAAAATGTTCGACAGCGACGCATAAGCGCTGAGGTATTTCTTGATTTGGTAGCTGCCGTACAAATCGATTTTCTGATAGGCGGAATCGAGATTGCGGTTGGGCAGCAGCAGGGTGTTGCCGAAGTTGGTGTCGATCAGGAAAGTGCTATCGTCGCGGCGGGAGACGAAAGTTCCCATGGCTGAGACCAGGAAGCGGCGTGCCGTCCAGTCCACTCCGGCAAATCCGCTATTAGGCGCGATGCGGAACGGCCTGGCGCCGACCAGCGGCGAATAAGCTCCAATCGGAATGCTGGGAAACAGCGGATTGATGGCGGGTTGCAAGGCGCTGCTGGAAAACGACTGCTGTACCACGGCGTCGGTATACGTCCAGCCACTGCGTATCATGACTTTGCGGTTCACCTGGTATTGGAAGCCCACCTCCGCGCCTTGCGCGCGATAGTCCAGGGTGTTGACTGCCGCTCCAAAGTAGCTCAGCGCCTGGGCCACTTCTGCCGGGACGCCCAGTTGTGCCAGGGCGCTGCCGTCAATGTACTCGGCCTGGTTGGTGAACTCGTTGTGGAAGTAGATAGCGGAGAAGGTCGCCTTGCCGCCGAACAACTGCTGCTGGACGCCGCCATCGTAGGTGCGGGAGTTTTCAGCGAGGAAAGGTTGAATGTGATACTGCTGAATCAATTGAGGACCATTGGGAACCAGAGACGTATTGCTGAGCAGCCCGTAGAGTGAGTTGTTCTGGTAGTAGATGCTGGGCTCCTTGATGCCTTTGGCGAAGTTGAAGGTCAGGCGTGTTCCGCTGAAGATAGGGTTATTGCCGGGCCGCACCAGGTAGTAGGCCAGCGAGGCGCGCGGCGTGGTGGCTACGCCGAATACGGCATTGTTTTCGACGCCGCCGCCCAGGGTGTAAAACAGCCGGTTCCATAGCCCACCCTGGATTTCCATCAGATAGCTGAAATTATTGCGGTCGGTGTTCTCCAGTCCTTCAAACGGGTTGTAGGTAAAACCGCTCTCGTTGGTGTAGCGAAAGCCAAACAGCGCAGTAAGCTTTTCGTTTACCCGATAGTCGGTCTGGGCGTAAACCGTGTTGGTGTTGGTCAGGTACGACGACAGTTCGGGATAGTTTCCTGCGTACTGAAAGATCGCCTGGCCGGGATAGGCCAATCCAGGCGCAATGGCCGCAACCGCGGCCGGCGTAATGCTGTATCCATTGGCGCCTTGCTGGGTGACGGGCGCTCCCAGGTAGTAGGACGGATAGCCCAAGCCGTAAGGGTCATACGGGATTCCCGTAGGCGCCCAGTCGTTGTATTCCGAACGCAACCGCACTCCGCCATAACTCAGCTGGTTGTGCCAGCGCGACGTGGCATGGTTGTCCAGCGTCACGCCGAAGATGGTGTTCTGCTGATTGCTGGCCGCATCGTCGGGAATGCCGTAAGCGGCAATCTGATTGGCCGAATCGTATCCGGTTACGGCCCGCTGCGCGGTGAATCGCAAGCTGGTGCTCGGGGTTATCTGGATGCCCAGGTTGGCCATGTAGACGCCACGATGGAAGGCGCTGTCGGGAGTGCTGTTCTGCGTGCCATATCCCGAATAGCCGCCGAAGTAGTCGAAGCGCTTCCAGTAGCCGCCGACGCTGCCGTCTTCGTGATAGGTGCCGAAAGTCCCGCCGTCGGCGCCAAAGTTAAACTCCGGCAAGGGCGTCTCGCCACGCTGCGAGGTAATGCTGACCACGCTGGCCTGAGCGTCGGAGCCATAGAGCGCGCTGTTGGGACCGCGCTGAAATTCAACCCGCTCCAGGCCGTCGGCCTGCAAGTAGGAAAAATCCACGTTGCCGCCGATGTCGTTGATCGGGATGCCATCCATCAGGACTTTATTGGCATCGCTGGGACCGCCGCGAACATAGAGCGCGGTCAGCGCCCCCATTTGTCCGCTCTGCGAGGTTTGGCCGCCGAGCTGATCGCGCAGCGCGCTTTGCAGGTCGATGCGCGTGCTCAAATCGGTTTCGCTGATAACGCTGATCGAGGTCCCCGTCTGCGCTTCCGGCGTCTCCAGTCCGGTGGCTGTCACCACAATGTTCTGCGAAATCACGGACGGCGAAAGCGTCAGCGTGATGTCCACGCCATGGGTGGGCTCGGCAAACACTTCCGGGCTGGTGGAGGCGGCGAAGGTCTGGGCCTCCGCCCGCACGGCATAACGGCCGGCTTGCTCAATCTTGAATTGAAACTTTCCCTCGGGACTGGTCTTGGCGGTCTGAAGGTCTTTGCCGCCCTGGGTTAGTACAACGGTGGCTCCGGGGACGACCGCGCCCAGGGAATCGGTGACGGTGCCGGAAAGGGCCGAGTCAGCCGGCCAGGCTGGAACAGAAAATACCAGCAGCAGGAAAAGAAAAACAGTAATAGTAAGAGTGCGTTGCATAACCTTCCCCCTCGGAAGAGTTTCGGATCGTTCACCGGGCCGGTCTCCTGACTCAGGACTGAACTGTCACCTTCCCGCTGGGCGCAGTGGTTGTCGACAGTTTGGGCTTCGTCCTTTACAGTTGCGGGGCAGTGGCGGATTTTCACCGCGCTTCCCGTACACCCTGTGAATTCAGTTGTAGTTGTCCATGCCATCTCAGTGAGATTGCACGGCATGCATCTGCCGGGCCAAATCCTCCAAGCCATCGAATGCGACGGGGGCGGGAATCTGGATGCGCTCGTCGGCGACAATCACCCGGCCGCGACGGACCGCCTCCAGCGAGCTCCAGCCCGCGCGTTGTTGCATGTCCTTCAAGGTGACCGGACCGCGCTGCATCAGCATTATGTAATCCGGTTTCCTGGGCAGGATGGCTTCAACGTTCAAGTGCAGCCAGTCCTGCGCCAGATCGTCGGTCACCGACTTGCCTCCGGCTGCCGAAATCATCTCCGTGATGAAGGCATTCCTCCCGGCGGTGATCAGCGGATCAATCGACAGGACCAGTAGCACCGTCGGCTTGGGCTTGCCGGCCGATTGCTCCCGCACCTTGCTCTCGCGCTCCCGCAGGCTGGCGATCAGCGCGGTGGCTTCGCGCTGCCGTCCCATGATCAGGCCTACCTGTTCGACGGTGCGATAGATATTGGAAAGATTGCCGGTGTTGAACTGGAAGACCGGAATGCCGATCCGCTCCAGGCCATGAATGGTCTCCGCGCCGTTGAACTCGGGCAGGGCGAGCACGATGTCGGGATGCAAGGCCACAATCTTTTCCAGCGAAGGGTTGACCACGGCTCCCACGCTGGGCTTCTCGCTGGCAGCCTCATGCGGATAGACGGTGTAATTCGTGATGCCCACCAGATCGCTCTGGGCTCCCAGCGCATAAACCGTATTGGTGAGGCTGGGCGAGAGACTCACCGCGCGATGGACCTGATCGGGCACGGCCACCGAACGTCCCGCATCGTCGCGCTCAAAGTGAACTGCCCACGCGCACGAGCTCAGCGCCAGCAACAGCGGAATCGAGCGCCAGAGTTTTCTCATCGCGCCACCGCTTTCGCCTGCCGGCAGCAGCGCGTGAAATGGGCTGCCGCTTCCGGACTGGCCGCGAAGCTGAGGTGGATGTAGCTGGCCAGAACATTTCCGGCGCCGTAGCCTTCGTGCTCTTTCGTTCCGGTAAGCACCCGCCGAGTATGGTACTGCCGTTTGATATCGCCGCTTTGCGTCACGCGTGAGTAGTGAAAGCTGTGGCCGCGCAGGCGAGTGCCTCGCAGTCCCACCAGGCAATCATCCTGCACATCGACTTCGGTGTAGCCGAAGCCGTCGAGGCGGTCCAGCATCTCGACCGACAGCGGCAGGACAGAAGCCATCGCATGATGGCGTCCGTCCAAGGTCTGCAAGTCTTCCGCGAGGTACATCAGGCCGCCGCACTCGGCGTAAACCGGATGTCCGCTTCCCGCAAATTGGCGCAGCGACTTCAGGAATTGATGATTGTCCGCAAGCTCTTCGGCGAAGACTTCCGGATAGCCGCCGCCGAGGTAGAGCCCGTCGAGCTCCGCAGGCAAAGATGAATCCGACAGCGGACTGACTTCCACCAATTCCGCGCCTGCCGCGCGCAACGCATCGAGCGAAGATTCGTAATAGAAGGAAAAAGCGCGGTCCTTGGCGATTCCTATACAGACGCTGTCGTTTTGATCGCCGGGATTCGCGTCTGAGATTGTTTGCGGATCTTCACTCTTAGCGACGATTTCGCAACTTGCCAGCCATCGATCCAGCTCGATGTGACTCTCCACAGCGCGAATCAGAACTGCGACCTGTTCGGAGTTCCATGTTCTCTCGCCCGCGGTGACTAATCCCAGATGACGTTCCTGCAAGGCCAGCTCCGGTAGCCTGGGGAACCAGCCCAGCGCCGGCACGCCGATAAGAGCAATCGCCTCGCGCAGCAACTTCACATGCGACGGCCCCGCAGGTCCATTCAAAATGACGCCCAGCAGACGGAGCTGGGGATCGAACTCGGCGAAACCCTTTACGGTGGCTGCCACGCTGCGCGCTGCGTTCGAGGCTTCCACCACCAGCACCACCGGCAAGCCCAACAGCTTTGCGATTTCCGCGCTGCTGCCTTCGTCGGAGCTTCCATTCACGCCATCGAACAGTCCCATAACGCCTTCCACTACGGCAACGTCGGCATCGCGCATCGCTTTGCGGAAGATGGCGAGGTTGGTCGCGGCGGGCAACATCCAGGTGTCGAGGTTGTAGGAGGGCCGTCCCGCCAGCGCAGTGTGGTGCGCCGGATCGATGTAGTCGGGGCCGCACTTGAAGGGCTGCACCGTGAGCCCTCGCGCTCGCAAAGCCGCCAGCAGCGCAGCCGTAATGGTCGTCTTGCCGACTCCTGAGGCGGTTCCGGCGATGACGAAGCCCTTCATGCCCGCGCCTCCACCGGCTGTGTCGGCTGCTTTATGACCAGAGGACATCCGGCGACCATCAGAATGACTTCATCCGCCGCCGCCGCGATGCGCTGATTCACGCCGCCCAGCAGATCGCGATAAAGCCGCGCAACCTCGTTCTCCGGGACGATGCCGCCGCCTACTTCGTTGGAGACCAGGACCACGGCAGCCGGTACGCCTCGCAGCAACTGCGCCAGGCGGTCGGCATGAGCCAGCACGCGATCGGCGTCCGACGCTTCGTGCTCCATCAGGTTCGCGGTCCAAATCGTGAGGCAATCGATGACGATGGTGTCGAACTGGCCGTCGCCGCACCGCGCGAGTGCGTCTTCCAGGGCAATCGGGGCCTCGATGGTCGTCCACGCGGAAGGCCGCTCGGCACGATGGCGTGCGATGCGGTCGCGCATCTCGTCATCGCAGGCCTGGCCGGTAGCCAAAAACGCAACGCGTTCGCCGCGATCAGCAAATTCCTGCGCGTAGCGGCTCTTCCCGCTGCGCACCCCACCGAGCACGAGGACAATCCTGCGGCTCGTGTCATCCGATGTACTTCGTCCTGCCGATATACTTCGTCCCGCAGACATTCTTCATCCCGCGCACAAGTCACATCTCGGACGGGAAAGCTCGTGCAGCCAATTTCCAGAAGACCTTGATACGGCGGTCGTCAAGATGCCGATTGACCCTCCCATCGAGGCCGGATCGGACAGTAAGGTAAGTATCTGGCCGGATTTCCTGACTTACGCCTCATCGGTCCTTAGCCGCCTTCCCAGAGCCCTTGCTCCAGTGGCTTGCTGGCTGGACCTCCGCGCTTACAGTTGCGGGGCAGTGGCGGATTTTCACCGCGCTTCCCAACTACCAGACATCTCCGGTATAACTCCCGCGAAAAGCGGTGTCAACTCTGATCATATGATCAGCGTACAACTTGTGGGTATTTCTCCCGAATTGGGAATGGCGAGAGGTTGGAGGTGGTCACCGCATGGCGTGTGATTGCGCAAGTCGAGCGCGGCGATCCTGTCTGGAACCGCCGTTCAACAGCGGTTGCGCGGACAGGTCGTCGGACGGCCCTCTTGTTTCATTTGTCCGGTGGGTCGACCGGTCGATTCGATTTACTAAATAAAAATAGTACGGGTATCTGCCTGTCCACCGGACGTAGGAAACCATTCTCATCACGCCGAGCACAACACCTAGCACAAAGAGTATTGGGAAAATGCACTCGAAGAAGATGGCGGACATTAGCCCTGTCCTCCCAAGCCTCGCTGGAAGCGCCAGGGCCAATAATATGGTTCCTATCCATAGTCCGGAGACGACGATCAGCGCCCAACCGGTCCAGCGATAGCGGTGCTCATGGCGATTCATTTCTTCGATCGACATCGCTGGCAACTCGCGAATCCCTAATTGCTAGTTACTAGTTGCTAGTTGCTAATTGCCACGCCCTACTTGATGAAATATCCCGACACATGCCACTGCCCATCTTTATCGAGCATCGGCGTCACCGTCTCGATCGCAGACTTCTTATTGGCGAAGCTGGTTTCGTAGCGAATTACGACATACTGTCCATCCGGCACGCCCGGCAGTTGCGTGGCAAAGTCCGCCGACCTGACTTTGCGGGAGATCATCTCGCCCAACGGCGTGCGGACCGCTCTCATTTGCTGCTCCCACTCTTTTTCGCCCACCGCCGCCTTGAACATCGACGAAAAATCCTGCCAGCTTTGCGCGTAATGTCCCGAATCCAGCAGTTCCAACCAGGCTTCGGCCGCAGCCTCGGCGGCTTTGGTCTTGTCTTCGGCCAGCGTAACGCCGGCCAATGCAACTATGAGCAGGGCAACAACAGCAACCCGCAATTTCATCAGATTCCTCCATCAACCTGGTAAGTGAATCGTGTGCGTCGTCCTCGCGCTCTCAGGCTGCCTGATTCCAGAAGCTGATTGCAAGGGAAAAAGTCTCTTCGGTCTGGCGCTCCTTAGCGAAGTCAACGAGAGCGCGCAGAAGGTCATCGTAGCCCATCGCATCGAAGCTGTTCTGCAAGTAGTACTCATATGCGTTCCACCTAAGTCGCAGCGAACTTCACTGGCTGCCAACAGAAACTTCCATCCAATTCGCGCGTTAACACACAAGAGCAGAAATCATGACATTGGTCGCGTACGTGCTTTACGCGATTGTGGTCCTCATCTGAATTATTGGATCGCTCTAATATGGGCCTTCGAACTCTTCATCAGACGGTGGGATGAAGCGGTGAATTTTGATCCGGAACTTTATCTCCGGACGCCGCCCATCCGATAGGTCAGTAGTACGCATTTCTCATATTCAGTTGGCACTTCATTGGCGGCCGGCTTCAACGGTCCCTACTTGAGGAGAGGAATATTGTGCAAAGCAACAATGACGAACGAGCCTGCGCCATCTGCCAGTCGGTCGGCACAACAGCCAAGACGTGGAATAACGTGCCGCTGTGCGAGACCCATTGGCAGGAGCGGGAAGGCATGCAGTTGGGCAGCGACCAGATGTTTCGGCACCGGGCGGTAGAGTCGTTCCGGCGCACGCTCCAGGCGACGCAGCCCGCATCCGCTGCTTAAGTGGCGTCCTGTGGGCCTGGCTCCGGCGGTTTTGGTCTACGGAAGGAGCCCGGCTGGCAGATGAATCCGCTTTGGGAATAGCTTCGGGTCGAGACGCGAAATCGCGCCTGATCCGTCACCTCGGGACTCCGAACTTGGGCAGAAGCCACTGCGTCAGGGCCACATAGACAATGACGAGGGCGATGATGACTACCCATCCGGGCATCCTTCTCCTGGTAAACTCCGTCAGCCCGATTCGGTCTAAGCTTCGCCGCATCTCCGTTCCGGGCAACGGTTGTGGATGCCTAGCTGCAGCAAGCTCAGTCCTACGACTTAAGCAAACACCAATAAGGATCGACCGAAGTTGTGATAGTCGGCCGGCCGCTCGACCTGCACTTTGCGACGCTCAGGGGCGTGATCTGCATAGCAAAGCACTCGCCGACCCTAAATCGGCGCTATTGAGCGAGTTCAATCGCAATCGCGACCGTTCCCCAGTCAAAGCTACCGAAGTTCCCGCCCGACCGGTTTATCTCATAGGTTCCAGTTGTCGCCAGGTATAGGTGTCCGACGTCTGCGTTGCTGGAATTAGGACCATGACCGGGCAGGAAGTCCGTACCGTCGTCCGTCGGGCAACCGATAGACGTGCAATTGGGATAAGTGCTCTCGCTCGGATCGGCGTCTGTGAGCCTGGTGCCCCAGGTTCGCGTCCCTCGTTTGGACGCTAACCTGGGTCGGGAGGGGCGTAACGAACCCCAGGTTAGCCCAAACGAAGGGCGAACCCGGGACACCCACTAACTCGGGCAGAGGAACACGCGGGGCT
>JBEKCJ010000003.1:0-86072 GCA_050014935.1 Candidatus Korobacteraceae bacterium
CGATGACACACGGCCCGGCGATGAGAAACAGTTGTCCTCCGCCGATGGTTACGTCGCCGACTTGGAAGGAAGGAAGCAATTAGCAATTAGCAATTAGCAATTAGCAATTGGCAATTGGCAAAACGCAATTGGCAATTAGCGATTAGCGAAACCTTTTTGCCGCCCGCTTTGTGTCAGGGCACGTCTTTAGACGTGCCGCAAGAGATCAATAAAGATGTGGGCTTTTAGCCCCTGTACTCGCAGGGGCTAAAGCCCTGCACCTAACTGCAGCGCCCTTCGGCACAACTGAAGTTGTGCCCTGGCACAAAACATGGATTGTTTCCATCGCTAGTTGCTGATCGCCAGTTGCTAATTGCTAATTGCTAACTGCTAGCTGCTAATTGCTGCTTTTCAGTGTTTCACCTTTTCCGGCCGATGGAACATCTCTTCCTCAACCCCCTGCCGTACCTGCTCACGGCGCAGCCGGTTCTCATACGACGCCTTCACGAAGTTCGCGAACAGCGGATGCGGCTCCAGCGGCTTCGACTTGAACTCCGGATGGAACTGACAGCCCAGGAAGAACGGGTGGTCGGCGAGTTCTACGATCTCGACATAAGTCGCGTCGGGAGTCGCGCCACTGATGCGCAAGCCGCCAGCTGTCAGCGTGCTTTCATATTCACGGTTGAACTCGTAGCGATGGCGATGGCGCTCGCTGATCTCGTTTTGCCCGTAGGCTTGCTGCGCCAGCGTATCCGGTTCCAGTTTGCAGGTCCACGCGCCCAGCCGCATGGTTCCACCCAACTCTTCCACGCCGCGCAACTCGCGGAGCTTGTAGATCACGCGATGCGGCGTTGCCGGATCGAACTCGCTGGAGTTGGCCTGCTCCAGGCCGCAGACATTGCGGGCGAACTCGATGCATGCTGTCTGCATTCCCAGACAGATACCGAAGAACGGGACTTTGTTTTCGCGCGCATACTGAATACCTTTCAGCATGCCTTCAATGCCGCGCTTGCCGAAGCCGCCCGGAACGAGGATTCCATCGACATGCTCCATCTGCGCCCACACGCTCTGCTCTTTTTGCTCGAGCCCCTCAGCCTCAATCCAGTTCACGTTGAGCTTCAGGTTGTAGGCTAGCGCGCCGTGCACCAGCGCCTCTTTCAGCGACTTGTAGGAATCCTCGTACTCCACATACTTGCCGACGATGCCGATCGTGACCTCGTCTTTGGGGTTGTAAACGCGATGGACAAGATCTTCCAACCGGCTCAGGTCCGGCTCTTTGGTCTCGATGCGCAGATAACGCAACGCCAGCTTGTCCACCCCCTCGTGAGCGAAGACCAGTGGCACCTCGTAGATCGAAGCTACATCTTTGGCGGTGATCACGGCTTCATTCTCGACGTTGCAGAAGAGCGCAATCTTTCCCTTGATGTCTTTGGAGAGGAAGCGGTCGGTGCGGCAGAGCAAAATATCGGGTTGGATTCCGATGCTGAGCAGTTCCTTCACCGAGTGCTGCGTGGGCTTGGTCTTGAGCTCGCCGGCCGCGGCGATATAAGGCACCAGCGTAACGTGGACGAAGAGGGTGTTCTCGCGTCCCAACTCCTGACGCATCTGGCGGATGGCCTCGATGAAGGGCAAGGATTCGATGTCGCCCACCGTTCCGCCGATCTCGATGATCGCCAGATCGACATCCTGCGCCACCTTCTTCATCGCACTCTTAATTTCGTTGGTAACGTGCGGGATCACCTGGACGGTCTTGCCCAGATAGTCGCCGCGGCGCTCCTTGGCGATGATGGTTTCGTAGATGCGCCCGGTGGTCCAGTTATTGTCGCGGCTGAGCTTGGCGTGGGTGAAGCGCTCGTAATGGCCCAGGTCGAGGTCGGTTTCCGCGCCATCGTCGGTGACGAAGACTTCGCCGTGCTGGAACGGCGACATGGTTCCGGGATCGACGTTGAGATACGGATCGAACTTCTGGAGCGTAACGCGAAGGCCACGGCTTTCCATCAGGCAGCCAATGGAAGCTGCCGCCAGGCCCTTGCCGAGCGAAGACACAACACCACCGGTCACAAAGATATACTTTGCCGACATCGATTCCTCTGTATTGGGGATGAGCGCAGCCTGGAGTTTTGCGCTCTGTGTCCCTCTGTTTTTGAGGGAGCCCTGTGCGCCGGCGTTTCAGCGCGATCAGGGTGGAGCGCGTAAGCGAGCACAATCAATTATGACTGGAAACGCTTCCGGCGGCAAGAAAGACTTGCGGCCGAAAGCGTTTTGGTATCGCAGAAAATGTTGTCGTTCCAGGAACGGCCCGTGACTTCAGGTTAGTTCAGGAACTTCCGGCGGCCGAATAGGGCAAGCACACCCGTTCCCATCAACACCAGCGTGCCCGGCTCCGGCGTAGTCTGCTGGTCTTGACCATTGTTAGAGCCGCCTTCCCCTAGGTACATGAATTCCTGCATAGAATGCGGGTCTGGATTGTGTTGGTTGACCGGAGTTATGATGTACACGTCGTCGAAATAATTCTGGGGAAGACCCTTTACTCCATTCATCGCGGCGGAAATCCAAGCTTCACAGTTGGTGTTGCACGGCGCGCTGGGATCGAAAATGTTCCACACCGCGGAGTTCATGAAGACCCATTGCGATGTCGGCTCGACCAAGGTTTGCAGCAAAAGCCACCCGGACTCATCGTAAAGCTTTAGCGGGTATAAGGCATTTTCCCCAGGAGTGGTGTTGAAGCGAGTTAGCTGTATGTTGCCGGTCCCGAGATCGGTGATATTCGCCTCCCACTGGTCGCCTGGCATTCCACCGTGGGCGTAGTCATCGCACATCACGTTAAGGATCGTCGGGGATCCGTTGCTTGCCTCGATGTAATACGGATATCCGTTCTGCCAGTTCCCATCGTTCCAACCAATGAACGTGAACTCCGTTGGATCCGCGAAAGCATAGACGGAACCACAGACGAATACGGCCAGAATCATCAGCTTACGCATACTTCCTTGCCTCCAGGGATAAACGCCACACCATGAGCTGTACTTTAGGGAGCCTTGTGCACCAGCGTTGCGGCTCGATCAGGGGGGAGCGCGTAAGCGAGCACGATCAATTATGACCGGAAACGCTTCCGGCGGCCGAATAGGGCAAGCACACCCGTTCCCATCAACACCAGCGTACCCGGCTCCGGCGTAGTCTGCTGGTCTTGACCATTGTTAGAGCCGCCTTCCCCTAGATACAGGAATTCCTGCATGGAATGGGGGTCTGAATCGTGTTGATTGACCGGAGTCACAATGTACACGTCGTTGAAATAACTCTGGGGCAGGCCCTTGATGCTATTCTCCGCGGCGGTCATCCAGGCTTCGCAGGTGGAATTGCAGGGCGCGCTGGGATCGAAGATGGTCCAGACAGCGGAGTTCATGAAGATCCATTGCGATGTCGGCTCGACCTTTGTTTCCAGCAGAATCCAGCCGGCCTCGTTGTAATGCATCAGGTCGATATCGGAGTCTGGCTCCGCGACGTTGTTGAAGCGGGCTAGCTGTATGTCGCCCGTTCCGAGGTCGGTGATGTTCGCCTCCCACTGTTGGCCGGGCTCTCCGCCGTGGACATAGTCATCGCACATCACGTCAAAGATAGTCGGGCTACCGTTGGTTTCCATGATGTAATATGGGTATCCGTTCTGCCAGTTCCCATCGTTCCAACCAACGAACGTAAATTCCACGGGATCCGCGAACGCGCAGACGGAACCACAGATCAGTACGACCAGAATCAACAGCTTGCGCATGTTCCCTTGCCTCCCAGGGTAAACACCTCATCGTTCAGCAGAAGACATGCTCCCAAGAGCCAGACGAAGTTAGAACCCAAACGCCGAACGCCTAATCTTTGCCGCACCTTGTCGACCTGGCATCCATCGTCAAGCCGAATAAATCGAGCGAAGGGCAGCACTCTTCAAGGGCTAGGATGCAATCTGACTTCCGAAAGTTTGCCTTAAAATTGTGTTACTTCGAAAGCTGATATGCAAACAATTGCAACTTTGTAGCTGAATTCTTCCCCACCCTTCGGGTGACCCATGGGATCGTATTGGCAGTTGTATTGCTTCTAACCCACATAAAAAACAGCATTTCAAGCGGCATTTTAGTGTTGCAACTGTCGCCGATAACTACCCTGGCAAAGACGGCTGCGTCATTAAGAGCGCCGTTGTGAACCTGCCAATCACAACCGATCCGAGTCTGCTGGAAACATTGCATTGGGGAAAATCTGCCTTTTGGCCCTCCTCAAGAGGCGCCGGCTGAAGCCGATGCTATTACTGATGGAGCATTTTGCAGGATGTCCTTTTGAATGCCCGGGCAGGCACAGGTCGAGCGCTTTCATGGCGGAGACATCGCCGCCAGACTGTCGCGCCTCCGGCCGCAGCTGCTATTTGCCACCGCGGTGCTGGGCCTGTTGTCATCGTGGTACTTTGCGGCGGTAATCGCTCCCGCCGGACTCGGCCTTAGCGCGCCCAGCGTGCAGCAGGGTCTGTTTCCGGAGTGGTTTGGCTGTCGCGAAATTCTGCATCATCGCAACCCCTACCGGGCGGAAGCCACGCGGCAGATCGAGCTGGTTATCTTTGGACGAGCGCCGACGGCGTCGGCTTCTCCCCTGAACCAGCATCGCTTCGCCTATCCGGTGTTCTTTGTATTTCTCTTCTTCCCCATCGCTCTTCTGCCCTTCGCCACAGCCCAAGTCGCTGCGTTTTTCGTCTGTGTCTTCCTCACCGCCATCTCCCTGCCTTTGTGGTTGCCGGGACCGCAGTTCAGCAATCTCGACAAGCTGACATTTACCCTGTTCGCACTGGCCACCTATCCCATCGTGTTAGCGTTGCAACTTCGCCAGCCGACGCTGATCTTTCTTTCTCTCCTCGCCGCAGTTTACTTCTGGGTGCAGTCGGGCCGGCTGGTGCTGGCAGGAATGCTGGCGGCCTTTTGCGCCGCGAAACCGCAGCTTGCGATTGCCGTCCTGCTTCCCTTGTCCATCTGGTCGGTGGCGGCGTGGCGCATCCGCAAAGCGTTCGTACTGTCGCTGGGCGCTACCCTCTCCGTCTTGCTGGTCGCGGCTGAATTTGCGGTGCCGGGCTGGTTCGCCGAGTGGCTGGCCACGCTGGCGGCGTATGCGCACTATGCCGGGGGCAAGCCGCCGTTGGCTGACCTCCTTTGCGGCCATTTCGTATTGCCGGCTGCGGCGCTGCTCCTGGGCGCGGCAGTTTGCGTGAGCTTCAAGTTCCAAGCTTCCGATTTGCTGTTCGCCATCAGCTTCTCCGCGGCAATTTTTCAGTTGCTCTTCCCTTTCCAGATCTACAACGCTGTCCTGCTTTTTCCGGCAGTCCTATGGTTGATCGCCAACGCCAACACCATCATGGCCCGCGGACAATTGCTCACCTTGCTTTACTCCTGCACCTGGATCGTGCTGGGCGCGGGATGGATATCGGCGGCCGGACTCTCGTTGTCCAATGTGCTGGTTCCCGGCGTCGGCCTGATGTTCTGGCAGCTTCCGCTGGCGGCGGCATATTTATACCCATTCGCGGTAGCGGCCTGCCTCGGCGTCTACGCCGTTTCCAAGTCACGCGCCGGGTGCACGCCTCTCGGCCGGATGATCGATGCCTGAGAGACCGACATTCGCCGCCTCAACCCTGGGCTACCTCGCACTCGCTGCCTTTAACTGCATCCTGCTTCTAAGCTATCTAGAAAGTCATCCCAACTTCCCCGGCGACTTCTGCGCTTTCTATACCGGCGCTCGCCTCTACCTTCAGGGTCCCAGCCGCGTCTACGACCTCACTTTGCAAAGAGCCACCGAGCAGCAGTTGCTTGGCCGTGACGATATTCCGTTTAATCATCCTCCTTACGAACTCCTGCTTTGGCTGCCGCTGGCGCGATTGAGCTTTCAGACTGCATTCTGGCTGTGGCGTCTCGCTGGTTTGCTATTGCTGGCTGTTGCTTCAAAACTGGCAGCAACGGCACTCTGTCCTCGCCTGGGAGCGCCCGCCATCTTCCTCCGCGCGCTGGCTCTCTTTCCTGTGCCCTATTGCCTGTGGATGGGTCAGGATTCGGTGCTGCTACTGGCGATTCTTGCGGCATGTGCCTGGTTGCTCGCGCGGCGCATGGAGTGGCTGGCGGGAGCCGCGCTCGGCCTGGCTCTGTTAAAGCCTCAACTAGTCCTGCCGATCGCAGCGGTTTTTCTCCTGATGCGGCGCTGGAGAGTAGTGCGAGGATTTCTCTGCTCCGCATTTGCCGTCCTGACCTTGAGCATCTTTATGGTGGGATTTGCCGGCATGCGCCAGATGCTGACGATTCTCCTCGCGGGCCAGACCTCGGCGCACATGGCCATTCATCCCAGCATGATGCCGAACTTGCGGGGATTGCTCTCCTTGTTGTTGGCCGGACACTCAAGCTGGGACACTATTCTGGTCGGTGCTATTTCAATCAGTCTGCTGCTGGCCGCCCGGGCAACCGTGCAACCCCAGCAGCCGTCTGCGCGGGCCTTTGCCGGCCTGATTTGTTTTGCCCTTCTCGTCAGCTTTCATTTGAACCTGCACGATCTCGCGCTTCTGCTTCTGCCAATCCTGCTGGTCATGCAAGACAAGATGTGGTCCGGCGAAAACGGCTGGCAGGTTACGGTTCCCTTCATCGTCTTATTCTGTACGCCCGCTTACCTTGCAGCTCTGGGTGCATTCAAAGTCGCGGTGTTTGCGATCTTCGTTGCCTGGTTGTGGTTCGGAATGGTGCGCTGCGCAGCTGTCGCCTCACGCCAGGTTGTACCTTCAATCGAGCAGCGCGGTATGGCTCTCCCTCGCTGAGGATTCAGGGAGCACCGACTCTGCCCAGCGAACCTCGAAGCCATTCACAGTCCTGCTGTGCGGAAATCTCCGCCGCAGTTCGTTCTCCAGCAGCGCTGGCATCGGTCCTGATGGGGTTGGTTCCGTGTGGTTGATCACCACCACGTGCACCCCTGCGCTTTCGATCCAGTTCAACATGCGGCGCGGATCACGGTCCGCACCCGAGAGCGCTTCCCATAGCACCGGCGTCGGATTCGTTCGCGCCGCCAGGAAGTAAAACTCCGCGCAATCCGGACCTGTCCAGATCGGCGACGTTCCGGCATGGCGAGCGATTTCGGCCACAATCTGTTCGTAAGTTTCCACCTGAACGGCTTCCCCCCTCATGCCCGCGGCCCGAGGCAAGGTGAAGGCTTTCACCCGTGTCGTCTGAAGTGACATGCCTCGACGATAAATCTGATTGGGCAGGAGAACGAGCGCCGCAAAAAGCAAGTAGAAGACGGCAACCGGGACCGTCAGAGGGACAGCGGGTCGAACCTTGTCCGTGTCGCTCAGCGCCGCGCAGGCCAGAATCAACAGCGGCGCGACATAACAAAAGTACATAGGAACGGAAAACGGAAACTGAACGACACTGCACAACGCGGTTACTGCCAGCAGCAGCATGAGACGCGATGCCGCCTCGCCTCGTAGTGTGCCCTGCCATAACTTGATTGCTCCCGCAATGGCGATCACCGGAACGGATGCTGCCGCCGAGACCCACACCCAACGCGCGACTCCCGGGTAGCGAACGCAAAGAAACAGCAGCGCGATGGCCACGCCCGAAAGCAGGACGACAGCGATTCTGCCGCTTAACGCCGACCGGGAACCCGAGCTCAGCAGAAGCAGGACAACCAGCGGCACACAACAGATGGCTGCTACCGGATGGATCGCTGGATAAAACGTAACCTGCAATCGTTCCGTGGGAATCACCAGGACTCCGTAGGACCAGCGGCCCAGGGCGTGCGCGTGAAGATAGGGCAGAAGATAAAGCGCAACTGGCGCGAGGAATCCCGCACTCAAAGCCAGAATCCGAACGCCCAACCGGCGCAGCCGCAGCCAGCCTGCTTCACGGCGAGATTGCCAGGCTCGCGCCAGCAGCAGCGCGGAAAGCGCCACCACGGGAAGCAGGAAGTTGTAGAACGAGGCCGCGCCGGCTCGGCTGCGAATCATGCCCCACAACAGCGCATCGAAGCCGCAGAGCGCCAGCGCGATCAAAACCAAGTAAGCCCATCCCGATCTGTTATCGCCTGCCGGCGCAGCTTCGTCGTTCGGCTGGTCAAACACCAGAAACAGAATCATCGCGGCGAGAGAGTACAGGCCTGCGATCTTGAAAAGGAAGGAAACACCCGCCGCAATGCCCGCCAGAAATATCCAGACAGGCCGGCGATCCTCTATATAACGAAACAGCGCAACCATCCCAAAGGTTGCAAAGTACAGGTTGTACCAGGAGGCAACGGGAGCGGGATAAATGGGCGTGCTCCAGAAGACAGCCAGCAAGGTGATTAGCGATGCCCCCGGCGGCGAGGCAAATCGCGAAGCCAGATACCAGATCGCCGGCACCCACACCGCGAAAAACACAAACAGCATCCAGCGCAGCGACTGCATTCGCATGCCGAACAGCTTCAGCCCCAAGGCATCCACATAGCTCAGCCCGCCGGTGTAATTGTCGTAGAAGTCCACCTGCGGCCGTTCGCCGTTCAGGACGCGCTCGGCGGCATGAGCAAGCGTGCCATCGTCGGCGCCGATGAAGCCTTCCTCGATTCGCGCCGCGAACAGCGCGTAACTGATGAGACATGTCGCCAGCAGCAGCCACCAGCAGCGTGCCCCGCCAAACCCATGCTTGGGAAAAGCATGCATCCCGGACGGCGGATCGATCAGCAGTCCGTCTCCGGGATCTACACGCTGTTGGCCCAGCCGCCTCGTGACCTGCGCCGGGCTGGAATTAGGCATGTTTTTTGCGCCGCAGGACGATGACGCCCAGGCACGCCACCGCTAACATCGCGGCGATGGCTCGGATGACTGTAACTGTATCCATAGATCTCCCTCCTTCCCTGCGTTGGTAAGCTCGACCCTCACTTGAAAACATCTGCCATGTTACGAGCTATCAGAATGACTGCCGGCCCCAGCAGAACAATGAAAATGCTGGGGAAAATAAACAGCACCAGGGGGAAAATCAGTTTCACCGTAGTCTTTGCGCCCAACTCCTCCGCCTGCTGCCGGCGCTTCTGCCGCAGACCGTCGGCGAACACCCGCAGCGCACGCACCAGGGGCGTACCAAAGCGATCGGTCTGCGCCAGCATCTGGACAAAGCTCTTCACCGTATCCAGCTTGGTCCGGTCGGCCATGCTCTGCCAGGCCTCAATGCGCGGCTTGCCGGCGCGCTGCTCGAAGTTGATCTGGATGAACTCCTCGGAAATCTCATGCTGGCTGAGGGCCAGCTCCTGGCCCGCCCGCAGCAGCGCCTGGTCGATGGCCAGCCCGGCGTCGACGCACACCACCATCAGGTCCAGTGCGTCAGGCAATCCCAGGCGAATCCGCTCCCGGCGCGTGCGGGTGCGATAGCCTACCCAGGCGTCAGGCGCCATATAGGCCGCCATCATCAACCCCAGAATCCACATGAAAGTGTCGCTGCGAATGAAGGTGCCGGCCAGCACCGCGGCAATCGGCCCCAGCAGGCGGATACCAAAGTAGGTATCGACAGCGGAGCTTTCGCGCAGCCCGGCGGCCAGCAGCTTTTGCCGCAGCTTCTCATCCTGAGCAAAGCCCAGGCGCGTGCGCACGAAGCGCGCCAGGCCCAATAGCAACTGAGACGCCGGATTCCTGGCGCCGCCCGGCGCCGGCTCGGAACGCAGCTGCGTCCGCGTCACTTCCATCAGCCGCTTGGCCTCGTTCGAGCCCCGCATCAGCAGGGCGACCAGCACCACGGCGAGGGCACAAAAGACGGTCACCATCATGCTGATGGCCTGTATCGCGTTCATGCCGTTCATATCTTCACGCCCACAATCTTGCGGATCACCAGCCCGCCCAGCACAATCAACCCCAGTCCGGTGTAGATCAGCTTTCTGCCCAGCGGATCTTCGATCAGCACCCGGGTATAGCCGCGGTTGGCCAGGCTCAGCAGAAAGAACATCACCACCGGCAGCAGCGACAGGATCCATCCGGTCAAGCGCCCCTGCGCGGTGTGGGTCCGGATCTCCCCCTGAATGCGCAGCCGCTCGCGAATCACCGCCGTGGTCCGGTCCAGCACCTCCACCAGATTTCCCCCCGTCTCCTTTTGCAGCAGAATGGCGGTGACCACAAAGTTCAGCTCCGGCAGCGGGACCCGGTGGGCCAGTTGCAACAGCGCCTCCCGCGCCGGGATCCCGAAGTTCTGTTGCCGGTAGACCTCGCGAAATTCGCTGCGTACGGGTTCGGGAGACTCTTCGCCAATGATCTCCATCGCCGCCGTCAGGGAGTGGCCGGCGCGCAGGGCTCGGCTCATCAGGTCGATGGACTCCGGCAGGTAGCGGCTGAATTCCTTCAGACGCCGCATGCGCTTATAGCGCAGAAACAGAAATGGCAGCGCCGCGAAGACCGCGGCGGGCAGCAGCGCGATGGCCAGGCTCGGCAACTCGTAGTAGCCGATGGCGTAACCGGCAGCCGCCAGCCCCAGGCTCCAGGCCAGCACTCCGGAGACGCTCCACAGGCTTTGCGCCCCGGCAATCAGCCTTTGGATGGTTTGGCCCAGACTCCAGCGCCGCAGCAGCGCGTCCAGCCAGGGGTTTTCGCTCAAGCGGGTTTGCTTGATGATGGCAGAGCTGTCTTCCTCCACTTCGCCGCCGGCCTTGGACGCGCCCCGCAGCCGGGCGATGCGGCCTTCGATAGTGCGCTCGGCCGAGGTCGGCCGGGTCATCACCAGCACCACCCCGAAGGTCAGCAACAGCACCAGGAAAAAGATCAGCCCCATCAGGAACATGGTTGCCACCCCCGTTGCCCATCGCAGTCAAAAAACATATTCCCCACGGAGAACACGGAGCGCACAGAGAAGATCCTTTGTGGTTTTTTCACTTCCGGTTTTCTCTTCGTACCTTCGGTGTTCTGCGTGATGAAAAATCTTCGCATCACACCTCCTCGGAGAAATCCAGAAGGTTGGTGTCCAGCGGGATGCCCGCCGCCTGCAGCTTCTCGGAAAACTTGGGCACAATTCCGGTCGCATAGAAGCGGCCCAGCACTTTACCGTTCGGCCCCAATCCCTTCTTCTGAAAGAGAAAAACATCCTGCATGCTGATCACCTGCTCGCAGATGCCGGTGATCTCGGAGACGTGGGTCACGCGGCGGGCGCCGTCGCTCATGCGCGAGACCTGCACGATGATCTGAATGGCGGCGGCAATCTGCTGCCGCATTGCCATCTCTGGCAGGTTCAAGTTGGCCATCAGGGCCATGGTCTCGATGCGCGAGATGGCGTCGCGCGGGCTGTTGGCATGCACCGTGGTCAGGGAGCCATCGTGGCCCGTGTTCATGGCCTGTAGCATGTCAAGCGCTTCTTCGCCGCGCACCTCGCCCACCACAATGCGGTCGGGCCGCATACGCAAGGCATTCACCAGCAACTCGCGCTGCCGCACTCCCCCGCGGCCTTCCACGTTGGGGGGACGGCACTCCAGCCGCACCACATGCCTCTGCTTCAGCTTGAGTTCAGCCGAGTCCTCGATGGTCACAATGCGTTCGCGCGGGGAGATAAATCCGGAAAGCACGTTCAGCAAGGTGGTTTTGCCCGCTCCGGTGCCGCCCGACACCACAACATTCAGCCGCGCCTTCACCGCACTCTCCAGTACCTTCATCATCACCGGGGTAAGCTCGCGGTAGGCCAGCAGGTCGTCGGCGGTAAGCGGATGCGCGCCAAAACGGCGGATGGAGAGAATGGGGCCGTCGATGGCCAGCGGCGGGATAATGGCATTGACGCGCGAGCCATCGCGCAGCCGGGCATCCACCATGGGCGAAGACTCGTCCACCCGGCGTCCTACCTGGGACACGATTTTCTCAATGATGTGCATCAGATGATGGTTGTCCTTGAAGACGACGTTGGTCGTCTCCAGCACTCCGCCGCGCTCCACATAAACCGCGTCGGCGGTATTCACCAGGATGTCGGTCACGGTGGGGTCCTGTAACAGCGGCTCCAGCGGCCCCAGCCCAAAGACCTCATCCATTACTTCATTGGCCAGGCGGCTGCGCTCGCTGGCGCTGAAGGGGATACCGTGTTCGCCGACCAGTTGCAGGATGACGGCCAGCAACTGCTGCCGTCCCCGCGTGTCCTGCATGTAGAGCAACTTCTCCAGATCGACTTTGCCGATAAGCTCGCGATGCACCGCCGACTTCACGTCCTGCTGCGCCCGCGCCAACAGCGGATTCTCGTCTCTGCCCAGATGCGCGGCCAGCTGACTGGCGGGAAGCACGGCGGTCGCGGCTTCAGCCATAAACCCTCCTTAGTCGTCCGGACGCGCAGTCCGGCCGGCTTAATTCCAGAATCCGAACTTCCGTTTGGGTTCGGACGCTTCTGCCGCCTGCTCGGGAACCAGGCTTGCCGCCCACTTCTTCATCTCGATGGCGAAATCCGACTTGCGCTCCGGCCGTATGGGGTTGCCGGTATTCATCGCCCGAATCAGGTCGGACGAGGCATTGGGAATCGCGATGGCGATAGGCTGCTGGATGGCCTTCTCGATCTGCTCCAGAGCCAGCGCCCCTTCCGACGAATAGCGGTTGATGACGACTTTGATCTTCGAAGGCGGCACGTTGCCCTGTAACAACCGGTCAATGTGGCGAGTAAGGTCGCGTAGCGCCGGAACATCGGGCGTGGCGATCAGGTAGAGCTCGTCGCAACAGTCGATGGTGGCCAGGCTGAGATTGTGGACGCCGTGGGGACAGTCGATCACCACGAACTCATAGTTCTGCCCAAGAAAACGGATAGCGCGCTGGATGTCATCCAGCGAGACGTTGGCGGTATCGTCGAAGACGTCGGGCGAAGGCAGAATGTCCAGACAAGTAGAGTGATGAATGACAAAGCCGTCCAGCAGGATCTCGTCCAGGCGGGCGATGTTGCGTACCAGCTCGTAGAAATGGTAGTTGCCTTCGTCTTCGCCCAGGTACAACGAGACATGTCCCAGGCGGCGATGCTCATCCAGAATCAGAGTGCGCTTGCCGTACTGGCGCACCAGAAAGCAGCCCAGATGGACTGCCAGAGTGGTTGCCCCGGCCCCGCCGCGCGCCCCCAGCAGCGCCAGAATCCTGCCCATAGGCTTGGTCTGGGTCGGCTTGCGGGCGCTTAAACGCGAGCGCAGACGGTCGAGGGCCTCGGCTACCTGATCGGGCAGCACCGGCTTGGTGAGATATTCGCCGCAACCCGCCCGCATCGCCTCCAGCAGCAGCCCCGGTTCGGACTTGGCGGAAACCGCGATCAGGCTACCCCGCCCGTGCAACGTTTGCTGTAAGGCGTTTGCCGCTTGTACCGCTGCTGCCCGGTCACGGTCGAAGTCAATGACGCAGACGCAGACCTCGGCCCGCTGGAGCTTCTGCACCAGCTGGGGATTACCGGTGTAGCATGCGTAGTCTTCCAGCTCGCCCGCGAAGGTCCCGTTCTTCCGCCCCACTGCCTGCTGCACCGCCGCGACGGTTTCCGGATCCGCACACAGAGTGGCGGCGCACAAGCCGGTAGCATTTTCCGCAAATTCCTCGCTGTTCACGTCATGCTCTCCAAACTGGCATTGCGCAACCAAGCCTGCTCCTCAATTCTTCGGCAAAGTGCTGTCAAACGCCTGCGGCTGCAAAAACGGCACCGGCATTTCCGGAGTCGACGGAGGCGGCAACCCGGGAGCATTGAGCGAGTCGATGATTTTCGGGGTGACGATGACCACCAGCTCCATAGTCGAGTGGTTCAGGTTCTTGGATCGGAACAGCACGCCCAGAACGGGTATATTGGCGATGCCTGGCATTTTGCTCAGGGTGTCGGTGATGCGGTTGTCGAGAATGCCGGAGATGCCGAAGCTCTGTCCGTCCTTCAATTCCACTTCCGTCTCGGCCTTGCGCGTGGACAGCGCCGGCAACGCGTATCCGGCAATGACCACCTCGTTGGTGTAGTCCAGCGCGCTTACCTCCGGGGCCACCTTGAGCCGTATGGTCCCATCCGAGTTCACGAAGGGAGTGAATTCCAGCTTTACTCCATAAGGCCGGAACTGCACCGTTACCGTAGGCACACTGCCCGCGCCGCCCGGCTGCACAATGGGATAAGGAAACTCGCCGCCGGCCAGAAAGCGCGCCGTCTTGCCATGCAGCGTGGTCAGGTTGGGCTCGGCCAGAATTTGCAGCACGCCTTTGGTCTGCAAATCCTTGATGGTCGCGCCAATGCCGTTCTTGACGTCGAAGTAGAAAAGGTTCAGGAAATCGGACGTAATGGCCTGGGTAGTTGAGCCGTTGGGCTGAAAGGTAAACGGAGAGAACTGTTCCGTGCTTCCCTGGCCAATACTGTTGCCGTTCAGGCCAAACAGATTGATGCCGAAAGCAGTCAGCTTGGAGCGATCGACCTCGGCGATGCGCACCTGCAACTGCACTTGCGGCAGGTGCCCGGGATCGACTACCAGGGAATTAATTACGTCTTTGGAATAGACGCCGGCCAGTCGCGCCGCCTCGTCCGCCGCGGCGTCGCTGCCTACCACGCCGCTCAGATGCACCCGGCCCTGCTGGGCCTCGACTTCGACATGATCGCCGGGAAGGGCGTCGGCCAGCGACTCCCGCAGGCCGGCCACATCCACGTCGGCCAGCACGGTATACATCTGTGTCTGGCCGCCAGTGCTCCACAACACCAGGCTGCTGGTGCCGGCCGCGCGGGCCGTGATCACCAATTCAAATGGGCTGGAGGCAATCGAATCCAGCACCACCGGATTGCTGACATAGACGCGGCGCAGGCGCTCGGGAAAATTCAGGAACAACGACCGCCCCACAATCAGGTGCAGCTTGCGTGTTCCCTGGGCGTCGGATGGCGGCTTTGTCCCGCTCGCTGCCACCGTCGGCGCCTTGTCGCCCGCAGCAGCTGCCGTGGCTGCGGCCTTCAGCGCCAGGGGAGCGACGTGTCTTTGGGTCGAGGTGGCAGCCGAGGCGTCGCCGGCTCCCGGCAATGCCTCGGTCGGGGACGGCGAGCTGGGTGGGGCCTGATTTGCTGCCGGACTTACCGCTGCCGATTGCGCTGCGTTGGCCGCCGCTGGCGACTGGGCATCCAAGACGCCGGCCGCCAGCAGCACCGCGATCAGCGCCCAAGCGAAGTTCCAGCCAGAAAGGGGTTTCATAGCGTCACTCAAAACTCTTGCTCGTACGCTTGTCGCCGAGAATGGTTTCGACGACGTACGGTTCTTTTATCGGCGAACGCGGGCGGGGCGTTACTGCCGCCATGGGCGCGGCCGCGGCTTCCCCGCCGGACAACTGCGCCATCTGTACCGGCACCGCCTTGACTTTGCTATGGTCGGCGCCATTGCGCAGCACGAACTGGATGCTTCCCTGGGCGCTGGCCAGCACCAGCTTCTGCGCGTCCTCAGGCGTCAGCAGCAGCGTCACTACGCTGACCGCTTCCGGCTTGCCTTGCGGCTCCGGCTCCAGTTTCTGCCCTGCCGTCAGCACTTCCACGTCCTGCAAAACAATCTGGGTCTGCGGCGTGGGCACGCGGTCGGAGCGAAAAGTTACCAGCACATCCACATGCGATCCCGGAAAGAGAAATCCGGCGACGCCTACCACCTCGTCGGATTTCACCGAGGTCGCACGCATGCCCTCCGGAATCTTGGTGGTCAGCCCAATACCCGAGCCCGGCGCTGCCAGATATCCCTCCAGAATTGGCTCTGAGGCTGCCACCGGAAAGATCACGGCGCGGCCAGCCAGGTCGCCGGCTTTGGTGAAAGCATTTGTCAGTGGCACCGAGGCCGGCCAGTCAGTCAGGACCAGGTCTTCCGCCTTCAGCACCTCTCCGGCATCGAGCGAGCGCGAGGCAGCTACATAACGCTGCACCTTGGGATGAGTATTGCTGGAGCTGCTGAGTTTGCGGCTGATGAAGAACGTGACTGCGCCGGAAAGCAGCAGGGCGATGAGCAGGGCAAGAAGCACGCGACGGGAGTTCATGGTTTCATCTCGGCAGAAGATCGCAAATCACCAGCGTTGCCGGAGTGGCTGCCATCTGCAACCACCTCCGGCGCTGGAGCATTGAGCCTGGCGTGTTAGCTTGAGCAGCCGTTGATCAACGTCGGCGCGGCGCTCCTCACTGGTTTTCCTCGAAGGCATGGCCCAGGCTGCTGCCGGCCTTCAGGAGTTGCAGCTCCGGCCTCAGGCCACGGCGCTGCTTAGCTTGCTGCCGACCGCACTGAAGGCATTGCTGATGTTGGTGGCCAAGGCGCTCATCGCAGCCACGGCGGCCAACGCTATCATGGCCGCTGCCAGGGCGTATTCGATCAGGTCCTGACCGGATTCCTCCCGCAGCAGATTAAGAAATGCAAGTTTCATTTCACCTGTCCTCCCTTTAGGTTCGCCAGACAGACACGTCTGGCTGGTGATGTTTCACTACTTAAGTACTGTCGCTAACTCCTATCGGCAGGAGCAGGAAGAACGATTAGGCCTGGTGCGGGATGAAACGCAATCGGGACAACTGCCAAAGCAGGAAGGAAGGAACGCGCTAAGGAACGCGGACATTGCTGGAATTGTCATCACGAGCCGACTTCAGTCGGCGAGGGATCTGCTTTTTGCCAGTCACACAGAAAAGCAGATTCCTCGCGCCAAAGTCTGGCGCTCGTAATGACAATTCCAAAAAACGGGAATGGATTGCTAGCTGGGCGGGTGCAGTCTTCTATTGATGTCACTCATTCGCGGGCGCTCCCATTTCCTGCACGATCTGCACGCTGGCGCTGGTGCCGATACGGTTTGCTCCTGCATCCACCATCTCCAGCAGATGCGCCGCGGTGCGGATGCCGCCGGCGGCCTTTACGCCGATGTTGAGGCCGACCACTCCGCGCATCAGCGCCACGTCATAGGCAGTCGCGCCCGACTCGGCCAGCCCGCTTGAGGTCTTCACAAAATCCACTCCGGCCTCGACGGCCAGGGCGCAGGCCAGGATCTTTTCTTCCGGGCTCAGCAACGCGTTTTCCAGGATGAGCTTCAGAACGGCGCCACGCCGATGCGCCAGTTGGGTGAGGCTGCGAATCTCGGTCTGAACCAGCACGCGCTGGCCCGACTTCAGCGCCCCGATATTCATCACCATGTCGAGTTCGTGGGCGCCATGGCGCAGTGCCGCCTCGGCTTCCACCAGCTTGGTAACAGTCAGATTTGCGCCGAGGGGAAAGCCGATCACCGTCCCGACCTTCACCTCGGTTCCGCGCAGCAGCCCGGCCGCCTGGGCCACATTCACCGGATTCACCATAACGGCGTGGAATCCGTAATGCACCGCCTCGTGGCAGAGCGTCGCCACCTGCTGGCGGGTGGCATCGGGTTTCAATAGGGTATGTTCGATCAGCTTGGCGACGCTTCGCCAATCACTCACGGGCGGGCCCGGCATTCCAGCGACGACAGGCGAATACACTGACATAGCCAGTTAGATTCTATGTCCTATCAGAGGACGCTTCCAAAATACAAACATCTGGCAGATTACGATAACGCTCGGCAAAGTCAAGTCCATATCCTATGACAAACTCGTCGGGGATCACGAAACCAACATAATCGGCCTGAATGGGCTCGGTGCGCCGCGATACTTTATCGAGAAGCGCGGCAATCTTAATGCTCTTCGGCTGATGCGCCTGGAACAGGCTCTTGATGTAGGTCAGGGTCAGCCCGGTATCGAGAATGTCTTCCACCAGGATGACGTTCTTGCCTTCCAGCGAGTGGTCCGCATCCTTCACCAGCCTCACTTCCCCGCTGTGCTGCTTGGCACTTCCGTAGCTGGAAACCGCGATGAAATCGAAGCTCGCGTCGAGCTGGATCTGGCGGGCGAGGTCGGCAAGAAAGATAGCCGAGCCCTTCAGCACTCCGACGAGGATAACCGGCTCGCCGGCAAAGTCAGCCGTGATGCGCGCCCCAATCTCGGCAACTTTAGCTGCGATTTGCTGGCGCGTGATCAGAACTCTGAGTCTATCCACGGTTACCACACCTCGACCATCGGCAAGACCTGGATAGTAGAGAAAGCGTAGTGGAAACTCAACCAGCTGCGGCGGAGGGCAATGTCCTAACTATCCGTGACCGCCATCACCGACAACCATCTCCTGGCTATGAATACTTGCTCTCAAGTCCGCAGACGATTCGAACTTGAGATGGAGGCCTGCAATGAAACTCCGCATCGCATCGTTATTGTTTCTCGCACTGGGCCTGATGTTGGCAGCTGTTCCGGCCATGGCCCAGACCGTCTATGACAACGGTCCAATCAACGGGAACACTAGTTATTGGTGGGTCAACTGGGGGTATATCGTTAGCGACACCTTCAACGTGGCTAATAGCGGCACTACCATCACCGGCGCCAGCTTCGGTATTTGGGTGTTCCCGGGCGACACCCTGACCACCGCTGAACTGTCCATCACCTCGAGCGAAAATGGTGGCACCAGCTACTTCGATCAGACCGTGAACTTCACCACAGGGCTTTGCACTCAGAACCAGTACGGATTCAACGTGTGCGAGGAAAACACCACCTTCGGTGGTCCGATGCTCAATAATGGCACCTACTGGCTGAACCTTCAGAACGCAAGTTACCCCAGCGGCGACCCAGTCTACTGGGACGAAAACTCGGGGCCGTCTTCGGCTTCAGATAACGAAATTGGCACGATTCCTTCGGAATCGTTCACCGTCCTCGGCGGCACCGGCATCACGAGTACCAGTAGCACCAGCACCACCTCGACCACCACGACCTCCACCAGTAGCACCACTGGCGGCGGCACAGTTGCGGAGCCCGGCAGCATTGTGTTGTTTGGCTCAGGCTTCCTTGGCCTGCTGGGAGTGCTGCGTCGCAAACTCTTCTGATTTCGTCCTGATATGGAGGCTTGCCCTGAAGCTGCGTCGCGCTTCGATTTCACTTCTCGCACCGCGCCTGAGGCTGGCGGTTCCGGCCTTGGCGCAGACCGTCTACCCCAACGGCCCCAGCGGCAACACCGACGCGTGATTAATCAACTTCGGGTTTATCGTTAGCGACAATAACCGCCCGCAGATGCCGGATATTGTCCCTCGCCCTGTTTGATATTGTCCCCCCCCAGGTTGACGGAAAACAAGTTCCGCATCACCTGCCATTAGTCTGGCTTGCCGCCGGCGTGGGCATAAACCTGTACCCTACTCCTCGCACGGTCAGCAGGTGCTGGGGATGCGACGGGTCCTTCTCAATGTACCGGCGCAGCCGCACAATGAAGTTGTCGATCGCGCGCGTGTCGGTGTCTTCATGCAGTCCCCAGACCTCCTCCAGAATGGATTTGCGCGAGACACTCCTGCCGCTGTTGCGAATCAGATGCCGCAGCAGCTCCGCTTCCATCAGCGTCAAGCGGAAGACCTTGTCATGGGCCCGCAGCTCCAGCGTGCCGAAGTCGACCTGCTTGCCGTCAAACACATAAACATCGAACTCCCGCAGGGAGTCGGCGTCCTTCGGCTCAGCGAGGCGCGCATCGGCTGGGGGATCGTTCAGCAGGGTGCGGCCCCAGTCGTGGCGGCGCAACAGGCTGCGAATCCGCGCCAGCAGGATAGCCAGATCGAACGGCTTGGGCAGGTAATCGTCCGCGCCGCAGGCAAACCCCTTGAGCACGTCCTCGGGGCGACCGCGCGCGGTCAGCATCAGCAGCGGAATGTAGTTGCTGGCCTTGCGCAATTCGGTGGCAACCGCAAAGCCGTCTTTGCCGGGCAGCATCACGTCCAGCACCAGCAGATCAAACTCCCGGCGCTGCTTCAGCAGCAACTGGAGCGCCGTTTCTCCGTCGCCGACAACCTTGGTGCGATAGCCCTCCGCCTCCAGGTTGAACTTCAACCCGCGCGCCAGATGCTCTTCGTCTTCAACCAGGAGAATGTCGTTCACCGGGAGTTCCTCGGCAGCTCAATGATAAACGTGGTCCCGCGTCCCGAACCTTCGCTGTCGGCATAGGCGTTGCCGCCGTGGCGGCGGGCGATGGCGCGCACGATGAACAGGCCCAGGCCGCTGCCTTTCACCTGCGACGCACCTGGCGTAAGCACGCGATAAAAACGTTTGAAGATGCGCTTCAACTCGCCTCGGGGAATGCCGACTCCATTATCGCGTACCCGAATTTCAACGTGCTCCAGGTCCGGCGTCACCACCGCAACCCGGATTTGCGGCTCCTCCGGCGAGTACTTCACGGCATTATCCAGCACGTTCGATAACGCCGTGGAAAGCTCTTCGCGATCGCCCATTACGCTTAGCTGGTTATCAGGTTTGCCGTCCGGCATCCAGTCCAGGACCGCTGCCGAGAGGTGATGGCGCGAGCGCGCCCACCCGATCACCTCATCCACCAGCGGCCCAACCGCGATTTCCGTGCGTGAAAGCACAGCATTCTTCTGGGTTATGCGCGCCGCCCGTAGCACACCTTCCACCGTTCCCATCAGCCGCTGCGTGTCCTCCAGCATCACCTGGTAGAACTCGTGGCGCTGCTCATCGTCCACGTTGCGCTTCTGCAGGGTCTCCAGATAGAGCCGAATCGACGTGATGGGCGTCTTCAGCTCATGCGTCACCGCGTTCAGGAAGCTGTCCTGCTGTTCGTTGCGCCGGATCTCGCGCACCAGAAAAATCGTGTTCAGGATTACTCCGGCGATGATGAAGCCGAAGAAGATGACGCCGAGAATCAGCGGCACGACCTCGCGCCAGTTCAGGATGACCCAGCTGGTGCTGAGCACGGCTGCTGCCGCCGCAATGCAGACGCCTAACGTGACAAAAAATGCGATCTTCGCTTTGCGGCTGGCGGTGCGCATGGGAGACGCGCTCAGGATAGCAGAGAGCTGTTAGCGATCAGCTTTCAGCGCTGCATGCCCTGGGCAGCCTGTAGGCCCTGCCGCGCCAACTCGCCATCGCCCATATCGCGATAGGCATAGCTCATGTAAGTCAGCGCCCGGGTTTTCATCTCGAGATTGGGAGCATTAACGACCACGACCTTGTAACGCCGGATCGCGTCCGGCAGGTCGTGTTGCTGTTGCTCGTAAACCGCGAGGGCAAAGTTGCTGAGAGGGTCTTTCGGATCGAGGGCGACAGCCCGTAAATAGTGGCGCATCGCAGCTTCCGGTTGTCTTCGCCGCATCAGTTCATTGCCTATCCGCTCCTCGGTTATGGAATTCACGCCGAGAATCTGGGAAACGTGCCGCCAGAGAACCAAATTGTCGCTCCAGTATCCGAGCTGATGACGGGTCACAACGCTTAGAGCCAGTAATACCATGCCAGTTGCCGCCACGAGATAGGGTGATGCGAGGGCTTGCCGGCGCGCGCTGGGCCCGTCCGCTCTTGCCATGCCGCTCGCTGCCCCGTCTGACGCAGACGACGGCGCGAACCAGTCGCCCACGCTCCAGCAGACCATGATGAACAAGCCGATGAAGGGAAGATAGGCATAGCGATCGGCCATCGCCTGGTGCCCCACCTGCACGATGCCGATCATGGGCAGCATGGTCCCCAGAAACCAAAACCACCCAACAAGCAAATAGCGTCGCCGGCGATATTCCCAGACCAGCGCGCTAATGGCCAGAAGTAAGAGAAAAGCCGCCGCAGCTTGCCATAGTTTGATGGAATTTCCCGGGTGGGGGTACATCAGGGTCAGCCCGGACGGCCAAAACGCTTTGCCTATGTACCGAACATAGGCAACCAGTGCATTCTCCAGCCGCACGAAGAGGGAATACTCAACCAGCGAGACTACCGCTCCGCCGGCGCGCTGGGCGCGGATTGTCAGGATGGCGCTGGCCGCACACAGAGCGAGAAGCGGCAGCTTTTCCAGCACCAACCATCGCCATTCGCCACTCGCGATTCGCTTTTCGCCAGAAGACCGCTCTCCGCTGTTGGTTCTTCCCTGTTCGCCAAAGCTTTCACCCGAGCCATTCCGGCGAAGAGCGAACGGCGAATGGCGAAAAGCGAGCCTCTCGAGTGGCCAGTAATCCCATAGCAGCAGCACGAACGGCAGGGTGATGACCTGCGGCTTGGCCATCAGACCCAGCGCGAACCAGCAAGCGACGAGAGCGTAACGGGCCATTCCCGGGCACCGCGCATACCAGCGATAGGCCCCCAGCGCGAGCAGGAAAAACAGCATGCTGAGCAGGGTCTTGCGCTCGGCAATCCAGGCCACGGATTCAACATTGATGGGATGCAGGGCAAACAGAGCCGCAACCACGGCGCTGCGGCCTGCGTAGCCGGTTGCGCGCTCCAGCACCCAGAACAGCAGCACCACGTTAAGCACATGGAGCAGCAGGTTGATTTCGTGGTGTCTGGCGGGGTCAAGGCCAAATACCTCCACGTCGGCAGCGTGCGAAAGCCACGTTACGGGATGCCAGTTCAGCGAGGAATAGGTGGTGAACGCCCACTTGACCGTATCCCAGTTCCAGCCGCCTTGGATATCGACGTTGTCGGTTACGTATTGGTTGTCGTCCAGATTGAGGAACGGATGACGATTTACGGGGAAGTACAGCGCGACGGTTATGGCCGCCAGCAGAATACTCAAAACCAGGTTTCGTTTGTAGGGTGTGAACGCGCTCCCATGGCTGGAAAACCGGGGCCTGTTGGCGTTATTCAACTCAACCGAAATCATTCACACGTCACGGTCACCGGACGAGGACCGGTGAATGTGCCCCGCTAATCTATTGCAGACCCGCCTGCGCCAGCATCTCCAGAAACTGCCGTTGGGTCCGCATGTCGATGGACTGTGCCACCAGCTTTCCGTCGCGGTCGTAGACAAAGCTCTTGGGAATGCCATCCACCTGGAAAAGGTTGTTCACCTTCTGGCCGGGATCCAACAGGATGGGATAGCTGATCTTGCGCTCCGCGATGAAGGGCGGCACCTTGTTCGTTTCTTCATCTTCGGAGATCGCGAGTATTACGAAACCCTGGCCTTTGAATCGGTTGTACAGCGCCTCCAGGTCGGGCATTTCCTTGCGGCAGGGCGGACACCACGTCGCCCAGAAGTTCACCAGCACGACCTTCCCCTTAAGATCTTTCAGCGTCCAGCTTTTTCCCTGTAAATCGGTCAACGTGAAGTTGGCTTGTTGACGGCGCTCATCATCGGCTTCCAGCTTGGCCATCGCCGCTTTGTATTGCGGGGCATCCGACGAGGCCTGGACATGCTCGTAGCGCACTAATTCCGCCAACTCCACATAGGCGCCGGCAGGTTGTCCCTTGTCCTCGGGAGGTGGTTGCTGACGCAACGTCTCAGCCAGAGTGGTTGCCACTTCCTGGAGTGTGTCATGACCGAAATCCCCTTCCGTCGCGCGGCTGGCCAGATACACCGCCAGCTGGAGCTTGTTGGGCGTAGACGGCAAGGCGCGAATCTCCAGCGCAATGTCTTTCGTCGTACGGGCGCGCACATCATCGGGCAGGCTGCGCAGCGTCTTGATCTGCTCGAAGACGGGCTTCTCCTGCGCACTCCAGTTCACTTGCTGCTGCGCTTGAAGCGGGGAAGAAACCATCACTACGAACTGGATTGCGAACAGGAAGAAGATTGTGACCGCGGCAAGCCGCCGGCAGTATTGCCGCAGACTGAAATTCATGAGTTCCGCACCCCGACCGCCATTGTATGCCGGGGGACGAGTTTACTGTAGTTCCCGCGTCCCCACCGCTTGCCGCAGTTGTTCCAGGGCTGTCATATAGGATGCCAGCGCCTGCCGGTAGCTCAGCTCCGTGGAGCGATAGGTGCGTTCGGCATCCAGGAAATCCAGCAGCGAAGCCGCCCCATGCTGGTAGGCAAACTGTGCGATCTCCAGCGACTGCTTTGCCTGTTGCAGGTAGTCGTGGTCGTACAGTTGCACAATGTCGCGGTTATTGAGCAGGGTCTCGTAGGCGTTCTTCACATCCGTCAAGACCTCTTGCTGCGCCGCCTTCTCCTGAAATTGCGACTGGGTGAGAGCGTAGTACGTTCGCGCCACCTCGCCCTGGTTGCGGTTGAAGATAGGCAGCGGCATGCTGAAATAGAATGCGGCGTCATTGCTGGCATTCACGTGGGTGTAATCGAAGGCGCCGGTGATGTCCTGCCTGGCGTTGGCTTTGGCCAGGTCAATCTGGCTTTGCGCGGCGGTGATGCCGCGCTGCGCCGCCATTAGATCGGGCCGCGCGTGTAAAGCCCGGGCGCGGAGATCGTCCAGGGACAGATTTACGGGTTCGTAGGCGAGTTGCCCGGCGACATCGTAGTTGCGCGGGATGGAGTCGAAGCCGATCAACTGGCGCAACGAATTCAGGGACTGCACCAGGGCGATCTTGGCCGAAGTCACGTCGGTCTGGAACTGCAAAGTTTGCAGTTGAATCTTCAGCAGGTCCGCCTTGCTCATGGCGCCGGCCTGGTGCTGGTCCCGGCTGATGCCGACCGTATGCTGGTAGCTGTCCAGGAAGCGCTCGGCAAATTCCAGGTTCGATTTCGCCAGCAGGGCGGCCACAAATTGCTCGGCTGTATTCGCAACCGTGGTCCGCTCCATGTCCATCACTTGCGCCTCGGTAACCGAGGTCGCGTCCTTGGCGGCTTGCAGCCGGTGCTGGCGCTTCTTGCCACGCTCAAAGAGATACCCGATGCCCAAGTCGAACTGCGCCGTATTGTCGATATAGTTCGAGGACCACTGGTTCGGGCTGAACAGCGGCAGATATTGCGCATCCGACGTGAGCGTGGGGTTGGGACGAAGATTGGCTGTCACTTCCTGCTCTTTGTTTTGCGAGATCAGGGTGCGCTGTGCCAGCAGCGTGGGATTGCCTTGCCGGGCCAGGTCAATCGCCTGATCCAGCGTGATGACCATCGACGGGGCTTGCGGTTTGCCGGGCGCCGGTTCCTGTTGCGCCGGTACAGGCGGCGGTGCGGGCATTGACGTCTGGGATTGCGTCGGCGTCGAGGAGGAAGGCGCTGGGCTGGTTACCGACTGCGTGTCCACGGGCGACGCTTGCGTCTGGGCGAAAAGATGGCCTGAGGCGGAGAGCAACGCGAGCGCAACGAGCAAACAGGGAACCCGCCAGGAACGGGTAGAGCGGCGTTTCAACGCCACTTTCGCGGGGGACAAGTTATGCTTCGGGGCTGCGGTGGTCATTGTGAAATGACCACCGCAGCCCCAGTATTTACAGAGGCCGGCCTTAACGCCCGCCTGAAGGCCGGCTCTGCCTGGATTACGCGGGAAGCCGGAATGTTGTACGGAGGAGCCGGTTCTCATTCGGAGATATCCTCCTCGTCCGGCGGCAACACATCGGTCGCGCCCGCCAGGTCGGCATACAGTGCCGGCAGCAACACCAGGCTGAGAAACAACTCGGTCAACAATCCTCCCACAATCACGATGGCGAACGGGCGCTGCGAATCGGAGCCGATGCCGTGCGACAGCGCCGCCGGGATCAGACCGAGAGAGGCGACCAGCATGGTCATCATGATAGGACGCAGCCGTCGCGCGGCGCCCAGGACCGCAGCCTCTCTCGTCGTCAGCCCACGCGCGCGCAGCTGGTTGATGTGTTCCACCATGATGACGCCGGTCTGCACCGACACCCCGAACAGCGCCAGAAAGCCCACGCCCGTAGAAACGCTGAAGTGAGTTCCGGTTATCAGCAGGGCAACCAGACCGCCGATGGGCGCCAGCGTCAGGTTCAGCAGCACCAGAAAACTCCACTTGAAGGAGCGGAACATGGAGTAGAGCACCAGCACGATGACCAGAATCGTGATCGGGATCACGGTCGCCAGGCGGTGGTTAGCGCGCTTCTGGCTCTCATATTCCCCAGCCCAGTCCAAGGTGTAACCGGGCGGCAGTTTCACTTCGCGATTCACCTTGTTCATCGCCTCTTCTACGGTACTGCCCAGATCGCGGCCGCGCACGCTGTACTTGATGGCGATGTAGCGCTGATTAGCCTCGCGGTAGATCATGGAGGCGCCATCGTCCACGCTGATTTTACAAAGCTGACCCAACGCGACCCGCTCTCCGCTGGGCGCAAGCAACCGAATGTTCTTGATTTGGTCGATGGTGCCGCGGAATTGCGGCTGGTAGCGCGGCACCAGATCGAAGCGCTGGTCGCCCAGCAGAATCTGGCCGACCGGATTGCCCCCAACCGCTGTCTGGATTGCATCCTGCACGTCCGCTACATTAATGCCATAGCGATCGGCCTGGGCGCGGTCAACGGAGATGTCGACGTTCGGCTGCCCCAGCACGCGGAACACTCCCAGGTCGGCGACGCCAGGCACCGTGCTCATCACGTTGGCAATGTCCGTCGCCTTGGCCTCCAGGTCCTTCAGATCAGGACCGAAAACCTTCAGAGCGAGTTCGCCCTTCACCCCGCTGACGGCCTCTTCCATGTTGTCTTCGATGGGTTGCGAGAAGCCCCAACCCACGCCGGGGATTTTGCTCACGGCGTCGTTCATCGCGTCGATCAATAGTTCTTTTCGCCCGTGAAACTGGGCGCGCCACTTTTCGCGAGCTTTCAGATCGACGTAGTACTCCGTGTTGAAGAAGCCAGTGGGATCGGTACCGTCATCGGAGCGCCCCACCTGCGAAACCACTTGCGTGACTTCCGGAAAGCTGGCGAAGATCAGCCGAGCCTTGTCCATGATTTCCCGCCCGGCGGTCGGCCCGGTGCTGGGGGCGAGAGTCCCGCGCGCCCAAATGGCGCCCTCGTCAAGATGGGGCAGAAACTCAGAGCCGATAACGCCGCCGAAGCCGAGGTACAAGCTGACTGCCCACACCAGCGCCATCGCACCCCAGGTAAACACGCGCCGGGGAATGATCCACTGAAGAGTTCGCTGATAACGCTGGGTTACCCAGTCGAGCAGCGGATTGCGCCACTCCTTTACGCCCTTGCGGAAGACAAAAGAGGTCAGCACCGGCGCCAGCAGAATTGAAAAGAACAGCGAGCCCAGCAGTGCGAAGGCGACGGTCCACGCCATGGGCCGGAACAGACGTCCTTCGACACGCTGCAACGTGAAGATCGGCAGGTAGGCGATGATGATGATCGCGATGGCATAGAACACCGGCCGCTGTACTTCATGGGCCGCCGCACGAATCACCTCGTCGGGTGCGCTGCGGCTTTCGGCCCGTACCGACAGCCGCCGCTGAATGTTTTCCACCATGACCGCTGCGCCTTCCACGATCATGCCGAAATCCAGCGCGCCCAGCGACAAAAGATTCGCCGGAATGTGGTTCAGGTCCAGCAGAATGGCCGCGAAGAACAAGGAGAACGGAATGGTTAGCGCGACAATCAGCGAAGAGCGAACGTTCCCCAGAAACAGGAACAGCACGATCACGACGAGCAGGATGCCTTCGGTCAAGTTGTGAAATACGGTATGAGTGGTGAAATGCACCAGATCATCGCGATCCATGTGCGGCACAATCTTGACGCCCGGAGGAAGCACGCGCTCGTTGATGAACTTCACTTTCTCATGGATATCGCGCAGCACGCCCTCGGTCTCCGAGCCCTTGCGCGACTGCACGATACCTTCGACCGCGTCGTCGTTGTCCAGCAGCGATCCATCGGGACGCCGGAGGCTCTTGCCGATCTGTCCCAGCTTGATCTTGGGGCCTTCGACCACGACACCGACGTCGCGGATGCGCACCGGCGTGCCGTTCTTCACGGCAACCACGGTCTGGCCGATGTCCTCGGTCGTCTGCATCAGACCGAGAGCGCGAACATTGAAGGCCTGCTGTCCCTTCTCGATGTAGCTGCCGCCGCCGTTGGCGTTGTTGGCTGCCAAGGCCTGCTCAACGCTCGCCATCGATAATCCATATGCCACTAGCTTGTCGGGATCGATCTGGACCTGGTATTCCTTCGTCTCTCCACCGAAGATCGAGACTGCGGCGACGTTGGGCACCGACATCAGGTACTTGTAGACAACCCAGTCCTGGAGCGTCTTCAACTCCATCGTGTCGTATTTGGGATCGCTGCTGGCCAGGGTGTACCAGTAGATCTGTCCCGCCGGACTGAAATCCGGTCCGATCTGCGGATTGACCCCCGGCGGCAGGGTCACCATGGTCAGCTTTTCCAGCACCTGCTGCCGGTTCTGAAGATTCTCAGATTCGTCGTCGAAGATGAGGGTGATGAAAGACAGCCCTGCCAGCGACGACGAGCGCAGGTGTACCAGGTGACCGACACCGTTCATCTGAATTTCGATGGGAATCGTGACCTGCTGCTCGACTTCTTCCGCGGCACGTCCCGGCCATTGGGTGATGACCCAGGCATACTTGTCGGCGACATCGGGATACGCCTCGACCGGCAGCTTGTGGAACGAGAGGATGCCCCAGGCCAGCAGCAATATCCCCATCGCCAGCACCATCATCCGGTTGCGTAGCGCGAAATCGACGAGGTATCGAATCATGCGCTACTTCTCCTCAGTGGCGCTGGAGAACTGGAGAGCGCTGGTCACAACGCGGTCGTTCGCCTTCAGACCGCTGATGATTTGCTGATACCCTCCCTCTACTTCCGGTCCCAGCTCCACATGGACGCGGCGGAACTGCCCGTTGCCCAGCGGGACGAATACCCAATTGCTGTCGTGCACCTGGATGATGGCGGTGGTGGGCACAACCGGCCGCTCCACCTGCTCGCGAGCATGAAACATCGCCGTGACGTACATACCGGCCCGCATGATGCCATTGGGATTCGGCAACTCAATACGCACCTTGGCGGTGCGCGTAGTGGGATCCAGGACCTGGCTGATGTTGATGACTTTTCCGGCAAACTGATCGTGAGCGTAGCCGTTCACGCTGATGTTGGCGATATCGCCGACGTGCACGTGCGGCAGCATGTCCTGATAGACATCGCAGACCACCCACACCTGCGAAAGGTCGGCGATAGTGAACAGCGCCTGCTGGTTATCGAGCGAGCGGACGCCTGTTCCATTGGTGATCTGCTGATCGACGATGGTGCCGGAAATGGGCGCGCGCAGCGGCAGCAGGGTAGTGGGATTGCTGATGTCTCCGCCCAACACCTTCACATGGGAGACGGCGCCTTGCAAATCCACATCGGCTTTGGCATGAGCGTCCTGCGCGGTTTCCAGATCGGCCTGCGAGATGGCGCCCTTGTCGTAGAGAAGCTGCGCCCGCGCCAGTTGTTTCTCGGCCAGCACCTGGTCGGCCTTGAACTTCTGGTAGTCCGAGAAGGCGCCGGTGAGGTCCGGGCTATTGATGAGCAGCAGCACCTGCCCTTTCCTCACAGAATCGCCGAGCTTCGCCTTGATTTCGACAACCATGCCGCCGCCCAGCGAGACCACGGGAACTGAGAGATTCACGTCAGGAGTAATCGCGCAGTTGACGTGAACTTCATCGCTGACCTTGCGGACCTGGACCGAGGTCAGCGCAAACTGATCGGGGTTCTCCATGGCAAAAACATTGGGGTCGGCATTGGTTTCCACGACTTTCGCCGACGATGGCTCGGGTTTATCTCCGGAGCATCCCGCAGCCATCAGCAGCAGGAACAATGACAAGAATGAGCTGGCAAAAAAGACAATAGGACGCCGGCAACGTCGCGCGTGGTTAGCTTTCTTCATTCCACGAACTCTCTATCTGGTAAGCGGATTCGCCTTCACCGGACAAATCCATGCCGCTTACGAAAAGCGGCTGAACTGCAACCCGTAAATAAAATGAAAAACAGCCTTCGGGATATTCGGCACCAGCCAAGTGGTCAACTGCAGCCCAACGGCGGGCCTCGGACGTCCTCCGAAGTCTCGTGGCCGTCAAGCCGGCACGGCGCAGACTCCAGTAGGGTCAAGGGCTGCAACTTCACCAGCGCAAGCAGCCATCCCAGCAGCAACAGCGGCAACATTTGCGGGGCCGAACTGCCGGCTGAGAAGTGCACAGAAGAGGCCACATGCTGGATCCGCTTGGTCGCTTCTTCCACGAGCGCTTGCGTGGGGTGCAGGTCGTCGCTGGCAGAGATGATGGGAAACAGCAACAAAAGCACGCAGGCGAGCGCCAACCGGAAACGCCAATCGACCCTTCCGCCGCCGGTCGATTGAGGGCGCCGCGTAAAGATCACGAATGACCCGATGGCCAGGGCGATCCAGATCAAATTAAGCAGCAATTCCATAACAGAGAATGCAGTAGTTTACCATCCGGCGCGCCCTTCCGCGTACGACCGCGGAGCGGCATGGGGCCGCAATTCATTAGGATATTCAAACTCAATACTGGTAACTGAATACTGCGGAACAGAAAAGTGTGCGACCCGAGGCCAGCCACCTCGGGTCGCGATTTGAGGCGCAGCGGTAACGTCACCTGACGTAGCGTGGCTTCCTTCGCTCAGCCCAGAGCAATGGCGATGTACGCCGGCGTGTTGCGCAGTTGCGCACTTAGAGGTACGGACTCGGAGGAACGCCCTCGGACCATTTTTGTGGCCGAGTGTAGCCCGTACAAAGTCACGCGAAGCCCCATCTGCCTTTACGGTTGTAACGGCCCAGCATGCGGCAAATTCCCTGGCGCAACAGGTTGCACTGGGAAAGGATCCGGTCTGGAGTTCGCTTCTGCATCCCACCGCGCGCAAGCGCGCTGGGATTTGCAACTTCAGCCCGAATCGCCTCTCATCGCCGAATGGCCGTACTCAACCAGGAAGCGGCACACCATTTGGCTGTGCCTCGATTGCGTGAAAGAATGCCTGAAAGTCGCGCAACTCTCAAGCAGAAAAATGACTGCATTTCTGGGTTTTGTGTATAAGCTGCCCATTTCCTGTGCAAATCTCGTCCCGAACCTCGGCTCGAAGGTGAATGGCCGAGTATTCCACAGTAGTTAACGACTTTGTTACTACCCGCGACGCCCGCATCCGGTTATGCTCGCGATTATGGCAGTCTCGGTCACGGTCCTGGCGAGCGGCAGCAAAGGCAACTGCACTCTGGTGTCAAGCTCCGCCACTCGCTTGCTGATCGATGCCGGTCTTTCCTGTCGCGAACTTCTGCGACGCCTGATGCTCTGCGGCCAGGACGCGCGTAGCATCGACGCCGTCCTCATCACCCACGAGCACTCCGACCACGTGGCCGGGCTGCGCGTGTTGGCGCGACGGCTGAAGATTCCGGTCTACATCACGGCTGCAACGTATCAGGAATACCAGCGTTGTACGCGCGACGCCGCCGGCCATCGCGTCAATCTCGATCGCCGCGAGGCGTTCACCTCCGGCACTGGCTTCCAAGTGGGTGACATCACGGTGACCCCGTTTACGATTCCGCATGATGCCGTCGATCCGGTGGGATTCACCTTTCGCAGCGATGGCATCAAGGTCGGCATCTGCACTGACCTTGGCTACATGCCGGCCAGCGTTCGCGACCACCTTCGCGGCTGCCATGTGCTGATGATCGAATCCAACCACGATCTGGAGTTGCTGCGTGGCGGCCCTTATCCCTGGAGCGTGAAGCAGCGCGTGATGAGCCGCGTCGGCCATCTGTCCAACGACGCACTCGCAGATTTCCTGATGACCGACTATGATGGAGGTGCCGAGTTCCTCATCCTGGCGCATCTTTCGGAGCAGAATAATCATCCGGAAATTGCGCGCATGACAGCGGAACGTGCCTTGGGCCAGCCTAGCTTGCTGCACAATCGGCTAATGCTGGCAGCCCAGCACGAACCATTGGCGGCGGTTCGTCTGTAGTAAAACGCCTTATGAGCCTACCTCCCAGGGCGCGCGAGGCGTCCAAGTCTTGTCCATGGCAAAATGCACTGACCCAGTCGTCGGCAAGATTCTGGCCGGGTGGCGCTACGATATCTCCGGTCTAGCCCCCGAAATGTGCGGCGATTACGAGGCCCATCTGGCCGAGTGTGCCTTCTGCCACTCACGGCAGCGCCTCCATCGCGGCATCGATATCGGACTGATGGCGCTGGCCTCCGCTTCCATGGTGGTCTTCCTGCTGGCGTATGGCGTCATTCGCCATTTCCATCCCCGTCATGCCTTTTTGCTCGAAATCGGCGCCCTCGGCGGATTTCTGCTTTCCATGCTGTTGTGGCTGCTGGTCGCCGTGGCTACGCCGGCGCCGCTCGTCGTGAAAGATGTAGCCATGTTCGGGGCACGGGTGGGCTTGGAAAAACTGCCGGAGGAAATCCGCGACCGCATTCCGGAAGATTTGCGGCTGAAGATTTCGGGGCAGAGCTAGAGCGCGACGTGCATCGCAATGAGTAGCCGAAGGCGGCTGAGATCGACGCTAATCAAGCCGCGCAGCGGCGGCATGAAGTTAGCCCGGCGCGTAAGCGCCGGGTGGGGTGGGAAATTGAGCTGAGCTGCGGAGCGGCGACACTGCTCTCACGCAGACACTTTAGCCCTGCAAAAGCAGGGCTGAAGCTCAAGTCTTACTGGCTGCTTTAGGGCACGGCTGAAAGCATGCCCCTACACAAGGAGATGTAGTTTCTCGGCGTGGAAGCCTGAAACCCGAAACTTTCCCTTCAGAACTTCTTCGCGGTAATCCGATCCGCACCAACATACGGCCGCAGCACTTCAGGAATCAAAACGCTGCCGTCAGCTTGCTGATAGTTCTCCACAATCGCCACCCACGTCCGCCCGATCGCGAGGCCGCTGCCGTTGATCGTGTGAACCAGTTCCGTCTTCTTGCCGCCCTCGGGACGATAGCGAATGTTGGCCCGCCGCGCCTGGAAATCGGTGTAGTGCGAGCACGATGAGATCTCCCGGAACAACTGCTGGCCGGGAAGCCAAACTTCGATGTCGTACGTCTTCGCGGGCGACCATCCCATGTCGCCGGTTGACAACACCATCACGCGATAATGCAACCCCAGCTTCTGCAGGACGGCCTCGGCATTGCGCGTGAGTTTCTCATGCTCCTCCCACGATTGCTCAGGCTTGGTGAACTTCACCATCTCCACTTTCTGAAACTGGTGCTGGCGAATGATGCCCCGTACGTCTTTGCCGTAAGAGCCTGCCTCGCTGCGAAAGCACGGCGTGTACGCGGCCAGAGAGATTGGCAGGCGGGCGCCGTCCAGCGTCTCATCGCGATAGAGATTGGTCACGGGGACCTCCGCAGTTGGGATGAGGTAAAGATTCTTGTCGCCGAGCGGAACCTTGAACAGGTCGGCTTCGAACTTGGGTAAATTCCCCGTGCCATACAACGAATCGGCATTGACCAGGAACGGTGGCAGAACTTCGGTGTAGCCGTGCTCGCGCGTGTGCAGGTCGAGCATGAAGTTCATCAGCGCGCGCTCCAGGCGCGCCCCCAGGTCCCAGTAGACGGCGAAACGCGCGCCCGTCAGCTTGGCCGCGCGTTCCAGGTCGAGAACTCCCAGCTCCTCGCCCAGTTCCCAATGCGGCCTTGGCGCGAAATCAAACCGCGGCAATGTACCCCAACGTCGCACTTCGACGTTGTCCGCCTCGCTCTTGCCGACAGGGACGCTATCGTCCGGCAGATTGGGAAGGCCGATCAGGATGTTGCGCAGCCGCGCGTCAGCCTCCTCGGCAATCTTCTCGGCTTCGGAGATCTTCTCGCGCAGCTCTTTGGTCTGATTGATCAGCGCAGTGGCGTCCTGCTTTTCCTTCTTGAGCCTGGCTATTTCTTCCGTGGCCTTGTTGCGCTCAGCTTTCAAGGTTTCGGCCTTGGTGATCGCCGCGCGGCGATCGACATCGATGGCATGAAAATCCTGGAGAACTGCGTCGGGATTCATGCCGCGCTGACGAAGTTTTTCTTCAACTAAGGGGAGATGATCGCGTACGAAGGCTAGATCGAGCATAAGAAACCAGACTACGCGAAGACGCCGCGCATCACAAAATCGCAAGTCCATTTTCACCACGGAGGCACGGAAGTCATGGAGGGATCTAAGTCAAACTTGCATGACAGAAATAGCCTTTTAAACACAAAGCACGGGTAAACAGAATTGGCAGGGCCTCGTTTCCCCGTTTTAAACGATTTCGGTTTTCTCCGTGCGCTCTGTGCTTCCGTGGTGAAAAAAGCCTCTCCTCGGAACGAACTAACTCTTCCTCGCCACCGATTCGAAGTCCTGCTGTTTGTCCGCCAATTGGCGATGCCACTCGGCGGCGGCTTGGACGAAGGCGCGAAACATGGCGCGCGACGCCGGTTCGCTGTCGTAGGTTCGCTCGGGATGCCACTGCACGCCCAGCACAAATTGATCGGGCGACGTTCCCTCGACCGCCTCTTTCACGCCGTCCTCAGGAGACCAGGCTGCCAGGCGCAATCCATCGCCCACCACCTCAGCCGCCTGGTGATGGCTGGAATTGACAGGAATGATCGGATTGCTCTCGGGCAGCGCGCCCGCGTCGCGCAGAATCGCCGCCAGCTTCGACTCGGGATCGATCTGCACGGAATGCGCGTGCGCCTCCTTGCGTCCGGCCTCGTGGTTCACGCTTTGCGGCACTGCCTGATCCAGTGTGCCTGTGCGCCACACGTTCAGCGACTGCAAGCCGTAACAGATGCCGAACACCGGCTTGCGCATGTTGTAGGCATCCTGGAGAAGCAGTTCGTCCGTGCTGTCGCGAGACGCGTCGGCCGGCGCGGTGCCGGGGTACCGCTCGGCACCATACTTCTCCGGATCGACATCGGCGGGGCTGCCGGGAAGCAGCACGCCGTCGCAGGCCTTCACCGCCTGCGCAATCTCCGACGGCGTCGCATTCACATCGATGACGACGGGCTCGCCGCCCGCGTTGCGCACCGCCTGCTCATACTCGGGCAGGGACGTGCTCACATATTTCGGCCGCTTGGAGTTTGGCACCGGAATGGCGATACGAGGCTTCATAGACGTCCGGGGCTAAAGCCCCTTCTTCTTAGCGTGGTGGACGCTGGCCTGAAGGCCAGCTCTATCACCAACAGGATGCCGGCGTGGACGCCAGCTCTACTGCCATCTGGGCGCTGGCGTGAACCCAGCGTCCACAGTTACGTGTTAACCGTCGCCGTGGACTCGCTCTTGCTGGTTGCGTTCACTTGAGGCTCTGGCGTGGCGTGCGAATCGTACAAGTCGGCGATCACTTGCCGCACTTGCGCCGCCAGCTTCTCCATATCGCGGAGGCGCATCCCGGTAGTTGGAATCGGCTCCCCGATTACCAGATCGATGTCACCGGGAAGCATGTGAAAGCTGTTCATCGGTAGCAGTTCAAAGCTGCCCACGATGGCCATGGGCACAACCGCCGCCTGCGCCCGGATGGCGACATAGAACGCTCCATTCATAAACTCCTGCAACTGTCCGGTGCGCGAGCGTCCGCCCTCGGGAAACACCACCAGCGGCATGCCGTGGCGCAGGGCTTCTCCAGCACGATTCAGGCTGCGCAGCGAGGCATGGGCGTCGCCCAAAACAATCGGAATCTGACCCGAGCGTTTCAGATGCCAGCCGAGAAAGGGATAGCGAAACAACTCCTTCTTCGCCATGATGCGAAAGTTTCCCGGCAGCTGTGCGTAAAGGACGGGAATGTCGATGGCCGACAGATGATTGGCCGCATAAATCGCGGGCTGCTGCGGGTGCAGGTGCTCAAGACCTTCAACCCGCACGCGGATGCCGGCCGTCTTCAGGATCAACCGAGCCCACAGGCGCGCAATCCGGTGCTGCACCTGGCCGCTGCTGTCGAACAAAGAAGACACCAACGAAATCGTGCCCAGCACACCGGTATACAGGTACACGATGGGCAGGCAGAAACCATACGAGCGCAGGCGGGTGAACCACGAGCCTCGTGGTCGCGTCTGAGCTGCGTTTTGTCGGTCAGCTGTGGTCATAAGAACAGCAATTAGCTTCGAGCCATTAGCTCTTAGCTCTTAGCAAGCTGGACCCGTCGAAGTTGTTTTCTGGCTAAAAGCTAAAGGCTAACAGCTAGCAGCCATTAGCTAAGCGCCATCGCTTCCATGGCTTCGCCCACCAGGAAAATCGATCCCGTCACCACGATGACGCCGTCCGCTTTACTGAGTTCACGCGCTCTTGCCAGCGCTGCCGGCACCGTCGGCTCCTCATGCATCTCTGCTCCCGTGTGCGACGCAGCTTCGCCTAACTCGCCGGTGGTGGCGCTGCGCGGATTGTTCACCTGCGTCAACACCACGCGTTCCGCAATCGGAAACAGGATCTCGGCCATTTCCCGGATCGCCTTGTCATGCATGGCGGCGAAGACCAGCGTCAATTCACGGCCGTCAAAATTCTCCGATAGCGCCGAGCGCAATGCCCACGCTCCGGCGGGATTGTGCGCTACATCAAGCACCATCTCCCGCTGATGCGTCGCTGCCGACGGTGGGAGCACCTGGAAGCGTCCCGGCCAGTGCGTCTGGCGAATGCCTTGTTCCACCTGCTTTGCCGTCACCTTGAATCCAAAATGTCCCAGCTCTTCCGCGGTCGCAATCGCCAGCGCGATATTGCGCAACTGATGCCGTCCTGCCAGCGGCGAATCGATTTCAATCTCCTCGCCCATGAGCGTGAGCGGATAGCGGCTTCGGCCCGACACAGGAGCAGTGCGGCCTCCCAGATAGGCGGCAGCACCCGGCGAGACCGGCGGCACATATTTAGCGGCGCTGACGCCCCGGGCATCGTTTTCCACGATGGCATTGCCGATCACGTCGTTGGCCTGCGGATGCTGCGGCAGCGTCACCACCACTCCATGCTTGCGAATGATGCCGGCTTTCTCGCGCGCGATCTCGGCAATCGTGTCGCCCAGATACTTCTGATGATCGAGCGAAATGTCGGCGATGACGGAGATCGCCGGATTGACCACGTTGGTCGCGTCCAGCCGTCCGCCCATGCCGACCTCAAGGACAGCGATCTCCACGCCGACGCTGGCGAAGTACTCGAATGCCATCGCGGTCAGCATCTCGAAGAAGCTGGGATGCCAGGGCAGTTTGCCGGAATGCAGAAGCTGTTGGGCCACGCGCTCCACGCGATCGTGGATTTCTCCGAACTCGGCGTCAGAAATCATCTCGCCATTCGCCTGAATGCGCTCATTGATGCGCAGCAAGTGCGGCGAACTGTAGAGCGCGGTGCGGTATCCGGCAACTCGCAGGATCGACGCCAGGGTTGCCGCGGTCGAGCCCTTGCCGTTCGTTCCGGCGATCAGCACGCTGGCAAAACGCCGCTCGGGATGGCCAAGCTCCTGCAACATCTCCCGCACGTAAGCCAGATCGAACTTGTGCGAAGGAGTGCCGGCCAGCTCGTGGCCGAGCGCGTAAAGCTGCTCTACCGTGTGTTGGTAGGACATGGGACCTGAGTTCAGATTACAACAAAGTGAACGGGCGTTCGAGGCGCCAGCTTTCCCCTAGCAGCACTGGAAGGCTGGTTCTGTTGTAAAATTTGTACCTTTCCGTCGCCCGGTGCATCTTTTCCTGAGTCGGCTTGGTGTTTAAGCCGAAAGCTGGTCGGCCTGAGGATTTTCTGCATCTAAGGTGATCTATGTCGCGAGCGGGCGCACAGAGTACCGTCGAGGGCAGCGCTTCCGGCAATCTTCATTGTCACGAAGACGCGTCTTTGTTGCAGAAATATCTGAAGGTCCGGGATACCTCGCTCGCAATCTGCGCGCCGTTGGGCGTCGAAGACCACAGCCTTCAACCCAATCCGGATGCGAGTCCGGCGAAGTGGCACCTGGCGCACACCACGTGGTTCTTCGAGACTTTCGTGTTGTCGCAATACGCGAATGAGTTCCGCCAGTTCCATCCTGCCTTCCGCAATCTTTTCAACTCTTACTACAACGCGGTTGGCGATCGTCCGCTGCGGGCGTTGCGGCATATTTTGTCGCGGCCCAGCCTGGATGAAGTTCATGCCTACCGGAGCTATGTGGACGAAGCCATGGTCCACCTGCTGACGCTGGAGCAGCCTGCGGCTGCGCTCGACCTGATTGCGCTGGGCATCAATCACGAGCAGCAGCACCAGGAGTTGATCGTTACCGACGTGAAGAACGGACTGTGGGCCAATCCGCTGCGACCCGCCTACAGAATCAAAGTAGAGCACTTCGATGTGGCCGCGAACCCGGCGCCTTCGCTGAAATGGCAAAGCTTCCCCGAAGGCGTGCACTCTGCCGGCTTTGAAGGCAGCGGCTTCGCTTTCGACAACGAAGGCCCGCGCCACAATGTTTATCTGGAAGCCTTTCGTCTGGCGTCGCGCCTGGTGACGAACGGCGAATATTTGGAATTCGTGCGCGAGGGGGGCTACAGTAGCCCGCTGCCATGGTTCTCGGACGGATGGGACTGCGTCCGCAGCAATCAGTGGAATGCGCCCCTGTATTGGGAGCAGCGCGACGGCGAGTGGTGGAACTACACCGTGGAAGGCATGCAACCTTTGCTATTGAACGAACCGCTCTGTCACGTCAGTTTCTACGAGGCCGATGCCTTCGCCCGCTGGGCCGGTGCGCGGCTGCCCAGCGAGTTCGAGTGGGAAGCGGCGGCGCGGTCGTGCGCCATCGCCGGCAATTTCCTGGACTCGGGTACGCTGCATCCGCAACCTGCAACCGCGGTTGAGCCGCTGGCTCAGATGTTCGGCGATGTGTGGGAGTGGACGGCGAGCCCTTACGTTGCGTATCCCGGTTTTCAGCCCGCGGCGGGCGCGGTTGGCGAGTACAACAGCAAGTTCATGTGCAACCAGATGGTGCTGCGCGGCGGCTCGTGCGCGACCCCGCAATCGCATATGCGGGCCACCTATCGCAATTTCTTCCCGCCCACTGCGCGCTGGCAATTCATGGGGCTGAGGTTGGCCAATGGCGACTAGCAAACAAGTTCAGCTCTTCACCAATGACGCGATCGCCCCGGATGTGCGCCAGGGCCTTACCGCTTCGCCAAAATCTCTGCCTTCCAAACTTTTCTACGATGAGGTCGGCTCGCAATTGTTCGAGCAGATTACCGAACTGCCGGAGTACTACCTCAGCCGCACCGAGCGTTCGATTCTGGAGCAGTATGCCGGTGAAATTCTGGCAAATGCCGGGCCCTCGCTTACCCTGGTGGAATTGGGCTCGGGCACGGCGGCAAAGACTTGCGTTCTGATTGAAGAGCTGTTGCTGCGGCAGAGCCGGGCACTGTTTTATCCCATCGATGTTTCGCCTTCGGCACTGGAGCAGGCGGTGCGGCATCTGGGTAGGCAATTTCCCTGCTTGCGAGTGAACCCCATTGTCGGCGACTACACCGGGGGCGTGCCTGCGCTCAGCCGCATTACGGGACGCAAGCTGGTGCTGTATATCGGCTCCAGCATTGGCAATTTCGAGCCGCACCACGCGATTCGTATGCTGCGCCGCATCCGGCAGACGCTGCGCTCCGGCGACGCCCTGCTGCTGGGCGCCGACTTTGCCAAGAGTCCAAAGATCCTGGTGCCCGCCTACGACGATGCACAGGGCGTGACCGCTGCCTTCAACAAGAACATCCTGGCACGCTTGAACCGCGAACTGGAGGCCGACTTCGAGGTCGATGCCTTCAAGCACATCGCACTCTGGAACCGGCGCTGCTCGCGCATGGAAATTTATCTGGAGAGCACGACCGCGCAGACCGCATTTATCCCCGCCCTCGATCTCGACGTTTCCTTCGAACGCGGCGAGCGCATGCACACCGAGAACAGCTACAAATACACCGACGCCATGATCGAATCGATCCTGCGCGAGAGCGGCTTCATGCTGGAGCAGACCTGGTGCGACCGCAAGAAGTGGTTTGGGCTGCATTTGGCGCGTGTATAAGCTGCGCATTCCTTCCTTCGCAGCTAAACTCGAATGGAGTTACGCCCATCGAGTGCCGTGTGGTCCGAATGAAAACCAGTATGCGTCGAATCGCGGTGTGCCTGCTGACGATTGCCGGGCTCATCTCGCCCGCATGGCCGTGGGGCAATGAAGGCCACAGCGCGATCAACCGGGTAGCTGCCGAAAAGCTGCCGTCAGACATGCCAGGCTTCCTGCGCAAGGCGGAAGCCCAACTGGCATATCTTGGTCCAGAGCCGGATCGCTGGCGGCAAACTTCCGAGCCCGCCCTGAAGCGGTCGCAGGAGCCTGACCACTTCATCAATCTTGAGATGGTCGAGGGCATGGAGCTTCCACCCGACCGTTACAGTTTCTATCGCGCGCTGGAAGCCCGGCGCCAGCAGACGCCCGGACATCCCGATGATCTGTTGCCGGAGCGGGTCGGGCTGCAGCCCTACATTGCAACCGAGATCTTCGAGCGGCTGGTAGTCGCCTTTCGCGAATATCGCCATGCCATTGCGGAGCATCGCAATCCTGATTTTGCCGAAGCCAACGCCATCTTCTATGCAGGATGGCTGGGCCATTACGTTGGGGACGCTTCGAATCCGTTGCACACGACCGTTCACCACAACGGCTGGGTGGGGCCGAATCCCAAGGGTTACACTACCGGCAATACCATCCACTGGAAGATGGAAGGAATCTTCGTGGCCGACAATCTGAAGCAGTTGCAGTTTGCCAACCTGGTTCCACCGCAGCCGCAGCAGCTCGCCGATCCCTTCGAGGATTACTTGAAGTATCTTCGCGAGTCGCATCAATACGTGGAGACTGTCTATCAACTAGAAAAGGCGGGAGGTTTCGATGGCGCGGGCACTGCGGCGTCACGTGAGTTCATCCGTCAGCGGCTGGCCGCCGGGGCTACCATGCTGCGCGACATGTCGTACACGGCGTGGGTGCAGAGCGGCAAAGCTGCTCAAGGGCAGCATTGATAGCGAAGTTTTTCAGTTGCCTTCTCAGCTCTCCCTACTGGCGTCTCGAGGGATTCGGGGGTTTTTTAACTCCGTAGCAATCACCCGCCATGATCGCTGGCATCGAGCATTAAGCGTCAACTGTTTGGACCCGTCCTCGACATCACATCCTCCTGTGCGCTGCATCACTGAATCCTTGTGACAACAGCAGTACAAACGCACCAGAGGCTGCCGCAGCGGCCCAAGGTGCGTTATGTCGACCTTTGCTATTTTCCCCATCGTGCTTTTCTTTCTGGGCGCAATTCTGGTCACTGGCCTTCCGGTCGCGGCCAGCTTGCAGAATTACTACCAGAACCGGGGCCGCCAGCCGGTCGTCTGTCCGGATTCCGGGCAGCCCGTCGAGGTCGAAGTCGACCGGAAGTTCGCCTTCTGGTCGGCATTGCGCGGACAGGAACACTCGCGGCTGGAATCGTGCTCGCGCTGGCCGGAGAAGGAAGATTGCGGACAGGAGTGCCTGGCGCAACTCGAGCCTTCGCCCGAGAATGTCGACCGCCTGTTGACGAAGTGGTACCAAGGCAAGAGCTGCGCCATTTGCACGCGCGCGCTGTCACCTTCCGATTGGCGCCGCAGCCACCTGGCTGTGCTCAATGAGCAGCAGAAAATATTCGAGCTGCGCGACATGTATCTGGATGAATTGCAGGCGACGCTGCAAAATATGCGGCCGCTGTGCTGGAATTGCCATCAGGAGGAACGAGCCCGCCAGGCAGTACCGGCCCGCGTCTTGAAGGGCGACCGCCATAGCTTGACGCCTGCGATTGAGTAAGCAGTTCCAATAAAGCAAAAGGACGGCCATGCGGGCCGTCCTTTTCTTGCTTGGTTTGAGATCCCTTACTTAGGCGCCGGGGCTGAGGAGGCGTGAGCCGAGGCAGCAGCGCCGCTCGTCGCGGGGCGTCCCATGATGCCTCCGCCCGAGCCGCCGCCGCCATACGAAACCCCGGGTACAGCGACGCCCATTGCAACAGAACTAGCCGGCGGAGCAAAGACGTGCGCCGATGAACCATGATGGGCCGCGCTGGGGCCGTTGTCGACCGCGGCGAAGACACTTCCATGAGACGCGGCACTGCCCGCAACCGGCTTGGCAAAGCTCTGGGCTGCCATTGCCGATCCGGCCGGCCGCCCGGGTACCAGGCCGGCGAAGTTTGGCGGGATCCGTCCTCCTGGAATGGAGAGCGGTTGCGCGCCGGCCTTGCCTACCAGAACCGTCGCCTGGCCAAACTTCGTGGCTGCGGTGGCAGCGGGAGGAGTTGGCGCCGCCCAACCGGCGGGCGCTCTGCTAACCCGAGGCACGCTCTGGAAGCTGGACGCATACCACTGGCCACCGTAGTTGCTGCCGGGCAACCATGCCCATCCCGTTCCGTTGATGAAAGCCCACGAGCCATAGTGAAATGGCAGCCATCCCCAAGGATAGGCCGAGGCCCACGAATAGCCTAAGCCGGGATAGAACATCCAGGCTCCATTGCTGTAGGGACTCCAACTCATCATTGCGTTGGCGAAGCCGTAGGGCTGCCAAACGTAGCCGTAGCCGCCGGCGTAAAAATAGTTGCCGTAATAGTTGAGGTCCTGAAGGCCGTAGGCGTGGCTCGGTCCACCGTAGCCTTGATTTTCAGCGTAGGTGCTGCTGTAGGCTTCGCGCTCTTTGTTCCAACCATCGAAGCGCACCGGCTCAACACCTTTGGCGACGGTGTACTTTGTGCTGTTGTCGGCAGCGAGAGTTAGAGTTTCTCTCTTGCCGACGATCACGGGCTGCGGCTGGTTCTCCAGTTGAACTTCGCCCTTGAAGACGGCGACCTGCACCTGATCAGGGCCGGCGCTGAGCCGCATCTCGGTGTCGCGCCGCACCAGGAAACTGTTATTGCCGACCATCAGGCGATAGACATCGTCGCTCTTGGTCGCCGCATCGAGATAAACCAGCCCTTTGATCACCTGTATCTGATTGATCTTAACGCCGGCATCATTCATCAGAAGCTGGGAAAACTTTACTTCAGAGTCTTCCGTCAAGCGCAGCGCGCTCTGGTTCTCGAACTCGACCTCCGCCAGTCCATCACTGCCAGTAACCAGACGCGTGCCTTCGACGACTGGGGTGTTCAGGATGGCGCGCTCCAGACCTTCACCGGTAGCGCGATCCATCTGAACTTGTCCTTCGACAGAGCTGAGACGAACGATCCTGATATGCGAGTCGGCGACGGCTGCGACCGAGCCTGCAAGCAAAACGAACGTTGCGACAGCAGAAATAACGTGCCTGGTCATGTTGGTACTCCTGGGCCTGTGCTTCCTGAACCTGAGAGACGGCGGCTGCACGAGCTCGTCGAGGCCTTCTCTTTCAATTCATATTAAACACCCATTTCGAGGCAAGGATTCGGGAATTCGCGCTGTGACGTTGTCAAAGTATTGTGACGTACTGTGTAGGACTGCTTTACGCGGACGGAGAGCAGGTTCCTATTGTGAGGCAGGAGTCGGCGCAGCCGGTTGTCCCTGGTAGTGCAGCAGGCGCTCAGCGCTTTGCCGGCTGATATTCATCAGGTTCGGATCATCGGCGATCTTGCGTAGCATAGGCGCGACGATCGCCAGCTCCTCCACGCCGTGGCCGGCTTGCTGATCCTCCAGCTCCTTCAACAGCTTGTCCATGCCCAGCTTGTCGTAGCGATACTGGAAAGTCAGCTTGCGGCCAAAGTCGATGGTCATGGCAATTGCCCCGAAGAGGCGCGTGAGCTCCTCTATGTCAGCGTTCTGCGACCAGTTGTAGGTGGCGGAGCCCTGGATCCGCGGTGACTGGTACTGCAACGTCTTCTGGCCCGTCTGCGCGATGTGCTTCATGGGGGAAGCAAAATTGCCCTGAAAGTAATTCAGCTTCTGCGCCAGATCGAAGATCTTTTGCCGGTTTGCCGCCGACATGGTGAAGTCCTGCTGGTACGGGTCGGTGTCGTTGGTCTCATCGGCGTGGGGAGTTCCGTTGAAGCGGGCCTTGCCGTCGGACTGCACCGTGATGCTGTACGTCTGCCACGGGAAGCCCTGGTTCCAATCGAAGCTGAAGCGCACAGACGCCTGGGTGGGAACAGCAGGAACCGGAACAGGGGCGGGCTGCTGGGCCAGCAGGGCAGGAGCTACGAGGAGAAACAACAGGCTGCCGACAAATCTCATGCGAGGGAGATTCTATCCCGTACCGGCACCGTTTTGCATGGCCCCGGCACAATCGTCTTGAAGAACCGTCGTTGCAGTGGAATGATGAGGCCAGATACGTGTAGCGAGGGTCGCTCATGTCCCGTCTGACTTTGCGTTGCCGCAGCCATCGGATGATCGAGCCGGGGGCTGCGCTCACCACAGTTCTGTTTGCCATTGTTTTCTCCGCTTTTTCAATCGCGCAAGGAGCCGCCGCTAATCAAGGGCCGGCTAAGGTACTGGAGGAGACTTTCCCGTTTCCACCGACGGTGCAATGGAAGCAGGGCGATGCTGAGTTTTCTCTGGTCGGCCTCGCTTGGGGCCCGGCAAATTCGCCGGAGATGGCCGCCAGGGGACATGACGTACGTGGTACCGAGGCCCCGCAGTTCTTCGCCGACCGGCCCTATGTGTTGGCCATGCACATCCTGGGGAAGAAAGGCAAGCCTAACGAGATGCTCAACGCGACTGGAGTGGCTCGCATCAAGGATGTTGCGGGCGACACCGAGTATCCCTGGGCACTGACGTCGTCTGGTTTTGTGCATCCTTTCGGATTTGCCGGTGCTTCCGCGGCGCCGTTAGGAATTGATACCTCGCCGGAATTCTGGCACTTCTTCCCCGCGTCAGAGGAGCAAAAGGAATTCTTGTTCCAGGTGATCTGGCCCCAGATGACCTCCCTTGTGTCTTTTCGAGTCTTCGTAAAATCTGACAAGTTTGTCGTCATCAACTCGTCACCCGGGGCCGATGCAACCCCGTTGCGCTTCACCAAAAACTTCAGCGGCACTGTGGGAGCGGAGTCCAGAGTGAATCTTCAGCTGACGGCTGACGGACAGCAGCTTTCTGGGACCGAGCAGTACCCGCGCATCGGAAAGACGTTGTGGCTCAAAGGTGCGGTCGACTCTCTCGGTAACTTCGAGTTGAACGAGTACTACCCGAAGGACGAGGTGACTGGAATCTTCCAAGGGGAGTTCACCATAAATAATCGGCGGATGAGCGGTTATTTCTCCAAGCCCGACGGTTCCAGGTTGCAGCCGTTCGACTTTCAAGAGACGCGTCCGACTCCGCCCACTGGCCAAAATGAATCGGACTCGCGGCCGTAGAACTGCTGGTTTTCAGGAAGGTATCAGTGTCCAGCCGCTTGCTGGCGGAGCAACGTCGCGGCGGTATGCAGATGGCAGATGGCAATGGCGAGCGCATCGGCGGCGTCGGGGGATTGCGGCGGCGCGGGCAGGTCCAGTAGGCGTGTCACCATGAGTTGCACTTGCGATTTCTCCGCTCTGCCGTAGCCAACCACGGCCGACTTGATGGATAGCGGCGAGTAGGCAACTACTACGAGACCGGCTTGCGCGGCAGCCAGCATGGCAACACCGCGAACGTGTCCCAGCTTGAGCGCCGATTTGGCATTGACCGCGTAGAACACATCTTCAATGGCAACCTGCTCAGGCGAGTATGCGGCGATAACCTGGGCGAGTCCTTCGCAGATCGTCTTCAGACGCAGTTCCAGCGCGTCGCGCGGCGAGAGCCGGATAGCGCCACTGCAAAGATGGCGAAGGCAGCCTTGATTGTCCTGCTCCACCACGCCGTAGCCGGTGTATTCGCCGCCACAATCGATGCCGAGAACACGCATTGCCGCGAGTGTAGCAGGAGCGCGGACCTGTCGCAGGCAACAATTCAGCGCGGCAGCAGGATAGTCAACCGGGTAGGACGAAGAATTCCGACGCTGCTGATTCGAATGAAACGTGAACGGCTCGGCCGGCGTAGTCACCCATTGGCGGCAGAGTGTACACTGGCCTGCTAAATGAAGCGATACATTTGTATTTGCGGGGGACGGTTGCGTCGAGTCCTTATGCTTTGTGCGATTCCCGTTCCCAAGCCTGGGAGGTTGCCCATGAAGCGGCAGTTACTGCTGCGTTTGTGCCTTGCTGTGCTGCTGTGCTCCGCGGTGGCGGCTGCGCAGAGTCCGTTTGCGCCCGAGGTCAAGGGGCCGCTGTCGCAACGTGTCGTCGCGTATCAGATCGATGCCGCATACGATCCGCCTACACACACCGTCACCGCCACCGAGACCCTGACCTATCACAACCTCACCGGCCAGGCGCTCGATACGTTCCCGTTTCACCTCTATCTGAATGCCTTTCAGCCGAAGGCCACGTGGATTCACGAAGCCCACCGCGACGGCAACTTCCGCACCAGCAGCCTGGCAACATGGAAGCCGGAAGACTACGGCGCAAACGAGGTGACTTCGTTCGAGGTCGTCGGCATGGGCGATCTGACGAAGCAGATGAAGTTCATCTCGCCCGACGACGGCAATCCCGACGACAAGACGGTTTTCCAGGTGAAGCTGCCGCGGCCGGTCGCGCCTGGACAGGACGTGCAGTTCAAGATCAAGTTCAAAGCGACTTTCCCAGAGGTAATTGCGCGCACCGGCTACAAGCGGACTTTCCTGCTAGCTGGGCAATGGTTTCCTAAGGTCGGCGTGTTTTGGCACGGCCAATGGAATTGCCATCAGTTCCACGCCATGACTGAGTTCTTTGCCGACTTCGGCACCTTTGACGTCAAAGTCACGCTGCCCAGGGATTACGTGATTGGAGCGACCGGCGTGCAGGTTTCCGATCAGGACAACGGCAACGGCACCAAGACTGTGGCCTTCCACGCCGAGGACGTTCACGACTTCGCCTGGACCGCCGATCCCAACTTCAAGGTCATCAACGATACTTTCAACGGCAGCGTGGGACAGGTGAAGATCCGCCTGCTGAGCTATGACAGTCACGAGCGCCAGTGGCAACCGTACCTCACCTGTGTCAAAGACAGCATGAAGCGCTTTGACGAATGGTATGGCCCATATCCTTACGCGCAGATCACGGTGGTCGATCCTCCGCACGGAGCCGGCGAAGCGGGAGGCATGGAATACCCGACATTCATTACCGGCGACAGCGGCTGGTACATTCCCAAAGGCATTCACTTGATCGACCTGGTCACCGAGCATGAGTTCGGGCACCAATACTGGTACGGAATGGTGGCGACCAACGAGTTCGAGAACGCCTGGATGGACGAAGGCATTAACAGCTACACCGAAGTCAAGGTGATCGACAGCTTCTACGGGGCGGATGCCAGCATTCTTAACTGGATGGGCGCGCAGTTGGGCGAGCGCGAGTACCAACGATTCGCCTATCTCAGCGATCCCGACATCGATCCTCTGTATCGCCATAGCTATCAGGACATGAGCATGGGCGACTATGGCTCCATCAGCTATGGCAAGACTGCGACCATGCTGATCTCGCTGGAAAAGATCGTCGGCGAGCAGACCATGCGCAACGCGATGCATACGTATTTCATGCGCTATCGCTTCACTCATCCCACGCAGGAAGACTTCATGAAGACCGTCAACGAAGTCGCCGGCCAGGACCTGAGCTGGTACTGGAAGCAGGCGCTGTTCGGAACTCAGGTGCTGGATTACGAAGTGCTGCGCGCCGACTCCAATCCGGTGAGATGGTTCGACCCCAACCTGAACGAAAAACCGGGTGAGACCGAATATGAAACCCAGGTGATCCTGCATCGCAAAGGCGATTTCGTGTTCCCGGTAGAAGCGGTGGTGAAGTTCGACAACGGCGACACCACCTACGAACGCTGGGACGGCAAAGACCGCTGGGTGCGCTATGTGTACCGCAAGAAGGCGCAGGTTGAGTCCGTGCAAATCGATCCTGGCTACCAGGTAACTCTGGACAGCGATTATCTGAACAACAGCCGCACCGCCGAATCGCATCACGGAGCGGTGCACAAAATCGCCGCATACTGGATGTTCTTGACCCAATTCCTGGCTCAGATGCTGAGCTGGCTGGCCTAGGAGGCGCGCAATGGCAGACGATCAGAAAGGCCCAGTGGCTGCCGGATTCAGTCTCCTGTGGCGGCGGCAAGGCGTTCTCTGGTGGGTGTTCGTCGTGAATGCGGTGTGCGGCGCGTTGGGCGCGGCTCCCGCAGCGATGCGAACCGCCCACGCCTTGGCCCACGGTTTAGCCGGACAAAAACTCAGCCACGGCTTCGATCTGGGCATGCTCATCGAGCTGTTCCGCCTGCCCGATGTCAACCTCATGCGCTACAGCACCAGCTCCTACGTCTTCGCCGGTTTGTTCTTTCTGTTCATGATTTTGGTCACCGGCGGAATTCTGGAAACCTATCGTCAGGACCGCCGGCTCAATACCGGCGACTTCTTCGCTGCCTCGGGCGCATTCTTCTGGCGCTTCGTGCGCTTGATGCTTCTGTCCATCATTCCCTTCGCGATCGTGGGCATGATCTATCAAGGCTTGGACAAGCTGGCTGACCATATCGGGGACCGCGCCATCGCCGACCAGGTGGGCATTTTTATGTGGTGGGGCGCGATACTAATTTTCCTGCTGCTCGCCCTCTGGGTGCGGCTGTGGTTCGACATTGCCGAAGTGCGGGCCGTCGCCCGCAACGAAGACGGCATGTGGCGCAATCTGTGGACGGCCTGGCGCATTACCTGGCATGATTCCCGGCATCTCTTCCGCATTTACTTCTGCATCAGCCTGGTCGCATGGGTAACGCTGGTGATTGGACTGGTGATTTGGGCGCATTTGCCGCCAACCTCGTTGCCGCTGTCCTTCGTTCTGCTGGAACTGATCGTCTTCGCGCAACTGATGACGCGCTTGTGGCAACTGGCCAGCGCCACCACCTGGTATTCGCGGCACGCGGAAATGGTTGTCGTGGAAGTTGAAGAAGTGGTCTACACCACGCCTCATCCTGAGGAAATCGATGAAGCAGCGCCGGCGCCGGAGTTGCCTCCGCAAGATCCCGGTCCGGAATTACCGCCCGCGGGCACGTGAGACAGTCAGGGTGTCGGCAAGGCGGAAACGGGAGTCCGCTGTAAGCGACTCGCTTTTCGCTATTCGCCGAATCTTCATTCTTCAGCCCCGGCTGAGGATGAAATCGGCTGTCATCGGCTAACAATCTCTTTCTGGCGAAGAGCCAAGAGCGAATAGCGCCTTCATGGTTACCACCACTTCTGCCAAACACCTTCGAGCGCCACTTCGTCTGGCAGGCGCATTCCGTTCTGCTTCAGCGCCAGCGCAATTTGTCCGCGATGGTGAGACTCATGCGAGATCAGGTAGCACATCAGGCGTAGGGGCTCGCCCTTGAACAGCTTCGTTTTGCCGCCTTGCTCCATCAGCCGGCGTAAGAAGGACTCCACCGCTCGGCCCGAGTCCCGCAAAGCAGCTTTTAGCTGCGCCGGTGACAGCTCTTCTTCTTTGCGGTGCAGCGTCAGGCCTTTGGCTTCCGGCGCGTTGCTGTGCTGCAACCATTTCACGCGCACATAGTCCATATGGATGAACTGGCGCGCCACATCCCTTCCGCGCGACTCCGATGGAACCGCCGCGAAGCCTTTCTCCGGAATCGCGTCAATCAGCAGCTCATTGACTTCCTGATGCGTTTGCCACGCGCCCAGAGCCTGCTCCGCCAGGCTACTTGCCGCCTTTGCCGCAGGCTTGCCGCTTGCCGGCGTCTTTGCGTGAGCCAGCCGCTTCTTGTCTCGTGCTTTCGTCGTCATCGTTCTCTCTCTATCCGCCTCGCGGCGGTGCCCCACTCTGTCGCTTTTCGCTATTCGCTCTTCGCTATTTGCCGGAAGAGGTTGTTGGCCCGGGCAGCTACCAATCTCAGTTTCCACCGGAACTGAAGGATGAGACCTCCGGCGAATAGCGAAGAGCGAAAGGCGAAGAGCGCAGTCTCACACCGTCACCGCCTCGGGCCGCAGCTTCTGCTTCAAATCGGCGGCGATAGCCTGCCCGTGGAAACGGCCGTTCTCGATAAAGACTTCGCTGGTCCTCATGCCCGACACGATGCAACCCGCCAGATATATTCCCGGCACATTACTTTCCAGCGTCTGCCGGTCCACCACTGGCTTCCTGTCCGCTTCGCCGCTCAGCTTGATTCCCAATGCGCTCAGGAACTCGAAGTCGGGATGGTATCCCGTCAGCGCGAAGACGTAATCGTTGGCCAGCGTCACCTCGCCTTCCGGCGTGTCCAGCACTACGTGTTCCAGCGTGATCTCCCGCACCGTGCTGTTGAAGTAGGCATTCACCTGCCCAGCCTTGATGCGGTTCTCGATGTCGGGCTTGATCCAGTACTTCACCGACGGGCTGATCCCCGGCCCGCGATGCACCATCGTCACCCGCGCTCCGTGCCGCCACAATTCCAGCGCGGCAATCGCCGCAGAATTCTTTCCCCCGACGATGAGCACGTCCAGCCCGAAAAACGGATGCGGCTCGCGGTAATAGTGCATTACCTTAACCAGGTCCTCGCCCGGAACGTTGATATAGTTTGCCCGGTCGTAATAGCCGGTTGCCACGATCAGCTTGCGCGCGTGGTATTCGCGTTTGTGGCCGTGCAGGTTGGTGGTGTGGACGACGAAGTTGTTGTCGCTGCCTTCAATCGAGACCACCGGCTCATACTGCCGCACGTCCAGCTGGTAGTGCTCGGCAACCTTGCGGTAATACTCCAGGGCCTCCTGCCGCGTCGGCTTCTGGTTGGGACTGCAAAACGGAATGTCACCAATCTCCAGCAACTCCGGCGTGGTGAAGAACGTCATGTTGCTGGGATAGTTGAACAACGAGTTGACCAGGCAACCCTTGTCGATGTTGGTGACGCTGAAGCCGGCGCGCTTGGTGTCAATGCCGCAAGCCAGCCCGGTCGGCCCCGCTCCGATCACGATCACGTCGAGGAAAAAAATGTCGGCACTTTCACGGTCCATAGTCACAGCATATCGTGTCCGCAGTCGGCGATTAGTCAAGAACACAGCTTGCCATCCCGGTGAGTCATTGGCAGTAAAGCTCTGACGTTAATCAACGTCACTATCTAGTAGCCCTGGGGAGCCTTTAAACGCATTGTTATCATCAACTTGAACATTTCGCTGCAAAGTATTGACACTACTAGGCTTGCTTGCAAGCTGGCACGAAATAAGGGGTTGGCGTCCATGCGCTTCTCGCCTTTCTCAGTTCTCACTCCCATCTGAGCTGACTGCTGGCAACTGATTAGCGACTACTACCGCTGACCATCGGCCGTAGACACAGATAGGGTAGGGAGCGCCGGGAACAGGCGGATCCTACCCTACCAACCAAATCCTAACTCCTCTGACGAATCCGTCAAGCTGCGAACGTACAATCCCGGTAATTGTACTTTCGTAACCTGTGGCGTCGTGAGCAATCAGACACGCCCGGTTCCTGATTGCCTTCCAGCAAGGCGATTTTCTCGGGAGTCACACCTGTCACCGTCATCATTCGCATCGACGACGATCTCAAACGATGCCTATAAATCATCTGCTATCAGAGCGTTAGACCGTAATCCGAAATTAAGTTGACCCGTTTCGCAGAAGAGCGCAATAGTGGGCGTGCGCCGGCGTAGCCCGGAAGCTGACTCGGCGGTGTTCGGTCGGCCAAGCGCTGAGCGTGGGTTCAATACCGAGTTATCAGGAAACATCAGTGCCCGCATCCTTCAGGACGGAAATGGAGTATTGCTATGACGCAGACAGGGCGAATCCGCATTTGGAGTTTCGGAACCGATTCACACCCATTAGCCTTCGCACTGGTGTTGGTATTTGCGTTTGCAATGGCCGCCACCACGCTCGCGCAGGGGCAGACGTTTACCGTGCTTCACAACTTCACTGGGGGCGCTGATGGCTGGGCTCCAACCGCCGGCCTTACCCCTGGCGGCGCAGGAACATTCTATGGCACCTCGTCCGAGGGTGGGGCGTACGGTTACGGCAACGTCTTCAAACTCGTCCACCACAGCGGTGGGTGGAGCTTGCTGCCCATCTATAGCTTCAAGAATGACTATGATGGCGCCAATCCGCTTTCGCCGGTGACGATTGGTCCCGATGGCAGCCTATATGGTACGACCATCGGCTACTATGACGGTCAAGGGACGCTTTACAAGCTTCAGCCGTCGCCGACCCCTCCGCCCAGTCCTCTGACTCCCTGGCAATTCACCCTTCTCCAGACCTTCAGTGGGCTAAACGGGGACCAGCCTCTTTATGGGCCTCTCATCTTCGATCAGGCTGGCAACCTCTACGGCACAACCCAGTTCGGCGGCGGTGATTGGGGAACCGTCTGGGAGGCCTCGCCCAGCGGAAGCGGCTGGACTGAAACTGTTCTGGCGGCCCTGACATTGCCCAGCAATGGCCCCTACTCCAACGTGGCTTTCGACAATGCCGGCAACCTCTACGGCACCACTGGCACTGGCACCTACATCTTCCAGCTCAGTCCCAACGGGTCTGGCTGGACCACCACGATACTGCACACCTTCGACGGAAGGGATGGCTCTCTGGCTTACGGCGGCTTGGTACGGGACCAGGCTGGCAATTTCTACGGCGCCACCTCGGACGGAGGACCAGGTAGCAGTGGCGTGACGTACGAGCTCTCACCCTCCGGCGGAGGCTGGACCTTTCAGGTCATTAATTACTTCGACAGTCCCGGCCAGGGTGTCTCTGGGGAGCTCACGCTCGATGCCGCTGGAAATCTCTATGGCGTCAGAATCAGCGGCGGCGCCCACGATGAGGGCGAGCTTTTCAAATTGACTCCCTCCAATGGCTCCTGGACCTTGACCGACCTGCACGACTTTACCGCGGCTGACGGTTACTTTGCTTATGGTTCGGTCGTCCTTGACGCGGACGGGAATATCTTCGGCACTTCGCAGGACGGTGGCGCGTATGGAAAGGGCACAGTGTGGGAGTACACGCCGTAAGACAGTTTGCCCGTTACCGGTTGTCAGTTGTCAGTTACCGGAGCCGGACAGGTTGACGTATCCCACAATGTCAGAGTTTGCGAATCGAAGCTTTAGAAGAAGCGGTATCAGTTAGCGAAGGAGACACCATGACCAGCTTAGAAAAAAATCCAGGCTCGGTAACTGCTGGGCTGGCGATAACAGCCGTTCTTTTCATCCTGCTTATGGCTGCCGTCGCGCAGGCGCAGACCCTGTTACCGGCGCTGATCAGCCCATATATCCCACAATGTGGGAGTCGCGGACGGAAAGCATTTAGAAGAGCGGCACTCTCAATTCGCGAAGGAGATGGTCATGATGCGCTTAGAACAAAATTCAGCAACTGTTGCACGGGCGATCACCGTCGTTCTTGCCGTCCTGCTTGTGTCGGCACTCGCGGCACCGGCTACACACGTTTAGCGTTGGTGATGGCGAATTTCCCGTAGGCACTCTGCTCGTCGCCAGCAGCGGCAATCTCTACGGCACAACAGTCAAGGGCGGCACCTATGGCTACGGCGTTATCTGGGAGATCACGCCGTAAGGCAGTTGCCGGCTACTAGACTGTGTCCCACCCAAGCTTCCGCCTGGGTGGGCTTACTTACTTTGTGGGCAATATGGCCCCGTCGCCCGGATTTGCCGGAGGCGCGAAAGGCACCACTACCACTTTCTGAAATTCCACGGCCTGGCCGCAGCGCATGTAGGGCGTGAATTTGTATTGCTTCACCGCATCGGTAGCGGCGGTAGTCAGTTCGGGCTCGCCCCCGAGCGCCAACGCCTTCTGCACCGAACCATCCTTGCCCACCGAGACCAGCACCCACACGTAGCCGTACTTCTTGGCTTTTTTTGCGGCATCCGACAGCTTGGGCGTCACCGTCTTGTTCAGCTGCGGTGCGCTGAAGTTCTTGTCCACGTCGGCGCAGGAGGGAAAGTCCACGGTGGTGCTCTTCTCGGGCGGGTTGAAGAGCGCGTCGTAGAACTTGTCGCCTCGGGTTACCGTCACCTTGGCATCCTCCATCGGCGTGTTCACATAGCTCACCTTCACCGTCTGCGGGTACGCATTGCTTCCCACGGTCGCGTAGTCGCTGTATTCGAACTTGCCCAGCTCGCCCTCGGCACTGAGCAGGTGACCCGTCGCATTGTCGATACAGTACGTCGTCGCCGGCTGACCGAGCGCCAGGCATTTGGCATCGCTTCCGTTGATCTTCTTCTTGCTTACGTCGATCTTCGCCTTCTGATAGTCCAAGGGCGGCAACATATACGGCCCGGCAGGATTACCGCCATCCAGTGCAGCCAAAGCCGCTTCGAATTCGACGATGCGCACGATCGGAGTGGACTGATTGCTGAAATACGATAGCTTTCCATTATTCAAAACCGCGATCTCCTCCAACCCGTTTGCCGTCCATTCCGCGCGCCACTTGTCAGGCCCGATCCAGGAAACTGTGTAGTTCACATCCACTTTACTCCCGTCAGGCTTGGGGATTTGCACCTGTGCCACCACCTTCACCGGACCCTGATTCCAGATGCCGGCTTGCTGAAACGATTTCGAAAGCAAATCATGCGGATCCTCCTTGCTGCCGGCGAACGCGGCCGGCGCCAGTAGACCAGCAACCACTACGAGTGAGAAAACCTGCTTCCTGAATTTCGTCAATTTGCCTCCAATAGGATGTTTTATGGATAAGGTAAACAAATCTACATGGGACGCGCAGTGCCGCCCGTCACGGCCCTCCCGTGCGAGCATCACCATGCGCAATCCACGAATCTTTTAGATTATCAGACACCATTCGGCAGCAGCAAAGACGGTTACGCAAAATCGGCGCCAATGCCGCCTGAGCAAAGAACACGTGGACCACTGTCCGTACTGTACGGAAATGGACACGCAAATCTGCTGATGATCGCGCTCGCTCACACCCTCCGCTTCCACTCGTCTAATATGTTCTAAACGGTCTTGCGGAACTATCAACCGCTTCGTCACGTATTGCCTTTCATACTTGTTCGGTATCTTCCATTTCCTTGAGAGAGTGTGTTTATGAAAAAGTTCCTGCTTATCTTCGCCGTCGGCCTGCTTGCCTGCTGCTCAGCAACTGCGCAGCGCCTGCCTGGCGGCGCATCTCCCGATCACTATTCCCTCGCCGTCAACATCAACTTCGCCAACAACACCTTTGATGGCGATGAGACCATCGACCTCAAGCTCAGCAAGGCGAGCACGACCATCACGCTGAATGCCGTTGAAATCGACTTCCACAACGTTACGGCGACGGCGGGCGGAAAAACTCAGACCGCCAAGGTTTCCCTTGACGAAAAGAACGAGACCGCGACCTTTACCTTCGACAATCAGCTTCCTGCCGGGCCCGCGACGCTCAGCATTAAGTACACCGGACATCTCAACGACAAGCTTCGCGGCTTCTACTTGAGCACCTACAAAGGCAAGAAGTATGTCGTCTCGCAGATGGAGTCCACCGACGCCCGCGTGGCCTTCCCCTGCTTCGACGAGCCGTCGTACAAGGCGACCTTTGATCTCACTGCCACGATAGATAAGGGTGACACCGCCATCTCCAACGGCGAGATTGTTTCCGACACTCCTGGTCCCGGCGATAAGCACACCATCAAGTTCGCTACCTCGCCCAGGATGTCGAGCTATCTTGTCGCGCTGACTGTCGGCGACTGGAAGTGCGTCTCCGATCACACCGATGGCGTGAAGGTGAGTGTCTGCACCGTGCCGGGCAAAGAGAACCTGGCGGCGTTCCCGCTCGCCGCCTCCAAGGCATTTCTTCACTATTACGACAGCTATTACGGAATCAAGTATCCGTTGCCCAAACTTGACAACATCGCGGTGCCTGACTTCCAGGCCGGCGCCATGGAGAATTGGGGCGCAATCATCTATCGCGAAACCGCTCTGCTGATCGACGACAAAACAGCGTCCGTGGACGCGAAGCAGGGTGTCGCGGAAACCATCGCCCACGAAATGGCGCACCAATGGTTTGGCGATCTGGTCACCATGGCATGGTGGGACGATATCTGGCTCAACGAAGGTTTTGCCACCTGGATGACGCCGCACCCCATCGCCAACTGGAAGTCCGATTGGATGGTCGGCCAGGGTGTCGTCGCGGAAATCGATCATTCCATGGCCGGCGATTCCGTCATGAACACCCGCCCCATCCACCAGGAAGCCGAGACCCGCGCCGAAATCGAGCAGCTCTTCGACGGCATTGCCTATGGCAAGACCGCATCGGTCCTGCACATGCTTGAATCCTATCTGGGACCCGAAACATTCCGTGCCGGCGTCAACCTCTATTTGAAAGAGCACGCCTACGGCAACGCTACCGCCGCCGACTTCTGGGGCGCTATGGCGCGCGCCTCCAAGAAGCCGATCGACGAGATCATGCCAACTTTCGTCTTGCAGAAAGGTGTGCCATTTGTCGGCGTAGAAGCGAAGTGCGAAGGCGGAAACACCAGTCTGAAACTTTCGCAAAAGCGCTATTTCGACACCCCGGCTGCCTTCAACCAGCCCGACCAGCAGATCTGGCAGATTCCAGTCTGCGCCAAGGGCATCAACGGTAGTTCCGCCGGTAATCACGAGTGTTTCCTGCTGACCCAGCGTGAGCAGCAGTTCACTTTGAAGGGCTGTTCGAAGTTCGTCTTCCCCGACTCCAGCGCCATGGGCTATTACCGCTTTGATTACGACAGCGCCGCCTTGCATCAGTTGGGCAACGCCGTGGAGACCGTACTGACGCCAGAAGAACGCATAGCTCTAATGGGCAACGAGTGGGCGCTGATGCGTGTCGGTAAACACAGCGTCGGCGATTATCTGGCGCTGGGCGCACAGCTGAAGAACACGCCCGGCTCTGCGCTGATGGACTCGTTCGGTGATCGTCTAACCGAGATCAACGACCACCTCGTCACCGACGCCGACCGCCCCGCTTTCCAGGCATGGTTGCAGACGCAGTTCTCTCCCGTCCTGCAACAGTTGGGATACAACGGTAAGCCTGGTGACACTCCCGAGCAAAAGCAGAAGCGCGCGCTCCTGTTCGAGGGTCTGGGAATCATGGGTGACGATCCTCAGGTCGTTGCAAAGGCCCAGGTCATGGTGCAGGAATATATGAAGGATCCCAGTTCCGTGGACGGCACCATGGCGCACGCAGTAATCGCGGTGGCGGCCCGCCACGGCGACGCCCAACTCTACAAACAGTTCAAGGAGCAGATGCAGCAAGCTTCTTCGCCCGAACAGTATTACGGGTACTTCTACGCGCTGTCGCTGTTCCCTCAGCCGGACCTAACCAAGGAAACGCTCGATTCCACTCTGACGCCTGCGGTGCGCGGTCAGGATCTCTATATCCTGATCCCACTGCTACGTCATCCTAATAGCCAGGACGAGACCTGGAGCTTCATGCAGGCGCACTTTGACGATCTCATGAAGAAAACCGGCGGTGGTCTGGGTGGAGTAGGTGTGTTCCTCTATGGTGCGCAGAGCTTCTGCGACGCGCAAAAGGCCGCCCAGGTGCAGCAGTTCTTCCAGCAGCATCCCTTCCCCGGCACCGAGCGCAACCAGAAGCAGGCCATCGAGTCGATTAACAATTGCGTGCAACTGCGCGATCAACAGCAAGGGCCGCTGTCGGCGTGGCTGAAGCAACAGGGCGGCGTGACCAACGCTTCCAACGGCGGCGCAACCATGACCGCCGGAGCGTCGCGGTAACGCTCGGCAGCGTCCTGAGTCACCTTTAGGACGCGACACGAGTTGTTGGGTTCTTATTGAACGGCGTCCGCATGGGCGCCGTTTTTTTGTCGGATGTTGCGACGTCTGCGCATGCCCCAGCCGCGCAACGGCGACATTTGTGTTAGCCGCGGGCGTAAGCCCGCGGTCTGAGCAGAAGAACCAGATGAGCCGCGGAGCGGCGGCACCAGCCGCGTCCTCAAAATCTGCGGGCTTCAGCGCGCGAAGAAATCCTTCAGCAGCCCCACTCGGCTTCGCCCGGCTTGGCAAAATACTTGCGCGAATCGTCCGTAAATGAGCATCACTTTCCAGTTCCACGATGGCCAGCCGATTTCGCTTGCTTGCCCTGTGTTATTTAGGTACATTTGTACCATGACAACAGCGGCCAAGCATCCCATCCTGGTCGAGCGCGTCCAGACCGGCGTCCGCATCGAGAAGCGCCTGTTGAAAGTCCTCAAAGGTCTTGCCGAGCTCAAGGACATGAGTCTCGGCGACCTGCTGGAAGGCATCGTCCTCCACGCCTTTGAAGGCAAGGCGCCCTTCTCGCCGCAGACGTTGAAGGAGATCGTCAAGTTACGCGAGATCTACGGTCTCACGCTCACCGCCGCCGACAGCCATCAATTAAAGGAGAAGCGATGAAGAAAAAGCAGGGGCTAGAGGCCAGGGGCCGGTGGCCAAAAGACGGCAGAGCTCGGCGTCCCATTCGCTGCTGGCTATACATCATGCTTGCAGGAGCTTTTATGATCGCGATGATCAGCCCGTGCCTCGCTCAAGAACCGGCGAGCGCTTTGACGCACACGCGCACCGAATTCCACTTCACTGCCAATGGCGCGTTCGAGCAGGTCGCGCCTCTGTTCGGCGCAAACGAGGAGCGCAAGTGGGCCCCGGAGTGGAATCCGCAGTTCATCTATCCCATCCCCACGCACGACCAACCAGGCATGGTCTTTCGCGTCGAGCATGGCGATCATTCCGCCGTGTGGATCAATACGGCCTTCGATCTTGCCGCCGGACACATTCAGTACAGCTACGTACTCGGCGGTGCCATGGCAACGCTGATCGACATTCATCTGACTCGCGACAGTGCGCAGAAGACCGGCGTGACCGTGCTCTACGAACGCACCGCCTTGATTCCCGAAGCCAACGAACATGTGCAGCACTTTGCCAAGGGAGACGCAACGGCCGGCAAGGAGTGGGAAGAGGCGATCAATGGGTATTTCGCCAGGCTGCGTGGCAGCCCTGCGTCGAAATGATGTGATTGGTCAAAGGCGAATGGCAAAAAGCGAGCAGCGAAGAGCGGCTTCCCTACAACTCTCGCCGGCCTTCCATCGCCTTCTGCATGGTCACTTCGTCGGCGTACTCGATATCGCTGCCGACGGGCACGCCGGTCGCAATCCTGGTCACCTTTACTCCCGACGACTTAAATAGCTGCGAAAGATAGGTTGCCGTGGCTTCGCCTTCGATGGTGGGATTGGTTGCGACGATCAACTCGTCGACGTTGCCTGACTCTACGCGTCGGGCGAGATTGGCGATGCGCAACTGTTCCGGCCCGACCCCATGGAGGGGTGATAGCGCGCCGTGCAGCACGTGATAGACGCCATTGTAGTGGCGCGTCTTCTCGACGGCGCCGATGTTTGTCGGCTCTTCCACCACGCAGATTAGCCGCTGGTTGCGGGTTGCACTGGTGCAATAAACACAGGGATCGACGTCGGTGATGTTATTGCAGATGGAGCAAAGGCGCAGGCTGGCCTTCACCTCGCGGATGGCCTCCGCCAGCAGCTCGGCATCTCCGTCGTCCGCCCGCAGAAGATGAAACGCGAAGCGCTGCGCGGTCTTGCTCCCCACGCCCGGCAGCTTCTTGAACTCCTCAATCAGTCGAGCCATCGGCTCGGCAAATCTCGACACTAGTCCAGCCCCCCGTCGTGCGCCACCCGCAAATCGATTCAGTTAGAGTGTAGAGCATTTCCCAGCGCGGGCAAATCGATGGGCAGAAGCGGCGACCCGATGTGCGGCTCGAAGGCCCCCTATACCGGCGATCAGCGAGGCTGTCGAGACCTTGTCGCAACCGCCTGAGAGTTTCGCAGTCGAACAAACCGCTGGAGAATCGATCAAACCAGCCGCGCAGCGGCGGGATGAGTTTAGCCCGGTGAGTGAGCGCCGGGTCGGGGCGGAAAATAGACCCGAGCCGCAGAGCGGCGACATGGCTTGTGACACAGTCTCTGTCGCCTATGATTCACCGGAATCGACCGGGGAATTCGGTGAAACCTGAAGCCTTCAAAGCGCATCTAGGTGGAAAGTTATGTGTGGGAACACCCGCTTCGTCCGGTGGTCGACATAGCTTGTTCTTGGCACTCAGGTGCCCGGTTGACGGGTTAGCAACGGAATCGCCAAAAAAACGTTCTACCCTCTTGATGCGGGCTGCATCTTGAGTTGATAATAGCGAGCAAGCTTTGGGGTAGTCGTAGTTTCCGCCGTTCGTTGTAACAGATTCTTTTGGTTGCAAAGATCGCTTACGCCGTGAGAGTTTTCACCCCTATCGGCTGTCTCTGCAATTTAGACGCTCCTCGTCCGCCTGCTCCGCGCCATTCTGGTGCATGTACATTGATCACTGACAAACCAAGATTCACCAATTCCACTCGAAAAAGAGGAAGACTTCTATGCCAGTCACTCGCATCGATTTCCCTATTGACGAACTGACGCGTCCTCGGACCGAGGAAGAGATTCAACGCAAGCTGGCGCAGGAACGCGCCCGACTGGAGAGCATGATGGGGCTGGACAGCCGTCCGGTGCATCACTTCAAGCGTCCCGTGGAGCGGTCCTTCGGTGCCGAGGAGCGTGGCAAGGTGACCATCCTCTTCGGCGGTCTCACCTGGAAGCATGAGCGCGTGATCCAGGCGGTCTTTCAGGGCTGCGGTTATCGTTGCGAGGTCATGCCGGTGCCCAACGTCTCGGCATTTCAGCTGGGCAAGGAATACGGCAACAACGGCCAGTGCAATCCCACCTACTTTACGGTTGGAAACCTGGTGCAGCATCTCCAGACCTTGGAATCGCAAGGCCACACCAAGCAGGAGATCATCGACAATTACATCTTCTTTACTGCCGGCTCGTGCGGCCCGTGCCGCTTCGGCATGTACGAAGCTGAATACCGGCTGGCATTGCAAAACGCCGGCTTCGACGGCTTCCGCGTGCTGCTGTTCCAGCAGAATGACGGCGTGAAGGCCGCCTCCGGCGAAGCCGGGCTGAAGTTTACCGTCGACTTCGGCATGGGCATGTTCAACGCCCTCAACCTCGGCGACATCATGAACGAGATGGTCTATCGCATCCGCCCCTACGAAGTGGAGAAGGGCAAGACCGATGCGGTCTTCGAGTCCTCAGTCGACACGCTCTGCACCATGCTGCGCGAGCGCAAGCCGTTCGAAGACCACGAAGACCTGCCGGCTTGGATGGCCAAGAAGATCCGCGCCAACAAGGGCAAGAAGTGGGAACTGTGGGTGAACTCGCTGTTAAAGGTTCGCGAGCAGCTTTATGGCGACCCCTACAAAGATGCGCTGGCATCGGTGCGCGAGCAGCTCAACACGATTGAAGTCGATCGGCTGAAGGTGAAGCCGGTGGTCAAGATCATCGGCGAATTCTGGGCCCAGATCACCGAGGGTGATGGCAACTTCCACATGTTCGAGTTCCTGGAGCGCGAGGGCGCGCAGGTGCTGGTTGAGCCTATCGGAACCTGGGTGATGTATATGATGTACCAGGTGAAGGCTCGCGCCGCGGCCCGCCGCTCGCTCGACGCTCCTTACAAGAACGTGCAGTGGTACCAGTTGCAGAAGAAGCTGAAGAACGAGCTTAAGTTCCGCCAGAAGCAATGGATGGTCGGCGTGGGCGAGCGCATCTATGCCCGGCAGTACCATCGCGCGGTGGAGGGACTGGGCAACATCGCCCACGAGCTCGTCGATCAGAAAGAAATGGCCCAACTGGCCAATCCCTTCTACAACGAATTTGCCCGCGGCGGTGAAGGTCACCTGGAAGTCGGCAAGAACGTTTACTACACCAAGAACCAGCTCTGCCACATGGTGCTGGCCCTGAAGCCCTTCGGCTGCATGCCTTCCTCGCAGTCCGACGGTGTCCAGTCGGCGGTCGCCAATCACTTCAAGGAGATGATCTTCCTCCCCATCGAAACCTCCGGCGAGGGAGAGATCAACGCCCACAGCCGCGTCCAGATGGCGCTGGGCGAAGCCAAGGTGAAAGCCCGCATGGAGTTCGAACAAGTCCTGAAGTCGACGGGCAAGCGCCTGGACGACATTAAGGACTACGTCGCCGAACATGCGGAGCTACGCAACGTCTTCTATCCGGTGCCGCATCATCACGGGTACGCCGGCGTGGCAGCCAACTTCGTGCTCCATGTCAGCGATCTGATGAACGGCAAAACCCGCTTGAAGCGCGTGCCGCCGATACCGGCGCGCAGGCTGGCCGCGGCCGCCGCATTCGGCGACTAGTGGCAGTTAGTTCTTTCTGGTGAACGCCAACACGGAGGTTACTGGTCCCATGCCGGAAGTGCAGGTGCCGGAAGGCACGCAAGCTGCGCCGTCATATCGCCTGGATGTCGAATTACACGAGCTGCTGATGAAGCCGCCGGAGCAGCCGCGTTTGCTTCCGGCTCCCAAGAGCGGCAAGGAGCAGCAGCTGCCAACGCCGGTCTTCCCGCAGCATCCCGAGCTGATGAATGCTCGCGACGAGGACTACTTCCCTGTCAACGGCAAGCGTTCGCACTCGGCCAAACATATTTATCGCGCCATGCGCGGCTGGGCGGTGCCGTGGATTCGCTCGCGCGTGCTGCCCGGCGATTTCCACCCCATCATTGCGTACCTGTTCAACGAGTGGAAGTGCAACCTCGACTGCCACTACTGCTGGGCCTTCGATAACAGCGTGCGCGGCATGACCGAAGACACGGCCAAGCGCTCGCTCGACTGGCTGCGCGACTCCGGCGCCGGCGTGCTGGCGCTGATGGGCGGCGAGCCGCTGTTGCGTCCCGACTTCGCCCACAAGATCATCTACTACGCCGCGAAGAAGGGCTTCTGGGTCTATCTGCCGACCAACGGCCGGCTGATGCGGGAAGCGGTGATCGACAAAGTTGCCGATGCCGGTGTCGGCGTGGTCAATCTTGCGGTTGATGCCTGGGATGACGTTCCGGGCCGAGGACTGCCGAAGGCGATGGTGCCCATCCGCAAGTACTTCGACTACCTGGTCAAGAAGCAATACAAGTACGGCTATTCGGTGTTCTTGAACATCAACATCTGCGCCAACAATATGGACGACGTCAGGCAGTTGACGGAGCTGGCGCACGACAACGGCATCGCCACCGACTACCACATCTGCGAGTCGCCCATGACCGAGCAGCCGCACTTCAAGCACCTGTACTCGAACCCGACGTTCATCCGCGAGGAGCACCATCCCGCTGCTGCCGAGTTGATCGACTGGCTGATTGAGAAGCAGCGGTCCGGCTATCACATGGTGAACTCCGTGGAGCGCCTGGCGCAGATGAAGAACTTCGTGCAGGGCGAGTTGCACGACTGGGGCTGCCGCGCGGGGCACAACTCACTGATCGTCCGCGTGGACGGCACCCTGGCGCCATGCTTCCCCATGTACTCGGCCGGATACGATTGGGGCACCATCGAGAACCACAAGTTTGAAACCAGGCAGCTCAAAGAGATGAAGAAAGAATGTCAGAAGAGCTGCTTCTCGACACTGAACCACATCCTCGCCTGGTGCTACAACGACAAGCGCGTGATCGAGTGGTTGTTCCGGCAGGCGAAACATGGCTTCAGAAGGGTTGAAGGCAACTTCGGGGATTAGCTGGAAGCTAGGCGCTTTAGCACGGCGTCGCGCCACCGCTGAAGATCGGGTAGAGCGAACCTTCAGGCTCGCGCTGGTCAAGAATCGGTAGAGCGAACTTTCAGGCTCGCGTCACGCGACTTGTTCTTTATGAATCGGGCTTCGGCCCCGGAACTAAGCGCCGGAGGCGCGAAGTAATCTAGCCCAGCACGGAGCCGCAGGCGGAGTGCTGGTTGGTGCCAGAAAGATAAGCTGAGTCCCGTAGGGACGACACAGGTTAGCCCCGCGCTTCAGCGCTGGGTATCGACGCGATAAAGAGATTTCGAGTCCCGTAGGGACGGCACTCTTGCATTTTGCGCAACCAATTGGACGTTTGCACTGAATAACAGAAGGGGACCGAACCCCTCAGGTTTTGGGAGGTCAAGTGAGTCATTCTCACCAACACGGATCGTGTGAGCACGGCCCCGAGAAAGTTGACGTTCAACTCGACGCTCTGCTGACGCCCCCGCCAGCCGCCGAATCCCTGCCCGCGCGCATTCTCGCCAAGTCGCGCGAGGTCGCGGCGCAGTCTGGCCGCAAGGCAGTCTACACCGTCGGTATGGACGTCGGCTCGACAACCGTCAAGGCCGTCGTGGTCAACTCCGAAACCGACGAAATGATCTGGCAGGACTACCAGCGCCATGAGACCAAGCAGCCCGAAAAACTGCTTGAATTCCTCAAGCGCATGCAGGACGAAGTCGGCATTGCGCCGCACAACTGCCGCATCTTCATCACCGGCTCCGGCGGCGGCGCGCTCGCCAATCTGGTGGGCGCAAAGTTTGTGCAGGAAGTTACGGCCGTTTCTCTCGCCGTCGAGAAACTCCATCCCGAAGTGAACTCGGTCATCGAGCTGGGCGGGCAGGACGCGAAGATCATCGTCTTCAAGGAAGACGAGAACACCGGCCGCAAGAAAAAGATTCCCTCGATGAACGACAAGTGCGCCGGCGGCACGGGCGCAGTCATCGACAAGATCAACGCCAAGCTGAAGATTCCCGCCGCGGAGCTATGCGACCAGGGCTACATCGGCATCAAGCTGCATCCCGTCGCCGGTAAGTGCGGCGTCTTCGCCGAGACCGATATCAACGGCCTGCAAAAGCAAGGCATCCCGCCCGATCAGCTCATGGCGTCTCTCTTCGATGCGATCGTTCTTCAGAACCTGACCGTTCTGACACGCGGCCACACACTGCGCCCGCATGTGCTGCTACTCGGCGGCCCCAACAGCTTCATCCGCGGCATGAAGGAAGCGTGGCAGCAGAATATTCCTCGCACGTGGGAGGAGCGCAAGGTCCAGCTGCCCGAAGGCGCCAAGCCCGAAGAGCTGATCAAGGTTCCCGATAACGCGCAGTACTTCGCGGCCCTCGGTGCTGTCGAGTTCGGCAAGGATGAGGAGAACGAAGTCGGCATCTACATGGGCACTGAGTGCCTGGAGGACTACATCTCCGTCGGTCGCCAAGCTGAGAAGGCGAAGTCCGGCGCCGCCGGCCTTAGCACCTCGGAAGAAGAGCTGGCGCAATTCAAAGACAAGTATCGCGTCCCCAAATTCATCGGTGCGAAGTTTGGAGTCGGTGAGACCGTTCGCGGCTTCGTTGGCCTCGACGGCGGCTCGACCTCGACCAAAGCGGTGCTGCTCTCCGAGGGCGGCGACGTGATGTGCAAGGCCTATCAGCTTTCCGGCGGCAACCCCATCCAGGACACCATTGACATGTTCGTTGCCCTGCGCCAGCAGGTGGAATCGCAGGGCGCGACGTTGGAAGTACTGGGCGTCGGCACAACTGGGTACGCCAAAGACGTCCTGAAAGATGTGCTGAAGGCCGATGTCGCGCTGGTGGAGACGGTCGCCCACACTGAGTCGGCAATGAAGTTCTATAAAGATCCGCACGTGATCGTCGACGTCGGCGGGCAAGATATTAAGTTGATTGTGCTCAAAGACGGTCGCGTCAAGGACTTCAAGCTGAACACGCAGTGTTCAGCGGGCAACGGCTATTTCCTGCAAGGTACGGCTGAGTCGCTTGGCTACAAGGTGGAGGAGTACGCCGACATCGCCTTCGCTGCGGGCACCATGCCGATCTTCGGCTACGGCTGCGCGGTGTTCATGCAGTCCGATATCGTCAACTTCCAGCGCCAGGGCTGGCGCGGCGAAGAGATCCTCGCCGGACTGGCCAATGTTCTGCCCAAGAATATCTTTCTCTATGTCGCCGGAATTCCGAATCTCGCCAAGCTGGGATCGAAGTTCATCCTGCAAGGTGGGACGCAGAAGAATCTCGCGGCAGTTAAATCCGAAGTCGACTTCATCCACTCGCACTTCCACGGCGCCGGCCACGAACCCGAAGTCATCGTCCACGAGCATTGCGGCGAGTCAGGCGCCATCGGCGCGGGCGTCGAGGCCATCCGTATCTACAAGAACGGCCATCGCACCAGCTTTATCGGCCTGGAAGCCGTCGAGAAGATCGGGTACAAGACGACGCGCAGCGAAGACACGCGCTGCTACTTCTGCAAGAACAACTGCCTGCGCACCTTCATCGACGTCAGCGTCGGTGACGGCAAGAACGAAGCTCTTGAACCTGCTTCGCCGCTGCCGGTCTTCAAGTCGAAGGTCCCGTTGCAGGCCGGTGAGCGCCGTCTGATTATCTCGACCTGCGAGAAAGGCCAAGTCGAGGATGTCAGCGCCATGCGCGGCATCAAGGCCGGACTCGACGCCATCAAGAAGGAGAACCCGAACTTCGTCGACATCGCCGCCAACGAAGTCTGGCGCTCGCGTAATCCGCAGAAAGTTGCCGATGCGCTGCCCACGCCGGGCCGCTGGGATTTTGGTAAGGCGAAGGCGTCCGTCCAGCAACGCATTGAGCTGATGAACAAGCGTAAGACGATGCGCGTCGGTATGCCGCGCGTGCTGAACATGTATCTCTTCACGCCGTTGTTCAGCGGCTACCTCGAGAGCCTCGGCCTGGAACCCGAGAATCTCATCTACTCCGAGTTCACCGGCCAGGAAATGTATCGCCAGGGTGCGGGCCGTGGCGCAATCGATCCCTGCTTCCCCTCGAAGATCGGCATTCCGCACGTCTATAACCTGATCTTCCAGAAACACCAGAAGAAGCCGCTGGATGCCATCTTCTTCCCCATGATCGACACCATGAATCAGCCGCTGAAGAATTGCAGCGGCGCCAACGCCTGTCCCACCGTGACCGCGACGCCCAATGCGGTGAAGGCGGCGTTCATCAAGGAAGGCGATGTCTTCAAGGAAAACGGCATTCAATACCTCGATCCGATCCTGAACATCGACGACCGGAAGCTGCTGACCTTGCAGATGTTCCAGACGTGGGCTCCGCTTCTCGGCCTGTCTGAGGAAGAGAATGAGCGCGCGATCGAGGCTGGCTTCAAGGCGTTTGAGGACTACGATCGCACCATGCGCAAGCGCGCCCGCGAGATGCTGGACACGCTGGAGCGCGAGGACCGCCTGGGCATCGTCATGCTGGGCCGCGTCTATCACCACGATCCCGGCCTCAACCACGAGATCATGGAAGAGTTCCAGAAGCTTGGCTACCCGGTGTTTTCGCAGAGCCTGCTGCCCATGGATGAAGACATTCTGGACCGGCTCTTCGGCGAAGAAGTGCGCTCCGGCTCCATCACCCACGCGCTCGATATTCGCGACGTGTGGAAGAACGCCTACTCCGGCAGCACCAACATCAAGGTCTGGGCGGCCAAGTTCACCGCGCGTCATCCTAACCTGGTGGCGCTGGAGATCAGCAACTTCAAGTGCGGCCACGACGCGCCCATTTACAGCGTCATCGAAGACATCATTGAGAAGTCGGGCACGCCGTACTTCTCGTTCAAAGACCTGGACGAGAACAAGCCAACCGGCTCGATCAAGATTCGCGTGGAGACCATCGACTACTTCCTGAAGCGCTATCGCGAAGACCTGTTGAAGAAGGCGGAAACCGCGAAGAGCCTGGAGGAGCAGTTGGCCGAATACGAGCGCTCGCTGCGCATGTCGTTGACGCATAAATCCGTGGCGCGAGAAGGTAGGCTGGTTCCCTTCCCTGCGCCGGTGGACGAACCGCAGGCAGCGACGGCATCGGGTGACGATTAAAGCTTATTGAGCTGGCCGCAGGAAGTGGATGCATAGTTCTTTTCGAGATCGCCACCTCTTTCGCGCGGCCCTGGTTCCGTTACTGTTCGCGTCGATTTTTTCCTCAGCCGCTTTCGGGAACCCGCCTGTGAGTACGCAGAACGTTCTATATCGCACGGTTCAAGTAGACGGCCTCTCAATCTTCTATCGAGAGGCCGGCCCGAAGGACGCTCCGACAATCCTGTTGCTTCACGGTTTCCCATCCTCTTCGCGGATGTTTGAGCCTCTCTTTGCCCGGCTGTCGGACCGTTACCATATGGTCGCGCCAGACTACCCGGGATTCGGTCACAGTGACGCGCCCCAGCCCGCGGTCTTCGCCTACACCTTCGACCATATCGCTACCGTCATCGATCACTTCACCCAGGCTGTCGGGCTCACTCATTACAGTTTGTATATGCAGGACTACGGCGGCCCGGTTGGCTTCCGGCTCGCCCTCGCACACCCTGAGCGACTCGAAAGTCTCATCATTCAGAACGCGGTGGCACATGAGGACGGCCTGGGACCGCTGTGGGCCACTCGTCGCGCATTTTGGGCTGACCGCGCCGCGAACGAAGCTGCCCTCCGCGCCAATCTGATTTCGTTCACCGCAACGAAGCACAGGCATCTCGGCAGCGATCCTGATATTGACCGCTACGACCCGGACCTTTGGACGGACGAGTTCGCGTTTCTGAGTCAGCCACATCAGGTGGACATTCAAAGCGACCTGTTTTACGACTACCGCACGAATGTCGCGTCCTACCCAGTCTGGCAGGCATGGCTTCAGAAGAAACAGCCACACATGCTTGTGATATGGGGAAAGTACGATCCGTCATTTCAGGTGGCGGAGGCGGCTGCTTACAAACGCGATGTACCGGCGGCAGAGGTTCACATCCTCGACGCCGGCCATTTCGCCGTGGACACGGAGGCGCAGCAGGTGGCCGACCTCATTCGCGGCTTCCTGAAGTGATAAGACGGTTGGATCCACGGGGGTACGAGAGCTCTTTCTCCGAGCAAAGAAGTTCTCGCACCGGCTGAAGCCGGATTTATAATTCTAAGGCGACTGTTGACGCGGACTTAAAGGTCCGCTCACCCGAACCCATCGAGACCTAGGGCCATGCCACTCACGACCGACACCAAGAAGGTGATGTTCGAAATCTACCGCGACGCCGACTACGGCGGCCGCTACAAAGTCGTCTACTTCACCGAGCTCGGCGAGCATGACAAGGAAACCGAGATCGAGAACGCCATGCGTGGCCAGCACATCTTCGACGGCTTTCTCCTGCATCGCGAACGCAATCAGGCCAAGCAGGTAGTAGACGAGATTCTCGACCGCCTCAATCGCGGCGAACAGGTTGACGAAGCCAACATCAAGCAGAGCCTGGGGCCGTTCCTCGCCTGACTTTGTGACTCTGTGAATTACTTGGGGTGTGGAATGATGGAGAGAATTACATATTCTTCTCCCTCCACCTTAAAGTAAAAACGCCAGTCCTTGGTCACTCTTCCCTGCCACACATCCATACTCTCGCTGTATTTCTTGGCATGCAGGGATGGGTGCTAAAGACTCGCGAGCAGAAATTGCAGATGCTTTCCAAAGGCCTTGCGAATGGCCGTTGGCAGGCGGGCGTAGCCTTTGTCCGCCTTTGCGGTGAAACGGAGCTTCATGGCCTGCGCTTCTTCGCGCGACGCTTGGCGCGGGTTTCCAGCGCCTTAATCGCGGCCTGTGCGCTGGCGTAAGGGCCGTGAGTTCTGCCCGCTCGCAAGTCCTCGAGGGCCTCGGCCAAATGCCGGTCTACCAGGCTCTTAGGGGTGAAGATGATTTTCCCGTCTTCGAAGTTGGCCTCCAGCAGGTCGCCGATTCCGATATGCACCTTCTCCCGGACATGTCGAGGTATGACAATCTGAAATTTGTTTTTTACCGTGACAATATCCATGGTCGCTCCGTTCAATAGTTTAACAGTACAACTGGGCACGAGTGGCCGTCAATGCTCTGCCCGCGTGAAATGTTGTCCCCATGATAGAGTCGCAAAGATAGAGATTCTTAGGTGGGGTGCAGCGAGAAGCAATAGTCGGCGCAGTTCTGCGGCCCATCGAGAGCGGAACCATGATCGTAGCGATGTGGGAGACGGCGAGCGAAGACCAGATCCAGGAGGTGACCAACCACCTGGTGAAGATGGGCTTTGCGGTGCACCGGACCACCGGCGCGCGACAGAGCGTGCTGGCCGCCGTCGGCAAGCGCATCGACTTCGACACTCGCGAGCTCGAAGTGCTCCCTGGCGTACAGACCGTGCATCGCATCAGCGCGCCTTACAAGCTTGTGGGGCGGCCGTTTCGGCCTGAGGGAACGATCGTTCGCCTGCCGAATGGCGTCGAGATCGGCGGCAAAGACGTTGTGGTGATGGCTGGTCCATGTTCGGTGGAATCGCGCGAGCAGATTCTTGCCAGCGCGGAATTGGTCAGCAAAGCAGGTGCGAAGGTCCTGCGCGGCGGGGCCTTCAAGCCCAGAAGCTCGCCGTACACCTTTCAGGGCCTGGGTCTCGACGGGCTAAAGTTGCTGCGCGAGGCCGGCGATCAACACGGCCTGATGGTGATCAGCGAGGTGATGGAGATCTCGCAGATCGAGCCGATGCTGCCCTTCGTCGATATCTTCCAGGTGGGCGCGCGCAACATGCAGAACTTCAACCTGCTGCGCGAGCTGGGCAAGGTGCGTAAGCCGGTGCTGATGAAACGCGGCATTGCGGCCACCATCGAAGAGATGCTGCTGTCGGCCGAGTACATCATGTCCGGCGGCAACTACAACGTCATTCTGTGCGAGCGCGGTATCCGCACTTTCGAGACCTACACCCGCAATACGCTCGACATCTCGGCGATTCCGATCGTGCACAAACTGTCGCACCTGCCGATTACCTCTGACCCCTCGCACGGGACGGGCCTGCGCGATAAAGTGGCACCGATGGCTTGCGCTTCGGTGGCAGCAGGAGCCGATGCGCTGCTTATCGAGGTACATCCTTCGCCCGATGACGCTTTGTCCGACGGCGCGCAATCGCTCTTCCCCGCACAGTTCGCCGAACTCATGGATCGCTTGCGGATGATTGCGCCGGCGGTAGGACGGACGATCTAAGCTGCTCAGTGTGAAGGGGCGCAGCTTCAGCTGCGCCGTAAGCAGCTAGTTGATCTCGGCTTTAGCCGCCGCGGGACCTCGGCTATCATTCTTGCTGATTCCATAGAGCTGGTAGGAATCGCCCTGCGGGCTGAAGCCCGCCAGACACAAAAAAACAGCTCATACGGCGCAGCTGAAGCTGCGCCCCTTCAAGAAAATGCCCATCCAGCAAATCACGATTGTCGGAACTGGGCTGATTGGCGGCTCGCTTGGGCTTGCGCTGCGCCAGGCTGGATTCAGCGGCACTATTGTCGGCTGCGACAATCGCGCCGTGCTGGAGATTGCCGGGACGCGCGGCGCCATCGATCGCGGGAAAACCAATCTGGAGAGCGCGATCGTCGGCAGCGACGTCATTGTGCTAGCTACTCCCGTAGGCTGCATTCTGTCGCAGTTGGAAGCCATCGCGCCTCTCGTAGCGCGAAACACGCTCATCACCGACACCGGAAGCACCAAGGAACTCCTGGTTGAACGAGCCCGCCTGGTGCTGGGCGACCGGGCCGCGACAAGCGTGCTGCCGGGACATCCCATGGCTGGCAAGGAAGTCGGGGGAATCGAACATGCCGATCCAGACCTGTTCCGCGATGCGGTGTGGCTGATTTCGCCAATCGACGCTGAGCGGGCATTCACGCCGCCGCAGCAGGAATATCTGGATATGCTGAAGTCCATCGGCGCTCGCGTAATCGCCGTCGACGCCTCGCGCCACGACCGGCTGTGCGCCTGGATCAGTCACTTGCCGCAGATGATGGCCACGGCGCTGGCGTCAGCGTTGCGGGATGAGTTTGGCGATGATGAAGTGCTGTCGCAGATCGGCGGCCGCGCCCTGCGCGAGATGACACGAATCGCCCACAGCCCGTATTCGATGTGGCGCGACATCGCCATGACCAACACCCAGAACATCGAAGAGGCAATGCTGTACTTCGAGCAACAAATGGCGCATCTGCGCGAAAACTTGCGCGGGCCGGAGCTGCGCGGGATGTTTGAGAGCGCGAACAGGTTCGGAAAAGATAGTGGCTAGGGGCTGGGGCCTGGTTGTCGGTTGTCAGTTGTCGGTGTGGCAGCACAACGCAACCTCTTCCGAACCTCTTCCGATTTGTGTCAGGGCAACGACCTTTAGTCGTGCCGAACAGCTTACAGAAAAGATTAGGGCTTCAGCCCCTGCAATATCCGGAAGAGGGGCTATAGCCCGAGTTATTATCGCTGCAGATGGCACGGCTGAAGCCGTGCCCTGACACGAACCTGCCGAACACTGAAGAATTAGGAGGATATGCAAGAAGGCGATCTAATTCGCGTAATTCGGAATCCGGATGCCGTGCAAGACTCCGAAGAGTTCAAGACGCGATCAACCCTGGAATTGTGCGTTGGGCGCGTGTTTCCAATCATGGGCTTTAATGAGGGCTTTATCCTGATCGATGTTGGAGAAGTTGTCGGCAGGCCTTCCCACATGGAAAGTATCTGGATTGAGCCTGATTGTGTCGAAGTCGTGAAGGAGTGACTTTTTGCAGACACCTGACCCTCCTCGGTACAATCGCCGGTCGGAATCAAAACGCTTATGCCAATGAACAAGGTAGTTGCGAACGCCGATGAAGCCGTCCACGACATTCAGGATGGCGCCACCATCATGGTCGGGGGCTTTGGTCTGTGCGGCATCCCGGAAAACCTTATCCGCGCGCTGGTCAAGAAGGGCGTCAAGAATCTGCACACCATCAGCAACAACGTTGGCGTTGACGAATTCGGCCTCGGGCTAATGCTGGCCGCCGGACAGATCACGTCGCACAAAGGCAGCTACGTGGGCGAGAACAAGCTGCTCGAGGAGATGGTGCTGACTGGGCGCATCGATCTGGAGCTGATTCCGCAAGGCACGCTCGCCGAACGCATTCGCGCCGGCGGGGCGGGCATTCCGGGATTCTACACGCCGACGGGATTCGGCACAGTGGTTGCCGAAGGCAAGGAGACGCGCGAGTTCGACGGGCGCCCGTATGTGCTGGAGCGCGGTATGACGGCTGACTTCGCGCTGATTAAGGCATGGAAGGGCGATCGCTGGGGCAATCTGGTCTATCGCAAGACGGCGCAAAACTTCAATCCCATGATGGCGACAGCGGGGAAGGTGACCATCGTCGAAGTCGAGCACTTGGTTGAGCCGGGCGAGATCGATCCCGATCAGGTGCATACCCCCAGCGTGTATGTGCAACGAATCTTCCAGGGAACGGAATACGAGAAGCGCATCGAGCGCAGGACGCTGAGAAAAGCAGATCCCTCGTCGGCCTGAAGGCCTCCTCGGGATGACAATATAATTAGGGAATACTATCGGCGCAGATAAAGCTGCGCCCCTCCAGCAACCGCGAAACTGAGACTAGGAAGAAGCAATGGCGACATCTCCAACCACGAAGCAGAAGGACACAGAGAAGCGCGACCGAATCGTACGGCGCGTAGCGCGCGAGCTGCGCGACGGATTTTACGTCAACCTGGGCATTGGCATGCCGACACTGGTGGCGAATTGCGTGCCGCCTGGCGTTGAGGTCGTGCTGCAAAGCGAGAACGGGATGATGGGCGTGGGCCCGTATCCGCTGGCCGGCGAGGAAGACGGCGATTTGATCAATGCCGGTAAAGAAACCGTGAGCGAGCTTCCGGGCACAGCTTATTTCTCCAGCGCCGAGTCGTTCGCCATGATCCGCGGCGGCCACATCGACCTGAGCGTGCTGGGCGCAATGGAAGTCGACGAGGAAGGCAACCTGGCCAACTGGATGATCCCCGGCAAGATGGTCAAGGGCATGGGTGGCGCGATGGATCTGGTCGCCAGCGCCCGGCGCGTGATCGTGGCCATGGAGCACGCCACGCGCGACGGCGCAGCGAAGATCCTGAAACGCTGCACCCTACCCATCACCGGCTTGCGCGTGGTGAACACCATTGTGACCGAGATGGCATACCTCCGGGTAACGCAAAGTGGTTTGGTGCTGGAGGAGATTGCGCCCGGACTGACAGTGGAAGATGTTCAGCAGGCAACTGAGGCGCCGCTGATCGTCAGCCCGGAGCTGAAGGCCATGCTGTTCTGACGCTGGTTTCGCAATCCGCGGCGATATGGCATCGGCGTGGACTTTGCCGCCGACTCAGATCACCATCGCCAATGCAGCCCGCGGCTCGCCCCTCCATGGTTCGCTTGGTGGAAAATCAGTTGAGAAAAGCAATTGCCTGGCTTAAGATTCGGCAGCCCGTGGGAATCCGTGCTCCAGACTTGCATTGGTCGAACGCGGCGGAGGGAATAGAAAAGTGAAAATGTCGCAAGTTCTTCGTGGTGTCTACGGATTCGCGCTTCTGCTGCTCGCCACACTGCTGGCTGCGCAGGAAGCACCGCCGAATCAGCCGCCGGTATGGAACGCCAAACCCAACGTCGCCGCGTTCGAGAAAGCGGAGGATGGCCGGATCGCGGCGGGACAGCAGTCAATCGATCAAGTCGTTGCCGTCAAAGGTCCCAGGACGATAGAGAATACGCTGGTTCCCTACGATGAAGCGATCCGGCAGCTGAATGCGGCCGCGTATTTTGCCGATCTGGTGCAGAAGGTGAACCCGGATGCCGCTTTCAGGGACCGCGGTACGGCAATGAGCGTCAAGGTCAGCGGGGTAGCAACTGCCCTCTCGCTGAATCGCGACGTCTACCAGGCGCTGTCTGCCCTGGACGTCTCCAAGTCCGATCCTGCAACCCGCTACTACGTGCAGCGGCAACTCTTGGAGTTTCGTTTATCCGGTGTGGACAAGGACGATGCTACGCGAGCGAAGCTGAAGAAGCTTCAAGACAAGCTGACCGAAGATCAGGCAATGTTCGAACGCAACATCTCCGACGACCAGAAGAGTGTCATGGTGGCCAACGCGTCGGAACTTGACGGCCTTCCGCAGGACTACATCGATAACCACAAGCCGGGTGCCGACGGGAAAATCAAGATCACGACCAATTATCCCGACCTTTTTCCGGTGCTGGAGTATGCCGAGAGTGACGCGCTCCGCCGCCGCATGTGGGAAGCATGGAACACGCGCGCCTATCCCAAGAACCGCGACGTCCTGATCGATATGATGCAGACGCGCTACCAGATTGCCACGCTGATCGGGTACTCGTCGTGGGCCGATTACAACGCCGCCGACAAGATGATGCAAAACGGCGGCAACATCGCGAAGTTCATTGCGGACCTCAACACGGCGGCGCGTCCGGTAGCGGAACGCGAGTTTGCGATGTTGCTGGCCGAGAAACAGAAGACAGATCCGAAAGCAACTGAAATCCAGAGCTACGAAGGTTTCCGGCTGCAAGAACTGGTCCGCCGTTCGCAATACGACTTCAACTCGGAAAGTGTTCGTCCTTACCTGCCCTACCCGCAAGTGAAAAAGGGCGTGCTGGATACGGCTGCGACCCTCTTCCACGTGACCTTCCGCCAGGAATTGAACGCGCCCTCGTGGGACCCTGCGGTGGAGACGTGGGACGTGATCGACAACGGCAAAATGATTGGCCGGTTCTATCTCGACATGCATCCGCGACCGGGCAAGTACAGTCATGCGGAGATGTCGGCGGTACTGGACGGGGTCCGCGGCAAACAACTGCCGGAGGCGATTTTGATCTGCAATTTCGCAGAGCCCACCGCGACCGATCCCGGCCTGATGAACTATGGCGATGCCGTGACCTTCTTCCATGAATTCGGCCATCTGATGCATCACATCCTGGGCGGACAGCAGCAATGGGCGGGAATCTCAGGCATCACCATGGAATCCGACTTCGTAGAAGCTCCGTCGCAGATGCTGGAGGAGTGGATGAAGAGCCCGCAAGTGCTGGCTACGTTCGCTCGCAACTACAAGACGGGCGAGCCGATTCCCCCCGAACTGGTAGCGCGCATGAACCGGGCCTCCGCCTTTGGACGCGCCAACGGGGTCTCGTTGCAGAACGCGCTGTCGGCGATCTCCTACGACCTGTACAAAGACGATCCAGCCAAGATCGACGTGGATGCAGTCTGTCCCCACGATTTCCGGCAATATACGTTGTACGTTCCGATACCGTCTGACGCTCACATGTACGCGTCGTTTGGTCACCTGGCAGGCTACTCCTCCGCCTACTACACCTATATGTGGGACAAGGTGATCGCGGAAGATTTCTTCCAGCAGTTTGACCATAACAATCTGCTGGCCGGCGAGGCTCCGATGCGCTACCGGCGTACGGTGCTGGAGCCGGGTGGATCAATGTCCGCCAATGACCTGGTGAAGAACTTCCTGGGCCGTCCGCAGAGCACGGCCGCGTTCCAGAAGTGGATGGAAGAAGAGTTCCGGCCTGCACCACAGGACAACGGTTCCAGCTCGCACTGAGAAGAAAGCCGGGCTGATGAAAAAAGGGGCGCAATGGCTGCGCCCTTCTTTCAGTTGTGTTCGGAACCCGGGTTACACGGTCACGCTTACCGGCTGCTTCGCTGGAACCGGAACAGGGACCGGCGTCAACCATCCAAAGCGGTCTTCAGCGGTGCCATTCACGATACCGTAGAACTGCTTGCGAATGGACTTGGTAATGGGGCCGGCAAGACCGTGGCCGACCACGATTTTGTCGACCGAGCGAATGGGAGTGATTTCGGCGGCGGTACCACTGAAGAACAGCTCGTCGCAGATGTAGAGCATCTCCCGCGGAATAACCTGCTCGATCACCGGAATGCCCAGTTCGTGCGCAATATGCATTACCGAGTTGCGTGTGATCCCCGGCAGAACGCTATTGCCCAGCGGAGGGGTGTAGATACGTTCTTTGTGCACCACGAATACGTTCTCGCCTGAGCCTTCACTGACGTAGCCGTTCACGTCGAGGGCGATGCCTTCGCTATAGCCATTAACGATGGCTTCCATCTTGATGAGCTGCGAGTTCATGTAGTTGGCGCCGGACTTGGCCATGGTCGGCAGGGTGTTGGGCGCCAGACGGCTCCAGGACGAAACGCAAACATCGACGCCATCATCGGAATCGGGGCTGCCGAGGTACTTGCCCCATTCGTAATTGGCGATGTAGACCTCGGTAGGCGAATTAAAGGGATTCACGCCGACCTGTCCATAACCGCGCAGCACGATAGGTCGGATGTAGCACGGCGCCACCTTGTTTGCAGCCACCAGGTCCACCGTGCCCTGGACCAGGTCATCGAGCGTGTAGTCCAGTTCGATGCGATAAATCTTGCACGACTGCAACAGGCGAAGAGCGTGGTCTCGCAAGCGGAAAACAGCAGGCCCTTTGGGCGTGTGATAGCACCGAATCCCCTCAAACACCGACGAGCCGTAATTAACCACATGGGCCATCACATGGATCTTGGCGTCATCCCAGGGAATCAGGCGCCCATTGTGCCAAACGTGTTCACTTTCTTTTATGGCCATTGTGAGGCTCCTTCAAAAGCGAAGTGAGTAAAGATTCTGTTTGCTGCCGCGCCGAGGATTCTGCAAGCCAACGCTAAGTTCCGTCAAGCGCAATCTACTGCAACCGGGGGAGCCGCAACCTTCGGACTCACCGTAAAGGTCAGATTATATCCGACGGTTACTCCCTCAACGCCAGCGATTTTTGCCTTTTTCCATGCCTACGTGACGAATTCCACCCCAATGGATGCACGGCGCGCCGGAATGGGTTCCAAGATACCGGCAGAAAGTCGCAGGCGGCGAAGTTTGGCGGATTTCCATGTGCCTCCGTCTCGCGAGAACCAATTTCGCGGCTCACGTTCCCTAGCCTCTGCCGTCTGTTAGGCAGGCCGGAAACGAACGCATTTCGCACCTTTCTTTTTCGGATCAGCATCCAAACAGTGGCTGCGTAGGGCGCTGGGGACGGCCGGGCTGCATGGTATACTTCGGATAAGTTTCACCCCGATGATCGCCTCAACAAGTCCAAAAGGCGGACTTGCCGGGGACCCCGGGTGCCAGTCCTGATCGAAGATCGAAGATGCATTCCCGGCCGAGTTGAGGCCTCCTGCACAGCCGTCTCACGCTTGACGGGATAGTAGTCGAAGGAAAACGCACAATGGCACGTAGTTCGCGGCGCTCCGCTGTACTTGTTCTCTCCATCGTTCTTGCCTGCGGCTGTCTGGGGATGGTGTTTGGCCAGCGGCTGACCTCCAGCGCCTCTTCCAGCAACAGCGACAATGATGTTCGTGACAGCCTGAAGACCTTCAGTGACGTGTATCGGGTAGTGCAGGAAAACTACGCCGAGCCGGTCAGTCCGGATAAGTCCATCTACAACGGCGCTATCCCGGGAATGCTGCGGGTGCTCGATCCGCACTCGAACTTTTTCGATCCCAAATCTTACGCGGCCTTGCGCGAAGAGCAGCGCGGCAAGTACTACGGTGTGGGAATGCAGGTTGGTCCGCGCAACAATAAGGTGATTGTGATTGCGCCTTTTGCCGGAGCGCCAGCCTACCGGGCCGGCATTCGGCCGGGCGATATCATCATCGCGGTCGATGGCAAACAAACCGACAACATGAGCACCAGCGACGTAGCCGACCTGCTGAAAGGGCCCAAGGGCACGAGCGTGAAGATTACGATGCTGCGTGAGGGCTCGGACAAGCCGCTGGATTTTACGGTCATTCGCGACGAAATTCCCCGCTACAGCGTCGACGTGCATTTCATGATTCGTCCGGGCATCGGCTATATCCACGTCTCCGGCTTCCAGGAAACAACGGAAAAGGAAGTACGTGACGCGCTGGACGAACTTGGCGACATTCATGGCCTGATCCTTGACTTGCGGCAGAACCCCGGCGGACTGCTGAGCGAAGGCGTCGGCGTGGCTGACCAGTTCCTGAAAAAGGGGCAGGTCATCGTCTCGCATCACGGCCGGGCATCAGCCGAAAAGGTCTATAAGGCGACCCACGGCAACGGCGGCAAGGACTATCCCATTGTGGTGCTGGTGAATCGCGGTACCGCGTCGGCGGCGGAGATTGTCGCAGGCGCCATTCAGGACCATGATCGCGGCCTGATCGCCGGCGAAACTACCTTTGGCAAGGGATTGGTGCAGACGGTTTATCCGTTGTCGGAAAACACCGGACTGGCGCTGACCACTGCCAAGTATTACACCCCCAGCGGACGCCTGATCCAGCGGGAGTATACCGGCGTCTCGCTTTACGACTACTACTATAACGACCGTGAGAACGGCGATGGCACCGTCGGCAATCATGAAGTGAAGATGACGGACAGCGGCCGCACAGTGTACGGAGGCGGCGGCATCACGCCCGACGTCAAGATCGCCAATCCGAAGACCAACAAGTTCCAGGACACCCTGCTGGAGAAGTACGCGTTCTTCAATTTCGCCAAGCATTACGTGATCAATCACACCGTCAACAAGCAGTTCGAAGTGGATGATGCCGTGATGCAGGAGTTCCGCAAGTATCTGGACGAGCAGAAGATCACATTCACCGAAGCCGATCTGGCGGAAAACAATGACTGGATCCGCTCCAACATCAAGGCGGAGCTGTTCATCAACGAATTCGGCCAGCAGGAAGGCATGAGGGTCCACGCCGAAACCGATCCCGAAGTGCAAAAAGGGCTGGATCTGTTGCCGCAGGCCAAGCAGTTGGCCGACAATGCCAAGAAGACGATTGCGCAGCGCAACAGCGCCCGACTGACCGCACAACAGAGCGAGACTGGATCAAACAGCAGCCGGTAGGAAAGGCAGCAACCAGCAAAAGCAACAGCCCGCGCGAGCGGGCTTTTGCTTTTTGGTGAGACTTGGTTGCGGTCAGCGTACAGCAGTTTCCTGAGCGACTAAACAGGCTGCAGAGAAAGTTTTCAGAAGGCGGCCTGTTTCGGGTAGTGCGGCGCTTCAGCGCCGCGGCAAGTCTCGACCATATGTCGGCCTTTAGGCCCCGAGGTACATATTTGAAGTCGATGGGGAGCCGCCATGATAGCGGCTTCCGACGAAGTAACTGAAGCTAACGCCCGGTGTGCAGGAACTGCTTTGACGCCAGCCGAAACACTGTCGCAACCCTGTGTCGCCGCTCTGCGGCTCAGGCTCTGTTCCACTTGAGCGTGGGCTGACGCCCACGCCTAACATCATGCCGCCGCTTCGCGACTAGTTTTGTCGGCATTAGGGCGGTTTATCCCAAACCGAAAATTCTTCGGCCGGTTGCGACAAAGTCTCTTTAGGCCCAGAGGCACACCTTGGAAAGTGCGGCGATGCCGCTGCATTATCGGTTCCGACGAAGCGCCGGGGCTAAAGCCCTGAGTGTAAGAACTGCCTTTGACGCTGGCCTGAAGGCCAGCACTGCCCCCTATACGACCCGCGCCTAGTAGGCGTTCTTATGGAACAGGCTGGAGGCGGTGCGGCAGACGATCCGCAGATCGAACCAGAAGCTCCAGTTCTGGAGATAGTAGAGGTCGTATTCGAAGCGCTTGGCGATGGAGGTGTCTCCGCGCCAGCCGTTGACCTGGGCCCAGCCGGTGATGCCAACCTTCAGACGGTGGCGGGTATCGTAATGCGAAATCTCTTCCAGAAATTTCTTCACGAAATGCGGACGCTCGGGACGAGGTCCGACCACACTCATCTCACCCTTAAGAACGTTAAAGAATTGCGGCAATTCATCGAGGCTGGTCTTTCGCAGGAACCTTCCCACCGGAGTGCAACGGGGATCGTTGGCCGTCGTCCAGCGGGTCGAGCTTTCTGACGACGCATCGGCCTTCATGGTGCGGAACTTAAACATTTTGAAGTGCTGGCCGTTGAGGCCCACTCTCTCCTGACAGAAAAGCACCGGGCCCTTGGAAGTGATCTTGACGATGGCGGCGATCACCAACATCAGCGGACCGGCCAACAGGACAACCAGCAGGGAGAATACCGCGTCGAACACTCGCTTCAAGACAAAGTACATTGGCGATTCAGCCGGCGAATTGGCCAAGTCCAGCATCTGGAGATCGCCGAACTGAAACAGTCTCTCGCGCAGCACGGGTATATCGCCGATATCCATGATGGCCCGCACCGGAGTGCACAGCGGCTGTAGGGTTCGGAAGAGATGAGACAGGGACGACAAGCGGTGCGCGGGCAGAGCGATTACCACGTCGTCGAAGGGGATGCCGATTCCGCGCCCGACATCGGCCAGTTCGAACACTGGCACATCCACCACGGCGACTTCATCGTCTTCCGGGACCCGAATGTGGGCCACAACCTTGGAGGCGGCAAAGGGGATGCGAACGAGTCTGGCCGCGGCCCGGCGCGCATAGGCGTCAGCGCCCACAACCAGAATTCGCAATGGCCGGCGCTGCTGGTGCCAGCCTCGCAATGCCAGTCGAAAGAGGCTGCGACTAAGGATGGTGCACGCCAGCAGGATGAGGGCGCTGACCGCAAAGAACACGCGGGAAAAGTTCTGCTGCCGATAGAAGAACAGGATGCAGGAGAGGACAACGTAGGTGGTCACACAAGCCGATACCGTCTTCTTCAGGCCGGTGTATTCCTGGAACAGCTCCTCGATATCGCACAGCCCGTAGTTTTCCGCCGCGATGGCCCACACCAAACTTGCCACCAGTAACACGCCCAAGTAGAAGCGGGGGTCATACTCCGTCTGGGAGAGTACGGAGCGGAGGGGGACGAACCGGATATAGGCTGCGGCGGCAAAGGCTGTAAGCGGCATCAGGTAGCACGACAACCGCAGATAGAAGCGCAGAGAGTGCAGACGCAAGGTCATGACGATCGTCTCCCGGGACCCCAAACACAACTGTGCTCTAAAGCTTGGCGCAACCGTGTGCGAAAAGGCTGGCGCACGGTTCGCCAAACCGTAGTTATGCGTTTCTAACCTTGGGAGCGCGAAAGGTCGTACTCACCAACCCGTTCGCCGCTACGGCAAGCGAAATTACCGAATATCCGACAAGGCCATGCCCCGAGAGGGACAAAACCAGGATGCCGTTTGCTTGTTACGTGTTTTGCTTCGGCTAAGTTGTCCCAAAGCTTAGGACATCGAAATCTGCTCGTCAAGCGAAAACTGACCCGGCTAGACGCGCCGCCGGGGCTGCCCGGCGCTCAATAACAGCAGGAAATCGCCGGCTGACAAAAGCTATAATGGATTCTCTCATGAAAGCCTACGTTTACGTCTCGCTCAAGAAAAGCGTCCTCGATCCCCAAGGCAAAACCATTCACGGCGCGCTGAAGAAGATGGGCTACCGCGGCATCGACGACCTGCGCCAGGGCAAGTACTTCGAGATCGCGCTCGACAACAGTGTGAGTCGCGAAGAGGCGCAGGCGGAGATCGAACGCATTGCGCGCGAAGTCCTCACCAATCCCGTGATCGAGGAATACAGCTTCAAGCTTGAGGGTTGACGCGGCAGCCCGAACGGAAACTGCCATCCCTGCGCCTGGGACGGTAACTTGAGGGCACACCGCACAGGTGATTAAGTGACGGACTTCCGGTCTCGAACCCCGCGAGACCGGGCAACCGGCCAGATATTGCCGCTCCCTTTCTGCAAGATTCCGGATAACGTGCCGCACCCCTACGGGGTGAATTCGAAGACCACGCCACAACCACCGGCACAGGTGGAGTTGCCGCCCGCCGATGCCGTGCCGTACAGGTTACCGTTCGCATCCATAATGAGATTGCTATAGGGCGCGGCGCCATCACTGCCGCCGGTGAATTCATACAGCTCGGTGTAGACCCAGCCGCCGTTCGAAGGACTTAGCTCGAAGATCATGCCGCATCCGTCCGAAGGACAGTTGCCATATTGATTACCGCCGGCGATGGTGGTGCCATACAGATTGCCGGAGCTGTCACGCAAGAGCTGTCCGGCGGGGCCTCCGCCGATGGTGGAAAAGGTATGGAGAGTCGTGAACGTCCACTCTCCCTCTCCGTTGGGGGCGAACGAAAAAACCGAACCGGGTTGTGATCCGTAGCCAGGGTAGAGCCCCGCAGTATCGCCATAGAAAGTTCCGGTCGGATCCAGAATCATTTTGGCAACCGGCCCCCCTGCGCCGTCGTTGTCAAAATCGTACAGCTGCTGGAAAGTCCAGTAGGGATTGCCCGGCGGGGTCAACTCGAAAATAATGCCGGGTTGGAAGTAGCCGCCGGTCGTGCCGTAGAGATTACCCGCACTGTCGAAGGTGACGCCGCCCACGGGATAGGCGCCGTTCTGTCCGAAACTACCGTCTTTGAAGCCATACGGCGTGCTTTCGGTCCACCCGCCATTAGAGGGCGACAACTCGTACACGAGGCCGCAATCGGGATCACAGCTGCCTTCGCCATCCTGGAGCGGGACGCCGTATTCTGTTGTTCCGAAGATGTTGCCGGAGTTGTCGAAGGTGACTTCGCTCAAAGGATACGATCCGCCGTTGCCGTTGAAATGCAGCAGGATGGTTTCAATCCAGGGGCAAAGAAAGGTCCCGCAAGCAGTCGGTCGCGGCTGAAGGTTGAAGAGTGTACCGCAGCCACCACCGGTGCAGCCGCCCCCCCCGCCGTTGCGCGTCGTGCCATAGAGAGTTTGGTTCGGCCCGAACACAACCCGCGCCACCGGATACTCGCCGTCCGAGCCGCCCTGGAACGCGTACAGGGGAGTCAATATCCACCCCGATCCCGCATGGCCCAGCTTAAAGACAGTGCCATAGCCGTGCGCGCCCATTGCGGTGGTGCCGTAGAGGTTGCCGTGTGCGTCGGTGCTTAAGCCGGCCATCGGATTGGCGCCGTCTCTGCCGCCGGTGAAACTGTGCAGCACGGTGAGGGCCTGCGCCTGCGCGGTTGGAGAAATCGTAAGACCTACCGCCAAAATCACCAATGCAATGAGCGTTACTATTCTCGCTGGCAAGTTGATGTCGAAAATTGAAGCTGCGATCTGCTGCTGGGCCATGGTGGTCTCCTCCCTTAAGCTCGTCTGCCGGGAGAAAGTATCACGCCCTGTCAGCAGCGCAATCTTAATTCTAGATTACGGTGTAAGAAGCTGACGAGAAGAGATTTACTTCACTTGCTTCAAGATGATTGATGAAATCAGGCCTTATCGTTGGGAAGCAATCGGCATATATCCTCTTCGCAGTCTTGACCTTATTCTGGTTCAGCCGGATACTAATGAAGGTAGGGTAGAAGCGTCGCGTCTCCGGCGCTGCTGCCCTTTTGTTTTTATGAACAGCGGTGTCGCATTGTCGAAGTCAGCGCAAGTCGGAGCTGGCGATGAGGAAAGCGAGGTAAGTTACTGCAGCTAAGGCGGTTAGCAGGCACGCCGAATTCTAAGCTAAGTCCAATGGAATCAATATTATGACGCAAGTTCTTTGTTTCTCGCACGGATTTTGATGGGGGGGAGGGGATATGGATCTGGCGATTTGCCGACACCTCAAGCTGGGCGGAGGACGTTGCGGCTCACCGGCCATGCGCGGCCAGGATTATTGCTACTTCCATGCCGGCGCGCATCGCACTATTCCCGCCGTTGACCTATGGCCCGATCCTAAAGCTCGGTGCCTGCGGCAAGCTCACGGCAGGCTCTCCGACGCCACTCAGCAGAAGATTCCCTCGCTGGATTACGAACTGTCGGGCGAGGCAACGGCCATTCAGCGGGGATTCATGCGGCTGATCCAGGGCATTACACAGGGGTTGCTGAACGCGCGGCAGGCGAAGCTGATGCTCGCCGCGCTGCAAAGGGCGGCGGCCAACTGCCGGGACAATACCGCGACCGGAGATTCCGCTGTAACATCTAATGAGCTAACGTTTACCAAACGTGTTGTCGGGCGGAGTCATATCCGTCAAAACATGCCTTGAATTTTGCGCGGTTGAGAGGACCCATGGCAGAGGAGGGACCGGTAACACGCGGAGATCTGGACATCGCGCTGAAGATGCAGCGCGATGACATCTTGCAGCGGATGGATAACCAGCGGGATGAACTGCTGGAACGTATCGAAAGAACGGAAACCACCTTGCTGAAGGAATTTCGCAAAGTGGGCCATTAGTTTTGAGTCGCGCTTCAAAGCAAACGAAGCCCTGGTTGGAGGCTTCAGCGAACGGTTGGTCTCGCTAGAAGAGCGGGTCAGCGATCTGGAAAGCGGAGAGAATAGGGGCTGAGTTATGTGTGGCATTGTTGGTTATGTAGGACCGAAGCGGGTTGTGCCGGTCATCATCGACGGTCTGCGGCGGCTTGAATATCGCGGCTACGACTCCGCCGGCATCGCGGTCGCCGGTAATGGCGCCGGCCTGCAGATTCGCCGCGCCGAGGGCAAACTGCGCAATCTGGAAGAAGCGATCCGCCTGAAGCCGCTCGACGGGACCTACGGCATCGGCCATACCCGCTGGGCCACGCACGGCCGTCCCACGGAAGAGAACGCCCATCCTCATCGCGATTGCACCGGCAAGATTGTTGTCGTCCACAACGGAATCGTGGAAAATTATGTCAGCCTGAAAAGGAAGCTGATCGACGAAGGCCATAAGTTCGTCACCGAGACGGACACCGAAGTCATCGCCCACCTGGTGGAGAAGAACCTGAAGGCCGAGGGCAATGGGCATCACGTTTCGCTGGAAGAAGCGGTACGCAAGACGGTGCAGGTGCTGACCGGCGTCTTCGCCATCGCGGTCATCTCGTCCGACGAGCCTAACAAGATTGTTGCAGCGCGCAATGGGCCGCCGGCGGTCATCGGGCTGGGCAAGAACGAGTATTTCGTCGCCAGCGATGTGCCGGCGATTCTTTATCACACGCGCGACCTGTTCTTCCTCGCCGACGGCGACCTCGCTGTCATCACGCCGACGGGCGTGCAACTGAGCGACTTTGAAGGCCGGCCCATCACGCGCGAGGTGCAGCACATCACGTGGGACCCCATCATGGCGGAAAAGGGCGGCTTCAAGCATTTCATGCTGAAGGAAATCTACGAGCAGCCGCGCGCCGTCCGCGACACCACGCTGGGCCGCGTCTCGCTCGATTCCGGCAAGGTCTTTCTCGATGAGATGGACATCACCGAGGACGATTTTCGCAAGCTGAACAAGGTCTACATCGCCGCCTGCGGCACCAGTTGGCACGCCGCGCTGGCCGGCAAGTTCATGATCGAACGCCTGGCCAAGCTGCCGGTGGAAGTGGATTACGCCAGCGAGTTTCGCTATCGCGATCCGCTGACCGGCCCGGGCGATCTGTGCATCCTGATTACGCAGTCGGGCGAAACGGCGGACACCATCGCCGCCATGCGCGAGTCGCGGGCCAAGGGCGCCAAGACGCTGGGCATCTGCAACGTCGTGGGGTCTATGATTGCGCGCGAAGCCAATGGAACTATTTATACCCACGCGGGTCCGGAGATCGGCGTCGCCTCCACCAAGGCGTTCACCGCGCAATTGACGGCGCTGTTCCTGTTCGCGGTTTATCTTGGGCAGCTGCGCGGGACGATTGACGTCGACCACTCCAAGAAGTTACTGGAGGACCTGACCCTGATGCCGGGCAAGCTGGAAGCGCTGCTGGCGCACGACGAGGAGACGGAAGATCTGGCCAAGGAATATCACCGCGCCCACGATTTCCTCTTTCTGGGACGCGGCATTCACTACCCCATCGCGCTGGAAGGCGCGCTGAAGCTGAAGGAAATTTCCTACATCCACGCCGAAGGCTATCCTGCGGGCGAGATGAATGCGAGCGATCCCGGCTCGGTGCTGCGCTATGAGAAGACGCTGTCGAATCTGAAGGAAGTGAAGGCGCGGTCTGGGACGGTGATAGCGATTGCTACCGAGGGTGACGAAGAGATTCGCGAAGCCGCCGACCACGTGCTGTACGTGCCTGACGCGCCGGAGTTGCTGGCGCCGATATTGGAAGTGGTGCCGTGCCAGTTGCTGGCGTATCACATCGCCGTGCGAAGAGGGTGCGATGTGGATCAGCCGCGGAATCTGGCGAAGTCGGTTAC
>JBEKCJ010000004.1:0-82049 GCA_050014935.1 Candidatus Korobacteraceae bacterium
GGCTCCGGATGGCATGCTGCATTTCCTGTACGCTTACGCCGCAATTATGAAGAGCCTGCTTCCTGGACTCTTCTACTTCTTTTTCGCCGTTTTTCCCACCCGTTCGCCAGTTGATCGCAAACTCCCCTGGCTGAAATGGGTGCTGCTGGTTCTGGGCGCTTGCCTGGGATGGGGCGGCGTGCGCCACGGCGAACAGGAAGCGATGCCTTTTGTCAGCGCATTCTTCAGCCACTCAACCATTGGTCTGGTGAGGTTGATCCTCGGGTATGGGACCGTATTGCTCGGCTTGGTGTCGTTGCTGTGGAACGTGATTGGCGTTTCTAACGTCGAAGACCGTCGCAAACTCAAGGTGATGCTCTGGGGAACTGTAGTGGGAATCACGCCGGCAGTCCTGAGCGGCATTCCTTACGACCTTCTTCACATGGACATGCCGTTTTGGTTGGGTTTTGTGAGAGGGACATTCTTGTTCCTGCTTCCACTGTCGTTCGCGTATGCGGTGGTAAAACACCGCGTGATGGATATCCCAGTACTGCTACGGCGCAGCGCGCGCTACTTGCTGGTTGAGCGCGGATTCGCCATCCTGATGCTGCTGGTTTCCGTAGGCCTGACCCTGTGGTTTGGACAGGCGTACGCACGGCGGTTCGCGGCCGGATCGAAGGCAGCGATACCGATCGGGGCCACTTTCGGCGTCTTGCTGATCTCAGGCGCTACCCAGGTGCATCGTCGCGTCCGCACCCGACTGGACCGCGCTTTTTTCCGCAGCGCCTACGACGCGCAACAGATCCTGGAAAATCTGGCGGCCAGGACGCTGGCTGTGACCGACCGTGCAGGCTTGGCGCACCTGCTGCACGAGCACATACAGGATGCTCTGCATCCCATGCCTCTGTATGTTTACTTACTGGCCGATGACGGGCGTCTCCACGCGTACGCCGGAAGCCCGCCTCCGGAGACGCTGAACCTCTCACCGGCCGCGGCTGGGCTGAACCGGTTGGAGGGACGCAGCGAGCCGCTGGAACTGGATCCGGCGACATTGCGCGGAACTCAGATGGAACCATTGCACGCCGAATGCCTGGTCCCCATCCGTGGGTCGGCTGACGGGAGATTGCAGGGCGTCATTGTCCTGGGTCCCAGACTCTCCGACGAACCGTATTCCGCAGGAGACAGACGGCTGCTGGCCTCGGTAGCAAGCCAAGCGGGGATTGCGATGCGGAGTATTTTCATGGCCGAGAAAATGGCCGAAAGCATGGAAGCCGAGCGACGCAGCGAGCAGGAAATGCAGATCGCACGTCAGGTGCAGAGCCGACTGTTGCCGCAGCAGGCTCCGTCGCTGCCAACCCTGGAGTGCGCCGGCAAGTGTATTCAAACCCGCGCCGTGGGTGGAGACTATTACGACTTCCTCGATTTCGGCGCCGGTAAGCTGGGCCTGGTCCTGGCCGACATCTCGGGCAAGGGAATTTCAGCGGCCCTGCTTATGGCCAACCTGCAGGCGAATCTCCGCAGCCAATATGCGCTGGCTCTGGAAGACTTGCCCCGATTGCTGCGTTCCGTAAATCAACTCTTCTACAAGAACACGGAAAGTAACCACTACGCCACGATGTTCTTCGCGGTATACGACGATCAGACAAGGATGCTCCGTTACATAAACTGCGGGCATAATCCTCCACTCCTGTTGCGTAAGAATGGGGAGGTTGAATGGCTGCCAGCTACCGCGACGGTCCTGGGGCTATTTGAGGAATGGGAATGTTCCGTCGCCGAACAGCAGCTGGGGGCAGGGGACGTCCTAGTTATCTATACGGACGGTATTTCTGAAGCCGCTGCCAGTGAAGAAGCCGAGGAATTCGGTGACGAACGCCTGATACAAAGCGTCAGAGCTCACCGGACTAAGTCCGCAGGCGAAATGCTGGAGGCAATCATCGCGGAAGTGCAAGGCTTTAGCCAGGGCCACCAGGCTGACGACATGACATTAATCGTCGCCCGCTGCCGGTAGCGCGCTGGGCCCTCCATCCCTAAGCCCTAAGAAAGTTATGATTGAGCCGGTTGGTTGAAGGGAACGGCCTTCAGTGTCTGCGTGAGCACCTGTGCCGTCCCTACGGGACTCCGTTCTTTTTCCCACTTTACCCAGGACTCCGCTTCCCACCCCAATTCGCGCAAAAGAGGCGCGAATCGGGGGCCCGGTTTCGCTCCGTCCTGGGCTAACCGCATTTCCACCCCTTCGGGGTTCTTTTCTCGTGTGTAGCACTCCACTGGCGGAGATCAAACTTAGTTCTCACGCAGACTCTTCAGGCCGTCCGTAAATGCCCCGCATCTATGTGGCTGTAGCTGAGGGAATTCGCCTTGACCTGATCGAGGTTTCCCTGACCGTTTCCCCCGGTCGCCGCCGGTCGTCCCATTCCGGGTACGACTCCTGCTCTCGGTGAGGTTCTGCTATCGATTTCTTCCCGCCAGCGGTCTAATAAAGGGGAATTTGTGAGGCCAGGCGCCAACCACGGTTCCCTTCTTCGGAACGGAACAAATTCCAATTCCTCGACGTATCAAACATCAGAACGAAGTGCTGCCCGTATGCGGAGGGAGCAGTGGCAAACGGTAAGAACCACAAGAATAAGCGCTGGATAATCATAACGGCTGTTTCGGCGTCGGTTGTGGCCCTGGTAATCGTGGCCGTGGCGGCGACGCGTGGCGGCACCAAAATCGACCCCATCAAGCTGGCCAAGGTTGAAAAGGGCGACCTCGCCAAGAGCGTGGTGGCCACGGGAAAGATCACGCCGATTACGAAAGTCGAGATCAAGTCCAAAGCCAGCGGCATTGTCGAGAAGCTGTACGTCGATACCGGCGACCATGTGAAGCAGGGGCAGGTGCTGGCCGAGCTGGACCGAGTGGAGATTCAGGCGCAGGTAAATTCATCGAAAGCGCAGTTGCTCTCGTCCCAAGCCAACCTGAAGAGTGCCCAAGCCGACGAGATCCGAGCCAAGGTTGATGCTCAGGGCGTGGACATTCCAACCTTGCAGCGGGCCTACGAGCGCGCGCAGGAGATGTCGAAGGACGGAGTTGTCTCGCAGGCGACGCTGGACGACGCGCAGAGGGGCTACATCATGGCCGTGAACAAGCGCGATGTTGCCCGGGCGCAGTTGACCGTCAACAAGGCGAAGGTGTCTCAGGCCGAAGCCGAGGTCGAGAAAGATGAAGCCAGCCTGAAGCAGTTCCAGGAGCAGCTCAGCTATACCACCATTACCGCCCCGATCGATGGCGTTGTGCTATCGCGAGACGTGGAAGTGGGCGACGCGGTCAGCTCCATCCTGGTGCTGGGCTCGGGCGCAACCCTGGTAATGACCCTCGGCGATACCAGCGAAGTCTATGTGAAGGGCAAGGTGGACGAGAGCGATATTGGCAAAGTCTACCTGGGACAGCCCGCGCGCATTCGCGTGGAGACATTCAAGGACAAGACCTTCACCGGACATGTCACGAAGATTTCTCCGATGGGCGTGGAAAAAGACAATGTCACCACGTTCGAAGTGCGCGTGTCGATCAACAATCCGGGCGGTGAGCTGAAGGCGGAGATGACCGCCAACGCCGAGATCATCCTTGACGAACACCATAACGTGCTGATGATTCCCGAGGGCGCCATCATGTACGACAAGGACAAGAAGGCGTCAGTTGATATTCCTGTTCCCAGCGCCAAGGATGGAATGAAGAAGATCGCCGTGAACATCGGGATTTCCAACGGAGTCAAGACGGAAGTTCTCTCTGGGCTCAAAGAAGGCGACCAGGTTGTGTTGCAGCAGTAATCACAAATGGTTTTTCGCCCAGGCTGCCTTCGGGCAGCCCTTTTCGAATCCGATTTACTTTCAGCATCAGGAGAGGCGTCATGAACAAACGCCGCATAGCGGTTCTACTTACCTTCTGCTTGTTTCCGGCGTTGTCATTCGCCCGCACCGACGGCCACTTCGATCGCACATTACAAGTCTCCGGCGCCGTGAGCCTGGACGTGAGCACCGGTTCGGGCGACATTACTGTCAAGACTGGAAGCTCCAACCAGGTCGTGGTGCATGGAACCATTCACGAAAATAGCTGGTCCTTCGGCAATGAGAATGCGGTGCATCAGGTGGAATCGAGTCCTCCCATTCAGCAGAGCGGCGGCAGCCTTCGCATTGGCTACAATTTGCCGGACGACGTGAAGCGGCACGTAACTATCGACTACGAAATCACGGTCCCGGCCAGCTCCGCCGTGGAGGCACATAGCGGATCGGGCAATGTTGAGGTCGCAGGCGTTAGCTCTGGCGTACAAGCGCAAACCGGCTCCGGCGACATCCGCCTGCGCGATCTTGGCGGCCGCCAGCAGGCGCATACCGGCAGCGGCAATATTCGAGCTGAAAATGTCTCCGCGCCGTTCGACGCTCAGACTGGCAGCGGCGACATCGAGGCCAGCTTCACTGGATCAGGTGACATCGACGTCCACACAGGCTCTGGAACCATCCGTCTAAAGGGCGTTCAAGGCGGTGTGCACGCTCAGACCGGCAGCGGCGACATAGAAGCCAACGGCAGCGTCACCGGTCCCTGGCAATTGCACAGCGGCTCCGGAAACATCCGTCTGGGGGTGGGATCGAACAGCGGCTTTAACGTCGATCTGCATACCAGCTCGGGATCGATTCATTCGGAGCTGCCGATTACGGTGCAAGGGTCGATGAATGCGCGGCAGCTGAAAGGAGCCGTGCGTGGCGGCGGCCCGACGGTGGAAGCTTCCACCAGTTCCGGCGACGTGGAGATAAAGTAGTGCAGTGGTCAGCTGTCGATGGTCAGAAGTGCAGCGAGTTCCGCGTTCTAATGGTCCTTCTGTCCAGGCGGAGAAATCCAGTAGGGGCTTCCTTTGCTGCGCCTTCCGCTTGACTCGGGTCAACTCCCCGGCTACTTTGCCAATACATGGCTGAGAGCCGCATCGTCACCCTGACCACTGATTTCGGCCTGAACGATCCCTTCGTCGGCATCCTGCATGGCGTGGTGCTGAACGTTCATCCCATCACCACGATTGTCGATGTCTGTCATGCCGTCGCTTCCTATGACGTACTGGACGGCGCGTGGACAATTGCCCAGGCCTATCGCTTCTTTCCACCGCCAACTGTGCATGTGGTGGTCGTCGATCCGGGAGTGGGCAGCCAGCGGCGGCCGATCATCGCAGAAACCAAAGACTACATCTTCGTCGCTCCCGACAACGGCGTGCTGTCGCTGGTCGAGGCCCGCGAGGCGAAGTTCGTGGTGAGGCATATCACGGCGGAGCGATATTTCCTCCAACCGGTGAGCCAGACCTTCCATGGCCGCGACATCTTTGCGCCAGTCGCGGGATGGCTGAGCAAGGGCGTAACACCAGCGGAGTTTGGCCCCGAGATTTCAGACTACACTCGACTGGCGCTGCCGCAAGTGGAGCGCATCGACCATAACAGTCTTCGCGGCGTGGTCCTGAAGGTGGACAAGTTCGGCAACCTCATCACCAACATCGGCGAGCTGGATGCGCCGGAATTATTCGGTGGCTCAGGTCCAGACGTGAGCATCTTAATTGCGGGCCTGACGATTACGCGCGTGCACCACTCGTATGCGCAAGGCGCCAGCGACGAGATATTCGCGATCGTAGGAAGCTCGGGATATCTGGAGATCGCGGCGAACCAGGCATCGGCAGCACAAAAGTTGGCTGCCGGAGTGGGCACGCCAGTCGCGCTGGTTCTGGGCCTCACAGGACCGTGAAATGCAGTTAGTCTCCACTCGCGAAGAACGAAAAGCAACTGACGAAGAGCGTCCTTACGGGTTCTTCGGTTTCACGCGCGCGTAGCGTTCCATCTCGCCGGTCCACTTTAAGAACCGCGCCAGTTCCTTCCGCTCGCGCCACACGAATCCGAAAAACTCCAGGACGCCGATGCTTTGCATCTTGATCCCTGTATAGGTCTCGATCCGCCAACGCAGGTACGGACTGCGCCATGGCGCCAGGCGATGGCCGCGAGCGGAGTTCCATATAAAACGCACGACGTTACGCATTCGGTGTGGTTAGTATATCGGGAGGAACCGCGTTGCCAAGGAAGTCCCGCCGAACACTCACGCCGGAAGCCATGGTTCGGGCCATGTATCGTAAACTCGTGCGCAGTTGGGGACCGCAGCATTGGTGGCCGGCGGAGACGCCTTTCGAAATCATTGTTGGCGCGATCCTTACCCAAAATACCTCGTGGGGCAACGTCGAACGCGCCCTGGCCAGCCTGCTCGCGGCGGAAGCACTAACCGTCGCGGGAATTCGCAACGTATCTTTAGTCAGGTTGCAGGAGCTTGTATACTCTTCCGGCTATTACCGGCAAAAGGCGCAGCGACTGAAAGACTTTGTTAGTTTTCTGGATGAAAAGCACAATGGTTCACTGGAGACAATGTTAGCGACTCCATGTGACGAATTGCGCGCGGAGCTACTCTCTCTGAGGGGAATTGGACCGGAAACCGCAGACTCAATCCTGCTCTTCGCTGGTAACCACGAAATCTTTGTGGTTGACGCCTATACGCGCCGCGTCCTCGAACGGCATCGAGCGATAGACAGACGCGCGAGCTATGACCAGGTTCGTAATCTGGTCCAACGCGTACTGCAACGGGAAAAAACCTTGGTGACCATGAAGTCCACGGCGGCAAAGAATGTGCCTGTCCACAATCCATCGGTGATGAGTACTACTAAACGCAGTAGACTTAGCCAGGTTTACAACGAGATGCATGGACTCTTTGTACAGGTGGGGAAACACTACTGTCTGAAGCAAGAACCCCGATGCGAAGCCTGCCCGCTGGGGTCGCTGTTGCCTCCTGGAAACCTACCCTTGTAAGCGCCGAATCTTATACGGTTTTGGCCTGAATAGCGCTTTGGTGATACAAGACGTTACAGGTTGTACGGCCAATTGTGCTCTACGTCACAGAATTGGGCGTAGCACACCTGCTATTGCTTGCATATCGCGTTCACTCCCACGCGGAACGAAGCTTCGTCAGATGCCGTGCTTGCGGTAAGTTTTGCGTGATCGATTGCGTTGGCCGCCCGAAACATCCTTAACGCAATTTATCGGTCTTAGAAGCGCGAGACATTCGCCTTGGGGATAATCCCGTAGTCTTGCCACAAATACGGATACCACTGGGCACTTCAGCGAATGCGATTGGGGAACGTAAGCCGTAATCTCTTTTGTTCGGGGAGTGGCCGATGCCGTTCTTAGTCATCATTGCACTCATTGCTCTCACCGTAACCATTATTGTCCTGCTGCGAATCTTCGCCCATCAGCGCCGAACCATCAGCCAACTAAATCTGCAGGCGTTAGAACAAACAAAGACCATCGCTGACTCCCAGCGCCGGCAGGGGCTGCTCTTCTTGTCCAACCCATCTCCGATGTGGATTTTCGACTGCGAGACGCTCCGCTTTCTCGAGGTGAATGATGCGGCAGTGAAGAATTACGGATACTCTCGGGAAGAGTTCCTGGCCATGACCGTGCGGGATATTCGACCTGAGGATGAGGTCCCAGCATTTCTGGAACTCGTCAAGCAACGATGGGACGGGTATAGCAAAGTGCCGGGCGTATGGCGACATCGACTCAAAGACGGCAGTCACATATTCGTAGAAATCGTGGCCTTTGAGTTTCTGGCTGATGGCCGTCCTGCAAGGATGGTCCTTGCCATTGACGTCAGCGAACGATGCCGTACTGAGATCGCCTTGCGTGAATCTGAGGCGTCGCTCAAGGCGCTGGTGGACAATGCGCCTTTCGGCATTCAGCAATCGCTGCTTGACGGAAACCGGATGACAACTCTTAATCCGGCGCTGCGCAAGATGCTAGGTGACTACAGCATGGAAGAAGCTCTCCACTTGAATCTAAGGGAACAAGTCTATGCCGATCCGAAGGAGCGTGACCGGCTGATAGAGGTGCTGCGAAGAAACCGGCAAGTCCAAGGGTGGGAAACCACCCTCCGCAGCCGGGACGGAAGCCTGGTCCCTGTGCGCATTACCGGCTCGCTCAGCGGCGGAGACAACCGAGCGCCGGAGGTCTTCTCCACTTACGTAGAAGACATGACCCAGCAGACCGCTCTGGAGCAGCAGGTCCGTCAAGTGCAGAAGCTGGAAGCCGTGGGCCGGCTCGCCGGCGGCATGGCCCATGATTTCAACAACGTTCTGGTAGTCATCAAACTGTCCACCGAACTCATGCTGGGCGAGATCACTCCGGAAAGTCCATTCAGCAAGCCGCTGCTACAGATTTCGAGTGCCGCTGACCGTGCGGCGGCCCTTACTCGCCAGATGCTGGCATTCGGCCGCCAGCAGATGATGCAGCCGCGGATCATCAATCTGAATACCGTGGTTGGCGAAACCACGCAGATGCTGCGCCAGGTAATCGGTGAAGACATCCATCTGGTCACCAATCTCTCCGAGACACTGGAAAACGCCCGTCTGGATCCCGATCAGCTTGCGCAAGTGATCTTGAACTTGGCGGTGAACGCGCGCGACGCTATGCCGCAGGGCGGGACACTCCACCTGGAGACCACTACCGCTGACCTCGACGAGGCTTATACAAAAGATCACCCGCCGGTACAACCGGGTCGCTATGTGATGCTGGCCGTGAGCGACACCGGAACCGGCATTGACAAATCGATCCTACCTCGAATCTTCGACCCCTTCTTCACCACCAAGGAAGTGGGCAAAGGGACGGGCTTGGGGCTTTCCATTGTGTACGGCATCGTCAAGCAGAGCGGCGGCTATGTCTGGGTGTACAGCCAACCTGGACACGGGACCACTTTCAAGCTGTACTTTCCAGCGACTACGGCACTCCCGAAACGTCTGACTCTCCGCGAGGTTTGTGTGCGCCCCTCAGGACAGGCGTTGCTGGTGGTGGAGGATGACGCCAATATTCGGAGCAATCTGTGCGAGTGTTTGCAGCAGTTGGGATACCACGCTTCGCAGGCCGACAGTGCGGCAGCCGCTTTACGCGTCTGCGAACAGCTTGAGGGCAAGATTGATCTTGTCATTACCGACCTGGTGATGGCGGGAAAAAGCGGAAACGAACTGGCCAACGAGTTGGCGGAACGCCATCCCGGAATTCGAGTACTGTTTATGTCTGGCTACTCCGAGGACAGCGCAGCCCGGCAAGAGATCCTGATGCGAAACAGCCCCTTTCTGCAAAAACCGTTCAGCGTCGCTGACCTGGCAAAGGCAGTGCAAGATGCCTTGGCGACGAAGCTGGTGCCCGTTTGACTTCGACCCCCAGTCTCCAACACCGTTGCTCAAGGCCTGCTGACAAACGAACCATGACTCACCGTGGGAGAGCAGTAGCAATTGCTGTAGGTTTCCGGATCAAGTTCCTCAACCGCGCAGTAAAAGCCGGGCGCACTATGGGCTGGCAGATACGCAGCAGAGCTTGAGACGTTGTAAAGCTTCAGCCATTCGTCGCGAACCTCCGGCTTGGTCTTGATCTGCTCATAGAGGGCCGCCAAAGATGCAGCGTCCGGCCGTCCCATCTTCCATTCCTGCGAAAACGTATACTCTTTCCTCCACTCTCCCCGAGTCTTGCTGCTGGCGAGTTCGAGGTTCGTCAGGTAATACACCGATGCGTCACTCAGCGACCCGTCGTTGGCAAAGGTCACTACGCGAAAGGCGGGATTCTGCCGGTAGACCGGTGAGATTGCCGGACTGATTAAGACCAACTCCGGCTTAGCTCCAGCGGAATTGATCAGTCTGAAATCGTCGGTGTGGGTATGACCTGCCAGGCTGACGATGACCGTCCCTTCGTACTTCGTCAGCAAAGTCTGGAACTGCGAGGTCCACTTGGGTTGCCACATTGGCACAACCGCGGACGCGCACATTTTCTCCGTCGCCGACGCTGCCCCGCTCTTGGAGAGCACTTGGTATTTCACCACACTGGAGTAGCCGTCGATTCCCGGCGGAATGTGGAACATGAGCCAGACTTTCTGGTGGGCCTGCTGGGCCGCGTTGAGGCGCGACTCCAGCCACGTGAAAAGATCCGCAGGCGCGGTGGAATCTGTCGGGCCGCAATCTTCGCTGAACTTGGCGGCTTGATATCTGGCGGAGAGGAATACGGTGTTCAGGGAGATGATGCGGATGCCAGGGATCGTGGGGTGAGGTATGTCGTAGCTCCCCAGCGCTTCCCACGAGCCTTTGAATTCATCGTCGCCTTGCGCCAGCTTCCGGACGATATCAGCTGTGTCGTGGAGAAAAGTGCCATCGGCCCTGACACTGTAGTTTCCACAATTCTCATCGTTATTGCCCGGCGTGAACAAAATCTTCGTATCGGGAAATCGCTTGCGGAATTCCAGCGCTACGAATTCCACGGTCTTCAGAACAAACTTGCGATAGTCCTCCCGATTCGTGTCGTGCGTCGTTTTCAGATAGGTCTGCGGAAATTGGTGCGCGATAAGGTCCCCGGTCAGGAGAATGAACGCCGGATGGGGAAGCGTGGTTCGCATCTGGTCCAAAGAGGATTGCAGTAGCCACCAATTCGTATCTTCCCCGTACTGGCTAAAAGATGTGCTCTTAGATCGCGCCAGAATCGACTCCCACTGCGTGGGATTCGCAGCGGCTAGGTCCGTGACCAGACTTGCATCCGCCATCGGATTGAAATGTACGTCGGACGCGAGGAGGAAGGTCTTTTCGCTGGGCGATGCCGATGCGGCGCTCGCCCGGATATGGCAAGCACAGAGCACACCGAGTACCAACACAAGCCTTACCAGATTCCCGCCTCTCACTCGCTCCCGGCTCATCAGCGGCTCTCCCCTTGCCAACCGTTTGTCCCATCACATGGTACGCGATTCGGCTGGGCAATTCTCAGAGTCAACCAGTCGCACAGCCGAGAAACTTCCCTCCCGCGTTCTAAATGGGGATGGCGATGAGTTCCGTCGCAAATACTCAACAGAAATTCTTTGACTCTCATGCCCACTTGCTTTAGAGTAGCTCATCTCATGTTTGCGTTTCGCCCCATGTCCTGCACGATGAACACAACAGCAGGCACAAGTGTGTTCACAAGCACACCTATTCCAATACGGGGCGGGAAGCGGATCGGCAATAGTTCCTAAGTAGTTCTCCAGGAAAGATTAGTTCGGACCCACCGCCCAAAAGGCTGGTGGGTTTTTTGTTTTTGAGCAACTTTGCGTATGGAGCCGACATGATCGTAATGAACTTTGGTGGAATTTCCGTCAACCATGTAGCGGAGGCCGGCTGACATGGCAACCGCTCTATCGCAGTTTGATCGCCCGCAACAACTCATCGAGACCCAATGCCGAGTTGCGCTGATCGGCTTCGGCACAGTGGGCAGTGCCGTTGCGCGATTGTTGTACGCTCGCCGCGATGACTGTTCGCTGCGGCTCACTCACGTCTGCAATCGCAACATAGGCCGCAAGAGGGTGGGCTGGATCGCCCCGGACATATGCTGGACTGAAAGTATCCAACAGGTGCTCGCCTCCGACGCCGACGTCATCATCGAGCTGATGGGTGGACTAGAACCGGCCCATGAGTTGCTGCGGACTGCGCTCCAGCGAGGAAAATCCGTAGTCACCGCCAACAAGCAGCTGATCGCGCGCTTTGGTCCGGAATTGCTCGAACTGGCCCGCCAAAACCACCAATACCTGGGCTTCGGCGCATGTGTGGCCGGCGGCGTACCCGTGCTGTCCGGACTGCACGACGGCCTGGCGGGCGATCGCATCGTTCAAATTTGTGGAATTCTCAACGGCACCTGCAACTACATCCTCACGCAGATTGAGCAGGCTGGCCTTTCCTTTGAAGACGCCCTTCGCGAGGCGCAGCAGGCGGGTTTCGCCGAAGCCGATCCGACCGACGACATCGACGGCCAGGACGCCGCCGCCAAGCTGGCAATCCTGGCGCGGGTTGGGCTGAAGGTCGACGCTTCACTGCGGCAGGTCATCTGCCGCTCCATCCGCCATATCGAGGCGCTCGACTTTGAGTACGCTCACGACCTCGGCTCCACCATCAGGCAGATATCGACCGCGAAACTGCACAACGGGCGAGCTTATCTTTCCGTGGAACCGTCGCTGGTTTTAAACGAGTCGCCATTGGCGAGGGTTGCTGGACGTCAGAACTTGGTGGTAAGCACCGGCGAATTTGGTGGTGAGACGACGTTCGGCGGTCACGGTGCCGGAGGAGATCCGACCGCAGTAGCGGTTGTCTCCGATCTCCTTCAGGCAGCCCGCGGGCGCTCGCGAGGAATTGAATTGCCGAGCCGCGACGCAGCTGTTGCTTGCGAGTTCACCACTGATCTGGAGGCGCCGCACTACTTGCGCTTCGTTGTTCGCGACCGGCCGGGAATCATCGCTGCGATTGGCGGGGCTCTTGCCAGCTGCCACATTAACCTCGACGCGGTCTTACAGAAGCCGGGCCACTCGAAGTCCGCTCTGCCCTTCGTGATTACCCTGGAGCCGTGCACGCGGACGCAGCTGGACGCTGCCTTGACGAAGATCGCCGCCTTCGATTTTCTGGCCGAAGCGCCCATGATAATGCCGATCCTGAAATAGGAGATTCCGTTTATGCACCTGCGCTGCATTAACCCGGACTGTGCCGCAACCCTGGACCTTCACGATCGTTTGCTCTTCTGCTCGGTCTGCGGAGAGCTGCTAGAAATTGTGCTTGGTCCCATGACCACGAGCCCCGCCGAGCTCAAGGCCGCCTGGCTTCAGCGGAGATGTTCGTACGATCCACGCGATGTCAGCGGCGTCTGGCGCTTTCGCGAGTTCCTTCCGGGCGGCTATTCCGAAATCGTGACCATGGGTGAAGGCAATAGTCCCTTGATCGAGGGCCGCAAAACCGCGCGCTGGGCGGGACTGCGGAATCTTCGCTTCAAACATCTCGGGTGGAATCCGACGGCGTGCTTCAAGGACCTGGGAATGACCGCGGGCGTAACCGAAGCAGTGTTCGTCGGCGCAAAAGTTGTCGGCTGCGCTTCCACCGGAAACACCTCCGGCTCGCTGGCGGCGTATGCGGCCCGCGCGGGATTGAGGGCGAAGGTTTATCTCCCTGCGGGACAAGTGTCGATGAACAAGCTGGCGCAGGCGCTGGATTTCGGCGCAGAGATCGTCCACGTGGACGGCAGCTTCGATCTTGCATTGGAGCAGATCCTGCACGAGGCGAACGATGGCCTGTACTTCCTGAACTCCATCAACCCATTTCGGCTGGAAGGGCAAAAGACCGTGATGTTCGAACTACTGGAGCAGCTTGGCTGGCAGGCGCCGGACTACATCGTCGTTCCCGGCGGCAACCTCGGCAACAGCTCGGCCTTCGGAAAAGCTATTGGCGAGTTGCACGCAGCTGGCTTCTTATCGAGGCTTCCGCGACTAGTCATCGTTCAAGCGGCCGGAGCGAATCCGCTGGCGAAGATGTGGCGCTCCGGGGCGGCGGAACTCCAACTGATAGAGTCGCCCGAAACCGCGGCGACGGCCATTCGCATTGGCAATCCGCGATCATGGAAGAAAGCGCTGCGCGCGGTGCGCAATACCGATGGCTTCGTCATGGATGTAACCGATGAGGAGATCGCTGAGGCGAAGGCGATGATCGGACGCGATGGCATCGGCTGCGAACCAGCGTCGGCGACTACTCTTGCGGCGCTACAAAAGCTAACCAGACAAGGAACGATCGATCGCGATGCGGTCGTGGCGGCCATCCTCACCGGCCATGCCCTCAAAGATACGGACTACATACTCAAATCGCACTTACGCGAACCAGCCCTACAAGGAGTGTGCTGCGCATGAACGTCATCAGCATGAACCCAATTGAAAGTCTCTCTTCTCCGCGAAGTGCAGCCGACAATTTCGTAATCAACATCCCGGCATCGATTGCCAACCTGGGCCCTGGCTTCGACACACTCGCCGTCGCCGTGCAGTTGTACTTGTCTTTGCGAGTTACCAAAATGCCGGGACTCGGACATCTGGAATTTCGCTTCCTCGATAACGAGCTGCGCGGCGAGAACTGCATAGAGCGAGCCTACAGGTCGCTTGCCCGCGACGATTTCTCCAGGCTGCCTTCCCTAGCGGTGGAGGTGCGCAGCGACATTCCGATGCGAGCCGGGCTTGGCAGCAGTGCGGCCGCAACTGTCGCTGGACTTCGTCTATATGAGGCTGTGACCGGTCCTTTGCCGATGGAAACCTTGCTGAGCGCGGCCTGCGCGCTGGAATCGCATCCCGATAACGCCGCTGCTTCCCTGCTGGGCGGACTTACCCTGAGCTGCCAGCTGCCGGGAGGCTTGGTACAAGCACGGCGGTTCTCGTGGCCGGAGTCGCTTGTATTCGTCGTGCTGACGCCGGACATCTCACTGGCGACCGGTGAATCCCGCGCGGTGCTGCCGGATTGTTTTCCGCGCGCCGATGTCGTCTTCAATCTCCAGCGAGTTGCACTATTGCTGCAATCGCTGCACAGCGGAGATTTCTCGCTGCTGAAGCACGCGCTACGCGATCGCGTCCATCAGCCGGCGCGGCACAAAGTCGTGCCCGGCCTGGAGCGGGCGCTGGAGCTGGAACATCCCAATCTCCTCGGCGTCTGCCTGAGCGGCTCTGGACCTTCGATTGTGGCCATCGCCGAGCACAACCACCGCGAGATTGGCGAACTGCTGGGATCGGTGTATCGGCGCTCCGGCGTTGGCTACCGAGTTCGGACTTTAGAAGCCCATCAAGAGCTCAGTGAACATGCTCGCGTCTTCCGCTCCGGTTTGCTGTGTTGCTGACCAGCGGCAAGAGGATTCCGGGGCCGGTCTTGGTCTATTGAGCCAGCTCCGCCGTGCGCAGAAAATCATAATTCCCCGACGGGCTAATCTCGATACCATGCACCCGGTTCGTATGCACCAGCACATTGTCCAGATACCACAGATTGATGTAAGGCAGATCGTCGGCGAGAATCTGTTGGATCTGATCGTAGATTGTCTTGCGCTTCTGTTGGTCGATTGTGCTCCGGCCTTCGCGGATCAACTCATCAACCCGGGGATTCGAGTAGAACGTACGATTGGCGCGCTTGGGCGCGAAGCTTGCGGTGTCGAAGAGATTTTCGAAGATGTCCGGGTCCTGATTGCCGCCAATCCAGCGCAGCGAATGGATCTGGTACGCGCCCTTGGTCACATCGGCCAGGAAGGTCGCGAACTCGAAAGTGCGAATGTCGAGCGCGATGCCCACCTCCCGCAACTGCTCCTGCAACACCGCTGCCAGCAGCCGTGTCGACTCCTCAGTCGAGGTCTTCATGGTGATGTGGAAACGCACACCGTTGACCGGGCGATATCCGGCGGCATCCAGCAGCGCCCGCGCGCGCGCCGGGTCGTGAGGATAGCGTTCCACATTGCCGTCATATGCCCAGTGCTGCGGCGGTAGCACACTATAGGCCGGACGCGCCTCGTCGCGCAGCAGGTAATGAATGATGGGTTGCACATCGATGCCATAAGCGATCGCGCGTCGCACTCGCACATCCTTCAGAATGGGGTCGCGCAGATTCAGCGCGATGTAAGCGTAGATGGTGCCTGGCGCTTGCACTACCGTGAGGTCATGATCGCGCTCCAGAGCCACCACGGTATCGGCAACCAGCGAGTTGATGGCGACATCAGCGCTCTGCTTGCGCAGCTCCAGCGCTCGCGTGGTCGCGTCGGGAATTACTTTGAACTCGACGCGATCGAGCCTGGCGGGAGTGGCCCAATAATCCGGATTGCGCTCGATGACGACGTTCTTGTCCTGCTGCGCGCTGACAAAGCGGAACGCTCCCGAGCCGATGGGCTTACGGTTGAAGTCTTCGCCGCTGCCGTAGGGAACAATGCCAGCAGCTCCTGATAGATTCCACAGGAGCGGCGCGAACGGCTCTTTCAGGCGAAAAATGACGGTGTAGTCATCAGATACATCGATCCGGCTCACTTTGGTGAAGGTGCTGGTTTTGGTGCTACGTAATTTGCCCGTGAGCAACGAATCGAAGGTCCACTTCACATCGCGCGCGGTCAGCGGCTGCCCATTGTGAAAGCGCACGCCGCGATGCAGATGAAAGATGTAAGTCAGTGGATCGTGAATTTCCCAACTGTCGGCCAATGAAGGCTGTATCTGGAAATGTTCGTCGTGACGAAGCAGCGAATCAAACAGCAGTTCATCGATGCGCTGCGATTGCGAATCGACTCCCACGCGCGGGTCGAGATTGATGGGACTGCTCTCGATGATCATGACCAGCGTGTTGGGATCGGGCTTGCGGGTGCAGGCGACAAAAAGGAACACCACGGAGACACAGAGACACAGAGAGACTCTGGATTTCAGATTCACCGCGGAGAACGCGGAGCGCACGGAGGAAATACGGAATTTCGTTAGTTCTTGAATTGGCGGGTGGATTTTCTTTCTCTCCCTCTGTCTTCCTCTGTGCCTCCGTGTCTCTGTGCTAAACGAATTCTCGGTATTCGCCGTGCCCTCCGTGTCGTCCGTGGTGAAAACAACCTTACGCATAGCTGATCTTGCCCAGGATTGCTGGACGCTCGGCTCCGGTCGCAGACGGAACATTCGACGGCAGACGCCGCCAGGTCTGATAGGCCAGCAGTGCGAATGCCGTCGCCTCCTTCGCCTCCGATGGCAATCCGAAGTCGTCGGTTGTGCGCACTCGCATCTTCAGAGGTGCAAGCTCTTCACGGATCAGGCGCATCAGCGTAGCGTTCTTTGTCCCGCCTCCGGAGACGACGACTTCGCGGAAGCGCGCCGGCCTTGCACTCTCAGTCTCAAGCAGCGGCAACACAAATCTGCGAACGGCGATTCCAATCGATCGGGCGGTGAGGGCCGTGGCAGTTGCGAGGATGTCATTATGGTCGGCACGCCGGCAGAGGCGCAGCAACTCGCGCACAAACTCGCGTCCGAATTGCTCGCGCCCCGCGGTTTTGGGCGGCTTCTGCCGGAAGAACTGATGCCGCAGCAATTCGCGCAGCACGCGCTCGATGGGCTCACCACGTGCGGCCAATCGCCCGTTGCGATCAAACGGTTTGTCGAAGATTTGCTCGGCGACGGCGTCGATCACCATGTTACCCGGCCCGGTGTCAAAAGCGATCACTTGATCGGGTAACGCGCGCGGCGGAATCGCCGTCAGATTGCCGATCCCGCCAAGGTTCTGAACGATGCGCCCATAGCGGCGATGTCGATAGAGAACATAGTCGAGAAACGGGACCAGAGGCGCGCCCTTACCGCCGGCGGCCAAGTCGGCTGGACGAAAATCTGAGATGACTGGAACGCCGATCTTCGCGGCGATGACGGCTGCTTCACCCGTCTGCCAGGTACAGGCAATGCGGCGTCCCAGATACGGTTTAGAATTTCCCTGGTGATAGAGCGTCTGCCCATGACAGCCGACAAGCTCACATTGCAGCCGCGCGCGCCGTTGCGCGGTCCGTACTGCGTTGGCGTAGAGGTCGCCGAGCAGAAAGTTGAGTCGCGCCAGATCGGCGACGCTGGCCGAGCGTGCATTCATCGCAGTGAGAACAGCGCGTCGCACCTCGCCGGGATAGGGAAATTGGTAATGTGACAGCAGTTCCAGCCGGGAGCGGAATCCGCGTCCCAGGATGCGCACCAGAGCGACATCGATGCCATCCGCCGAGGTCCCACTCATCACACCGGCGACGATCACCCGGGTACCTCGTCGGGAGGCATGGAGTGGGCCCGCACCTCTTCGCTGAACTCCAATATCCTGCGAGTCAGCCGCTCCATCGTCTTCTGTTTAGAAGGCGGCACGTGCTTCTTCAGCGCTTTGGACCTCTTCTTGGCATCATGAACCCGCTTCGATTTCTCTGCGATGAGTTCGGCGAATTTCCCGTCCTGTTCAGCCCGCTTCAAAACGGCTTCGAACGCCTGCCGCACGCTCTCTTCTTTCTGGCAGATGAGGAACATGTCGGCGCCGCAGCGCAGCGTTTCGACCGCAGCATCGTCGATGGTCGCGCTCGCCAGCACACCACCCATATCGAGATCGTCGGTGATAATCAGCCCGCGATAGCCTATCTTCTTGCGCAGGATTCCACGCATCCACTTCTTCGATAGCGAAGCCGGCACGTTGTCGCCGGTGACCTCTGGGTAAGCTGCGTGTGCCACCATTACGAAGGGCAGATCGTGCCCGAGTTTGCGATACGGAAGCAGGTCTTCCTTCCAGAGCCGCTTCCAGGGCTTGGAGATCGAGGGTAGTTCGGCGTGGGTATCGAGACTGGCCTCGCCGAGTCCGGGGAAATGTTTGCCGCACCCGAGGACGTCGCTGTCACGCAAGCCGCGCAGAAATTCGCGTGCGTAGACGATGGTTTGCTTTGGTTTCGGAGAAACCGTACGCGTCGTCAACACGTTTTGCGATGGCTCGAGTTGCAAATCGAGGACCGGGGCGAAGTCGGTGTTGAATCCGAGCGTACGGATTTCTTCGCCGATCAGCCGGCCATGCTTGCGGAACAGCTTCTTCGAACCGGCAGCTGCAACCTCAGCCACCGATGGCATTGGTGCGACCACATCGCGCAGGCGATCGACCGTCCCGCCTTCCATGTCGACGCAAAGGAAGATCGGCGCAGAGCTGGCCTTTTGCGCCTCGCGAAGCAATGCGTGTGTCTGCGCGGCATCTTCAAGGTTGCGCTTGAAAAGAATGATCCCGCCGGGCTGAAATTTCGAGAGCATGACACGCAGGCGTTGCGACATGGCAGTGCCATCGAAGCCCATGATGAGCAACTGGCCAACCTGCCGGCGAAGTTCGAGGCTATGTTTCGATGGCATGGGAAAAGAAGAGTGTATCGCGAGGAGCGTTCACATGGCACCCGGGGGAGTTCCGGGCTGCAACCCAGGCTGTGTCAAAATGAAAGCGATGCCCTCCGAGTGCTGGGATGCGGTTGTCTTCGACTATGGCCGAGTTCTGAGCCATGCCCCACCGCTGGCGGAAGTCCGTGAATTTGGGGCTCTGGTGGGCGTCAGCGAGCCGCCGTTCTTCCAGCTTTACTCAGAGACACGCGATGAATATGACTGCGGCCGGCAGGACTGCCAGCAGCATTGGCAGCGCTTTGCCGACGCAGCCGGTATTTCTCTAAGCGCCCAACACGTCCAACGGGTTGTGGACTTCGAGACCCAGATGTGGCTAAGGGTCAATCCCCAGACTCTGGAGCTTGCGCGCGAGATCAAGGCCGGGGGAGTGCGCGCGGCGATTCTGTCCAATATGCCCCATGACTTGCTAGGAGAACTACGTAAGAGCTTCGATTGGCTCGACGAGTTTGAGGTGCAAGTCTGGTCCTGCGAACATGGTGTCGTCAAACCTGACCCGGCGATTTATCGTCTCTGCCTTGATGCATTAGGCTGTGAGCCGCAACGCACGCTGTTCCTGGACGACCGTCCGAACAATGTTGAAGGCGCCCGACTGGCGGGAATGAAAGCGCATCTGTTTGAATCGGTCGAGCAGGCGACTGCAATTGTGCGTAGCGGCTTCAACCGTTGACCGGAAATTGGAAGTTGGAATCTGGAAACCTGCTTGGAACGGTTCGCTGTAAATCTACCAACCGCACTTACCTCCGATCTGCCTGCTGCTCTGCACTCTGATCGCAGGTACTTCAACAGCGCTTGAGGCGATGTTCGCCTGGGTGGTGTCGAAAGTTTTAGTAGTGGGCTCGCCAATGATTTGCACCTCGCGCCCCACGTAGTGGCTGAGCTTGGCCGTATTGCCGATCAGGTTGTGTTGAATACCGGTATTCTCATCGATGATGACGTACTCGGTGACAGACATCTTCAGACAACCCTTGACGCTGACCAATACTGATTCCGGGTCGTGCTTCTTATCGGAGGCTGAGCTGGTCGTCGGCAATCCGATCAGGCACATGGAAAGCACAAACGCGAATAGGATTGATCTGCGCATAGCACCTTGGGTGCGGGCAAGACGTCTCGCATCCAGTATACTTCGCGGTTCACGGCGGCTTTGGCAGGATGCCCGATCGATCAGTTTTCTTTTGCGCGCAAGTGCCGGATATCCGGCTTCCGCTAGCGACGCTAGGCTGTAAACATGCAAACAGAACTTCAGAACAAGTGGCAACAAGTAATGGCGCGCGACGCCCGCCAGGATGGGCGCTTCGTGTTCGCCGTGCGGACAACCGGAATCTATTGCCGGCCATCGTGCCCCAGCCGACGGCCGCGGCAGGACTCGGTGGAATTCTTCGGCAGTCCAAACGAAGCGGAGCAAGCGGGTTATCGCGCCTGCCTGCGCTGCAAACCGACAGAAATCTCATCGCAAGCGCTGTACGTCAACCGCGCTCGGCAGTTGCTGGACAACGCCGAAGGAGTCGTGACCCTGAGCCAACTCAGCAGCCGGGTCGGCCTCAGCCCGTTTCATCTGCAAAGACTCTTCAAGCGTGCAACCGGGCTTAGCCCGCGTGAATACCAGGCGGCGCGGCGCATGCAGCAGGTGAAGACCGGTCTGCGCAAAGGCGAGGATGTCACGACCGCGCTTTACGGTGCGGGCTTCGGCTCACCCAGCCGTCTGTACGAAAAGGCGCCGCAGCAGCTCGGTATGACGCCCGGTGAATATCGGCGAGGCGGCGCCGGCGCGAACATTACGTATGCGATCGCTCTCACTCCGCTGGGCCGGCTGCTGATTGCTGCTACGGAACGGGGACTGTGCGCGGTGCGCTTCGGGGAAAACGCAGCCGATCTGGAGCGCGACCTGCGAAAAGAGTTCCACGCGGCTGAATTGCATCGCGATGACGCTGCGATGCGAAGCTATGTCAAACCGTTGATGGCGGCCGTGCGGGGAGACAACACCACGGTTGATTTGCCTCTGGATGTACGCGCCACTGCGTTTCAAATGAAGGTATGGGAGAAGCTGCGCCAGATTCCACGCGGCGAAACGCGCAGTTACAGCGATGTTGCGCGCGAGATTGGCGCACCCGCCGCAGTTCGTGCCGTGGCTCGAGCTTGCGCCTCAAATCCGGTGGCTCTGGCCGTGCCATGCCACCGCGTCGTCCGCAGCGACGGTGATCTCGCCGGATATCGCTGGGGCGTTGAGCGAAAACAGAAGCTGCTGGAGCGCGAACGGTCGAGTTCATGACCACATCTTGTGACGACTGCTGAAATGAACACTGATGCGAACGTGTTAGATGGTCTTTAGCAAGATACAGGTGACATCATCATGTTGCGGAGCATTGCCGGCGAAGCGATCGAGGTCGGCCATGATGCTGTTCAGCAGAGCAGAGGGCGTCATCGCGACGCCCCCATTCAGTATCGTAACTAAGCGCTCTTCGCCATATTCCTGTTGCGCGTTGTTCTCCGCCTCCACCACGCCGTCAGTGAAGATGACCAGCCAATCGCCAGGTTGCAGTGTCACCGTTCCTGATTCATAAGGAGCATCTTCCAGGATGCCCAACGGGACGCCGCCGATCGACAAGCGCTCGATGGTTCCCGACTGACGGCGAAGCATGGGAGTATTGTGTCCGGCATTGACGTAGGCGAGAGTGCGAGTTACGGGATCGTACTCGGCGATAAACGCCGTGGTGAATCGGCGGCCATTCTGGCTATTGCTGCAAGCGTAACGATTCATGCGGCCTACCAGTTCGGTCAGGGTGCCGGGGGTAGTGGAGAGCGTCTTCAAGCTCGCCTGGAAGGTGGCCATCAGCATGGCGGCGGGGACGCTCTTGCCAGCCACGTCGGCAATGGCCAGCAGAAAGGTCTGGTGCTGCGTGCCAGAGCCGGGGCGGGCGAAAACATCATAGTAGTCGCCGGCGACAGTATTGGCGGGTCGCGTAGTGAAGGCAATCTCTAAACCAGAAATGGGCGGAGGGTTTGCCGGCAAGAGCCACGCCTGAATCTCTTTGGCGATCTGGAGATCGCGTTTCATCACCACGCGATCGGCAACCTCCAGGATCAGCAAAGCGAACATCAGCAGGCCCCCGAAGAAGTGGAAGTCGAGAGCGAAGGACCGGACTTCGCCCGATTGGGTAGTCCACGTCATCTCGCCACCCGGAAAGATCACCAGCACAAGGGCGACCAGGAGCAGCACTCGCCGGGCCGGAGTCAGCTTCCCCAGAATTGCCCAGAAGAACTGGTTGCCGACATTCAGGACGTGCTTTCCTTTTGACACTCCGGGCACCCAGGAAGAGTCAACCTCCTTGGAGTACAGGTTGTAGCTGGAGCGGGCGTCAGCGCTAAACTGCGACCATAACTGACTCAGCTGCATGCCGTCGGTCACGCGCTGCCAGAAGCGGTCAAGGCGCTGCATGAACGGTTCTTTTGGCCGGGGGGTGCGAGCACGTTGGAGATTCTTCGCCATGCGTCGGTAAGCGGGCCCGCGGTGAGGGCGTGCTTCGGACTTACTGCAACCGTTCTGGTTTGACCTGCTCATCCAGGAACGCGACGGATTGCACGCCCGAGACTTCGAAGCGCTTGCGGCAGCGAGGGTTCTTGCAGGCCACCAGATCGTCGCGCCGCACCATGTAGGAGCGCGCCTTGGCGAACTTGGCCCGGTCGCGCTCGTCAGCGCGAGGCGGCAACTGGCGACGCTTGGTGCGGACGAACCAGCCCAGCTCGTACTCTCCGGACTGATGACAGTGAGGACAGCTCAGGGTCGACTTCTTCATCTCCTGCCGCTCGTCATAGAAATCGCGCTCTTCCATTCCCCGCCTCCGCTTGAGTACGACACAGCACCTAAAACCAGCTATCACAGAGCATTAGAACACAATTTCAGCGGGTCATGAGGACACGGAGAACTTGCCAACAAAAGTATGGAGATGACAAAAGGCCCAGTGAGGAGATCGCTGGGCCTGGCCTGTGTCTGCTGAGAAACCGTTGCCCGCAGGTGTGTGGGTATGAGGAGAATGTCAGCCTGCGTCGCTTCGCTACCTTTGGTCCAGCAGCTCGGTTTCACTACTTGTTGCGTGAGTACATATTGCCACCAGACTTAGCCACCACCAATCCCCCGATGGAACTAGGGCCGTGCCTCTTTAGCAGTAGAAAGCGCGGGCTCCGGTGGTAAACATCGGTACATCCTCGCTGCCATGCGGGAACAGTTACACTTTGATCGATGGCCCGCACCACCATCCTGGAATATCTGGACAACTTCCGCGAGCATTCGCGTGAAGTAGCCTATGTGCATCGTCGCGGGTATCGCACCGAGCGATGGACCTACGGCGATGTGGTGAGCAATGCCAACCGCTTCGCGCGAGAGCTGGAAGCCCGCGGCATTGGCAGGGATGACAAGGTGCTCATCTGGGGGGAGAACTGCGCCGAATGGATCGCAGTGTTCTTCGGATGTCTGTTGCGCGGGGCAATCGTGGTTCCGGTCGACAAGATTGCAGCCCCCGACTTTGCCGAGCGCATTGCGCAGCAGGTTGATGCAAGGCTTTGTGTGGGCTCTGCGCAGAATCAGATTCCTGGCGTTCCGTCGTTCCATCTCGAAGGTCTGCGCGAGGCGATCGCGGCGCGCTCGAATGCGGAGGTAGTCCCGCTCGAACTCACGCGTAACCATATCGTCGAGATCGTCTTCACCTCGGGCACAACCGCCGAGCCCCGCGGGGTCGTGATCTCCCACGGCAATATTCTGGCGAACCTCGAGCCTCTGGAGCGTGAAATCGGCAATTATCGACGCTATGAGGGCATCTTTCATCCGCTGCGCTTCTTAAACCTGCTGCCGCTCAGCCACGTCTTCGGACAGTTCCTGGGAATCTTCCTGCCGCAACTGCTGGCGGCGACGGTAATTTTCCAGGACACGCTCAATCCGTCCGAAATCCTCCAGGTGATCAAGAAGGAGCGAGTGTCGGTAGCCGTCGCCGTGCCGCGATTGATGGAGTCTCTGAAGGACAAGATTGAGCGCGATTTGGAGGCGGAGGGCAAACTCGAATGGTTCCACCGGCAGTTGCTGGCTGCGAAAGACGAGCACTTCGTGAAGCGCTGGTGGCGCTTCCGAAGGATTCACCGCCGCTTCGGCTGGAAGTTCTGGGCCTTCATCTCCGGCGGCGCGGCGCTGGATGCCCAGACCGAGGAATTCTGGCAGCGTCTCAGTTTTGTCGTGATTCAGGGCTACGGGCTAACCGAGACCACGTCACTCATCTCGCTGAATCATCCATTTCGCACCGGCAAACGCTCCATCGGCAAGGTCCTGGAAGGCCGCGAGGTGAAACTTGACGAGAGCGGCGAGATCCTGGTGCGCGGGGCCAACGTCGCCGCCGGCTATTGGCAGGGCAAAGAGCTGAAGCCAGTGGCGAGTGAGGAAGGCTGGTTCCGCACCGGCGACATCGGCGAACTCGACGCCGAGGGCAATCTCTACTTCAAGGGGCGCAAGAAGAATGTCATTGTTACCCGCGAAGGGATGAATGTCTATCCCGAGGACCTGGAGGCCGCTCTGCGCCAACAGCCCGCGATCCGCGATTGCGTAGTCGTCGGTCTGGAGCAAAACGGTAACAGCGAGCCGTGTGCCGTGCTGATGTTGCGCGATTCCTCGGAAGCACGAGACATTGTTAAGCGTGCTAACCAGCAGCTGGCCGACTATCAGCAAATGCATCGCTGGCTGGTCTGGCCGGAGGAGGACTTCCCGCGAACGCCTACGCAAAAGCCGAAAACCGGCGCGATCCAGGCCGCGGTTCAGCAACACTTCGCTTCCGGCGACGGTGACGCTGGCGCATCGTCGAGCGGGTTGGGCGGTCTGATTGCTCGCATCACTGGTCGAAATGTCGGCGCGCTCGGCGCCGATGCCCAATTGGAAGGGGACCTGAACCTCAACTCGATGGACCGGGTGGAATTGATGAGCGCGCTGGAAGACCGCTACCAGGTTGACCTGAACCAGGCAGATTTCACGAAGGTCGCGACCGTCGGGGACCTGGAGCGACTGCTGCGGGAGCCGCAGAAATCGCTGCTGAACGGATATCGCTATCCGCGCTGGGCGCAGCGCTGGCCTATCACCTGGATTCGCGAGTTCATCTATTACCTGCTGACCTGGCCGGCGACGATGATCATGGCCCACCCGAAGATCATTGGCCGCGAGAACCTGCGCGGCGTCGATGGGCCGTTTCTGATCAGCTGCAATCACATCACATACATCGACGTCGGATTTGCGCTGATCGCGCTGCCGCCGCACCTGCGCCGCAAACTGGCCGTTGGCATGTGGGGCGAACTGCTATGGAAGATGTGGCGTCCACCGCAGAACTGGAATTGGTTCATGCGGCTGTCCTACAAAGTGGGATACTACCTGGTGGTAGCTCTATTCGATGTGTTTCCACTGCCGCAGCAGTCGGGAGTGCGCGAGAGCTTCGCCTATGCGGGCGAGTCAGTCGATCATGGCTACAGTGTCCTGGTCTATCCGGAAGGCACGCGCACGCCCGATGGCAAGCCGTCGCCGTTCCGGTCCGGATTAGGCATCCTGGCAGCGCGGCTGAATGTTCCGGTGCTGCCGCTGCGAATCGATGGCCTTTATGAGATGAAGTTGAAGGGCCACAAGATCGCGCGCCCGGGTCAGTTGACGGTCGTCATCGGCAAACCCATGCGTCTCCCTCCGGAAACGCCGCCGGATGAGATCACGAATCAGGTGGAAGACGTGACCTGGAAGATGTGAAACGGAAGACCCTTACGGCGGGGTCGATTTCGCTGGGGCAGGGTCGTCGGCATTGTAAGCGCGGGTCGGCAGCAGGAACTGCACCCCGAAATATCCCACAAAGTAGGGGTGGTTGGGACTGGCAGGTTCCACGCTGCGCCCGGCCATCAGAAGAAGGATCACGGGGTTATGAATTCGGTAGCGGGCGCCGGCATCAAGGATGGGCTGGCTCTCGTAAGGCTTGTAGGTGCTTTGGGAATAGAACTCCGCGTCAAGCTCTAGCTTGGAATTGAAGGTGTGACCGACCACGAGGCCCGTCAGCCAGCCGCTCGGTCCGTCGTGGGCGAAGTTATAGCCGACTTCGAAGTTGACGTCGACCGGACCGAGTTTGTGGGAAAACTCGAAAGGTAGCAGGAAGGAGTTGCTCTGAGGTGTGATGCCGCGGCGGACCGAATCGTTGGGATTGTTGACGAATCCCTGCGGAAAGGTCGAGATCGACCAGCCGGACTCGCCGGCATCGTAGAACCGCCATTTGACTCCGAAGTTGGATTGCCCCAGACCGAACTTGGCATCGACGGGGAGATCGTGAACCCGTAACCAGGCATTCTCGTAGGTGAGCTGGATGCGGTCGCCGATGCCGAAGTTGATGTCGACGTCAGGAGTGTGGGCGACGGACTGAGTACTGTACAAGAAGGGCATATAGGCGAGATTGATTTCCCAATTGCGAGGGCCGGGCGTTCCTGGATCGTTAGTGTAGTAAGGCGGTCCGCCCTGGGCGCATGCGGAGCGGCCAATAAGAAGTCCGAGAACCAGTATCAGGATGCGAACCATCCTATGTAGTGGAAGCTGAAAGCCCACCGAGAAACCACCCATGATCGCATCCAGCCTATGCATTGCCAGATCGTCCAATAAATCTTCCTGCGTTGGCAAGACGCTGTTTGAGACAGGTAAGTAGTTTAGCTGGAATCCCGCAAAGCTGGCCTCCCGCATGTGACGCGCGTCATAGCTCTGCCGGCGGCACAAGTGATACGAATATCCGTTGAAGCAACCGGATTTGCCTGTCGCACAGAACAGGTGGTTTCGCTTCCCTCTTCGAGGCGGTGCAATCGATGCGCGATGCTGTTCTTAAATTGTGGCCCGAGATCGAGTGGATATGCTCGCCTGAGCTTCGCGAACAGGTGACGAAAACCTGGCAGCGGGCACTGGAACTCAGTGCGCTCACACCCGACGATTTGAACCGCATCCCATTCACACTGCTGGTGCCCAATTGTGCGACGACTTTCATGGAGCACAAACGATGCGTGGTGCACATTGCGCGTAGGGCCGCTGAGAGCATGACTGAGTTCATGGGCCGCGCGCTGCCCATCGACATGGATACCGTGATTGCGGGGGCCATTCTCGCCGACGTGGGCAAGTTGCTGGAGTACGAAAACGTGGATGGCACGACACGGCAGAGCAAGCGCGGCGAGATGCTGCGTCATCCGTTTACCGGGGTAGCGCTGGCAATGGAATGTGGCGTGCCTGACGCCGTCTGCCACATTATTGCGGCGCATGCGGCCGAGGGCGATCTGGTAAAGCGCACCACCGAGGCCTACATCGTGCATCACGCGGATTTCATGGCATTCCAGCCGTTCAAGAACCTGGCGAAGTAAGGGAGACGAGCCTATGGCGACCACGACAGTCCCGGCCAAGACCTCGAGCAAGCCGGCCGTCACTGCCACAATGTCAGAGTGGGCCGCAGGACTGCAGTTCGAGCAGCTTTCCGCAGAGGCAGTCTATCAGGCCAAGCGATTTCTGCTGGACAGCATTGGCTGTGCGCTCGGCGGTTATCAGCAACACGATGTGACGATCGCCCTTGATGTGCTGAACGAGATCGCTGGGCCGGGCAAAGCAACGTTAATCGGCAGCGGCAAGCAGGTGGATGCAGTCTCGGCCTCGCTGGCTAACGCTTTGATGATTCGCTGCATGGACTACAACGACATCTACTGGAAGCAGGACCCCTCGCATCCTTCCGACATTTTTCCTGCTGCAATCGCTGCTTGCGAGCGAATTGGCAGCGACGGCCGGGAGTTGATCGTGGGACTGGTGCTAGGCCACGAGTTCGAGATGCGCCTGTGCGAGGCGGCTTTCCCGGGCATCCGCGAACGCGGCTGGCATCACGCTACACTGACGGCATTTGTCTCGCCGCTTGTCGCCGGGCGCATGCTTCACCTGACCCCGGAGCAGATTCAGCACGCCATTGGCATCAGCGCCAGTGCGCGCGCCACGCTGGGAGCGGTCACCGCCGGGAACCTGACGATGATGAAGAACACGGTCGATCCCCTGGCCACGCAGAGTGGGATGTTGGCTGCGCTGCTCGCCGAGAAGGGCTATACCGGCCCGGAGCATGTTATCGATGGCAAAGAGGGACTGGTGCACTGCTTCGGCCCGGAGTGGAAGCTAAACATCCTGACCGATGGGCTAGGCGAATCATGGCGTATCACACAATGTGGGATGAAGGCATTTCCCACTGAGGCGTTGACCCATACACCAATTTCGGCTGTGCTGGCGCTGGTGAAGGACCATGACCTCCATCACGACGATATTGCGCGAGTGCATATTCAGACCACCGCGCGTGGAGCCGACATCCTCAGTGATCCCAGCAAGTACGATCCGCATACCAGGGAGACGGCTGACCACTCGTTGCCCTACGTCATTGCGGCCGCCATCGCTGAACGGCAGGTAACGCCGTTGCAGTTCACTCCGGCGAAGATCATGCACCCAGTGATCCGAGAACAGCTAACCAAGATCATCGTGACTGCCGATGCCGAGATCGAGAAAGTCTTCCCGGCGCTGCAGCGCGTGATTGTCCGGATTCACACGCTTGATGGCCGCGAGTTCATGCAGCAGCTGGACTATCCAAAGGGCGATCCGCGCAATCCGCTCACCGACAAGGAAATTGAGGAAAAGTTTGAGGCGCTGGCCGAGCCGGTGATGTCGCGAGAGGCTCGTCGCCGCGCCATCGACGGCATTTGGAACCTGGAGAAACAAGCTAGCGTGAGCGAGCTGATGAAGTTGTTCAAGGCGGATCGCGCCTCCGCAACTGGGGACGACTGATGTCACAGACCATCGTCGAAAAGATCGCGCAATCCCGCATGGCCGAGGGCCCGAATCGCCCGCTGCGCGCCGGAGACTTTCTCTCCATCCGGCCCCACCACATAATGACCCACGACAATACCTCGGCAGTGATGAAGAAGTTCAAGGCCATCGGTGCCCGATGTGTATACGATCCCGGGCAGCCAGTCTTCACCGCCGATCACGACATTCAGAACACAGAAGCGTCGAACCTGGCGAAGTATCGCAGCATGGAGACTTTCTCCCGCGAGCATGGCATCGACTTTTATCCCCCAGGCACGGGCATTGGCCACCAGATCATGGTGGAGGAAGGCTACGTGCTGCCGGGGACGTTCGTTGTCGCCTCGGATTCCCACTCAAACATGTACGGTGCGCTGGGAGCTATCGGCACGCCGGTGGTCCGCACCGACGCTGCCGCCATTTGGGCTACCGGCGAGTTCTGGTGGCAGATTCCGCGAACCATTCAGGTCGTGCTTGAGGGCAAGCTCTCGCCGGGTGTGACAGGCAAGGATGTCATCGTCACTCTCTGCGGGCTGTACAACCGCGAAGAAGTGCTCAACGCCGCGATCGAATTTGCCGGTCCGGGCGTCGCGTCGCTCAGCATGGACGCACGTCTGACCATCGCCAACATGTCCACCGAATGGGGTGCACTGGTGGGCTGGTTCCCGGTGGATGAGATCACCGTGAATTATTTAGAAGCGCGGAATCGCGAGCTACGAGCCTTAGGCATCACGCGTGTACCGGAAGAGAAATTCGCGGTGTGGCGAACCACTCCTCCTGCTCCCGATGCTGACGCCGTTTATGCAGGGCGCATTAAGCTGGACCTCGCCCAGGTTACACCCCACGTTTCCGGACCAGACAGCTTGCAGGTGATGCAGTCGGTTGGCGAGATCGCAGAGAAGAAAGTCGCCGTCCAGAAGGCGTATCTCGTCTCCTGCGTGAACTCACGCCTGGAAGACCTGGAAGCCGCGGCGCAGGTGTTGCGGGGCAAGAGGGTCGCCAGCGGTGTGCAGTTCTATCTCGCGGCGGCCAGCCGCTCGGTTCAGGAAGAAGCCGAGAGGCGCGGGGTTTGGCAGGTTCTTCTCGATGCCGGCGCAAAGGTGCTGCCGTCGGGATGCGGTCCTTGCATCGGTCTGGGTGCGGGATTGCTCAAAGCGGGCGAGGTCGGCATCTCCGCCACCAATCGCAATTTCAAAGGGCGCATGGGCTCACGCGATGCGCAATGCTACCTCGCCAGTCCCGAGGTAGTGGCGGCCTCGGCAGTCGCAGGATATATTTGCGGGCCTGTGAAACCGGAGGTCCACAATGTGGTATACCGCTTCAAGAAACTTGCAGCATCTGCAGCCAACGCCGAGTGTGTTGAAATCCTTTCAGGATTTCCGACCAGCGTTCGCGGTCGGCTGGTCTTTCTGCCGCAGGACAACCTCAACACCGATGGCATCTACGGCAAGGACCACACCTATCGCGAGGACATGACGCCGGAGATGATGGCGCGTGTGGTGATGGAGAACTACGATCCACAATTTTCCAGGCGCACGCTGGCGGGCGATGTTGTGGTTGGCGGATTCAATTTTGGAACTGGCTCAAGCCGCGAGCAGGCGGTAACGGCGCTGGGATACAAGGGCATTCGGCTGGTAATTGCGGGCAGCTTTTCGCAGACCTATCTGCGCAACGCCTTCAACAACGGCTTCCTGTGCATCGAAGCGCCGGAGTTGGTCAATTGCCTGCGCTCGACGCTTGCCGATGCCGTCGCGAAAAAAGAAAAAACGATCATTCCAGGCGAAGAGATCGAAGTGGATTTCGGCGCGAGCACGATGCGATACGCGGGCGAGGAGTTCGCTTTCCCATCGCTGGGCAGCGTGCCACAGTCGCTGGTGATCGCCGGAGGGGTAGAGAACCTGGTCAGCAAGAAGCTGGAACTCACGATGGTCGCTGCACAACAATAGGGGGCCCCCACAGTGTGAGAGTACGCGTTGTGGGAATTGGAATGTGACGATAGGGTCCCCTCGGCTTCGCTCAGGGCAGGCTCTTCGACTGCGGCGGCCAAACGGAGGCCGCCTTCGCTCAGGATGACAGTTGCAAGAAAAGAGAGTTTCTATGGCAAAGCATACCGTCGTAACCATGCCCGGTGATGGCATTGGCAATCAGGTCCTGCCCGAGGCCATTCGCGTGCTTGAAGCCGTCGGCTTCGAAGCTGACTACGTGCATGCCGAAATCGGCTGGGAGGGCTGGACCAAAGAAGGCAATGCGCTGCCGGAGCGCACAGTCGAATTGCTGCGGCAGCACAAGGTCGGACTCTTCGGAGCCATCACCTCGAAGCCCAGGAAGGAAGCTGAAGCCGAACTGAGCTCCGCGCTAAAAGGCAAAGGCTACCAATACTTCAGCCCTATCGTTTCTATGCGGCAGAAGTTCAACCTCGACGTCTGCATGCGGCCGTGCCTGTCGTTTCCGGGAAATCCTTTGAACTTCATCCGCAAGAAACCAAGCGGGGGGTTCGAAGAGCCGAAGGTCGATGTGGTGGTCTTCCGGCAGAACACTGAAGGGTTGTATGCGGGCGTGGAATGGACCAATCCGCCGCAACAGGTTCGCGAGGCCCTGCGCTCCAATCCTAAGTTCAAGCCGTTCGAGAGCGTCTCCGGCGAAGATCTTGCGATCTCGGTACGAATCGTCACGCGCCCGGCGGCGCGCCGCATTTGCGAAGCGGCGTTCCAGCACGCCAGCACGTTCGGCTACAAATCGGTAACCATCTGCGAGAAGCCAAACGTGTTGCGCGAGACTTCAGGTCTGATGGAGGAGGTTGCCCGGGAAGTGCAGAAGGCGTACCGCGATATTCCGCTGTGGTCCACCAACATCGATGCGCAGACCATGTGGCTGACGAAGAGTCCGGAAGACTATGGCGTGATCGTCGCCAGCAATTTGTTTGGCGACGTGATCAGCGACGCTTTCGCCGGGCTGGTGGGCGGGCTCGGCTTTGCGGCCTCGGGCAATATTGGCGAGGAGGTCGCAGTCTTCGAACCGACGCACGGGTCGGCGCCGAAGTACGCCGAGTTAGAGCCCGCGATCGTCAACCCGATTGCCATGATTCTCTCCGCGGCGATGATGCTCGATCACGTCGGCGAGAACCTCAAAGCCGAGACAATTCGTTCTGCCATCGCAGCGGTAATTGCGGACGGCAGGGTCCGCACCTATGACATGATGCGCATTCCCGGCGGCGCGCGGTCGCTGGCGCAGGGCGCGGCCTCGACAACGCAGATGACCGACGCCATCCTGGAACAACTTGGCGCGGGAGTGGAGAACGCTTATGCCGGCAGCGGCAGAAACTAGCGTGGCACGACGCGGAGAGGCGGGACGGGCGGGACTGGACGTTCGTTCGGACCTGCACGTCAGCTTTGAGGAGCGCTGCAGTGGCGGCATCGACATTGAGCTGCACTCGCGCGTCGATCTCTACTATGGCGAAAGCATCCGGCAGCAGGTGCGGGATGTTCTGCACATACTGGGGGTAGAGCACGCCCACTTGGCCATCATCGATGAAGGCGCACTGCCATTCGTGATTGCGGCGAGGGTCGAAGCCGCGGTGCGGCGCGCGGGCCTCGGCCAGGGCAAGTGTGCGTTGCCAGAGGCAGTGGCACCAGCGGCTTCCTCGGCACGCGATTGCTTGCGTCGCTCGCGTCTCTATCTTCCCGGCAACGAGCCAAAGTATTTCGTCAACGCCGGCCTACACGCGCCCGATGCCGTCATCCTTGACTTGGAAGACTCGGTTCACTTCGCCGAGAAAGACGCGGCCCGCATTCTGGTGCGCAACGCGCTGCGCGCGGTGGATTTCGGCGCGGCCGAGCGCATGGTCCGCATCAATCAGCTTCCGCTCGGACTTGCCGACCTGGAGGAGATTGTTCCTCAGGCCCCCGATCTTATCCTGGTTCCAAAGGTCGAAACGCCGGAACAGGTATCTGACATTGTAGGAGCGGTGAGGTCCATCGCGGAGGCGAGGGGCGTGTCGCGGCCAATCTGGTTGATGCCCATTCTCGAATCGGCACTGGGCATCGAGAATGCCTGCGCGATCGCCAAAGCCTCTGACCGGGTTGTCGCGCTCACCATTGGGCTGGAAGACTACACGGCCGACCTCGGCGTCGCAAAGACGTCTGGCGGAACAGAGTCGCTCTATGCCCGCTTGCGCATGGTCAATGCCGCGCACGCCGCGCACGTGCAAGCCATCGATTCAGTGTATGGCGACGTCGCCGATAACGACGGGTTGCTGCGCTGGGGTGAGGCGTCGCGGGCCATGGGCTTCGAAGGCATGGGCTGTATCCATCCGGTTCAGATTGAGGTTATTCATCGCGCCTTCGCTCCCACTGCGTCAGAGTTGGAAAAGGCATTGAATATAGTCGCGGCTTACGAAGATGCTCAAGCACGTGGATTGGGGGTCGTCAGTCTTGGATCGAAGATGATCGATGCTCCGGTAGTACAGCGCGCCCTGAAGCTGGTGGCCCGGGCAAAGCGGGTGGGACTGATGGTAGGAGAAGAATCATGAGCGCGGGTGTAGCCAGCGGCTTGATCACGAATGCAATCGGCCGCCGGGTGCCAAGCCCGGTCAACGGGCGAGAGCAACTAGCATACCTGGGTGTCGATGGGCATCGCCCCACAGGCCGCAAAACCGGAGCGCCGATTCGCAGCAATAGCGACTATCCCACAAACGGGGACAAGCGCGTTACCGATCTTGAGACGGCGCTGCGGCTTTGCGGGCTACGCGATGGCATGACCATCAGCAATCACCATCACCTGCGAAACGGAGACCTGGTAGCTCTTGGTGCCTTGCAAACCGCGGCGCGTATGGGCGTGAAAGACCTGGTGTGGTTTCCCAGCGCGTCGTTTCCGTGTCATGAGCCGGTGATTGAGCTGATGAAGTCGGGTGCGGTGCACCATATCGAAGGCAGCATGAACGGCCCGCTGGGTGATTACTGCTCGCACGGGCACATGCGCGGGCTGGGAGTGTTGCGCTCGCACGGCGGACGCTGGCAGGCATTGCAGGACGGCGAGGTGCACATCGACATTGCGGTGATTGCCGCGCCGACGGCCGACTACTTCGGCAATGCGGACGGTTCCCATGGCAAGTCAGCCTGCGGCTCATTGGGCTTCGCGCTTGGAGATTCCGTCTACGCCGACCATGTCATCGTCGTGACCGACAATCTGGCTCCCTTCCCGTGTGTTCCGTGGCAGATCCAAGGCAACAACGTGGACTACGTCGTGCAGGTCGATTCCATCGGCGATCCATCCAAGATTGTCAGTGGTACCACGCAGATCACGCGGAGTCCCGACCGCCTGCGCATCTCGGAACTGGTCGCGCGCTTCCTGCGGGATAGCGGCATTATGCGCGATGGCTTCTCGTTCCAGGCAGGCGCGGGTGGCATCGCGCTGGCGTTTGTGGACTACCTGTCGCGCATGATGAAAGCGGCGAATGTGAAGGCAGGGTTCGTGCGCGGTGGCTCGACCAAGTACCTGGTTGACATGCTGAACGAAGGCCTCATCGGATACATCCTGGACGGACAGACTTTCGACCTCGACGCGGTGCGCTCGATGGCCAACGATCCGCGGCATGTGCCGACCAGTCCGTTCACCTCGTACAACTTCCACGGCAAAGGCAACTTCGCCTCGATGGTGGACGCGGCAGTACTGGGTGCAACTGAAGTTGACATTCACTTCAACGCCAACGTGGTGACGCACTCAGATGGACGCCTGCTGCACGGCATTGGCGGCTGGCAGAATTGCCTGTTTGCCGGGTGTACCATCCTCGGCGTTCCGTCGTTCCGCGACCGCATTCCGGTTATCGTCGACGAGGTGACAACGGTGACCGGGCCGGGCGAACTGATCGACGTGGTTGCGACCGAGCGCGGCATCGCCATCAACCCCAGGCGCCAAGACTTGCTTGACGCGGTAAAAGGAAAAGGGCTGCCAATTCGTCCCCTCGAAGAGATCAAAGCCGAAGTGGAGAAGATCTGCGGCGGCAAGCCCGCCAAGCCTCGTCTGCTCGACAACGCCGTCGCGGTTGTGAAGTGGGTGGATGGGACGGTGCTGGATACCGTGTGGCAAGTTGCGGACGACACTCCCTATGCACCGAAGGCGGGCGGCGGAGAATAGCTCGATGATTACTTAGGCGGTTCCGGTGCGGGGGTCTCCAGCTTCTGCGCTTCGGCTACGGCACGTTCGGCGCCCTGGAAGCCGACGCGGGAATGGGTGCCATCGCAGAAGGGCTTGTTGGTCGAACCGCCGCAGCGGCACAGCGAAAATGCCGACTTGCCGGCTATGTCGTAGGCATTGCCATTCGCGTCCACCAGTTCGACGCTGCCCTCGGGCGCTTCCACCCGGAACGGGCCATTCTCGCGAACCGTGATCTTCACTTGCGCCATGTATCCTCCAGAAGTACGCGGCGCCTGGCGCCGAGTCTCCATTGTATAGGAGCGGTTCTCCTGAGTCTTCGCCGGAGCGAGTCGCGCTGACTGCTATCAGTAGCTATTGCGGTTTTACAACTATCAGCTCCAAGCTGCCGGGGACCATTGCCGGCCTCTGTCCGGGAGCTACCGGCTTGTCTTCGCGTTGCGCCGTGACCAGATAAACGACGTTGCCCTCCTTGTCCAGCGCCATTGTCCGCGCGCCACTAAAGGTAGTGAGGTTCTGCGATACGGTGTACTTGTCCGGGCTGTCCTCGTGGATCACCGTCAGAACACCCTCGCCGCAGGACATAAACACCTGCTGGGTGTTGGGGTTGAAACGTCCGGCATCGACACCTTCGCCTATCGGCACGGTGGTCACGACCCTGCCGGAATCGGAATCGACGACGGACATCATCTTGTTGCCACATCCGGCGAAGAGGCGATGGTTCTTTACGTCGAAGGCCAGAGCGCTGGGCTCCTCGCAGGGCGCTATTGACCAGGTCTTCAGCACCGTCAGCTTGGTGACATCAATCTCCGCGATCTGGCCCTTGTCTTCGATGTTGACGTACAGCTTGCCCTTGCCGTCGCTGGCCGGAAACTCCGGCTTGCCGCCCAGCGGGACGGTACCAACGACCTTAGCGCCGGCGGCGTCGATGACGGTTGAATCCTGGCTGCGCGCGTTGAAGGTGAAGAGGCGTTTGGAGAACGGATCATACAGAATCGCATCCGGGCGCGTGCCCACCTTCACGCTGTTGAGTTTGTTCAGCGTCTTCAGATCGAAGATGGTGACGGTGTCGTCGCCGCCGTTGCTGACAAAACCGCGGTTTAATTCCGGCGCGAGCGCGACGCCGTGTATTCCCGACAGATCAGGAATGTCGCCAGCCACTTTCAGCGTTTTGGTGTCGACCACCATGACGTGGCTGCCCCGGGTGATGAACAGGCGCTGACCGTCCTGGTCGTAAGTCAGGTAGTCCCAGCCGCCTTCGCCGCCGAGTTTGACGCGCTCGCTTACCTTGAATTGCTTCTGGGCACTTGCCGGTACAGCTGTCAAAACCAAGGCGGCAACAACGATGGCGATTAGTCGTTTCACGTTGGGATCCTTACGTGCTAATGCAGGCCTCGTCGCAGGTTACGACCGCTATGAAAGGTTCCTCAGTCATCGTTCCAGTCGATGTCTTTTTGTTTCGTGCGATCGAGAATGGCATCGCCGCGGCTCTTGCCAAAATAATCCCAGGCCCATTCGATAAAGGCCTCTACCTTGGCACGGGTTGAAGATAACAGCGCAGCGTGCACTCCTACCCAGGCAGCAAAAGCGATGGCCCCTTGAAGCTCGTGGCGATGCTCTCCGACTTCCGCTACAGCCGCGTTGCGCCCAATCATCGCCATGATGCCTTTGTCGAAGTAATCGAACGGTTGCCTGGGCTCTCCCGCAAGGTCAGCCAAGATGTTCTTGGCGCACCACTTGCCGGATTGTTCGGCCACCGACGCAAGCTGGGGCAAATGGTTGCCGTCTGGACCGGCAATGTTCGCGAAGTCTCCCAAGGCATAGACATTAGGAAAACCAGGCACAGTGAGATCGGGCTGAACATCGATGCGACCGCCATGACCGGTCTTGATTCCTACATTCTCCGATAACGATGAGGCCTTGAGCCCTCCGGCCCAGATCACAGTGTGGGTGGGGATTGTAGTTCCGTCCGAGAGGACCACATGACCCGGATGCACTTCTTTGACATGCATACCCAGGCGAACCTGCACGCCGCGTTGCTTCAGCGTCTTGGTGGCATAGGCCTGGGCTTTGGGAGAGAAGGCTGCCAGGATAGTTTGGCCGCCGTCCACTAGCATCACTTCTCCTCCGCACAGACTCAGGTCAGCAAACGATCTCTTCAGCCCGTGATGAAATACGTCGCCGAAAGCACCGGCCATTTCCGTGCCCGTGGGACCGCCTCCGACGATTACAAAGTTCAAGGCGCCTTTGGCGACCAGCGAGGAATCGCGATCGGCACATTCCAGCACGGCGAGGATCCGGGAGCGAAGGGCCTCGGCGTCACGCAGGGAGTACAGGGGATAGCTGTGCTTGTCCGCTCCCGGCGTGCCGAAGAAGTTGGCCTGCGATCCCGCGGCCAGCACCAGAAAATCACCTTGATAGGACTGGCCCTCGGCGGTCTGGACAGTGCGGGTGTTGACATCCACCGAGATGACTTCCGACATCTTCACGTCGACGTTGGGATGGTCGCGCAGGACACTCCGCAAGTTAAAAGCGATGTTGTTTGGCGACAGGGCCGCGCCAGCAACCTGATAGAGCAAGGGCTGGAATTGCTGATAATTGTTCTTGTCGATCAGCGTAACTTTAACGTCGGGATGCTTAGCCAACTTCTTGGCGCAGTTCAACCCGGCAAAACCACCCCCCACGATCACTACATGTTTCACTGGAACGGCTCCTGTTCGACAGATTTCCTTACGGCGATGGAATGGACCCCAGCGGGTGTAAAAAGATTAAAACCGATCGGCACTCTTCGCGCAACCGACAATCTTGGAACGATTTCTTTTGCCGAGGGGTTGAAGGGCTTGCTGAATACGGCAGGATGGGTAAAATGCAGTTTGTCGGCAGCGAGCCGCTAAGGCGGAGTGAGTCTAAAGGAACGGCGGTCACGTCGCAGCCGGGACAGTTTTCCATCGCCAGATGAAGGAACTTGTAGGATGACAAACTGCAGGCAGGCGTTATCGGTCTTACTCAGCATCAGCGTGACGGTGAGCGTCATCGGTTTGGACGGCTGCAAGAAGCCGGAAGAGGCGCAGTCGAACCAGACCCAGCAGCAGGGCCCGCAAGGTCAGGCTCCCGCGGTCACCGACGCGATGCCAACGGCGGAGCAACTCTATCAGTTAGTCGCGCCGATCGCACTCTTTCCGGACAACCTGGTGGCCCAGGTGCTGGCCGCGTCAACCTATCCGGACCAAGTCAGCGCCGCCTACACCTGGCTGCAACAGAATTCCAGCCTGAAGGGGCAGCAACTACTGGACGCGGTCAATCAGCAGTCGTGGGACCCGAGTGTAAAGGGCCTGACGCAGTTCTCCGGGGTGCTGCAACAGATGGCCACGAACCTGTCGTGGACCTCGGCACTGGGTGATGCCTATTTCAATTATCCCCAGAGCGTGATGAATGCGGTGCAGGTGATGCGTCAGCGGGCGCAGAAATCCGGCAATCTGAAGAGCACGCAGCAACAGACGGTCACAACCCAGAACCAGCCTCCGGGACAGGCGGCGCCGCCGCCACCACCGCCCGCGGATTCGAATGCGCCGGCCCCTCAGCCGACAGTCATCGTGCAGCCGCCCCCGCAGACGATCATCATTCAGCCAGCGCAGCCTACGGTGGTGTACGTCCCAACCTACAATCCGACGGTGGTTTATGGAGCGCCGGTGTCCGTCTATCCCGGATACTCAACCGCTGACATGGTGGCCACGAGCCTGATCTCGTTCGGAGTAGGAATCGCCGTGGGCGCTGCCATCAGCGGCGGCGGAGGCTGCTGTGGTTGGGGATGGAATTCGTGGGGATGCGGCTGGCATAACAATACCGTGGTCTACAACCACAATACCTACATCTCCAGCTCGAATACGTTTGTTAATCGCAACAACTACTATGCTCACAACAACGTTAACGTGAATAACGTGAACGTGAACAACGTCAATCGCAATAACATCAACACCAATAACTACAACCGGGACAACGTCAACGCCAACAACTACAACCGCAATAACGTCAACGCGAATAACGTCAATCGCAACAACTTCAACAACAACAATAACCGCACTAACAACTTCAACAGCGGCAACTACAGCACGCCGAAGTTTAATCAGAAGTACGATGCGCCTCAGTATCAGAGCAAGAACCTGGGCGAGAACAACCGGCAAAATCCCGGGGGCGGTCAGCAAGGCAGCTTCAATCAGAACCGCGGCCAGCAGCAGAATTACGGCCAGAATCGCGCTCAGAACCCCGGCCAGCAGGACCGCCAGAACACGGGGCAAAATCAAAGCCGGCCGAGCTACAACCAGGGCCAACGCAACGATGCTTCGCGCGGCTATGGGCAACAAGGGGAGCGCGGCACCAGCACGAGCGCGTTCAGCAACTACAACCAGGGTGGCAGGACCCAGACAAACAGCGCCCGCGGGCAGCAAAGTCTGCAAGGAAACCGCGGCGGCGGCGGAAACGCTGGCGCCAGCCGGGGTGGGGGCGAGCGCGGCGGCGGATTCCGCCGTTAGAGCTATTGGCTATAGGATTCCGAAAGCAGGAGAACACACTGATGCAATCGTCACCGCATACTTCCAGGGCAGCTCAATGCGGCCGGTTCGTCCGGCTGGCGCTGATCGTCTGGCTGGGGCTGTCCAGCGCCGCGGGCGCTGTCGCGCAAGCCGCGAACGAGCAGACTTTTGCCTCGCCTGGGGCCGCCGTACTTGCTCTGTACGATGCTGCGAAGAACCCCAACGGCCAGGCCTCGGCGGCGCTTTTTGGTTCTAATGCCAACGCCCTTCTGCATACCGGCGACGCGGTGGCCGACCAGAACATGGTTACAAACTTTGTCAGCCATTACGACAAGATGCATCGCCTGGTGATGGAACCCGACGGCAGCGCCACGCTTTACATTGGGGCGGACAATTGGCCTTTCCCGATTCCCATTGTCAAGAACAACAACGGTGCCTGGTACTTCGACACCACCAGCGGCAAGAAGGAAATTCTTTACCGGCGAGTGGGCATAAACGAGAACGATGCCATCGAAATCCTGTACTCGCTGGTCGGCGCACAGCGCGACTATGTTTCCGAACTTCACGATGGTGACAAGACCAAGCACTACGCCATGAAGTTCATCAGCGACGATGGCAAGCAGGATGGGCTGTACTGGAAGACCGGCGATAACGATGAGCCCAGCCCCATCGGACCCATGCTTGCCGTCGCCGCCAAGGAAGGCTACACCCTGCCGCAAGGCCAGCCGGAGCCGTACCACGGCTACCATTACCGCATTCTGAGCAAGCAGGGAGCTGCGGCAAAGGGCGGCGCGCGAGACTACGTGGTCAACGGCGAATTGACGCGCGGATTCGCTTTCGTGGCCTACCCGGCCGAGTATCGCAACTCCGGCGTGATGACGTTCATCGTCAACCAGGACGGCATTGTCTACGAGAAGGACCTGGGGACAGACACAGCGAAAATCGCGGCCGCCATGACGGAATACAATCCCGACAACACCTGGGACAAAGCGGATTGATTCTCTGAGATGCGGCGAAGCCGAGGTGGCGTAGCGAGGCCGCTCATCCCTGACGAGTTACCTGTATCCCAGCGAGCCATTCAAAAAGAATGCGCGGTTAGATTGTTCTGGAGAGACTCTGCTGGCACTGGAGCAGGCAATGCGGTTGCCCGAACCACAGTGGATGGCTGACCGGCTACGCCAGTTCCGGTGGACGCGATCGAATGAAGATCCAGGAGAAGAATCCGACTGTCGGAGTGATAGTCCTCGCCGGCCTCTGTTTTTGCCTCAAACACCGGATCAACACTGTGCAAATATTCCTGCCGATCGACAGACAGGGTCTCGGTCAGGTTGGATCCGACGAAATCACGCTCCGCATCCACAGCGGGGTCGATCCTGTGGTTGATGAGATGCCCTCCCTTCGCGATTTCGATGGCAACGTCGTGGGTGGCAGCGGCCGTCCAGATGGGCGTGCCATCAATCTTGTAATCGGTTTTCCAGATGCGAAGATGGTGACGCCGCGACATGACTGCGCCCGGATCGGGCAAGGCATACGAGTAGTCCTGCACTCTGCCGTAAAGGTAGAACCTGGCCATCGGCAACAGCGCGTCGCTGGTTCGATACCTCAATAGGTGCCAGACGAATAGCGGGGTCCATTTGTCGGTTCTGACCCAGCCGGCACGCTGAAAAGCCTTCTGCACATCGTCCTGTTGACCAACAAGAACAAGGTTCACCATGTCGCCCTCGCGACCCTCACCGCTGAAGACCCGCGGCGGCAGATAATCCATCATCAGACCCAGTTCCGAGGAACTTTCTCGCGAAGGCTGTAAACCCGTTGTCACAATCGAGTCAGCGCCGTCGATTTGTGCCGTGATCTCTGTGCTTTTCACGACCGTGCTATCGTGGCCACGGGTCAACAGGAAAACCGGGGTAGCCGGCAGGAAGATCAGGCCAGTGGCAACCATTGCTGCGGCCATCAACTTGGTACGCGATCGTCCTTTCACGTTCATGTGTGCGCGCAAACCGACCCTATCGCCGTTGACTAGTTCTACGGAATCAAGCTTAAGGGCTACATCGCCTCCGATTCCCAGAAAACGCTTATGCTTAACTTCAGTAACCGAACCGCGCGCCACGGTCCCGGCCGGAATCACGGTGAAGCCTCCAACGTTCACATTTCTCACGACGACAAAATCCAGCCTGTCTCCGGGGCGGGCGTGAGCCGAGGACACGCTCTCCCCAAGTCGAAGCTTGATGGGGGTTCCGTCTGGAATGGTCAGTCTGTCAGGAATCGCACCCGTTTCCTGAGCCGAGGCACAAGGCATCAGAAACATCGTGAGCAGGATACAGGCCGCCATATCGCGGAGGTGCTTGCTGAACAATGAATGCCGCCCTTCTTGGAGGACTTCGCCTCTCATCCGCGACGGCCAAGAATGTCTAGCGCAGTGGCGTAGAGGATAAAATACTGTAGCTCAGTTTGAATGTATTATATGTTCAAAATTGCACACAAGAGAAAACCGTCCAGGGACTCTTTCGTGCCATTACTTGTAGGCGGCGTGCGACTGGCCTTCTGTCGCCCTGAGATCCTCGCTCTGACGGTCTGCTTACTTTAGGGCCCAACAGAAGCTGCATCCTTGAACTTATCAGTTTCGTAGGGCCCGGATGCAGCACAACCCAAATATTCGCAGGAAATTTCGGAAGACGCTGCAGCCCCTTAATTCAGAATGTTCTTCGTTTGGCTTGTCCCGGAATCCTATCCGGCGGGCCGACCGTGTAAGATCACAACTGTTCCCACCTTCGAACATGACTCTGTAGACTTGGGCTGAGCGTCTTACCTCAGTCAGCTCTGATCTTGCCGTGAGGGTTTCCGCTGCGGGCGTTGGAGATTGATCGAGTATGCCGAAAAATATTGTCATTTGCTGTGACGGAACCGGGAATGAGTATGGGGCCGCCAACTCGAACGTCGTAAAGCTCTATTGGACGTTGTCTCCGCAGGACCGGCAAACCGCCTACTATCATCCCGGTGTCGGAACCATGGGCGCAAGAAATGCCCTCAGTGCTATGGGAAAGTGGTGGACCCAGGTGAGGGGGCTGGCGTTCGGCTACGGTTTCTCCGACCATATCGCCGACGTTTATTCGTTCCTGATGGGGGAGTTCAGCGCCGGCGACCAAATCTTCATCTTTGGCTTTAGTCGCGGGGCTTACACCGCTCGCGCGCTCTGCGGTTTGCTGCAAATGTTTGGCTTGCTGACGCCCGGGAATGAGGCGCTGATTCCTTACGCTCTGCGGCTCTATAAGAGCAACGATCCCTGCAAGTTCGAGATTGCGGCGGGCTTCAGAACGACATTCAGTGTCCCTTGCACACCGTATTTTCTGGGATTGTGGGACACCGTAAGCTCGGTAGGTTGGATTCTCGATCCCATTCACACCAAGGGCGGCCACTTACCTTACACTGCGACGCTACCTGGTATCCCTGTGCTGCGGCATGCGGTATCGATTGACGAACGTCGCGCATTTTTCCGTCAAAACCTGATTCATGATCCGCTGCCCACAGGTCAGAACTTAAAACAAGTGTGGTTCGCAGGGGTTCACTCGGATGTAGGCGGCAGCTATGCGGAAGCTGAGAGCGGCTTATCGAAGATTGCGCTGCGTTGGATGTTGTGCGAGGCGCAATCTGCCGGGCTCCATCCGGATCCGCAGAAAGTGATTGATGTGTTGGGCGGCCAGGTGCCCTACGTGCCGCCGAATCCCAAGGGGAAGCTACATAAATCGCTGAACGGCTTCTGGTGGCTGGGCGAATTCTGGCCGAAGCTTTTTTTCCATCCGGTGCCTGTGCCGGGGCAAGTTGCAACCAAGTGGAAGCGCGGCGTCAGGCTCAACCTGGCGCAGCCTAGATTTATCCCTGACGGCGTCCACATTCATGAAAGCGTTCTTCATCGGATGCGCGACGTTGCGGACTATAAGCCTAAAAACTTGCCGCAGCAATACGTCACGGAACCAGAAAATGCCTGCGAGCTGGCCCCTCGACAGGTGCAAGAGCGCCCGGCATCGGCTCCGCCAAAGACACCTATGCTCAAGCGTCCCAGCGTTGCCACAGCACTTGCGTTGCTGGTTGCGTTGGCCGTATGTGCGGCAGTCATTGCGATTTTCGCCATACACAACAGCCTGGAGGTCCCGCAGATCGACCGACCAAAGGATGTTGCGTGGCTTCCCCAGAACTGGACGGATGATCAGCGTAGAAGCTATTACCACACCGCGCAAGGAAGTGAGCTCTTACCTTACGCGTGGTTTCTTGCGCTTGAGCAGCCGCGTTTCACCGTCACGGGAGCGCCTCCGTTCAGGGAAAACTCCTACTTGCAGGGCTTCGGCTTTATTCCGGACAGCGCTTTCCAGCAAAATCCGGACGGCTTGCCAGTTGGATTCGCTCGCGATGATCATTTTGTTGATCCTTACACCGGGCAGAACAGCGTGGTGCTCGGCATTACTTGCGCCGCCTGCCATACGGGCGAAGTGTTCTATAACGGCAAGGCGATTCGCATCGACGCCGGACCGTCGCTGATCGATTTGCAGAAGTTCACTGAGGCCCTGGGTCTCGCCATAACCTGGACGTATTACGATCCGTTGCGCTTCCATCGATTTGCGGACCGAGTACTCGGACCGAACCACCCGCACGCCGACCAGGTGCTCTTGCGCAAGGCGCTCAAGTACTATCTCGACACCAGTTTTGCTGAGTTCAAAGCGACGCAACATCTCTTCCCGACCCCCGAGGGTTACGGGCGCACCGATGCGCTGGCGCGGATCGGCAACTTCGTCTTTGGAACCGAGCTAAACAATAACAAGAACCTGGTGGTCGGTGACGGGCCCGTGAACTTCCCGCCGGTCTGGGATGCATCCTGGATGAACTGGGTGCAATACAACGGCTCCATCCAGCAACCTATGGGGAGAAACGTTGGCGAGGCGCTGGGGGTGCGGTCGCGCATCAACCTTCTAGGCTATCCGGGAGTGCAGTTTCAGAACACCATTCACGTTGACAATCTCCATCAGATCGAGTTGTTGCTCGGCGGCGCTGAGGTTGGGTCGGGAGTCTGGTCGCCGAAGTGGCCGGAAGACATCCTGGGGAAGATTGATACGGATAAGGCCGCCAAGGGCGAGAGGCTCTACAACGAACTATGTCTGCACTGCCACCAGGCGCCCATGCTTTCCGATGAAGGCCGCAAGCCGGAGCATTGGACCACTGCTGCGAATAGCGAAGGACGACAATTCTTCCAAGTAACCATGATTTCTCTCGGCGAAATTGGAACCGATCCCAAGGAAGCGCAGAATTTCTACAACCGGACCGCTGATAGTGGCCCGCTGGGACAAGGAATCGTATCTGCCCGCGTCGGCCTCAAGTACATTACGCAAAAGCTGATCGATCAGTCTTACGCCGAGCTTAAGCTTTCGCCGGAGCAGCAGGCGGAATGGAACGGCTACCGCGACAACGAACTGCTGGCGCCGCTGGCCTACAAAGCGCGCCCCCACAACGGCGTCTGGGCCACGCCTCCCTATCTTCACAATGGCTCGGTTCCCAACCTTTTTGCGCTGCTGTCACCGGTTTCGGAGCGGCCAAAGGTGTTCTATCTCGGGAACAAGCAATACGATCCCGTCAAGCTCGGCCTCAACACCGATCCCCTCGCAGGCGCCAGTGAGTTCCGTACCGACCTGCCCGGCAATTCGAACGCCGGTCATGAATTCAATGACGGTCCGAGGGGCAATGGAGTGATTGGCCGCAAGCTCTCCGAAGAGGAACGCATGCAAATTATCGAGTACCTGAAAACGTTGTAAGGACCTTCCAAACAGAAACGGCTACTTGTTCAGCCGAGGCAGTTTTTCGGTGCGCTGCCAGCTCCGAAAATCAGGCACTGTGAAAGCTCCCGTGGCCAGCTGCGAGACGAATGCGCAGGATGTCTAGATCTTCTGTTCGTTGAAGCAGGCCCAGGTAGTGATCCAACAATGGAGAGCGCGGTATGACAGGGTACGGCCGCGTTCGTCTCTGGCCTTTTAGAGGACGCGTCGCGAGTGGGTGCTGGCCTCGCTGAGCTGACGCAAGTCCTCTGTGGGCTCCTTTGCCTCACGGGCCTATAATTGAACATTCAGCCCGCCTCCTTCATTGTGGGACGAATCATATATCGGACTAATACTCATGCGAAAAAAACTGATCGCTGCCAACTGGAAGATGTACAAGACTCAGGAACAAACCGCCGCCTTCTTTCGCGAATTTCTCCCCCTGGTCGCTGCTCACACCCGCAACGAGATCGTGGTCTGCCCGCCCTTCATCGATTTGCAGACCGCGGTCGCAGCGGCTGAGGGTTCCAATGTCGCGATTGGCGCGCAGAATGTCCACTGGGAAAAAGAAGGCGCCTTTACGGGCGAGATCTCGGCCCCGATGCTGACATCGCTTCGAATCACTCATGTGATCATTGGGCACTCGGAGCGCCGCCAGTATTTCAATGAGACCGACGACACCGTCAACCGCAAGCTGGAAATCGCGCTGGAAAACGGTTTGACGCCCATCATGTGCGTTGGAGAAGTGCTGGAAGAGCGCGAGGCCGGCCTGACGGAAGACGTGCTGCGCCGGCAGTGCATGCGGGCGTTCAATGGCATCTCCGCGCGAAAGGCAGCCAAGCTGGTTGTCGCGTATGAGCCGGTGTGGGCAATCGGAACTGGCAAGACTGCGACTCCGCAGATGGCCTCAGACGCACATTCGGTTATCCGTCACGAAGCCGAGAAAGCCTTCGGCAGAGAATTCGCCGAGGCGCTACGAATTCTCTACGGCGGCAGCTGCAAGCCGGACAACGCAGGCGCCCTGATGTCGGAGACTGAAGTCGATGGCGCGCTGGTCGGCGGCGCAAGCCTCGATCCGGAATCGTTCGCGAAAGTTGTGGACTATTAGGGTGGATCGCGACCTTCGTGATGGGCTGCGTTTCTTCGCGGCAGCCGTGGTCTTTGCTATACTTGTTCTGCCTCTACGTTTCTGCTTCGAGACCGGATGCGTATGCCTCCGGACGTGTGTGCGGAAGTGGTGAAATTGGCAGACACACCATCTTGAGGGGGTGGCGCCGAAAGGCATGGGGGTTCAAGTCCCCCCTTCCGCACCATACCTCACCCCTGGTTGCCAGCAACCTTTGGGGATTCTAGTTGCGGCTGAGTTACCGCGCGCCGATGCGCGACCGCCAGAGAGAGTTGAGAGCTACATGGTTGTTCTGATTACCATCGTCCACATCATTGTCTGTGCTTTTCTCATTATCGTAGTGCTGCTGCAAAGCGGGCAGAGCGGCGATATCGCGGCCGCTTTCGGCGGCATGGGCAGCCAGACTGCCTTCGGAAGCCGCACCACCGCAACTGTTTTGACCAAAGCGACAACCTGGGCGGCCATCATCTTCATGGTCACCTCCATCACCCTTTCGGTGTTTACGGCCCGCCGCTCGCATCACACCGGCTCGGTGCTGGAAGGCACGCGTTCGGCTCCCGCTAAATCGGCGCCAGCGAAAAAGTAGGCACCGTCTTTCCGCCCCATCTGCAAAGGGATTGATTCGCGCTCTGTGGCTTCCGCGATAGGGGAGACCTTTGCTGTCTTAACTCACCAGGTAGTCCAGGGCTTTTTCCCGGCTATCAAAAACCGGGATCTCGCGCGCTGAAAAACTGCGAATGGAATCGTAGAGGGCTTTGGGCAGGTTCTCAGTAAGCACCCATGCTGCACGTTTGATGTGCGGTCGGTCAATCGCGGTGGCAATCTTAATGTGTTCGACAATCTCGCGGTTGAACTTGACCCCGCTGAAGTCGGCCACCACCAGCACCGACCCCTTCGGTTCCTGGGTTATCAGCTCCGGCACCCGGCTCGATAGTTCCGCAACCTGGTCCGGTGTGCTCGCCGTAAAATCCAACAACAAAACTCGCTGGCCCTGGTGCGTCACGAACCGAATAGGGTCCATAGCTTCTCCTGTCCAGCCCTGTGGGATAGGCGCTCCTGCGGCATATCCTCGCCTGCAAGCTGACGCAGTTTACTGCAACGCCCCGAACATTCTCAAGCAGTATTCCGTCTCCAGAGGGTCACCAGCAATCTTTGAGACGCAACCTACGCCAGCAACTCCGCCACAACTGCCTGAACCCAGATTTATCGCGTGGCCTTCTCCAGCAGATACATGTAGGAGCGATAGATTTGTCCGGTGGCGCGAGTCATGCCGATTTCGCAAGTGCGGCTACTGGAATAGCATTCGTCTGGACGCTGCGCCCTGATCTCGGCCGCCTCGTGTTTCGTAGCTGATGCCGTCAGCTGGGGAAAGAGGAATCCCCGATCGCCGGCAAATGCGCAGCAGCCGGCGTCGAGCGGTATCGTCACCTGCCCGCTACAGGCGCTTGCAATCGCTTCCAGTTTCGCGCCGATTCCCATTTTCGTCACCGAACATACGGGATGCAGCGCAACGGCGCGCGATTTCGACTTGATGTGCAACTTAGGCAGGATCTCGTCGTGCACGAATTCGATGCCGTCAAGAAACACTATTTTGTCAAACCGAGCCTGGTTCTCTGGGGTAAGGTAAGGACGGGCGTTCTTGAAGCCGTAAGTACAAGGACTGGTGTCGATCACAATTGGCAGTCTTCCCTTTTCCGACCATTTCCAGAACTTCTCGACTGCAGCATTGACGGCAACGGTATGAGCGCGGGTAAATCCTTTGGAGGAGAACGGCGTGCCACAGCACGTGCCGGCCACGTCATGTGGAATGTAAACAGGAACGTTGGCACGGCCGGCAACATCAACCATGACCTCCATCAGCGAACGGTCAGCCGGCTCGCCGGGCAAACGTCCCATAACACGCGATATGCAGGATGGAAAGTAAACTGCAACCGCTCGCGCACGCTGCGTCCTGGGCACGGCGCTGGCCGCGTAAGGCGTATCCGGCATCCATTCACTCAGATTGTCGCCCAGCACGCGCTTCATCGCACTTGTAACCGAGCGCATTCCGCTCGGGCCAATCACCTTCTCGGCTGTGTGTCCCAGCCGCAGAGCCATCCGGAATAAACGCTCGGTCAGTCCGAAGTTGTTGGCGATGTGCGTTGCCCACGTTTGCGCTCGGGCCGAAACGCGAGCACTGCGGAAACGCTTGACCAGCTGTCCGGTATCGATGCCAACGGGACATGCGGTGGCGCAGAGGCCGTCGGTGGCGCAAGTGTCGAGCGCCATGTAAGGAAACTCCCGCTCCAGGCTGTCATAGAGCTGGGAATGATTATTACGGTCCTGCAATCGCGCCATCTCACGCCGTACGACAATCCGCTGCCGCGGTGTCAGCGTCAATTCGCGGCTGGGACACTTTGGTTCGCAGAAGCCGCACTCGATGCACTTGTCGATCTCGGGCTCAACCGAAGGCAGCTGTTTCAGGTTGGCAAGATGCGCCTGGCGATCGGGGTTGATGATGACGCCTGGGTTGAGCAGATTGTCAGGGTCGGCCAGCTCTTTTAGCCGCCGCATGATCTCGTAGCCGGCCGGTCCCCACTCGGTCTCGACAAACGGAGCCATGTTGCGTCCGGTACCGTGTTCGGCCTTGAGCGCCCCATCGTAGCGCTCGACCACCAGCTTGACCACATCGTCGATGAAATACGAGTACTGGTCGATGTTTGTCTGGCTATTGAATGCCTGGGTGATGACGAAGTGCAGATTGCCATCCTTGGCGTGTCCGAAGATGATGGCGTTGTCGTAGTCGTGCTTCCGGAAGAGCCCCGTCAGATCGTGGGCTGCGTCGGCCAGCGCTTCAACGGGAAAAGCGACATCCTCAATGATCACCGTCGTCCCGCTCTTGCGTACCGAGCCAACCGACGGGAACATCCCAGCCCGAATCTGCCACAGCAAGGCTTGCTCGCCGGCAACGTGGGTAAAGCGCACCGGCTCGAACAGCTTGAGCCCGCCGACAGCCTCTGCGGCCAGCTTCTCGAGATCCGAGCGTTCGGCTTCGTCAGCCGATTGAAATTCCGCTAGCAACCCGGCCGCCCCCTCCGGCAGCGAACGCAGCGAGGCGGGCACGCCGGCCTTGTTCTCCACCGACCGCAAGGAAGCGCGATCCATGATCTCCAGCGCCTTTGCTCCCGCTTGCCGCAGGGGAACAATCGACGCCGCAGCCGCATACAAGTCGGGGAACAGCAGCAAGCCCGTGTACTTCACCGGAAGGTCCGGCACTGTGTTCATCACCGCTTCGGCAATGAAGGCCAGGGTGCCTTCGGAGCCGATCAACACGTGCTGGAAGATGTCGACCGCGCTATCGAAGTCGAGAAAGGCATTCAGCGAATAACCGGTAGTGTTCTTCGTCCGGTACTTATTGCGGACGCGCTCGCGCAAGGCAGGGTTCCCCTCCAGCTTCGCTTTCAGCTCCAAAATACCGCGCGCCAGCTTTGCTTCGCGGGCATGAAACTCGTCATCCGCGTCGGGCTGCGACGTATCGATGACGGTCCCCGAAGGCAACATGAACGTCATGGAATGGAGCGTGTGATAGGCGTTCTGTTCGACGCCGCAACACATGCCGCTGGAATTGTTGGCCAGGATTCCACCCATCGTGCAGGTGGCGATGGAGGCCGGGTCGGGGCCGATTTTCGCACCGTAAAGCGCCAGCGCCTGGTTGGCGCGCGAGCCAATCACCCCTGTCTGCACGCGGATCTTGCTGCCGCCTTCTTCCACTCGCAGATCACGCCAGTGGCGCGCCACTTCCACCAGCAGTCCGTCAGAGATTGACTGGCCCGACAGGCTGGTTCCGGCAGCCCGGAAGGTAAGTGGGGTCCTCGTCTGTTGACTCAGTGCGAACAGCGCACGAATCTCCTCAAGATCCTTCGCCAGCACCACGGCTTTGGGTATCAGGCGATAGAAGCTGGCATCAGAGGCATAGGCGATGAGATCGATCGGCCGGACCAGGACGCGGTCTTTGGCGACGAATCCCTGCAAGGCTAACTGGATGTCTTCCGAGGAGATTTGCACTGGAGCGAGAAGAGTTGCAGCCATTATCTTTCCTTCGCCTGGAGGGCCAGGCTGTTCGATTCAAAGAGCACGGACGCGGCAGAAGGTCCGAAACTGCCCTTGACCTGAATCTAGAACAGCGGTGGGCGCCAGAGGCGGAAGTTAGTCACAAGCGATTGTGATGTCGGGCACAATCGAAGGAAAGCTATCGGCCGGCGCCGTATCCAGTCGCTATTAAAGCCGGCAGGAACAGCAATTGCGCGCCAGGGCCGGAGTGAAGCCTTGGGTCCGGGCGTGTGCAACTTTGGTGGGACTGCATCGGGAGCGGATACAGGCGGATAATAATGGTTATGCATCACAACCTTCCGTGACGCGCGTCGCCAAGGTTTCTACAGTATCTGTTTAATCTTAGTTCCATTACGGGCTTATCTTCTTCTTCCAGGAGTTCCCTATGCCGGCGCAGCAGCACCTTTCTAAAGATACAAAGATGGCCATGAGCTCCCAATTCTTGGGATTCATGCTGGATGCTTATGACATGGCGATGGTCATCGTCATGGCTCCGATCTTGGGCAAGATTTTCATCTCCCCCAAGGGCAGTGTGCTATGGCAATACATTGCGGTAGTGCTGGGATATTCGATCACCATGGCCGCTCGGCCGGTCGGCTCCGCATTCTTCGGAGCGTACGCCGATAAAATCGGCCGCCGTTATCTGCTGATCTTCACCATCGCGGGCGTCGGCGTCATGTCGCTGCTGTCCGGCTTCCTTCCCACTTATGCCCAGGTTGGCGTCACCGCCTACGTTTTGTATTGCGTGCTGCGTTTCTTCATGGGCTGCTTCTTTGGAGGCGAGTACGCAGTGGGCCACACCTTCGCCATCGAATATGCCCCTCAGCCTCGTCGCGGAGCCGTAAGCGGGTTCATTCAATCTGGCTTCCCCATGGGCTACGTGCTCGCGTCCCTGGTCTTTGCCTCGATTTCCTACTTGTGCGGCAAAGCCATCCTGGCTCAGTACGGTTGGCGTATAGCCTTCATGACCGGTGTTGTTCCCGTGTTCCTGGCACTCTGGATTCGAGGCAATCTGCATGAGTCGCCCGAATTCGAGAAGACCAAAGCCCTGGGGAAAATTGAGAAGGCGCCTTTCTTAAGTCTGTTCCGGCGTCCCCAGGTGTGGGACTTCATGCAAGTCTTTTTCTTCATGACCGGCCTGTTCCTGACGGACTACTCGGTTTACGGATTTCTGCCGAAGATTCTTACCCTCGATGGTCGCGGTTTCGATACCACAACCTACAGTTTGATTTACGGATTTGCGCTCTTCCTGTCTTTCCTGGGATACAACTTCTACGGTTGGATCTCAGACCGGACGGGCCGCAAGATCCTGACCCAATGGTACTGCGTGTTTCTGATAGTGTTCGGCGTTCCCGTTTATTACGTCCTGTACCATGCCGCTCTCGCCCGCAATATTGGGATGGCCATTCTGGGCTGCTGTATGGCCGGCATGTTGAAGCTCGCCTGGGGCATCGTCCCCGCCTATCTCTGTGAGCGGTTCCCAACCAAGCGTCGTGCTGCGGGAGTAGGTTTCGGGTATTCCGCGGGCGCGATTCTCGGAGCCTGGTTCCCCATCTACGTGCTCTGGGCGCATAGAATTCCGTTCGTTCATGCCATCGAAGGCCAGGACACGTGGTTGTCTCCAGCGGTCATCTTAACCATTGGCGCGATCATGACCTTCTGTAGCTTGCTCTATTCTCCGGAGACCAAGCAACTCCAACTGGACGAAGTGGGCGAGAAGGAAAGAGCATCCGACCGGGCAAAGGTAGCTGCCGCCGAGGCATTGCTCGTCCGCTAGATATCTCCCTGAAGTACATTTGTCCAACGCCACGGTCCTCGCCGTGGCGTTTCTTTACTTGCGGCAGATTATGAAAGCAGGATTGCGCAATGAGCACGGCGCAAGAGTTCGCGACCTGTATTTTCGGAACTCTTGGTCACCCGGACGGTAATAGTAATCGATAGATGAAGGGATGAGCGGTATCGGTGGTATGGCACGATCGGCCGCATGACGCTCACAAAACTTAACGTTCGCGTAACCAGACTTTACCGTGGAATTCCGGCTGCCGGGGTTCACACAATTGACAGACAAACTGTCGAGAAGGAGAAACAACAAATGAAGACCAAGTTTTGCGGCGTTGCCTTGCTGGCGTTGATGCTTTGCGGCACGGGAGCGCTATCGTATGCGCAAGGTCCGGGTGGATTCGGCGGACATGGTGGTGACGAGCACATGGCGGCCTTGCTGAACCTTACTAGTGCACAGAAGCAGCAGATCAAAACTCTGCGGCAGGCGCAGCGGGCTACCGTTAAACCTCTATTTCAGCAGCTGGAACAACTCCATGTGCAGATGTTGAATGCGACCGCCAATGGGGCATTCAATCAGACAACGATTCAGTCGATCGCCACCCAGGAAGCGCAGATCATGGCGCAACTGGCCGTGCAGCGTGAATCTCTTAAGGCCCAGATCTACGACCAGGTCCTGACCTCGCAGCAGAAGGCAACGGCCGAGACATTGCGGCAGAACGAGATCACTCAGATCAACGAGCGCTTGCAGAACCAGTCACAGCCGGGAACGGAGACGCCAGCCGAGTAGTTGCACAAGCCGAGTTTGGAAAGCAGGGGGAAGTCCAAACCTCAGCATCAAGCGGCCCGCCGTAACGGGCCGCTTTTGTCTTGCGAGTACGTTTCGGCCCAATAGCGGTGCGGGTGCCCCGTTCTAGCCTGCTTTTGGCTAGGGCGGGCAGCCTGGCGAATAGCGAAATGGGCTCGTATCTACTTCCCTGCAAGCCCCAACTCGCCAGCCACGCTCTTCATCGCCTCAATGCAAGACGTGATGTGCTCGTCCAGCTCCACGCCTAGCCCGGCCGCGCCGTTGACGATGTCCTCGCGGCTGACTGAGCGGGCAAAGGCTTTGTCCTTCATCCGCTTCCGCACCGACTTGGCGTCGACCTCTGCCAGCGACTTGCCCGGCTTGATCAGGGCGGTTGCGGTGATGAAGCCGGCCAACTCGTCGCAAGCGAACAGCGCTTTCTCCATGTTTGTCTCCCTAGTCACTCCCGTGTAGTCGGCATGAGACATGATGGCCCGGCGAACCTCGTCGCTATAACCGCGCTCCTTCAGGATCTCGTTGCCCTTGAACGGATGTTCCTCCGCACTGGGATATTTCTCGTAGTCAAAGTCGTGGATCAGCCCAACCATGCCCCACAACTCCTCATCGGCGCCGAGGTTGCGGGCATAGGCGCGCATGCACGCCTCCACCGCCAGAGCATGCTTGCGTAAACTTTCTGACTGCGTGAACTCAGTTAGTAAACACCAGGCCTCCGCACGGTCCATATCCACGTTTCTCCTGAATTTTCGCGGTATTTCCTTCCCCTCAGAGTGTCAATGCCTCATACGACTTTTCGGTATTGTCGATTGTGATTCGTAATTTACTTGACTCTACCAGAGTAAATCCTGCACAGTACGCATAAGTAGTTGGTGCCTGCTCTGGCACTCCCAAAACCTGAATGGCTACGACTCTCGCGCCCGTGGATTCCCGGGAAGTGGTGAGATGCGACGATTGCCATCTCGTCCAATTCAGAACCAATAACAACCTTTGCCGACGCTGCCGGACGTCACTCGATGAGGACGAACCGGAGCCCATCCTCACCGCTGTCACGCCGCCGCCGGAGCCGGAAGAGTCCGGCGAGCCCGCGGTCCATGTGGCCAAGGCGATCCGCGACCTTCGCCACCGCAGCGGTCTCAGCCAACGTCAACTGGCCATGCGTATGGGTGTTCCGCGCACCTACGTGTCGAAAATCGAGAATGAGAAAGCCACGCCGACATTATCGTCGCTGGCACGGCTGGCCGCGGCGCTGGAAGTGACCGTGCCCGACCTGCTGCGTGACTGTAGCTCCTCACGCGAACACGAGATCGCTGACCTGCTCACCGATCCCTTCGTCGCCGAACTGGTGGAGTTCACCTCTAAGCTGAATGCGATGCAACTTTCGAGTGTCCTGGCCCAGGTGCGAGACATGGTTATGCATCCCCACCGCGGGGCGTAACTGATTGCTGAGCTGAATTCTTGACCGCTACAACGCAAAGACGCCGAGGGCGCTTGCCCTCGGCATTTTTTCCCTCCACCTGAGACCTTGCTTCTCAATGCGACTCCAGGCAAGCGCCTGCTATTCAATCTGGCCATCACCTGCGGCCGCGATTACATTGCAACCCATTGTGGCGTATGCTACTTTCAAGAATAGTTAGAGGTACGCTTTGCGCGCACAAGTGCCCGCTGGGCTAAACCGCAAAGAGGCCGAGATTTTCGCCCGCCTCGAGTCCGAGCGGCTGCCCCACCACATCGCCATCATCATGGACGGGAACGGCCGTTGGGCCAAACGCCGCCACCTGCCCCGCATCGCGGGACACCGCTCCGGTGTTGCTGCCGTGCGCTCCACGGTGGAGACCGCTGCGCGCATCGGCATCCCTGCTCTCACGCTTTATTCCTTCTCGGCGGAAAACTGGAAGCGGCCCAAAGGCGAAGTCCAGTTCCTAATGAATCTGCTGCGGCGCTACCTGAAGATGGAGCTGCCCACGCTGATGGAGAACAACATTCGGCTGCAGTATATCGGCCGCCAGCAGGAGCTTCCGCAGGAGGTGCAGGAGCGCATGTCGTGGGCGCGCGAGATGACCGAGCGCAACACCGGCATGGTCCTGACCCTGGCGCTCAATTACGGCTCGCGCACCGAACTGGTCGACTGCTTCAACGCGCTGGTGACCGAAGCCTCGCGCAACGGCGGCGTCGAGCACCTCAAGATCGACGAGCGCTCCATCGCGCGGCATCTTTACACCAACGGTCTACCTGAGCTTGATCTCGTCATCCGCACCAGCGGCGAAATGCGCCTCAGCAACTTTTTGCTATGGCAGGTGGCGTACGCCGAGATCTACGTCACCGAGACGCTGTGGCCCGACTTCCGCGGCACCCAGTTGCTGGAAGCCATCGAAGCCTTCCAGAAGCGCGAGCGCCGCTTCGGCGGCCTGGTCGGCGACAACGGACACCTTTCGTGAAGCGCGTCCTCACCGCGGTCATCCTCATTCCTATTGTTGTACTGGCACTCTTCCGGGCGCCGCTGTGGCTGTTCACGCTGCTGGTGCTGGGCGTGGCACTGCTGGCGGCGAAGGAGTACTTCGATATCGCGGAGGCGACAGGCTTCCGACCGATGCGCGGTTGGGGATATTTGTTCTTGTTCCTCCTTTTTGTTGTGGTCGGAGTCGCGATGGCGAATACGAGCCTAGGCGGACACCCTGTCTACCGGCCAAGCAGCGGGACTTGGACGGCGTGCATCGTGGCGACAGTCTTGCTTGTGTTAGCCCCCTACGTAATCCTCACAGCCTCGATGCGGCGCGAGCCGTTGTCCCAATCCCTAGGAGATGCCGGAATCTCCGTTCTAATGCTGTTTTACGTCGGTCTGACGCTCGTTCTTTTGTTACCTCTTCGGACACCGGAGTTTGGCTCGCTGTTCTTGCTCTTTACCATGTTGCTGGTTTGGTGCGGCGACATTGCTGCGCTGTATGTAGGGCGCGCTCTCGGAAAACACAAATTGGCGCCGCGAGTGAGTCCGGGCAAGAGTTGGGAGGGAACGATTGCGTCAGCCGTATTCGCCATGCTTCTGGCGGTCGTTCTTTTCAACTGGATCAATCCGATCGCCACCGGACTGGTGCGTGCCCGTTTCATGCCCGAGGCCGCTGTTGGGTTCGATCTGCCTGGGCATGTTCGTTCAATTCCCCTGGCAATACCACAGTTCGAGGTCGCTCCCTTCTGGCTCGCGATTCTCTTCGGGCTAAGTGTCAACGTCAGTGCCCAACTCGGCGATCTCGTCGAATCTGCCCTCAAACGCGGGGCGGGGACGAAGGACTCGGGAACATTGTTGCCGGGACACGGTGGCGTCCTCGACCGCATCGATGCACTGCTGTTTGCGCTACCGGTGGGAATGCTGTTTTACGCACTTGGCATGGGACGCTACTTCGAACTTGTTGGAGTGCGATAGCACCTTAGGCGAGTATCATGCGCATGGGTTGCAACTTTCGCGTGAACGGATTCAGCACCAGGCCAAGCTCTTCGAGGGTGATGGCCCCGAGCAGCGCCTCATCGCCGGGTTCGCCGAGAATGACCGGCGTATGTCCCTCGCCTTCGGGGAGCGAGATGTGGCATTCGGAAACACCCCGCTTGATCGGCGTTCCGTCAGCGAGGCTAAAGACAACCGTCCGCTTCGGCTTTAATTCCAGCAAGCGCGATTCTTCAGCCGGAACCAACGTGTAGGTCGCGCCGCTGTCGACAAGGAACCTTACCTTGGCTTGCATCCCGGTTGGGCCGGTGAGCAGGCCCTCAATATATGTAAGCCCCATTGCGAAACTCCTTCGCGCGGCGGATGTAACGCGTGACTTCCTTGCGCTCCTTAAGAATACAAGAGTGCACGGGCCCTCGCGAGAGCCAATCCATCGTCTTCAACAGCTTCGTGGGATACTACATCAGGTACGCATGAAACGCATCGCCATCCTCGGTTCCACTGGCTCCATCGGCCAAAGCACGCTGAGCATCATCAAGAGCTTTCCGGACCGCTTCTCTATCGTCAGCATGGCGGCGGGCCATAACGTCGATCTTGCCTTCGAGCAAGCGCGCCGCTGGCATCCGCAGCTTCTCTCGATGGCGACTGCCGAGGCCGCTGACCGACTCCAGGACAAACTGAAGCAGTCTGGGCTTAGCAGCGAAATTGAAGTGGCTCATGGCTCGGTGGGCACGGTCCAAGTCTCCACGCATCCTGACGCCGACTTCGTGGTCAGCGCCATCGTCGGAGTTGCCGGCCTCGAAGCTACCTATGAAGCCGTGAAAGCCGGCAAGACCGTCGGCCTCGCCAACAAGGAATGCCTGGTCACCGCCGGCGATCTGATCACCGCCGAAGCCCGCCGTCAAGGCAAGCCGCTGCTGCCCATCGACAGTGAGCACAACGCGATCCATCAAGCCATGCGCGGCGGACGGCGCAGCGAAGTCCATCGCATATGGCTTACTGCATCAGGCGGTCCATTTTTTCATACCCCGGCGAGTGAATTTGCCAAAATAACCGTGGAGCAGGCGCTCAATCATCCGACCTGGAAGATGGGTAGGCGCATCACCATCGATTCGGCCACACTGATGAACAAGGGCTTCGAGGTCATCGAAGCCTGTCGTCTCTTCGATATGCCGCCCAGCCAGATCAGCGTGCTGATTCATCCCCAAAGCACCATCCATTCCATGGTCGAATTCGTAGACGGCAGCTTGCTTGCTCAGCTGTCTGTGACTGATATGCGTCTCCCCATCCTGTACGCGCTCACCTATCCGGAGCGCATCGAGTCGGATCTACGCTTCCCTGTACAGGAGTTGCGGCAGCTCGACTTCGCTCCGCCCGATTTCGACAGATTTCCTTGCTTACGTTTGGCTTATGAAGCAGTCGAAGCCGGAGGAGCAAAGACCATCGCGCTGAACGCAGCGGACGAGGTCGCGGTGGCGGCATTCCTCGAAGGTGGTATCGGTTTCCTGGATATTCCGGCTACAATAAAGATGGTTGTGGGCGAAACGCCAACTCGTGTTCCAGAATCTATAAAAGAAGTGCTGGAAATGGATACGGACGCGCGCCGCCGTGCGCACGGCCAAATCGGGCGCCTTGGTCAAGGAAAGACCGTGGCTCAAGTCCGGCACTAGGGGATTTCCCAACAAAAGCAAGCGGGGTTTATGTATTCGTTTTTGATTGCGGTGGTTTCGATGGCCGTTGTGCTCGGGATCATGATCCTGGTGCATGAGTTCGGCCACTATGCCGCTGCCAAATGGTTTGGCGTCCGCGTGGACGTGTTCTCTATCGGCTTTGGTAAGCGGCTCGCTGGCTTTCGCCGCGGCGAAACCGACTACCGCATCAGCGCCCTGCCGCTAGGCGGTTACGTCAAAATGGCAGGCGAGAGTCCTTTGGAAACTCGCAGCGGCGCGCCCGATGAATTCATGTCGCATCCGCGCTGGCAGCGCTTCGTGATTGCCCTCGCCGGTCCAGCCATGAACATCCTGTTAGCTATCGCTCTGCTGACCGGCGTTTTCATGGTGCATTACGAACGTCCGCAGTTCTTCGACCAGCCTGCGGTTGTGGGATGGGTGGTGGACAATTCGCCGGCCGCACGGGCCGGAATTGAGCAGGGCGACCGCATCGTGCGTATCGATGGCGTCCACAATCCCAATTGGGAAGACGTTGTCCTCAAAGTAATGATCAGCCCCAAGCAGCCGGTCGACATTGCGATCCAGCGTGGAAACGACATTCTGGAGAAGCAGGTCAGGCCCGACCTTGAAGGCTCGGGCTTTGACGAGTACGGCAGCATTGGCGTGGAGCCCGAGCAACCTGTGATCGTGGCAGGACTGACCCCGGATATGCCCGCGGTCAAGGCCGGTGTTCAGGTGAATGATCAGATTGTTGCCATCAACGGCATCTCAATCCGTTCCAGGCTTTCCATCAGGCACTATTTGCAGCAGAACGGCGCTAAGCCCGTGGATGTCACCATTGGCCGCGACGGAAAAGAGCTGCACGTCACCATGACTCCGATGGAAAAGGTAGAGGACGGGCAGAAAGGGTTTTGGCTGGGCTTCCTGATGGCAGCGCCCGCCACCACCGTCGAGAAGCTGCCCTTCACTAAGGCGTTTAGTCTTTCGCTTCAGGAAAACAAGCGGTTCTCGCTGCTGATGATTGACCTCATCCAGAAGTTGGTGGAGCATAAAGCTTCCATCAGGCAACTCGACGGTCCTATTGGAATCGCAAGGGCTTCAGGCGATGCGGCGCGCCAACCAGGCTGGACTCCATTGCTGAACCTGATGGCGATGATCAGCCTGAATCTCGGTGTCCTCAACCTGCTTCCGATTCCGATCATGGATGGTGGCGTCATTCTGCTGCTGATCATCGAGTCGATTATGCGGCGCGATATCAGCTTGCGCATCAAGGAACGCATCTACCAGACCGCATTCGTCTTCATCGTGCTGGTGTTTGTGGTAGTCATCTACAACGACTTGATGAAGGCGTTGCCTGGACTGGCGCAGCGGTTGCCCTAAGGGAAGTAGTTTTGCGAGATACGGGGCGCGAAAGCGCCCCATTCTATTGGGACCGGCAATCCCGCTTCCGTTGCCAGTTTGCCTGATCCGTCAACCCGCACTAGACTGACTCAGCGCCCTTGCACGACGCGCCTATGGCTGCCACCGTTTTCCGCCGGTCGCATCTGACTACCGTGGAGATTCTCGACCTCAGGCACTTTTCGTCGGCCGACCTGCGCTCCCTGCTCGAGGAAGAAGTCGAGACATGGCGCAATCTGCTGTTCTGGGACTATCGCAGTTCGGCGGACATGATCCTGCGTTATGTCGACGCCAAGATCCTGCCCGGCTACGCGGCAGTGGAGCGCGGCAGCATCATAGGTTATTCCTTCTTCGTGTATGAAGGCAGCAAGGGCGTCGTTGGAGACCTGTTTGTCTCACCGCGCCGCGGCGACGCTCGCCAGGTTGAGGCGCAAATGGCCGAACACGTAATCGAGACCCTGCAACAATCGCCCGGGATCCATCGCGTGGAGGCGCAGCTGCTAACTCACCCCACCGACGACCTGGCGGGCGTGTTCTCCTCGGCGGGCTTCCAGCGATATCGGCGGTTGTTTCTCGAGCTGCAAATGCGCCATGGCGAGGCGCGCCGGATTCCGCCAATGGGCCTGACACATGACATCGTGATTCGTCCGTGGCTGGAGCAGGATTACCAACCCGCGGCCAGCGTCATTACTGCCTCGTACCGCACCCACATCGATTCCGAGATCAACGACCAGTACCGCACCCATGCCGGCTCAATACGTTTCCTGAACAACATTGTGCGTTTCCCCGGCTGTGGCGTCTTCGATGCGGAGTCTTCGTTCGCGGCGATTCACCGTCCAACCAATGTGCTGGTCGGATTGATCCTGTGCTCGCGCGTGAAGGATGACGTCGGCCACGTCACCCAAGTTTGTCTGCTGCCCGAATACCGGCGCCAGGGGATCGGCGAGAACCTCATCGCCTGCACTGCCAACTCTCTGGCCAACCGGCACTGCAATCGCCTGACCCTCACTGTGACTGAGATGAACGATCGCGCCGTCGGCCTCTATAAACGGCTGGGCTTTGCGGAGAGAAGTGTGTTCGACGCCTTCGTGTGGGAAGGATGAACTGGCACTTCACTCGAACGGCGATCGCGCAGGGCCTCTTCCGTCGCGCACTCTCGCTTACGTCTACTGCCCCGCCTTGCCTGTGGAAACCGACCTGGTATAGGTGATGGTCACCACCTCCTTCAAAGAGTTGGCATCGGGGCCCGTCGCCATAGTCATGACGAAAGAATCGGGCTGCCAGTTGGAATAGGTGAACCTGGAGACGGTCTTCTGCCCATTCATTTCACCTTCCATCATTCCCACCAGAGTCTCGCCGTCCCATTTGGTTGTGCCGCTGGCATCACAGCCATTCGGCGTCATGCTGTCGCACCACAGGCCGCGATAAACCTGCGCTTTGGGATCCCACCAAAACGTTCCGAATCCACTAAAGTTGCTGCCCATCATGCCGCTGGAGTGATAGGTCTCCAGCAACGACAGCCCGCCTGGACCCGCCCACATTCTGGCCGTGCCCTTGCCGCTGCCACCGTTGGGGAACATGGGGCTACGTTCGGACTTCTCCGTGACCGTCCAATTGCCCGACATCATCTTGATCAGTTTGGTCATCTCCGGAGAAGACTGCGGTGCCGGCGGCATTTTGGCTTGCGCAACCGATCGGCTGGGTAGCGGCTTTGCTGGCTCGTCCTGTGCCAGCCCGAGTGTCGAGATGACTGCGATCACACTAATCAGAAAAGCTCGGCCACGAATTACCTTCATGGTCCCTCCTGAGGAACAGACCTCTGCCGCAAGAATCTTATACGAAGAACCAGTCGTACGTCAGCGCCGGATGTCCGGGAATCCGCCGAGGACATGCTTTGCGAATACCGAACGCTCTCTGGCGAGTGCATTTGCTGCCTAACCTGTTATATAGTTTTAGAAGGTTAGGAGACGCTAGTGTCAGCAACCCAACGCATTCTCCATCATTATGACGGCGTGCTTAGCGGTGAGCCTTGGCACGGCGACGCCGTCTGGCCAGTTCTCGAAAGTATCTCGGCCCGGGAAGCAGCCGCACGACCAATCCCAGGTACGCATACCATCTGGGAAATCGTGATGCACATGACCTTCTGGGAGACGGTCGCTACGGCGCGACTTGCCGGCTTGCGCGCTGGACTGGTGGAAGATCTGAACTTTCCGCCCATGCCCGCCGCGACTGAGGAGAATTGGCGCAAGACGCTTGACCAGTTCCGCGCCGCGAACCACAACTTCCGTGAAGCACTGGCTAAGCGGGATGCGAAACAGTTGGACGAATTGACGGCTGCCGGCAAACGCACTTTCTACGGTGAAGCGCACGGCATTCTCGAACATCATGTGTACCATCTGGGGCAGATTGTGCTTCTGAAAAAAATGCAGACATAGCGAATTCTCCGTTCGCGAAAGCCGCCTTCCTGCATCCAACCTTCTAGTGGTTCACTGCTCCAATCTGCCCGTGCGCGAGTTTGTAATTCTCTAGTACGGGTGCTAACATCCGGACTCGCGGGTTTTTCAAGGAGGCGTTTATGTCGGATCGCGATGGTAGTGGTTTTCTGTGGTTTTTAGCGGGCTTGGGCATCGGCGCCGCGGTTGGGATTTTGTACGCTCCTAAGGCGGGCGGTGAGTTGCGCCAGCAGCTCCGCGATGTTGCGGAAGACGGCCGCGAATCCATGAAGGAACGGGCCCGTCAGGCGCGGGAACAGGCCGGCACCTGGGCTGAAAAGGGACGCGATTATCTGAGTCAGCAGAAGGAACAGATACGATCTGCCTACGAAGCCGGACGCCAGGCCTATCGCGAGGTGACTACTGAAAACGCCGAAGGTGCAACCCCTAACGTACCTTAGGTTTGTGCCCGCAATTCAGGCTGACTGCCGTAATGTTTGCGTAGTCCAGATCGCCGGAGGAGGAGCCTGATCGCCAGCTCGGCGAATTAAGCTGTGGAGACTCCAGATTTTGCACCCTCTTCCCCGGCGCTTTGCCTCGGTTGGAAAGCAAGTTTGACCCCCACTAGAGGATTGGGAACCGTTTGCTATGGATGAAAGACTGACCATATTTATCGCCGTCACCGCAGCTGCGGTTGTGCTACAGATGCTGATTCTGCTTGGCCTATACATTGCTGTGCGCAAGCTCAGCACCCGCATGGAAGCGCTGGCCGACAGAGTCGAAGACACCACGAATACCTTGCAGGTACGAGTGCTACCCGTCATCGACAACATTAAAACCATACAGCAGGACGTTAAGGCCTTCATGGAGACGGCGCGTCCCAAGGTCGACGTGCTGCTCGACAACCTAAGCTATATCAGCACCACTGCGCGCGGCAGTGTGGAGCGTATCGACACCACCGTCAACGATGCCGTTGATCGCATGCGGCTGCAGGTCATTCGCGGCGACGAGATGCTGACGCGCACCATGGATCGCATCGAGGAGACCTCCGAGAAGGTACAACATTCGGTGATGTCACCCGTACGCCAGGTTTCGGGCATCGTGCAGGCCATCAGCACGGGAGTCGGCGCTTACTTCGACCGGCAGAAGCGCAACCGCAATGGTGGCCCTTCGGATGAGATGTTTATCTAGGGTTGGGGCGGAGGATTAGCGCGCCGGGTTTCCTGGAAACATCTGTCGGCTCAAGTCATCAGCCTACTACTGCATTCACTAACCCCAGATCTCTGGCCCCTAAGCCCTCACGCGATCCAACCCCCGCCAATCACAACATCGCCATCGTAGAAAACCACCGCCTGACCGGGCGTTATGGCGCGCTGCGGCTCGGCGAAGGCCACAGTCACCGCGTTATCGCCGCTGTTCTCGATGGTCGCGTTGGCTGGCTCATGACGATGACGGATCTTGGCCTGTACGCGCATCGGCTCGCGCAGCCCGTCGGTGGCAATCCAATTCACGCGCTTCGCAAACAATGTCCGTGAGAGTAGATCTTCTCCGCTGCCGACGACGACCTGCCGCTGCTCGCCGCGAATCTCGATTACGTAAAGCGGGGAACCCGTGGCGACGCCAAGTCCCTTGCGCTGACCGACGGTGAAGTTGTGAATTCCGCCGTGCGTGCCAATGACCTCACCGTTGGTGGTGACCAACTCGCCGGCTGTGTCCGGGATCTCCTCGCCCTGCTCTTCGAGATAGGCATCCAGAAACTGCTTGTAATCGCCGCCCGGTATGAAGCATATCTCCTGCGAGTCGGGCTTTTCGAACAAACGTAAGCCGGCGCGCCTGGCTTCCTCGCGGACATCCGCCTTGCGCATCTCGCCCAACGGGAAGAGTGTGCGGCTCAACTGCTCCTGCGTCAGACCAAAGAGGAAATACGTCTGGTCCTTGCCGCGATCGGCGGGCCGCTTCAGCAGCCAACGTCCGCTGTTCTCGTCGAACTCATTGCGCGCATAGTGACCCGTCGCCAGCAGATCAGCACCGATTTGCCGCGCCGTGACCAGCAACTGATCGAACTTCAGATGGTTATTGCAAAGGCTGCACGGAATCGGCGTGCGACCGGAGAGATATTCGGCGACAAATGGCCGGACAACATCCTGCTCGAAACGCTTCTCCTGGCTGACCACGTAATACGGAATGCCGAGAGTCTCGGCCACACGGCGCGCGTCATACACATCGTCGATGGAGCAACAGCGTCCGTGGGAAGATTCGGGCATGCCGTTGTGACCGGCAAGCCGCCGCTGGTTCCACAGCTGCAACGTGAGTCCCACAACCGGGTAACCCTGCTGACACAGCATGGCCGCGACGGTGGACGAATCCACACCGCCCGACATGGCTACGGCGATGGTCTGAGAATTCGGCATTTAGCAATTACCAGTTAGCAACTAGCAATTCAGCCCTGGCGCAGTCTGGCGAAAAGCGAATCGCGAATAGCAATCTTCACTTGAGCGCCGACGGCTGAGGGCTGACAGCTGGCTTCTTATACACCGGGCTGATCTCGCGCAATCGCCCCACGACTTGTGGAATCAATTCCAGCGCGAATTCCACCTCCTCGGCAGTGTTCTGCTTCCCCAGACTGAAGCGAATGCTGCCGCGCGCACGGTCCGCCGACAGTCCCATCGCGGTCAGCACATGCGAAGGTTCGATTGCGCCCGAAGAACACGCCGCACCGGTCGACACCGACAGTCCCTTGAGGTCGAGTGCGATCACCATGGCTTCGCCTTCGATGCAATCGAAGCTGATGTTCGAAGTGTTGGGCGTCCTTGCCGCGCGGCCGCCATTCACAGCGACGAGTTCCATGGTCTCGAGGACCGTGTTCTCCAGCCGGTCACGCAACGCCGCAAGCTGTACGACACTGCCGTCCGCAAAGCCCCTATGTGCAATCTCGGCCGCTTTTCCCAACCCGACGATACCCGCCAGGTTCTCGGTGCCGGCGCGGCGTGATCGCTCATGCCGCCCGCCATAAAACAACGGCCGCGGCAGAGTTCCCTTGCGCACAAAGAGCGCGCCCGCCCCTTGCGGGCCATGGAACTTGTGCGCGGAGATAGTGAGCAAATCGCAGCCAATCTCCTTGACGTCGATCGCGGCTTTTCCCGCCGCCTGCACCGCGTCGGTATGGAAGTAGACGTCGGCTTCTGCAGCGATTTTCCCGATCTCGTTTACCGCCTGCAACGCACCGGTCTCATTGTTGGCGAACATGATGCTGACTAGCCTGGTCTCCGGTCTCAGCGCCCGCTTCACGTCATCGGGATCGACCAGTCCGCGGCCATCCACCGGCAAATAGGTTACGCAGCATCCCATCTCTTCCTGGCGATGGCAGGAGTTGAGCACCGCGTGATGCTCGATCGCCGAAGTGATGATGTGATCGCCCGGCTTCGCCAAGCCGAAGAGCGCCAGGTTGTCGCCTTCGGTACCGCCGCTGGTGAAGACGACCTCCGCCGGACGGCAGTTCAGCAACTCCGCAACCCGCTCACGAGCACGCTCCACCGCGGAACGCGCCTGCTGGCCCTGCTGGTGGATGGACGACGCATTCCCAAACTTCTCGAAGAAGTAGGGATGCATTGCCTCAAACACCTCAGACAGAAGGGGAGTAGTCGCATTGTTGTCGAAATACACGCGGGGCATCGTTGTCTCTATTCTAGCTGTTTCATTGGATTCCGTGCATGGTAGACACGATGCGGAACAGCGCGTGGGCCTTTGTCTACAGGATGGACTTGGCTATTCGTTCGCGATTTCGATCTGCTCGCTCGCGCACCTTATCGAATGTGCTCTAGAATCATTTCTGATCCGAGGCGGACCCCCACGTTGAAGTCTGCAACGAAAAAACCAAGAAGCCACGCCAGCGCTAAAACAGTCTCCAAAGCTACGCTGAAGCTGCGCCTGCTGAAGCGGCTGAAGTGCACATTAAAGTATGAAAAGCTGGCCTGGAGTGGCGGCGCAAAGCTGGTCGCCGGCGTGGATGAAGTTGGGCGAGGGTCGCTGTTTGGACCGGTTGTCGCTGCGGCAGTAATCCTTGATCCGAGCTACCGCATTCGTGGGCTGCGCGATTCCAAGCTGTTGGACCGCGAGACCCGGGAAGAACTCGCGCCGCGCATCCGCGAGCACGCCATGGCCTGGGCAATCGCCGCCGTCGATGTTGCCACCATCGACCAGATCAATATTTACTGGGCTTCGAAGCGCGCCATGGAAGAAGCGGTCGCGATGCTTACGCTGCGGCCTGACCATCTGCTGGTCGACGCGCTGCGCCTCACCTGCGACTGCCAACAGACGCCGATTATTCACGGCGACGCCGTGTCAGCATCGATTGCCGCCGCTTCCATCATTGCGAAAGTGGAACGCGACGCGATGATCAGTGCGTGGGACCCGGTGTTCCCGGAGTACGGTCTCGCCTCCAATAAAGGCTACAGCACGCCACGACATCTGAAGGCGCTGCGCGAGAAAGGGCCGACGCCGTTGCATCGGCTGTCGTTCGCGCCGGTGTGGACATCGTCGGCTCCGCAGGAGGTTCTAGAGTTCATGCTGGAGGGTGAGAACGGGGGTGCGCTGAAAGTGGAGGGAGAACGTCAAGTTTGACTTGGCATAAGCGCCCTAGCCAAAAAGAGTGGTAAAAAGCAGGTTCCTCGACCTTCGCTTCGCGTCGCTCGGGATGACTGAACGGAGCATCCAGCTCCCGTGATTGTCCCCATGTCGGCGTTACAGGCTCTTTAAGAACAGCTTGGCTTGCTCCAGGTGGGGGAACAGTTTTTCTTCCGCCTGAAATTCCGGTCCGTGCACACAGCGTCGGCTGCCCCGCAGTTTCACCGGATGCTTCAAGTGCAGCATCTCGTGGTAGACGATGTACTCCAGGGTGTAGCGCGGCACGCGCGCGTGATCGAAGACGCGGCTGACCACGATGGCATTGTGCGCCGGATCATAATGCGCCAGGCTCTTGCGCGCGTGGGCGCGGCTCCAAGTCATCCGCGGGCGAGCCAGCAGGCCATAAAAAAATTGCTGGTTCAGCTCCTCAAATACCTGGTCGAGGTCGTAGACCTGCCCGCGAGCCGAGGCGATTTGTTTTCGTCCGCGAACCTGGCGCAGCAGGTGCGCCTTGGAGGCCATATCGTGACTGGAGACGTAACGGCGGTAGCGCGTAGAGTGCGACGGCTGGATTGGCTTACGATAGATCTTGGCCAACAAGATGTGCGCGATGGCCTCGAGGACAGTATCAGGCGAGCCTTCCAGCAGATCGGAAATTCGCACGTGGATCACGTCCTGGCGCAAGCGAATCGTGCTGTTGACATTGGCAAAGGCGTAGAACTCCACTTGAAACTGGGGCATGGGAGCTCGCGGACGAAGCTGGCGATAGGTCCGCTGGAAGATTTCTTGGAGGTCTGCGCGCAAGTTGTTACTAACCTACCATGAGTGGTCTGGAGAGCGCACAACGACCGTTGACCAGGCGGATACTAAGGTCTTCGTGCTATTGAATTCCTCAAGAGCATTCTGCTACTGTCGCGGCAGTAGCTTTGCAGTAAAACAACTGAGAAGGCCGCCACAGGGGGAAATTTGGCGGCCTTTTTGTTTTGCTCGTGGTCAATCCGCACGCTCGGAGTATATCTTCGTCAGCTTCTTTTGTTTGGCCAATTCGTTCTGCTCCTGCAGTTCCTTACGAGTGTCGTCGGCGGTATCGCCGACGGCATCGGCAGCGTTGCTCAACACGAAGGCGAACTGCTCCAGTTCTTCCGGCGACGATTGCTCCTTCAAGCGACGCAGCTTCAGTTGCCACTCGCTGTTGGCCTCTATCAACAGCGTCAGCCCCTTGCGCATGTCCGCCTTGTGCGACCCGTACATATCCACGTTGTCTTCGATTTCGTCCAGCAGAGCGGTAAAGTCCTCCAGGAGGTCGTGGATCTGCGTGGGACGGTCTTTGGCATTCTTGCTGCCGTTTTGCAGCTGTTCGATGGCCGCCATGCGCTGACGCGCAAACTTCACCATCAGTTCCAGGCGCTTGTCGGGCCAGTCAGCCGACTCACGCATCTCGTCGACTTCTTTTTCGTTAAGCGGATCGCGGCGTTGAGCCGTGCTGCTTCCTCGCAAGAAGCACAGCAACAGCGCCAGGTATATCGCGTACTGGCGCCTGCTCATGATCCACCTTTCGGTTGGGCTTGCGGTCCCCACATTTTGACCATCAGATCGGAGCGGATCTGTTCAATGTCGTCTTGCGCCTGATGCACGGGGGGACGGTCCTCGAAAGCCAGCGACTCTCCAATGTCGTGCATGCGCTCGACTAATTTTCGCAGCCTGATTTCGGTCTCCTTGAGTTGCTTGCCGGAGGATGAGGCCGCCTCGGCACCCTTGCGTGAGTAGTCAACCACTTCCCTGATCTCGGCTTGCGCCTTCTCGACCTGCCCATCCGTGAACAGGCTGTTGGCCGTCTCTAGTTGCAGCCGAGCATATTCCAGGCAAAGCTTGGCCTGCTCACCACCGTGGGCCGCGTCGGCCTTGGCTTTGAGGCTGGTTAGCGTCTCCACCGCAGGCAGCGCGATAGTGCTGAGCATCATCAGGACAGCCGCTGCTAGACAATACGCGCGCATGCTACTTCTTAACACGATATTGATCGGCGTGTTTGGGGTCGATGGCGATCAAGCGGTGGCGCGCCTGCCACTCCTCGTCGGGAAACTTGCCGGCGTCCACCGCCAGAAATTTCTGATAATATTCCACCGCCTGCGGTATCGCGTTCAAGTTGTCAAAGGTGGCGGCGCGCAGGAAATAGGTAGCCGGGGTTTCGGGTAGGAATTTCGCGCGCATGTTCAAGGCCTGCATGGCCAAGCTGTAGTTCTTGTTGGACGACGCCACCACGGCCAGGTTGCTGTACGCCTCGGCGAGATCGGGCTTCAGTCGTATCGCGATCAGCAACTCCTGTTGAGACTCTGGGAACTTCTTTTCATGCAGCAGCAGCGAGCCGAGAGCGAAGTGGGCTTGCGGATCCTGCGGCAACTTCTGCACGGCCACGCGAAACTGCTGTTCCGCGTCAGCGTCCTTACCAGCATTAACATAGAGTGTGCCTAGCTCCAGAGCGGCGCGAGGATCACCAGGATCGGCTTGCAATCCACTCTGCAGCTCGTGGGCAGCTTCGTCGTTCTTGCCTTCGGCAGTCAGAACCCGAGCCAGTTGCATCCGCGCTGCTCCGTCCTGAGGATCAGACGCCAGCAACTTGCGCAGGATAGCCTCAGCGTCAGAGTATTTTTTTTGGACGACGTAAACGTCGATAAGCCCGGAGAGAGCGTCGTTCGAAGTTGGCTCGAGTTCCGCGGCAGCCTGGTACTCGCGGGCCGCCGCGTCGAGGTCGTTTCGCTTGCGCAGCAAAGTTGCAGCCGCGAAGTGGGGTTGCGGGTCCCTTGGGCTAAGCTTGGCCGCCTCCCCGTAAGCCGCCAGCGCCTGCCGAGGATCGGCGGCTTCTTCGACTCGTCCCACCGCCAGCCAGGCCCGGGTCAATCCCGACTCGGGGTGCTCGGTTGGTTTCAGTTGCGTTGCAGCTTTCAGGTACTTCGCCGCTTCGGCGTTTTCGCCTTGTTTGGCCAACAGGAGACCAAGGTTAAGGTTGGACTCGAACGCTTCAGGCTTGAGCGTCACTGACTTTCGATAGGCGTCGATTGCCTGGGCACGGTGGTCGGTTGCGTTGTACACATATCCCAGGTCGAACCAGGCGCGATAGTCGTTGGGCTTGGCGGCAACGGCTTTTTGCAGCAAAGGTTCGGCAGCGGCGAAGTCGTTGTGCTGCATCGCCTCCTCGGCCTGAGCGACTTCGGGAGAACTGGTGTCGGCAGAGGACTCTTCGACGAGATGATGACGTATGGTGGGTTTGCTCTCCTGTTGCGCATGGCAGATACGCGGCGCGAGGACGAACGCCGCGAGCAACAGTCGAACTGTGATTCGATCGAGCTTCATCGGATCACGCCGGTACATCATGTGGCAAAACACGGGCCAGCCACTGTCCCGTGTAGGAGTTGGGAGCGTCGGAGATCGTCTCCGGCGGTCCGGCGGCGACCACCTGCCCGCCGCGCGCGCCGCCCTCGGGGCCAAGATCAATGACCCAGTCGGCGGTCTTGATCACATCAAGATTATGCTCGATGACCACGATTGAGCCACCTGCCTCGATTAGACGGCGGAAGGCGGCCAACAGCTTGCTGACATCGTCAAAGTGCAGACCCGTGGTGGGCTCGTCGAAGATGTAGAGCATGCGCGGCTGGCGCTTGTCGCGCTCGCTTCTGGGCTTGCCGATGTCGCGCAGCCGGGGTTGCAGGTGGGCTCCCAGCTTCATGCGCTGCGCCTCGCCGCCGGAGAGCGTGGTGGCCGACTGGCCCAGCCGCAGATATCCCAGCCCGACTTCTTCCAGCACGCGCAGCTTCTCCACGATCTTCGGTACGCCCGAGAAGAAATGCAGAGCTTCCTTAATGGTGAGATCCAGCACGTCGTGAATGTTCTTGCCGTGATAGCGAATTTCGAGGACTTCCGGCTTGTAGCGCGTTCCCTTGCACTCTTCACAAATCAATTCGACATCGGCGAGAAACTGCATTTCGACGGTGACGGTGCCATCGCCCTGGCAGGCCTCACACCGGCCGCCGGGAATGTTGAACGAGAAATGGCCGGCGGTGTAGCCGCGCTTCTCGCTCTCAGGCAGCGAGGCGAAGAGTTCGCGGATGCCATCGAAGGCTTTGATGTAAGTCACGGGATTGGAGCGCGGCGTGCGTCCGATGGGCGACTGATCGACGAGGACAACTTCGTCGACCCACTCGCCGCCTTCCACGCGCTCCACCTCGGCGGTTGGGCCGCCGGTGACTTGACCTTTCTCGGCGGCCAACGCGTTGTACAGGACATCGTGGACGAGCGTCGATTTGCCCGATCCCGACACGCCGGTGATGCAGACCAGCATACCCAGTGGAATGGCAACGTTGACGCGCTTCAGATTGTGGGCACGAGCACCAGTCAGCTTGATCTTGCGGCCGGTGCCCGTTCGCCGCACCGCGGAAGGCTGGATGCGCAGCTCACCATTGAGATAACGTCCGGTAAGCGACGCCGGATTGCGCAGGATCTCATCGTAGGTTCCGCTGGCGATGAGGCGGCCGCCGTTTTCGCCGGCGCCGGGGCCAAGATCGATAATGCGGTCGGCGGAGCGCATGATCTCGACGTCATGTTCCACGACCAGGATTGTGTTGCCCAGATCGCGCAGGTTGTGCAGAATCTTGATGAGCCGAGCGGTGTCGCGGCTGTGTAATCCGATGGAAGGTTCATCGAGGACGTAGAGGGTGCCGACCAGCCGCGATCCGAGCGAGGTGGCCAGTTGGATACGTTGCGCCTCACCACCGGACAGCGTTGAGGAGAGCCGATCAAGCGTGAGATATTCCAAGCCGACATCGTTCAAGTAGCGCAGCCGGTCGTTGATCTCTTCCAGCAGCTTGCCAGCAATGTCCGATTCCTGACGCGATAGTTCCACCTGAGAGAAAAAGCGCGTGGCTTCCTCGACGGTCATCGCCGTCACCTGACAGATGTTCTTGCCGCCGACTTTCACTTGGCGAGCTTCACGCCGCAGGCGCAGGCCGCTGCACTCCGAACATACCGAATAGCCGCGGTAGCGGCTGAGGAAGACGCGCACATGCAGTTTGTATTTCTTGCGCTCGAGGTGCTCGAAGAAGCCGCGCACGCCGGGAAACTTTCCGTCGCCGCTGATGACGAAGCTTTGTTGCTCGGCGGTGAGATCTTGCCAGGGAACGTCGAGCGGAATTCCAGCGGCACGGGCATAACGGCGCATCTCGGTGGCCAGCGGCTTGTACTTTGGCTTGGTCCAGGGTTCGATAGCGCCCTCGGCGAGGGTCAAAGTCTGGTTGGGGATGACGAGGTTGAGATCGAAGTCGATGGTGTTGCCGAAGCCCTGGCAGCGCGGGCACGCGCCGAAGGGATTGTTGAACGAGAAGAGGCGGGGCTCGGGCTCGTCGTAACGAAGGTTGCATTGCTTGCATTCGAAACGTTGCGAGAAACGGAGGGCCTGCGCGGGCTCGCCCTCGCGCGGGGCCGTCTCGAAAAGCACTTCGCCGGCCTCGCGATAGCCTTGCTCGATGGAGTCAACAATGCGCAGGCGCGAATCTGGAGAGACTGAGATGCGGTCGATCAGTACAAGCACGGGCTCGGCGAAGTTGAGGTCGAGCAGCGATTCAGGCGTGGAAAATTCCACGATGCGGCCGTTCTGATAGAGCCGGTTGTAGCCACGCTTGCGCAGCTCGAAGAGACGCTCTTTCAAGAGAGAATCGTCGACAGGCGATTTCACAGCTTTCTTCTTGGCGGTACGGCGCCCTTTTGCTTTCTCGGGTTCTGACGGCTTCGGTGGAGGCTGCAAAGGAAAGAACACCTGCACGCGGGTGCCTTCACCGAGAGCGAGGATGCGGTCGGTTACTTCGTCGACCGTATCCTTTTTCACTTCCTGACCGCAGTTCAAACAGTAGGTGCGGCCTACGCGGGCATAGAGCAAGCGCAGGTAGTCATAAATCTCGGTTGCGGTGGCGACAGTAGAGCGCGGATTGCGCGTGGTATTTTTCTGGCGAATGGCGACGGCGGGAGCGATGCCGTCGATGACATCGACATCGGGCTTTTCGATGCGCTCCAGGAATTGGCGAGCGTAGGCGGAAAGCGACTCGACGTAGCGGCGCTGGCCCTCGGCGTAGACGGTGTCAAAGGCGAGCGACGACTTGCCCGACCCCGAAACTCCGGTCACCACCGTCAACTGGTTGTGCGGAATTTCGAAGTCGATGTTCTTCAGGTTATGGACGCGTGCTCCGCGTACGATGATGCTGTCGTTCGACATGGCCCAGGATTTCGGCATTTCCCCACAGATTCGTCTAGAACAGGGTACCGAAACTTCTTATTATAGCCGTTCCTGAGAGAGGGTCGTTCACCACGGACGCGCGGAGAACACGGAGTTTCTCAGAACCCCTTGAGATCGTTGCAGTTTCTTTTCACCCCACGCGGGTTGGAGAAAAGAGGTTTTTCACCACTGGCTTCGTTCAGGACAGGCTCCGGCACGCAGGAGACAGAGGGGGGTCTTAGAGGTCTTTTCCGTGATCTCTGTGCCTCCGTGGTGAAAGCGCTCAGGCTTTGAGACGTTGCGCGTACTTTTCGCGAATCTTTTTGACCTTGGGAGCGACGACGTAGGCGCAATAGGGCTGATTGGGATTGTTGGCGAAGTAATCCTGATGGTAGTCCTCGGCAGCGTAGAAGGCCGACGCAGGTTCGACAGCGGTGACGATCGGATCAGCGAAGACTTTGTCGCGAGTCAGTTCAGCGATGACGTCCGCAGCGGTTTTCTTCTGGGCGTCATCACGATAGAAGATGACCGAGCGATATTGCTCGCCTACGTCGTTCCCTTGCCGGTTGAGCGTCGTAGGATCGTGCAGGGTGAAGAAAACGTGCAGCAGATCGCTGAAGGTGATGACCGCAGAATCGAATGTGATCTCGGCGACTTCGACATGGCCACTCTTGCCGGAGCAGACTTGCTGGTAAGTAGGATTGGAGACGCGGCCACCCATGTATCCGGAGCGGACGGACTCGACTCCCTGAAGCTGTTTGATGGCGGCCTCGACGCACCAGAAGCATCCGCCGCCGAGGATTGCGGTTTCGGTTGTTGGCATGATGATTGGATGTTAGCAGTTCCCACGTTGTCACCAAAAGGCGATAGGGGTGGGGCACGCGAGCGCCCCGCAAGGCAAGGTGGGAGTGTCGTTGCCGACGGAGCGCCGCGAGCGTCCGGCATTCCGGGCAGCTGGGGATAAAACAGCAGACTTGGTGCCGCCCCTACGGTGTCTCGGTCGTAACTATGGCGCCGCAGCGCGTCTGGATTTCGCCTTATAGCCCGACTTCTATCCTCGCGCGGGGATCGAGATAGTCGCGCAGGCCATCGCCGATGAAGTTAAAGGACAGCACCGCCAGCATGACGGCGGCGGCGGGAAACAGGACCAGATGCGGTGAGTCGAAGAGGTGCGAGCGCGCGTCGTTGAGCATCGAGCCCCAGCTGGCGGTGGGAGGCGGAACACCGAGTCCCAGGAAACTCATGGTCGCCTCTGCGAGAATGGCACCTGCCATGCCGATGGCTGCCTGCACGATGACCGGCTGAATGATGTTGGGCAAAATATGCCGCACGATGATGCGGAGATCGCTGGCGCCGAGGGCGCGCGCAGCTTCCACGAATTCGCGCTCGCGCACCACCAACACTTGTCCGCGAACCAGGCGCGCGTAACCTACCCAGCCGCCGAGCGATAGGGCGAAGATCAGGTTGAAGATGCCCGGCCCAAGAAACGCGACGAAGGCGATGGCCAGCAGGATTCCGGGAAAGGACATGAAGGCGTTCATCACGACGACATTGAGCACGCGGTCAGTGATGCCGCCGTAGTAGCCGGCGATGGAGCCGAAGATGAGTCCGAGGGTAAGCGAGGCTGCGACCACCCAGCCGCCGACCAGCATGGAGATACGCGCGCCATAGATGATGCGGGAAAGAATGTCGCGGCCAAGCTCGTCAGTGCCGAACCAGTGGGAGGCGGAGGGCGACATCAGGCGCGAAGGCAGATCGATGTGCGAGGGGTCCTGCGGCGCGATCCAGGGAGCGAACAGGGCGCAGACCACAAAGATCGCGACCATCACAAGGCCCGCTGTCGCCAGCACGTTATAGCCGGCGGCGCGGCGCAGAGATCCAAGTTGGACGGCAGAGGCCACGGAGGCCCATGTTAACAGGCTGGCGGAGTTCCGCGGCGCGGCTCTACAATTATGAGTTCCACTCATAGGCCCATGCTGCCCTTCAAGCTGATCTATAGCGAAAAGTACTTCCTGCCCATCGGCGAGCACGTGTTTCGCGCCGACAAATTCCGGTTGATTCGCGAGCGCCTGCTGGAGCAGAAGGTGGCTGACGAGAGCGACTTCCTTGCTCCCGCGCCGGCCAGCGAAGCGGACGTGCTGCTGGTGCACTCGCCGCACTACGTAAACAAGCTGATGGAAGGCAGCCTGAGCGCGCGCGAAGAACTGGAGATGGAGATTCCATATTCGCCGCAGGTGGTGGACGCTTTCATGCTGCACACCGGCGGATCGATTCAGGCGGCGGAGCGCGCGCTGGAAGACGGCATCTGCGTCAATATCGGTGGCGGATTTCATCATGCCTTCCCCGATCACGGCGAAGGCTTCTGCATGATCAACGATTTTGCGGTTGCCATTCGAGCGATGCAAAAGCGCGGGCGCATCCGCCGTGCCATGACCGTTGACTGCGATGTGCATCAGGGGAACGGGACGGCGCGCATCTTCGGTGCTGCGGGGCATATGCCGGGCACCCTGCCGTCGGATCCGGCGGCAACACTGGGCCGGACTGCCGGCGGAAGCATGAGCCAGGGACACAGCAAGGATGTGTTCACCATCTCGCTGCATCAGGAGAACAACTATCCCTATGTCAAGCCGGCGTCGTCCATCGACGTGAATCTTCCGGACGGTTGCGGCGACGCAGAGTATCTCGCGTGGCTGGATAATGCGTTGAGTTCGGGGCTACGGCAGTTTGAGCCGGAGCTGATTTGCTACGTGGCGGGCGCCGATCCGTTCCGCGAAGACCAGCTGGGCGGATTGAACCTGAGCATTGAAGGATTGAAGCAGCGCGATGAACTGGTTCTGCGCGCAGCGCGGGCAGGGAATGTTCCGGTGATGACGACGTATGCGGGCGGATATGCCAATCGCGTCGAGGATACGGTGACGATTCATTGCAATACGGTGATTGCGGCGGCGGAAGTTTATCGGCGAGCGGTGACTCCGCGGTGATTCGGCCGGAGAACCTCGAACTCGACCGTTCGCCGCCTGCATGGGATCGGCTCGGTACGGATCGCTTGTGTCAGGGCCTGTCAGCAGCGGTTATCGGCATCCAGCTTGTTATACTGCTCCGAAATTCCGGTTGGAGGTGGTCCTTGCGAATCCACGCTTTGAGAATTTTGACGTTTCTGCTGGTGTGTATGGCGGCAGTTCCCTGCCGGGCACAGGATAAAGTGACGATCCTCTACGATGCGTTCGGGGAGTCGAAGGAACTGACGAAAGATTGGGGATATTCCGCTCTTGTGGAGCACAACGGAAAGCGGGTTTTGTTCGACACGGGGAATGATGCCGCAATTTTTGAACACAACGTGAAGACGCTGGGTATAGACCTGACGAAACTGGATTTTGTAGTGATCTCGCATCGGCACGCAGACCACACGACGGGGCTAAGATATGTGCTGAAGGTGAATCCGAACGTTACCGTGTATGTGCCCGCGGATGGGGCGAATGGATTTGGGGGAGCGCCGATTTCAGCGACGTATTTGCGGACAGGTGAGAGCTTGCCCGCGAAGATGCGGTATTTCGGAGGAACGGATCCGGAACATTTCGCATCGGGCAAGCTGTATGACACGGGGAATTTTGTGTTGGTGGATCGATTGACGGAAGTATCGCCGGGGATTTTCCTGGTGCGGACAGTTTCGCAGAAGAAAGGGACGCTGGAACTGCCGGAATTGACGCTGGCGATCAAGAGACCGAACGGATTGCTGCTCGTGGATGGGTGCTCGCACGCGGGGATTGAAGCGATTCTGGAAGCGGCAAGCGCGGTCGATCCGAGAACAGAGATTGTGTTTGGGGGATTGCACCTGGTGACGACGCCGGTGGGAGAGATTGATGTGCTGGTTGAGAACTTAAAGACGAAGTGGAAGGTGCAGAGGATTGCGCCGGGACATTGCACAGGTGAAGCGGCGTTTGCGCGGTTGAAGAAAGCGTATGGGGAAAACTATCTGTATGCGGGATTGGGGACGAAGATCGAGCAGTGAGAATGGCGCACATCCAGCAATGGGGCAGGCTGGCATATCGTCGCCGTATCGTAAATAATGGCGTGGCCAACGCCCGGCGCGCACGCTTCGGGCCGATGATATCCTTAACATACGGCCTGACATTTCCGGCCGCACCATTCTTTATCTCTTGGACTCCTGACAATGTTTGAGAACCTAACAGATAAGCTACAGCGCGCCTTTAAGAACCTGCGCGGACAAGGCACACTGACGGAAGAGAACATCGGCGAAGCGCTGAAAGAAATCCGCATGGCGCTGCTGGAAGCCGACGTCAACTTCAAGGTCGTCAAAGAGCTGATCGACCACATCCGCGAGAAGGCGGTCGGTCAGGAAGTGATGACCGCGCTGTCGCCCGCCGAGCAGGTCATCAAGATTGTGCGCGACGAGTTGGTCAGTCTTCTTGGCAAAGACACTGCCAAGCTGAAGTTCGCGTCGCAGCCGCCGACAGTAGTGCTGATGGCTGGACTGCAAGGCTCGGGCAAAACGACTACGTCAGGCAAGCTGGCGCACTGGCTGAAGCAAGGTGGACATCGGCCGATGCTGGTGTCGGTCGACGTGTATCGTCCGGCGGCGCGCGAGCAGCTGAAGGTGGTTGCGAACGCGATCAAGGCGCAGCTGTACGAGGGCAAGGTTGAGGAGTCGAATACCGCGACGGTCGAGCGCTTGGTGAAAGAAGCGCGGCGCGAGGCCATCAACAACGCGTGCGACGTGCTGATCGTCGACACTGCCGGCCGGTTGCACATCGACGAGCAGCTGATGGACGAAATGCAGTCGCTGAAGAAGATCCTGAACCCGCAGGAGATTCTGTTCGTCGCCGACTCGATGACCGGCCAGGATGCGGTGCGCTCGGCCGACGAGTTCCACAAGAAGCTGGCGCTCACTGGCGTGATCCTGACCAAGATGGATGGCGACGCGCGCGGCGGCGCGGCGTTGTCGATTCGCAACGTCACCGGACAGCCGATCAAGTTTATTGGCGTTGGCGAAAAGTACGACGCGCTGGAGCCGTTTCATCCCGATCGCATCGTGGGGCGGATTCTCGGCATGGGCGACATCCTGTCGCTCATCGAGAAGGCTGAGTCGAAGCTCGACAAAGGCAAGTCGGAAGAGTTTGCGCGCAAGGCGCTCAGCAGCGATGGCTTCTCGCTGGAGGATTTTCGCGGACAACTGCGCCAGGTGAAGAAGCTGGGATCGATTTCCAGCATCATGAGCCATATGCCGAAGATCGGGCCGTTCGCCAACATGCAGCAGGCGGCCGACAAGGTCGACGAGAAGCAACTCAATCGTGTGGAGGCGATCATCAACTCGATGACGCCGTACGAGCGCGAGCATCATGAAGTGATCAACGGAAGCCGGCGGAAGCGGATTGCGCGCGGGTCGGGAACCAGCGTGCAGGAGATCAATCAACTGCTGCGGCAGTACGCGCAGATGAGGAAGATGTTCAAGACCATGGGCAAGCCGAGTTTTGCCCGGCGGATTGCCGGGATGAAAATGCCGGGAATGTAGTAAACAATTAGCTACTAGCTTCGCCGCGCAGCCCAAGGCGGCAACTCGACCGCGGCCCTCTATTCGCTTCGCCCCCTCCTGCGAGCACACCGATCCCTATTCTGCTTCTAAAGTCTTGAGCGCGTGCTTTAGCAGCGACCAATAATTTTCAAGCCCGTTCCTGTCGCGGGACTGAGCCTGAAGTATGGGAAGAGTGGCTCTGCCTTTATATACCTTTACAGGTATATGCTCCGTGGAGTATACAAAGAGAGTGGAATCTGTTTTCGAAATCATTGCGGAGCCGAACCGCCGCGCGATACTGGACCTTCTGGTTTCGGCGGAACAGTCGGTGGGAGAGATCGAGCGTCAACTTCGTATGCCCCAACCCACCGTGTCCAAGCACCTGCGCGTGCTGCGCGACGCGGGTTTTGTGGAGTCAACAGTGGACGCACAGCGGCGTGTCTATCGGCTGAAACAGGAACCGTTTGAGGAGGTGGATGCCTGGCTGGCTCCGTTCCGTCGGTTCTGGTCGTCTTACGTAGACGCTCTTGAACGCCACCTCGACCGCGTTGATCAACCAACACCAGCGAAGAAGAAGAAGTGAAGCGGCTCCGCCGCGAACGTGGTAAGGAGAAACAAAATGAAAATCAAACTGACCAGCGTGTACGTGGACGACCAGGACAAAGCCCTCCACTTCTATACGGAGGTATTGGGCTTTGCCAAAAAGGCCGATTTCAGTCAGGGCCCGTTTCGCTGGTTGACCGTGGCCTCGATCGAAGAACCGGACGGCACCGAGCTGCAGTTGGCACTGAACGACAACTCCGCGGCCAAAGCGTATCAGCAGGCGATGTTTCAGCAGGGCCAGCCTGCGGCCATGTTCTTCACCGACGACGTGCAGGCCGATTACGAGCATATGAAGGCGCGCGGCGCCGAGTTCACCATGCCGCCGACGGACGTAACGGCCTCCAAGATCGCCATGTTAAAGGACACTTGCGGTAACCTCATTCAACTCACCCAGCTGATGCGCTGGTCCGGCTGAGGAGGAGAGGACAACAGATTCGCATAGGAACGCAATGGGTGCCCGACCACCTATTGAGAGGCGACGCAAAAATATGAACAGCAATAAGAAGCAGTTGTCACCAGAACGACGTAAGGAACTACTCCTGGCACTGAAAGCCCGGTTTGAAAACAATATGAGCCGCCATAAAGGTCTTGAATGGGCCAAAATACAGGCAAGGGTGGAAGCGAATCCTGAGAGACTTTGGTCACTCAGTGAAATGGAAAGAACTGGCGGCGAACCGGATGTTGTTGGTCACGACAAAAAGACCGGCGAATACATTTTTTATGATTGTTCAGCAGAGAGCCCCCAAAGCCGAAGAAGTTTTTGCTACGACCGTGAAGCGCTAGAGGCAAGGAAAGAAAATAAACCAAAAGATAGCGCTATGAATATGGCAGCGACGATGGGTATTGAGGTCTTAACGGAAGAGCAGTATCGGGAGTTGCAGAAACTTGGAACCTTTGATACAAAAACGTCGAGCTGGGTGAAAACGCCGTCTGCTATCAGAAAACTCGGCGGCGCCATTTTTTGTGATCGCCGCTACGACACGGTTTTCACATATCACAACGGTGCGGAATCCTACTATGCCGGCAGGGCGTTCCGTGGCTGGCTCCGCGTCTGAGACGCGGCCGGCGCCCGGTGATTGAATGCTGGCAGACGTATCGCTAGATTTCTGACGACTGGCCGTTAGCCACTGACTCCAGGAGAAGCAGGTGATCGATCGCGAGCAGTACACACCGGGCACTGCCAACGTGGCGCGTATACAAAAGGACGGAGAGAAGTGGACGCTCATTCTCGTCAAGGAGCTACGCCACTCGCCGGAAAAAGTCTGGGAGGCGATAACCGATCCGGTCCATCTGCGCGAGTGGGCGCCGTTCGACGCCGATGGGAGTCTGGGCGCGGTCGGGGCCACCGTAAAGCTCACGTGGGTAGGGACGGCCCGGACTACGAAAACCAAAGTGACGCAAGCCATCCCTCTCAAGCTGCTTGAGTACGGAGACATCCGTTGGGAACTCGAGGCCTTTGGCGGTGGCACGCGCCTGACGCTGTGGCACAGCATCGATCGTCGCTTCATCGCTTGGGGCGCCGCGGGCTGGCACATCTGCTTTGATGTTCTGGATCGTCTTCTCGCGGGTAAACCGATTGGCCGCATGGCCGGTAGCGCGGCTGAGCACCTCGATGGCTGGCGGCGATTGACGGCTGATTACGCCAGGCAGTTCGGAGTTGAGTAATGAGTTGGTTTGAAAGTGTGGTCAAGCGATCTTCCGGTGAGTAGATACACATCGTCTTTGCCATTTCGCTATTTAGCTATATTTACAGTCCGCTCGAAAAAACTCACCGGCTGCGCCCCGCTACGCGGTTTGTTTCCTTCCGATAATGGCTATTTCCAGGGCGTGAGGCGCAGTCTGCGTTTAAGAGCGAGGCTGATGGGCTTGCCGTTTTCGCTGGCGCGATAAACTAGAACTGATTTCATAATCATTTTGGGGGACGACAAGGTTCTCCCGCGGGCTCCGGAGACGTGCGCTCATACAAAACGATTTATGAGACGGATAGTAGAGATTCATCCTCACAACGAAGGGACACTATCATGTCCGCCATCATTCTCGACGGTACAAGAATCGCAGCGCAAATAAAAACAGAAGTCGGCGAAGAAGTGAAGGAACTGACCGCTGCCGGACTTCGTCCCGGACTAGCGGTCGTCCTCGCCGGACACAATCCGGCCTCGGAAATTTACGTTCGCAACAAGGTGAAGACCTGCGAGCAGCTTGGTATCTACAGCGAGAAGCACACGCCGCCTGACAACGTCACCACGGACGAACTGCTGGCGCTGGTTGACGACCTCAATCGCCGCGACGAAATCGACGGCATTCTCGTGCAACTTCCGCTGCCCCCGCAGGTCGACTCCAAGAAGGTTCTGCTCGCGGTCTCGCCCCAGAAAGACGTCGATGGCTTTCATCCCATGAACGTCGGCTATCTCTCGACGCAGCGTCCGGGGCTGGTGCCGTGTACGCCCGCGGGCATCATCGAAATCCTGAAGCGCAGCAACATTCCCATCGCGAGCGCAGAAGCGGTTGTCGTCGGTCGCAGCGACATCGTTGGTAAGCCTGTCGCCATGCTGTTACTCAACGGCAACGCGACCGTCACCGTCGGTCATTCCAAAACGCGGGACCTGCCCAGCGTGTGCCGCCGCGCCGACATCCTCGTCGCCGCCATCGGCAAAGCCGGAATGATCACGCCTGACTTCGTAAAGCCGGGCGCAACCGTCATCGATGTCGGCATGAACACAGTCACCGATCCCGAGGAGTTCAAGGAATTCTTCGCCGGAAACGAAAAGCGCGAGCGCGACTACGCCGCCAAAGGCTCAACCCTGATGGGCGACGTTCATCCCAAGGTCGCCGAAGTCGCCGGAGCCATGACACCCGTTCCCGGCGGAGTCGGCCCGCTAACTATCGCCATGCTGATGAGCAACACGGTGAAGGCCGCGAAGCTCCGCCGCGGAAACAAAGTGACCACTCTGGCCGCGAACTAAGTTCCGGGACTGTTCAATGTCGCCTGGGCCTGGTCATTCGCGGTTTTCGAATGAGTGGAAGGAATAACTCCTGACGGCCACTGCCCCCTTCATGCCTCGCCCTCACCACCTTCTGGCGCCGATCAACTACCCCGCATAGGCGTCTTGTTTTGCACAGCCGGAAAGTGCAGAATGTCGAAACCTCAACAATGCAGTTCTTGATTTCCGATAAGCTCCACTATCGGAAATTGCATTTTGGCTCCTGTCTTTA
>JBEKCJ010000005.1:0-75811 GCA_050014935.1 Candidatus Korobacteraceae bacterium
CCGTCGCATATGCCGCAGCGGGAACCGTGTTTGAACAACAGCGGTGGAAGGCGATTGCGCTGATCTTTATCGTCCAGATGGTGGCTATGAATCTGGTCGTGCCGCTAAGAAACCGCAATGGAACGTCGGGCTTTGGCCCTTGCAAATCCGCCCTCAGGGGCTAAAGCCCCAAGCATTACTGGGCCCATTACGGCACGGCTGAAGCCGTGCCCTGATACAAATCGACTTATGAGGTAGGTTAGAAATTACCCGTATGCTCCTGACTAAACTCGCTGCCGTCTTGCTCTGCTCCGCAACCACGCTGGCCGCCCAGAACCTTCCCGCCGGGACAGCAATTCCCGTTATGCTGAATTCGACCCTGAAATCTAGTGACGCCAAGGCGGGTGACAAGCTCGAGGGGAAACTCATGCAGCAGGTGTTGTTGCCGTCCGGCGGAAAAATCAAGTCGGGATCGCACGTCACCGGACACGTGGTTTCGGCCGGCCTGACCGGATCCGTCTCGCACCTCACCGTAATGTTCGACGATCTTCAGGACCAGGGACGCACGATTCCCCTGAATGTCGGCGTGCTCGCCATAGCTGCCACGGAGAATGTTTTCCAGGCGAAAACTCCCATCGACGCCATCTCGACCTACGAATCCTCCTACGGGTGGACCACGAAACAAGTGGGTGGCGATGTGGTATTCCGCGGTCGCGGATATATTGCCTCGCCCGAAGGAAAAGTCGGACGCTGGAACGGGAACGGAGCCTGGGGGAAGTTGACGCCTGCCGGCGATTGCCCGCCCGCGGACGTCAACGATCAAGTGCAGGCGCTGTGGGTGTTTTCGACTACCGCGTGCGGGATCTACGGCCTTGAGAATCTGAAGCTTGCTCAGGCGGGAAGCACTTCTCCCATGGGACAAATCACGCTGGAATCGGCGAAGCAGATCCTTGTCCGAGAGGGCAGCGGCTGGCTCTTGGTGGTAAATGCAGCCTCCGCCAATCCGGCGAGCTCAAAGTAGCTCGCTGCTCCCGTCAGAACCGTTAACGGGCCAGTCTGTGGCGAGGGCCGGCGTCGTTGTTGGGCCGGTGGAGCTACCGGCAGCCTTCATCACTCCCCGGTTTACAAGGTTACAGGCTTCCCTTGCAGGCAGGCCTGTTGGTGCGGGACAAGCCCTGGCCAGGGAACAACAATAGTGGAAATTGACTGGGAAGAAGACTTGCTTTGGTGCTACTGGAAAAAGCCCCTTGAGTGGTCTGTACAAGAACACTCGTCGGCAAGTACCTTGAACGTAGCTCCCAGCGACAATAAAACCTACAAAAACCCTTTATGAACAACTCTGTCTCTCATCCAGTGGAAAGGAAACGTAAGCGGAGCTGCCGCTTACTTCGATAGTATGGCTGACCATCCGTTTATGCCCGCAGAGATAGAGGTTGCTCTAGGTGGCCGGTACATCATTGGGCCCGAAATCGCCGTCGGCGGTCAGGGGGTAGTTTTTAGGGCAACCAGAATTTCTCAGCTGGACGGCACGCCGGCTGACGACCTTGTCGCTCTGAAGTTAAACCTCTATCCCCATCAGGAGGTTCGTGTACAACGCGAGATCACGGCGATCGAGAACCTCTCAGATCCAGGCTTGGCCCGGCTGATCGAACATGGCTATTGTGACGTGGCCGGTAGACGCACGCGATATGTCGCATGGGAATTCGTGGAAGGACAAGCCTTGAGTAGTCGGCTGAGAATCGGCGGCCGGCTGCTGGACACCGAAGTGCTGCCGATAGGGCGCGATGTCGCGACTGCAATTTCAGCCATCTGGTCGCGCCGAATTGTTCATGGGGACATAAAGCCCTCGAACATTATGCTTAAAGATTCCGGTGGGGCCGTTCTCATCGACCTCGGTGCTGCCCGCGATTCAGAGCACGACAATACTATGGCTGCACGCAAGCCTTTTGGAACGTTAGGCTACTTTTCGCCCGAGCAGGCCAGAGGCGAGATGGTGTCCTGCGCTTCGGACATTTTTTCGCTCGGCGTAGTAATGCTGGAATGCTTACTTGGACGGCATCCTACGGCCTACAACCAGAGCGGCTTGGAAGAAGGCTTCCGGGCGACCAACTTCAGGCTGGGAGCGAACCCAGGCTTGCTAGGCATGTTAGATAGGATGCTGTCGGTTCGTCAGTTGTTTAGGCCGATTCCTGCCGACCTTAGCCGTTATTTCGAAAAGCTGGAGCAGAGAATGGAAGCGGAGTCTACGGCAGGCGCTCGCGCACCTCAGAGAGCTCAGGGCATAGCGTAAGCAATCCCTGCCACCACGCCTCAGTTGTGAGACAGCTCTTATCGAAATGAAGTACCACCAGCCTTGACCCTCTGAATAGCCCATCCATGAGTTGCTGCGCGGTTGCAGCGATCCCCCCTTCCGTGCGAGCCGCGTTGCAGGGGGAAAACTGTGGTGTTCAATAAACCAGTACGCTGAATTGGGCACGACCCCGGATGCCTGTGACGACAGAAACCAGAGGGTCATGCGAGGGTCCCGGAAAATCCCCCACAATGAAAACAAAGCCCACCAGTCATGGAGGGCAGTTGCTGAAAACAAAAGAAGTTAGTGGAGCCGACGATCGGACTTGAACCGATGACCTGTCGATTACGAATCGACTGCTCTACCAACTGAGCTACGTCGGCTTGGCTTGATTGTAAATGTGGCGAGAGGTTACCGTAAAGGGACATCCGGCCCCGTTTTCCACTGTTTTCAGGGATTTCCACTTGCTTCGCAACTGCTGTCTTCGGATAATGAATACAAGCTCAGCTGGCGACTCCGAGCTTACATGAATCGATATTGTCGAGCGGACGTCCTTCGGATCCTGCACATCACGGCCCAGCAACTTGCGGGCTGGCAACGGGCAGGACTTGTTCCTATTTCCGAGACGTTTACCTTTTACGATCTTCTCCAACTTAAAAAGATTCGCGACCTCCGCGCCAAGCGGGTGCGTCCGGCGGTAATCCTGGAATCGCTGCAAGCGATGCAGAAGCAAGTGGCTGGAATGGAAAATCCCCTGATTGAGGCGAGCGCCTTCAGCGTTGGTTCGCGTGTGGCCTATCGCCACCAGGGGCGCGTGGTAGAGCCGATCGCAGGACAGTTTGTTCTGGAATTTGGCCCGGTGGGGACGGTGGTATCTACGAATTCGGCAGTCTCGAACGGCAAAGTGAAGCCCATCGTCAACTACGACGATGTAGTTGAGCTGTTCACCCGCGGGGTGGCAATGGAAGAGCATCCCAGCACCCACGACGAAGCCATTCGCACCTATCGGCGGGTACTGGAAATTGAGCCTGACCACGCCGCCACTCATATCAACCTGGGCACTCTTTATTACAACCGGCAGGATTTTGTCTCCGCCGAAAAACATTATCGGGCCGCAGTCGCGGCCGACGCGCGCTACGCTCTAGCCTACTTCGACCTCGGCAATGTGCTGGACGAAACTGAGCGGGTCGAGGATGCGGTCATCGCCTATCGCAGCGCCATCCAGCTTGCTCCCACCTACTCCGACGCACATTACAACCTGGCCCTGGCTTACGAACGTCTGGGGCAAGCCCGGCGCGCTCTGTCTCATTGGAAGGCCTACCTCAAGCTCGACAGCAGTGGCCCCTGGGCGGTCCACGCCCGAAACCAGGTCGCCCGCATCCTGGAAACGGACCCGCTGAAGATCGTCTACAAACAACCGAAGTAAGAACCCGCTCAAACCATCACCAATCATTCCGCCGGAAGGCGCTTCTCGTACTCTCCCCTGGCCTTGGTGTAGATCGCCCAGAAGGCTTCCGGTTCGCGGCCTTCCAGACGATCGACCAGCACCGTAAGATGAGAGTGCCAGCCCGGACCGACTGCGAGCATCGCTTTGCGATCGCGCAGGCGGCGATGGGTGACAACCAATCGAACTTTGTCGCTTTGCGGAGTCAATTCAAACGTGACCTCCGACGGCCCGTCCTTGCCGCTTCCCCAGGTAAGACTCAGCCGCCGCGGCGGTTCGAAGCGCGTCACCGTGTGCGGCGTGGTCTGGCCTTCCTCGGCGCCTTTGAACTGCTCGGGGACGGGTGCAGTATTGCGCGACAGGCTGGAATGCCGGAACGTCAGCTCGACCGTCCCGCCCACCCGCGGCTCCATCTCGCCTGAGGCCAGCCACGTTGCGCGCTTGTCCGACTCCGTCAGATAGGCCCAAACGCGCTCGATAGGGCCGGGCAATATCCGCTCAAAGCGAAGCGTGCCCGGCTCGACAAGGGTGGCGTAGCCGCCGCTCGCGCTCTGCAACCAGGCCGCCAGCCCGTCGAGGATCATCGTCCAGCCCTGACGCGTGCGATCGATCCACTCGGGTAGCACAGCTTCATGCGTCAAAGTCAGATCGCAGCCCCCGGCAGAAGGGACAATGTCGATAGTCACGCGAGTGTTTTCGGAAGAATACTTTGGTACTTTGAACATGAAGACGAGCCGCCGCGGCCGGTCAAGCTCGACATATTCACCGAAGTGTTCGACGTCGTCACCTTCGCGTCGAATCAGCAGGAACTTCCCGCCGACGCGCGCGTCGATCTGTACGCTCGTCATTTGCCCTGTGGGCGTGGCGAACAACCACTTCCCCGCGGTATCAGGATCCAGCCAGGCATCAAACACCCGCTCGGGCGAAGCATCGAAGTGCCGGGTTATGCGCAGCACACGCTCAGAATCGACGGTCATTTCAAGTGTCCTTTCTGGTCTTCGTCTTCGGCCTTAAGCAGAGCTTCCAGAGCATCGAGCCGCTGGTTCCAGAAGCGGTCGTAGTAGCGCAGCCATTTGTCGGCGGCCATCAGCGGCGCCGGCGCAATGCGGCAGATGTGCCTGCGTCCCACCACCCGGCGGCATACCAGCCCGGCCGATTCCAGCACTCTTACGTGCTTGGAGGCCGCAGCAAATGACATCTTGCAGGGCGCCGCGAGCTCGCCGATGTTGCGCTCTCCTGCGGCCAGGGAGCGCAGCATCGCGCGCCGTGTAGGATCGGCGAGGGCATGAAAAACGCTGTCGAGGGATGCCGCGCGTTGTGCAACCATGTGGTTGAATATATAACTGGCGAAAACTATTTGTCAACCACCTGGTTTAATAATGTTTCTTGCAACCGTCGTTGGCCTGAGGCAGCTCGTGACCGGGCTCGCCAAGCTGCCAGCGCCAATTAAGCCCTGGCGAACGTCTGCCTAAGCGAGATTGCGGTAAAATCAAGCGTTTCCTATCTTATCTATAAGGATTGCCATCATGTCCGAAGCTACCGTCGTTGCCCATTCGCCCGCTCCCCTGGTCGCCCTCACCGAGGACGAAATGCTCTTCCGCGATACCGTCCGCCAATTTGCCGATGAGAGCCTTCGGCCACACGTGAAAGAGATGGACGAAAAAGGCGTCTTTGAGCACTCCCTCATCGAACAGTTCTTCCAACTGGGCCTGATGAGCATTGAAGTCCCCGAGGAATACGGCGGCGGAGCGGGCACATTTTTCGAAGCCATTCTCGCCGTCGAGGAACTGTCGCGCGTCGATCCCTCAGCTGGCGTCATCGTCGATGTGCAGAACACGCTGGTCAACAATGCCCTGCTGCGCTGGACTACCGCCGATCAGAAGAAACGCTACCTGCCGCGCATGTGCAAAGACACGGTGGGCGCTTACGCACTGAGTGAAGCGGCCTCGGGCTCCGATGCCTTCGCATTGCAGACGCGCGCAGAGCTCAAGGGCAGCGAGTACGTTCTGAACGGCCAGAAGCTCTGGATCACGAATGCCAAGGAAGCCGGGGTCTTTATCCTGCTGGCCACCGTGGATCCCACGGCGGGGTACAAGGGCATCACGGCGTTTATCGTGGAGAAGAGTTTTCCCGGCTTCACCGTCGGCAAGAAGGAAGACAAACTCGGCATTCGCGCCTCCAGCACTTGCGAGCTGATCCTGGACGACTGCCGCGTACCCAAGGACAACGTGCTGGGCGACGTGGGCAAGGGCTACAAGATCGCGATTGAGACGCTGAACGAAGGCCGCATCGGCATCGGTGCGCAGATGCTGGGGCTGGCGCGCGGCGCCTGGGAGTTTGCCGTCAAGTACGCGCAGGAGCGCAAACAGTTTGGCCGCGCTATCGCCGAGTTCCAGGGCATTCAATTCCAGATCGCGCAGATGGCGACGGAGATTGAAGCTGCCCGCATGCTGCTCTACAACTGTGCCCGCATGAAGGACGCTGGCATGAGCTTTCTGAAGGAAGCCGCGATGACCAAGCTGTACACCTCGCAGGTGGCTGAGCGCGTGGCCTCGCTGTGCGTTGAGATCTACGGCGGCTACGGCTTCACCAAAGACTATCCGGTGGAGAAATTCTTCCGCGACTCCAAGATCGGCAAGATCTACGAAGGCACCAGCAACATGCAGTTGCAGACCATCGCCAAGCTGGTGATGAAATAGTTGTCGGTTGTCAGTCAGCCCAAAAGCCCCGCCCTAGCCAAAGGACGGCTAGAACGGGGCACCCAATTCCGCCTGCAACCCTTCCCCATAGCACCTAAGAGGCCCACACTAACAGCTGCAGCTCTCACTTTTTTCCCACACATTATGCACTAAAGTCGCTCTGGCGATGATATGCTTCGCGGGAACAGCGTGTCCCGCTCTCTCTCTACGGTAGGGAAGGAAGAGCAAAGGAGAACCGCCATGCACCGAAAATCACTAAGCTATCTGCTGCTGACCGCCGCCTTGCTGCTAGCCACCAGCTTTGCATTCGCGCAGAACAACCCCTGCAACGGAATCACCCTGGGACCGATGGGCAGCTTTAACGGGTTCGTTCCCTTCCCTTCCAGCAGCCTGTGGAACACCAACATCGCCAACGCGCCGGTCGACCCCAACTCGGCTGCGATCATCAACTTCATCGGCAACAATGTTGGGTTGCATCCCGACTTCGGGGCCGGGCTTTATGACGGTCAGACCATCGGCATCCCCTACATTGTGGTACCCAGCACCCAGCCGCTGCTCAGGATTAACTACTCCTTGTACGGCGACGAGAGCGATCCCGGCCCTATGCCGATCCCATCCAACGCCCTGATTGAAGGCTTTCCGATGCCGGGCAATGGCGACCGGCACGTGCTGATATTAGACAAAGGCAATTGCTGGCTCTACGAGCTGTACTACGCGTTCAATACAGGCCCCCTGGGATGGAGCGCCGGCTCGGGCGCGGTGTGGGACCTGGAGGCCAACGAAATGCGCCCTTACACCTGGACTTCAGCCGATGCGGCAGGCCTGCCCATTTTGCCGGGTCTGGTCCGCTTTGACGAGGTGCAGGCCGGGGCCATCAACCATGCCATTCGCGTGACACTGCAGAACAGCCTGGAGGCATTCACGCCGCCCGCTTCGCATTGGGCAGCCAATTCCAGCAATCAGTACGCCGCCCCCATGGGGATGCGGATGCGCCTGAAAGCGAGCTTCGACATCTCCGGCTTCTCGCCCCACAACCAGGTGATCCTGACCGCACTGAAGCAGTACGGCATGATCATGGCCGATAACGGATCGTCAATGTTCATCACCGGCACCACCGATATGCGCTGGAATAACAGTGATCTTGGCGACCTGCACGGAGTAACGGCCTCCGATTTCGAGGTGGTGCTGATTTCACCGCTGTATACACCGCAGAATGTTCCGACGGGATCGAATCCCACCATCAACAGCTTCACGGCCACCTCGTCTGGTGGCTCGGGGCAACCTGTTACTTTGAGTTGGACGGTGACAAACGGGGAGTACTACATTGTTTCACCCGGGGTGGGAGCGATTCGTGGCAATAGCGTCACCGTATACCCCACGGCGACGACCACTTACACGCTGTATGCCACAAATCAGTACGGGCGATCGACGGGACAGGTTACGGTGACGGTGCCGTAAGTAGTTTGCCTCATCACTCAACCGAACGAAGATTAGAACAAAGCGCCCGAGCCGGTGTCGGCAGCAGAAAACCGTGGCGCCGTCTAAAGCCCGCTCAGATCTCGAATATCGGCTTGTAAGGCGCGGCTAAAGCTGCGCCCCTTCAAAACCCGGAAGGAACGCTTCCCTTACCGCACCACGCCTTCCAACGGCGAGCTGGCCGTTGCGTACAGCTTCCTGGTCATGCGGCCGGCAAGATACGCCTGGCGGCCGGCGATCACCGCATTCTTCATCGCCTCGGCCATCAGCACGGGGTCTTGTGCTCCGGCGATACCGGTATTCATCAGCACGCCATCGACGCCAAGCTCCAGGGCAATGGTCGCATCCGACGCGGTGCCCACTCCGGCATCGACGATCAGTGGTACGTCCGTGATGATCTCGCGCAGGATGCGGATGCTGGCGCGGTTCTGGATGCCCATGCCGCTGCCGATAGGCGCTCCCAGGGGCATGACCGCGGCCGCTCCGGCGTCAATCAGCCGCTTGGCAACCACAATGTCATCAGATGTATATGGCAAAACAGTGAAGCCTTCCTTCACCAGCACGCGGGTGGCTTCGATGGTCGCTTGCACGTCGGGAAACAACGTCTGCTGATCGCCGATGACTTCGACCTTGACCCAGTCAGACAGGCCAACCTCACGGCCCAGTCGTGCGGCGCGGATAGCCTCGTCGGCGGTGTAGCAGCCGGCGGTATTGGGCAGCAGAAAATATTGCTTAGGGTCGATAAAGTCGAGCAGCGACTCTTTGCTGCGATCCAGGTTGACGCGCCGCACCGCGACGGTGACCATCTCAGCGCCACTGGCGGCGATGGCGCGCGCCGTCTCCTGCCCCGACTTGTACTTGCCCGTACCCACGATGAGGCGCGAGCGGAACTGCCTGCCTGCAATAGTGAATGAGTCCATACCCGTATTGTAAATCGCAGAGACAGAAAGGGGCGGTGACGTAAGCATCGATGGGCTCATTCGAAGATCCCATCTCTGTCGCGAAGCTTGGTCACGACAGAGTGGGACTGAGCGCTCCATCACTGAGGATTGGTGGTGGTGGTAGTAGTCGAAGTGGAGTTGGACTGCGGCGGCGGATTGGTTGTAGTCGTGGTGGTCGAACTGGTCGGCGGCGGAGTGGTAGTGGTGGTTGTCTGATCGGTTGTGGTCTTCTGATGATGCTGCTTTGTCTTGGTCGTGGTGTGGGTGGTCTGCGTCGTCTGCGGCTGGCCTTCCGTAGTCGTGGTCGTGCTCTGCGAGGTCTGCGGCATCGGGTCTGGACTCGTTGTGGTGGTGGTCGTGCTCTGCGTCGTGGGCTGCGACGGGTTCTGAGTCGTGGTGGTGGTCGTGCTCTGGCTCTGGGCCACTGCCGACAGCGAGAGCCCCAGCATCAAAGCCATTCCGGCCAAAGACATTCCGGTCCTTTTAGCAATCATTTTCGTCTCCTTCCTCAGGTCGAGCGCGCCTGCAGGGGTGTTGCCAACGCTCCCAGTGTTGAGATGCCGTTTGTCGCATTTTGCGATGCCCGTCGCAAATCACACAGTCGACGCCTCCAGCCCCTCATTGCAAAGCAAGCCGCCGTTGCAGTTGACCCTCTTTCTCGCACTTCCCTACAATCGAAGATTCCGTACTCATATAGGAAGAATTCATGGCGCTTGAGCTTTTCAATACTCTGTCCGGCAAGATCGAAGAGTTTCACCCCCTGGAAGACAACCTGGTCCGCATGTACGCCTGCGGGCCCACGGTCTACGACTACGGCCACATCGGCAACTTTCGTACCTTCATCGTGGTCGACACTCTGCGCCGTTTCCTTAAGCAGAGTGGCTTCAAACTGAAGCACGTGATGAATATCACCGACGTGGATGACAAGATCATCCGCAACGCCGCGCGCGACGGCGTGACGGTACACGAGTACACGAAGAAGTATCGTGAGGCGTTTCTGGAAGACGCCGACGCGCTGAACATCCAGCATCCCGAGCTGATCGTGAACGCCACCGACCACATTCAGGAGATGGCGCACTTCATCGCGGTGCTGGTGGACAAAGGCTACGCGTACCGCACCGATGACGGCTCGTATTACTTCCGCATCGCCAAGTTTCCCGAGTACGGCAAGCTGTCGAAGAAGGATTTCGCCGGGATGGCGGACGGCGCGCGCGTGGATGTAGATGAGTACGACAAAGACAACGCTCGCGACTTCGCGCTGTGGAAGGCGCCGAAGCCGGGCGAGGCGCAGTGGGACACCGAGATTGGGCCAGGACGCCCGGGCTGGCATATTGAGTGCTCGACCATGTCGATGAAATATCTGGGCGAGACTTTCGATATCCATCTCGGCGGCGAGGACCTGATCTTTCCGCATCACGAGAACGAGATCGCGCAGTCCGAGGCGGAAACGGGCAAGCAGTTCGTGAAGCTCTGGATGCACTCGCGCTTTCTGCTGGTGGAAGGCGAGAAGATGGCCAAGAGCGCGGGAAATTTCTTCACCGTGCGCGACTTGATCCTGATGGGACACAAACCGTCGTCCATCCGCTTTCTGCTGATGTCGGTTCCTTACACCAAGCAGCTCAACTTCACCTTCGATGGCTTGACCCAGGCCGCGAACTCGGTGGAGCGGCTGCGCAATTTCAAACTGCGGCTGGAGACTTCACAATTCCCGGAAGGCGCGAATGCCGCGATGGCGGAGATCGCAAAGAAGGCTTCCGCGGAGATGACTGCCGGGTTGAACGACGACCTGAATACGGCGCAAGCGCTGGGTGCCATCTTCGACATGGTGCGCGATGTGAATGCCGCAGCCGACGTGGGCGATGTCCACAAAGACGATGTACCGGCCCTGCTCAAGGCGCTGGAGCAGTTCGAGGAAATCTTTGCGGTGTTGAAGGACGACGATGCTGCGAAAGTGCGGGCGACGGTCGAATGGGCAAAGGCCGAAGGCCTCGAGGACAAGATCAGCCCGGCAACGGCAGAGCTGGCGAAGGCGGCATCGCTGTCGGATGAAGAAATTGAGAAGCTGGTCGCGGAGCACTCCCAGGCGCGCAAAACGCGGGATTTTGCGCGGTCGGATGCGATTCGTGCGCAACTAGCGGAGAACGGCGTCATTCTGGAGAACACCAAAGATGGCGTGAGGTGGAAGAGGAAGTGACTAGTGGCCGCTGGTCAGTGGCCACTGGTTTTGAACGCTTTGATCACGATGTCATTGGGTTGGTTGCCGACGGGAATCAGCGTTACCAGAGCGCGATCAGCGCTGATCTTCGAGTTGTCCCGCGTCTTCACTGTCCGCACGACCGCGACATCACCCGATCCGGAATCCACAACCAGCAGATGCGCTTCATCGGGAGTAAGCGCGAGCGCGTCAGGATGGTTACCAACCTGGACGGCGCCAATGACGCGGCCTTCATCGATGGCATAGACGCTCACCGTACCCGATCCGAAGTTGCTCATGTAGAGCAGCGTGTTGTCGGAGGTAACGATGCCGTGCGAAGGATTATCGCCGATAAGATAGCTGCCGCCGACCTCGTTCGTGCCCGTCTCGATAATCGAAAAGCTGTTGCTATTGAAGTTACTGACGAACAGCTCACCGCCATCGGGTTTGAGGGCAAGCTGGACCGGCAGCTGCCCTACGTCGAGATAGGCCAGCAATCGGCCTGACTTCAGATCAACGGCCGCGACCTGGTTTGATCCCGGGCAAGCCACGAAGACTTTGCTGTTGTCGGGCACGATGGCCAGGTACTGCGGCTGACTACAGACCTTGACGGTAGTGCGCACGGCGAGCTTTTCCGCATCGATGATAGAGATCGAATCGTCGGCGCGATTGCTGGAAACCACGAGCTTGCCATCCGTCGAAACCTTCACCATTCCCGGTCCGCCCCCGACCCGAATGGTCGCGATGACGGCCCGCTTCGCCAGATCGATGACGGAAACGTTCGCCGAGCCGGAGTTCGCGACATAGGCGCGCTTGCCGTCGGACGAGACCGAAACGTAGTACGGCTTGGCGTGAACGCCAATGGTCGCGACCACCTGATTGCGTTCGGCATCGATGATGCTGACGTTGTTGGAATCGGCGTTAACAACGTAGATTTCGTTGCGCGTGAGGTTGGCGGCGACACCGGTGGGAGCGCCACCAACAGAGATCGTCTTTACGTTGCGAAGCTGCAACAGATCGATGACGCTGACCGAGTTGCTCTTCCCGTTACTGATGTAGGCGTATTCGTGATAGCCGGGCGCGACGGTTCTGTCCTGATGGCACGCGGCAATCGTTGTGACGACCAGCAGCAGCAACAGCAGTGCGATCAATCGGACACGACTGCGCCACGGCGTCCTCGCAGGCATTATCGAGCGGCGGTTCCGGCGCTTGCCGCAACCGAAGCGGGACGGCGGGCCTCGGGATTCGCGACGGTGTCGGCCACGCTCCGGCCAAGCACTTTGGCGATCTGGCGAATTTCGACCATCAGCTGGTCGAACTGATCGGGATACAGCGACTGCTTGCCGTCGCTCAGCGCGCGATCAGGATCGGGATGAACTTCGATGATCAGGCCATCGGCGCCTACTGCAACCGCAGCGCGCGAGAGCGGCGTTACCTTGTTGCGTTTACCGGTGCCGTGGCTGGGATCGACGATGATAGGCAGATGGCTCAGGCGCTGCACCGCCGGCACTACGCTGAGGTCGAGCGTATTGCGGGTGTGATCGGCAAAGGTACGGACGCCGCGCTCGCACAGCACGACATTGTAGTTGCCCTCGCTCATGATGTACTCAGCTGCCATCAGGAATTCTTCCAGCGTGGCGGACATGCCACGCTTCAGCATCACCGGCTTGTGGGCCCGTCCGGCGCGCTTCAGCAGCGAGAAGTTCTGCATGTTGCGGGCCCCAATCTGGATCATGTCAGCATACTTTTCCACCAGATCGAGCGACTCGTTGTCCACCGCCTCGGTAACGATCAGCAGACCAAACTGCTCACGAATGTCGGCCAGGATTTTCAGGCCGTCTTCCGCCAGACCCTGAAAAGCGTACGGCGAAGTGCGGGGCTTATAAGCGCCGCCGCGGAAGAATCGGGCGCCGGCGCGGGCAACGTGTCCGGCGGTGGTAAAGGCCTGCTGGCGGCTCTCGATGGCGCAAGGGCCAGCCATTACGGCTACTTCATCGCCGCCGATGGTCGCATCGGAGTTCGGAAAGCGTAAGACCGTGTCGTCTTCTTTCAGGTCGCGGCTGACCAGCTTGTACGGCTTGCTGACACGGATGACCTCCTGCACGCCGACCATCTCGTCGAAGCTGCCGGGATCGATCTCAGTTTCGTTGCCGGTGATGCCGATGGCGGTGCGCTGCGCACCCGGCATGGAATGAGCGCGAAAGCCCAGAGTTTCGATTCGTTCGCAGACGCGTCGCACATCCTCTTCGGTGGCGTGCGCCTTCATGACGATAAGCATTGGGAGACCCCTTGTTAGAGGTCTAGTGTACCGTTCGCGGACGGGCGGGGCAATTCGTGCAGCTACCACGCGCGAGCTTACAGGCCTGGAGCTTTAAGGCGCGGGTTCGACTCAACTTCTCGACGAAGAAGTCTGCGGTCGGGGTTCGGGGCTCGAAGCTCCAGGCTCAGCTCATCATCTCCAGAAGCTTCAGAACGGTGTTCCAGTTTCTGGCCGTGCAAACCGTCTTAAGTCTGGAGTCGAAGTAGGCGTTGGTCAACTTGGTGCGACCCATTCCGTTAGGGAGGTGTAGATAGATTTCGCGGCCGGAAACATGAAACTCGTCAGGCGCAGACCGCTGCGGATCGAGAGACTTGACGGCAACAGCGGCTGGCAAGTCAGCGAGGAAGTAGACGTGCATCGTGGGATGCGGCAACCCGGCCTTCATAAATGGGTTGAGGCGTGCGACCTCGGCAAGTTCCTCACGAGTACGCAAGACTACGGGAACGGAAAATCTAAAGCGCTCTTCAATCTTCTTCGCCAGAAGTGCAGGAAGAGCTTTCGCAACCTTCGGCGCAGCAGTAAAGACAACGTTGCCACTCTGGATATAGGTGCGCACGTTGCCGCACCTGGCGCCGATGAAAACCTCGGCCAGCCGCTTCATGGGGACAATGCGCTGTCCGACGACGTTGATGCCGCGCAGCAATGCGACGTAGGTTTCTATCTGCTCCACGATGTGCCGTTGTCCCAGCTGATGGTGTTGCCGTCGGGGCTGATGGTGCCGCCAATTTGCTGGCCAGACCAGTTAGTGGTGATGTGACGCGAGTCGTCGAAGGATCCGCTCGCGGTTTGGCCGCTCTCGTTCTTCAGTTGCAGATTGCCCTTCTTCTGCCGGATGGAGCAAGCCTGCGAGCGATTGCCGTCGCGATACCAGGTGCCATCGAGATTGGGACGGCGTCCGCCTCCGCCGCCGGAGCTGCACCGCAACCAATAGGTGCCGTTGGACCAATCAATGCGAAGGCCGTCCGGGCTGAGCGTTCCCTTAACGAATTGCCATTCGTCGGCGCTGAAAACCGTCTGTTGGGTATTTACGAAGTGGCCTATCGAGGTGCTTCCGCTTTCGTTGGTGAAGCTCAGGAAGGCCCCATTGCTGCTGATCGAGCAGCGCTTGGTTTTGTCTCCCTGGGCACACCAGTCGCCGGTGATGCGCCCAGCTTGTCCGAAGTCCTGCGCCAGCGCCAGCCGACCATGCAGATGGACAATACCCAGCATGACGACGGCGATCAAGATGACCGCGCCCACGAGTTTGGCGGTCCTGAACACCGCCAAAGAATATCAAAGAATTGCAAGTCGGCAACAAACCCGTCACAATCAGATGGGTCCAATAGCCATAATTTGTAGCTGGGTTGCGCAACGGGCATTGCTCACGCCAAAGACATGCCACTTCTTGACAGCACGCGGGTCAAAAATCCTTTCTGGACGGCGCCCAACCAGATCACACTGCTGCGGCTGATCTTCATCCCTTTCGTGATTATTGCGGTGTTCGATGCTCACTGGCCGTGGGCCCTGGGGCTGTTGCTTGCCGCCGCGCTGAGCGACGCGCTTGATGGCCTGCTGGCCCGCGCCCTGCATCAGCAGACTCTGTTGGGGCAGTATCTGGATCCGCTGGCCGACAAGCTGCTGTTGAGTTCTCTGTTCCTGGTGCTCTCGTTCGTGAAGAAGATTCCGTGGAAGTTCACGATCGTGGTTTTCAGCCGCGACCTGTGTATTGTAGCTACCGCCGTTGTGCTGTACGCCACAGTGGGCTTTCGCGACTTCCGTCCCAGCATCTGGGGCAAACTGAATACCGCCTGCCAGATCTCTGCGGTGTTCTTCGTTGTCCTCTCGCAAGTAGTGGACGCGCACTGGGTCAAATTGCTGATCAAGTTTTTTCTTTATGCGACTTTCACCTTCGCTACTATTTCCGGAGTGCACTACGTCCTGATAACGGGACACCGGCTGCGCAAAGAGCAGGAGAAAACAAGTGGCTAGGGGCCAGTGGCTAGTTTTCAATCCTGCTCATGCCTTGGATTGCCCCGCTTCTTCGGTTTGCCTGGCCACGGACCACTAGCCACTGACGACTTTCTTCATGTCCCCCGATCGCCATCATCGCCTGCAAGTGATCTTCGCCTTCGCCCTGGTGTACATCTTTTGGGGCTCGACCTATCTGGCCATCGGCATTGCCGATCAGGAGGGCCTGCCGCCGGCAGTGATGTGCGCCATGCGCTTTGCTATCGCCGGGTCACTGATGCTGGCGGTCCGCGCCCTCATTGGCCGTAGCATTCGGATCACGCTGAATGAAGCGGTGCGCCTGGCCACCATTGGTTGCCTCCTGCTGGTGGGCGGAAACTTTGGCCTGGCCTGGGCTGAGCAGTGGGTGCCAACCGGCTTTGCCGCGCTGATCATCGCAGTGACACCCATCTGGTTCCTGCTGCTGGAGACATTTGTGTTTCGCGGAGACCGCCTCTCGGGCCGCGGTCTGGTTGGCGTAGGGCTGGGCATCGCAGGTGTCGCCGTATTGTTCTGGCCCAGGTTTGAGCACCGCGCGACGCTGGGCATCATGCCGCTGGTGGGAGCCAGTACGCTGCTGCTGTCGTCGTTCAGTTGGTCGCTGGGTTCAGTGCTGTCACGCAAGTGGCAAATGAGAGTCGATCCATTTACTGCTACCGGCTGGGAAATGCTGTTTGCGGCTATCGGCAACGCGCTCGTCGCCGTCGTCAGCGGAGAGGGGCATCATGTCGCCATCACGCGTCGCGGAATGTTGGCAGTGCTCTATCTCGTAGTCTTCGGATCTTGGGTGGGATACACGGCATACATCTGGCTGCTAAAGCACGTGCCGACGCCGAAGGTAGCGACCTACGCGTATGTCAATCCGCTGGTGGCGCTTTCTTTGGGATGGCTGGTGCTAAACGAACAGCTTGACACATTCGTGCTGGCTGGAACAGTCGTCATTGTTGCCGGAGTGGCGCTGGTCACCACCGCTAAAGTGCAATATGGCAGCAATGCGGCAGCGATGCTGACAGAGATCGAACCGGACGCATAGGTCTATCGAAAAACATGAGTCGAAAGCCTGTAGCTTGCGGGTATAATCACCGCACTTATGTCGCCGTGGGTCATGTTGTGGTGGGAGTGGTTTTTGCTTGCTGCTGTCCTGTTTGTCGTGCGACAAATCATCTATAGCGAGCAGCCCGCGGGATACGCTATTCGCGTTGGCCTTCTTGTAGGGATTCTCCTATCCCTCTTGATGGGCATAATTCGATTAACCAACTCGATGTGAGGCGTAGACGCTGCGCCTTGGCCAGCATGACCGCCGATATGTGGCAATCGATGCTGCCGCGCCCCTTTCAACCTGGTTCATGGGGATGGCGGTCGAGGCTCTCGTCTTCCCACTGGAGAAAGGCGCGGAAGGCAGCCCCGCGATGACTGTAGCCCGCCTTCTCTTGTGCCGTAAGCTCTGCAAAGGTTTTGCCAATCTCTGGAAAGTAAAACAACGGATCGTAGCCGAAGCCATTGGCGCCGCGGTAAGCGTGCAGGATGATTCCTTCGGCTTGGCCGTGAAATGTCGCCATAGTATGGCCATTGCGCGCCGCGGCGATCACGCAAACGAACCGGCCGGTCCGGAATTCGTCGGGCACGTCGTGCAACTCGCGTAGCAGGCGAGCATTGTTGGCTTCGTCGTCGGAGTTGCCCGTGTGCTCTGGGGCCGGAGGTTCGGACGGACGGCGCTCGTCGGCGGCGTAACGCGCGGAGTGTACGCCAGGCGCTCCTCCCAGAGCATCGACCTCCAGTCCTGAGTCGTCGGCGATGACGATTTCGCCTTCCGCGTACTGGCTGTAGTGCTCAGCTTTCTTGCGGGCATTGGCCTCAAAGGTGGCGCCATCTTCGATGACGGACGGCAGCAACGCGAAGCCGGGCAACACCTCGATCTGCACGTTGTGAGCGATGGCCGCGCCGACGAGGTCGCGAATCTTGCCAGGATTTGAGGTGGCTACGAGTGCACGTTTCATGAAGATCCTACTTCGTCAAAAAGCTCTTTTATCACGAACGCTTCTGTTTTGTTATAAGCGACATTTTCTACTTTCACCGTACCAGAGCGTGCACAGAAAGATGAGGGCTCCGAGGCTGAGGACATCGCCCAGCCAACGGTCTGGGGTGCGGGTGAAGCGAACATCGACTTCGCTTTGGCCGGCGGGAAGGGCAATCACCATGCGTCCTGTGGGATCGTCCGCTTGCGGAGAAATTCGCTTGCCATTCACTTCCACGCGCCAAGCGGGATAGTTTAGCAGGCGGAGGACGACGTCGACGGGCAGAGCTGCCTCCACGGTGAAATCCTTGCGATACACGCCGCCCTCGAAGTGCGTCACCTGAACATTCGCGCCCGGGGCCTGGCCCTCCTGGGTGCGGACCGCAAACTCAGGAAAGTCCGCCTTGATCTCGTAATTGTCAGCGCCTGCGGGAGTGTACTCGTCGGTTCCCATGTAGCCGTAGCCCGCGTGGAACAAGCTGGAGAGCATGAAGGGCGTATCTTCAGGATCGCACTGCGGTTGCAGCGTCAGGTTGCAGACCGCGATCAGTCCGACAGACAAGACAGCGTAGAGCGATGCTTTGCGGCGAAAGCCTGGCATAGCCGCGACGACAAATACGGCATAGGCGATGCCGGTCACCATCAGCCAGCGCCAGGGAAACTGAAGGAAGCGAAGATCGGGCATGAAGCGGTAGGCCACGCGGGTGACAGGCAACATCAAGGCGAGCGACACGCCGGCCAGGAGAGCCAGCGACCACCCAAGCATGGGATTGCGCCTGTGCCATTTGCGGGCCACGAGCATGGCCACAGCGGCCAGCGCGAATTCTCCAACCGCGAGCCACGACAGAGTTCTGAGAAAAGTGTCGTGCTCAGGTTCGCCGACGCGCGTGAACAGGAAATTCTCCGCCGGCCGCACCCCTGCTGACAGTACCTGCCCCAGTGTTATCCAATTCTTCTCGTACAGGACAGGCACGATGTAGAAGGAGGCCAACAACATTCCCATCGCCATCGCAGCCACGCCATATAGAAACACGCGCGAGTTGCGGCGATAGATGGTGACGACAGCCAGCAGCAACCCCGCGACATAGGACGCGATGATTGCCGCCGGAACGTTGGTGAGCCAGACTCCGGCAATGGTCAGCGCCAAGGGGACAACCATGGCGCGCGCGGGACGGTCGCGAACAATCCACAGTACCAGCAGCGGCAGAAACGAAACGGCCAGCAGTTCAGCGAAAGCGCTGCGGACGTAAATCGTCAACAGCAGGTAGGGGTTCACGGCATAAGCCACGGCGATCAGGGTGGCGTCAGGCTCGGCGAACCACTCGGCCGCCATCTTGTGCATCGCCAGCCCGGCGAGAAAAACCGCACAACCGGCGAAGGCCGCCGGGACAACGGTCCACGGCAGGAAGCTGCCGAGCGCAGCACCCAGAATCCATGAGAGCGGGGGATAGAAAAGGAAGCGCGGCTCACCGCTGCCGTAGTTGGCGGATGCGGCCCAGCGGGGGAAAACGACTCCCCCGCGCCATTGGTGCGCCACCTCCATCCAGCTATTCATGTGGAAGGTGAGGTCGTGCCCGCAGGCGGTGCCGCGCACGCTAAACGGCGCGACCACGGCAAGGGCAGCAAGCACCAAGGCGCAGACGGTTGATCTCTTCATCGTCGAGGTGACCGGTGGCATGTGAGTGTTATCTTAACGTCACCTCCCGGCGACCGAACTCATGGCGCGGGAAAAGTGCCGTCTGCACCACCGGCCTGCCCAATTCCGGCTCCGCTGCTGGCGTTCATCAAAATTTAATGCGCGGTTCAACTGAGGTTGATCTGAGCAAGCTATGAAGGTAAAGCCTCAGAATCCATGCCTGAGGAGTGGAAAGGGTGAGGAAAACTATGCGTCAAGTACTTGCGACGACGTTAATGGCGGTCATGATGTTGGGACCGCTGGTGAATGCGAACGCTGCGCCCGCAAAACCGGCTAGCAAAACGGTAGCCGTTCATGCGCCTGCGGCAACTCCCATCACGCATATCGTGGTGATCTTTGGCGAGAACATCTCCTTCGATCACTACTTCGGCACATATCCCACTGCCACCAACCCCTCGGGTGAGCCGCCGTTTATGCCCATCCCGGGAACGCCCAACCCTAACGGTATTCAAGGTCTGCTCAGCACGCTCAATCCGAATCTCAACCCGGCGAACGGAGCGGGTGCAACCAACCCCTTCCGTCTTGATCGCTCGCAGGCAGCCACTGCCGATCAGGATCACGACTACACCCCCGAGCAAGCGGCTTTCGATAAGGGGCTGATGGACTTGTTCCCGGCCAACACCGGCACGGCTGGTCCGCCTCCCAGCGGCGGCGGCGTTGTCGATACCACGGGCTTGGTGATGGGCTACTACGACGGCAACACCGTCACCGCCATGTGGAACTACGCGCAGTACTTTGCGTTGAATGACAATGCCTACGGCACCAACTTTGGCCCCTCCACGGTAGGCGCGATCAATCTGATCTCCGGTCAGACCAACGGTGTCATCAACAACGTCCGCGGCACCGGCGCCGTCATCGCTGACGGCACGGGCGGCCTCACACTGATCGGCGATTCCGATCCCAACGGCGATATGTGCTCTACCACCTCGGGCGAAAATCTCAACATGAGCGGCCAGAACATCGGCAATCTGCTCACCAACGCCGGCGTCAGCTGGGGCTGGTTTGAAGGCGGATTTGACCTGACCATCACCAACCCGAACGGCACCACCGGTTGCAACCGCTCCACCCTCTCGACGGTCACCGGAGCGACTGAGAAAGACTACATTCCTCATCACTCGCCGTTCCAGTACTACGCCTCGACGGCCAACTGGCCGCACACCCGCCCGACCAATGTCAACACGATTGGCCAGAATGGTGATGCGGGAAACCACATTTACGACACTCACGACTTCTTTGACGCCATCAACGCCGGCAACTTCCCGGCCGTGAGCTTCCTGAAGGCCCCGGGCTATCAGGATGCGCACCCCGGCTACTCCGATCCGCTGGATGAGCAGACCTTCGTGGTCGACACCATAAACTTCCTGATGCAGAGCCAATACTGGGCCACTACCCTGGTTGTGCTCAACTATGACGACTCCGACGGCTGGTACGACCACCAGATCGCCCCCATCATCGAAACTTCGCAGACCTCTGCCGATGCCCTTACCGGTGCCGGTACCTGCGGAATCGTGACGCCCGTGCTGGGCGGACCCAATGGCCCGGTTGTCCAGGGACGCTGCGGCTACGGTCCGCGCATCCCCATCATGGTGGTTTCCCCCTATGCCCGGCAGAATCAGATCGATCACACCTTGCTGGATCAGGCTTCGACCATTCACTTTATCGAAGATAACTGGCTCAACGGCCAGCGAATCGGATCTGGCTCGTTCGACTCCGTCAACAACTCTATCGCCTCCATGCTGCAAGTTCAGCCGACGAGTTGTTACCGCTACTTGTTGCTGAACGACCAAACCGGCGAGGTCACAGGTAAAGGTTGTGCCCGTCCGTAGGACTGGACTGCGACACTCTGTAACCGCGCGTTAACCCCGCAATGGATGCAGCACCGCCTGCATCCATTGCTGCTTTATCATCTCTTACTTGTTGGGAAAGGCCTACGTTGACCTCTCGTCGAAACTTCTTGCGGCAATCCTCCATGTTCGCCGGCAGTATGTTGCTGGACGGGTCCAAAGTGGCTTCAGCCATGATGCACGCCATGCCGACGCAGCCCAACACGCTCAACGTCAGCACCCTGGCAAACTTCGTCGATCCCTTGCCGATTCCACCTGTCGCCAAATCGAGCGGAACCCGGGCGCTGGCTTCCTCAGCCAAAGCAAAAGCTCCTTATTATCGTTTCGCTGCGCAACCCGTCACGGTCAAGATTCACCGCGATCTCCAGCCAACGCGCTTCTGGTCCTTCGGGCCTTCGGTCCCTGGCCCGACATTAGAAATGCGCAGCAACGAAGACGTGCTGGTGGAATGGGCCAACGAACTCCCGCAACAGCATTTCCTGCCCATCGACTATCGGCTGCACGGAGCCGAAGGCAATCCGCAGGTGCGCCTTGTCTCCCACCTGCATGGGGCGCGCGTTCCCGCCGATAGCGACGGTTTTCCCGAAGACTGGTTCGTGCCCGGCAAGTCCGTTCTCTACCACTATCCCAACCAGCAGGACCCGGCGATGCTCTGGTATCACGATCACGCCATGGGCATCAATCGCCTGAATGTTTATGCAGGCCTGTTCGGCGTCGCCATCATCCGGGACCAGTTTGAAGACGGACTGAATCTGCCCAGCGGCAAGTACGAAATCCCGCTGACCATCTTCGATCGGCTGATCACACCCGACGGCCAGCTGTATTACCCCATCTCAGATAAGCCGCAAGCACCGTGGGTCCCTGAGGTCTTCGGGGATGCGGTCCTGATCAATGGCAAGCTGTTTCCTTATTTCGAGGTCGAGCCCCGCAAGTATCGCTTTCGGGTGCTCAATGCCTCGAATTCGCGTTTCTATTCTCTCTCCCTGCACAACGGGCTTCCGCTTCATCAGATCGGCACAGATCAGGGACTGCTGCCGGAGCCGGCTTCCCTCAAGGGCACTCAGTTGGCGCCAGGGGAGCGCGCTGACATCGTCATCGACTTTAGCGACAGCCGCGGCGAGCAGATTATCCTCAAGAACGACACGATCGGCATCATGCAATTCCGGGTCTCGGCCAACAAGATCAGCGACAGCAGTTCCCTGCCCAAGCAGCTGCGTCCAGTTCCCAAGATTGTGGAGTCGGCGGCGGTAAAGACCCGCCTGCTCACCCTTGACGAATATCGCAGCTTCACCGGCGAGTCGACCCAGCTGTTGCTGAATGGAAGTTATTGGCACGATCCCATCAGCGAAAAACCGGCACTGAACAGCACGGAGATCTGGAGCTTCATCAATCCCACCGACGACACTCATCCCATTCACCTGCACGCCGTGCGCTTCCAGATCCTTGATCGCCAGCACTACGAGCCCTGGACCTACCAGACGAAGAAGGAATTCCGCTGGCTCGGACCGCGCACTCCACCTGAACCCTTCGAGGCTGGCTGGAAGGACACCGTCGCCGCCCACTCCAAAATGGTCACGCGCATCATCGTGCCCTTCAATGCGTATCCAGGAAAATATGTCTGGCATTGCCACATTCTGGAGCACGAAGACAACGAGATGATGCGGCCATACGAGATCGTCGCCGGCACATGACGGTTGGCTTCGCAGTACAATGGCCGAACCTCGTAAAGGTTCGCTTATGACCATTGCCGATGTCCGTAAGGAGTTTCCTGCGCTGGAGCGGCAGACGTTTCTCGACTCCGCCTGCGTCAGCCTCGCACCCCAGCGTTCAGTTGAGAAGCTACGTGCCTTTCTGGACATGGCTGCATCTTGCCCCTCAGGCTCCGCCACCCAGCAGCATCTCGATATGGATGCAATGCGCAGCGCGGCGCGAGCCCCACTGGCCAAACTGATCAACACCGGCGAGGACGACATCGCGCTGATGGAGAGCACCACGCAAGGCATGAACCTGGTGGCAAACGCGATTCCGCTCAAGCGCGGCGATCGCGTTGTGGTCTGCGATCTGGAATTTGTCGCGGTCGCCCTGCCCTGGGTCCAGAAGCGCGCGGGAACAGGCATCGAGATCGACATTGTGCCCAATCGCGATGGGCAGATCCTGGTCGATGACATCGAGGCGGCAATCACTGCCAACACGCGCGTGGTTGCCATCAGCTCGGTGCAATGGAGCAACGGTTTTCTCTGCGATCTCGACGCGCTGTCGCGCCTGTGCCGCGAGCGCGATGTATTTCTGATTGTCGATGCGATCCAGCAGATTGGCGCCATTCCGCTCGACGTGCGCAAGACTCCGATCGACGCCATTGCCTGCGGCGGCCACAAGTGGTTGCTGGCGCCCTTTGGCTGCGGCTTTCTGTACCTGAGCAAGGAGTTTCGCGCTCGAGTCAAACCGCCGCTGGCCGGCTATCTTTCGGAGGCCGAACCGGAAGGCGGTTGGGGAGCATACTTCCAGACGCCAACCATCAAGCCGGTTCGCGACTACGACTTCGTTGACGTCGCCCGTCGCTGGGAAATCGGCGGCACTGCAAACTATCCCGGCGCAATCGCGCTGGCGGAGTCAGTGGGACTCATCAACGAGATCGGTATCGAGAAAGTCGGCGAACACGTGCTCTGCCTCACCGACTATCTGATTGATTCGTTGCAACAGCAAGGGCTGGAGATTGTTACGCCGCTTAATCGCCAGCACCGTTCCAGCATCGTCACGTTCACGGTCGGCGACGTCGATCAGAATGTCGCGCTGGTGGATTATCTTCGGCAACACAAGGTCCTGGTCTCTTTGCGGTACACATCGGGCGTTGGCGGCGTGCGGGTCGCGTGCCACCTGTTCAACAACCGCGAAGACATTGGGCGCCTGGTTGAGGCGACTGGCGAATTCGTTCGCCGCCACGCAAAGGCCACCGCCTGATGGCCGCCGATCCCCTCCCAATTCCCGACCATCACGCGCAGGCTATCGCCAACGAGCAAGGGCTGGCGCGCCAGCTCAGCGAGCGCCAACTGGGCATGATTGCCATTGGGGGCGCGATTGGCACCGGATTATTTCTGGGCAGCGCGCTCTCCGTTCGTACCGCTGGGCCGGCGGTCATTCTCAGCTACATCTTCGTGTCAGGAATTGCGCTGCTGCTGATGTACTGCCTGTCCGAGATGGCGGTGGCGCATCCCACGGCTGGCTCCTTCGGCGTCTACGCTGACCTTTATCTTTCGCCGTGGGCGGGCTTCGTGGTGCGCTACACGTATTGGGCGGCGCAATCAATCGCCGCCGGCGGCGAAGCGGTCGCCGCCGCCATCTATACGCGATGGTGGTTTCCCAACACGCCCGTCTGGGCCTGGGTAATCTTCTACTCCGCGCTGCTGATTTATGTGAACGCACACAGCGTCGGCGCTTTCGGCAGCTTCGAATATTGGTTCTCGATGATCAAGGTGAGCGCCATCGTAGTGTTCATCCTGCTCGGCGCCAGCATTCTGCTGGGCATACATCAAAAGCGGCCGATTGGATTGGAGAACTTTCACGCCAATGGCGGCTTCCTGCCGCGCGGCTGGACCGGAGTCTGGCTGGCAACGGCGTTCGTCATCTTCGGCTTTATTGGGACTGAGATTGTGGCGGTCACCGCGGGAGAAGCGAAAGATCCCGAGCGCTCCGTGCCGCGAGCGCTGCGCACCATGCTCCTGCGCCTGGTCATCTTCTACGTTGGCGCCATCACCATTCTGGTTGGCGTGATTCCGTGGACCGAGATCGAGCCCGGCCAGAGCATTACCGTCAGCCCCTTCGTACGCGTCTTTGACTTAATGCATGTGCCGATTGCCGCCGACATCCTCAACTTCGTGGTACTGACCGCGGCGCTCTCCGGCATGAATTGCTGCCTCTATTTGTGCACCCGCATGGTGTTCTCGCTGGCACGCGGCGGCTATGCGCCCGCGGCGCTGGGTGGCGTATCGAAGAAAGGTACGCCGATTCCAGCGCTCATTGTTTCCGCAGCGGGCCTCGGCGTGGCGACGCTGTTCGCCATTTCGTTTCCCAACTCGGCGTATGTCTACATGTTCGGAATTGCGCTCTTCGGCGGGCTATTCGTCTGGCTGATGATCTTCGTCACCCATCTCAGTTTCCGCAGGCACTGGGACGCGCAGAAAATCTTACCAGCAAGATTGGGGGCTTCCGTCTTGCCGGTAAGAGTGGAGCAGCGAATCCTACCAGTGAGAATGCCGGGGTTCCCATTCACCACGATCCTGGGCGGAGCGGCGGTGCTGGCGATCATCATCTCGACCTGGTGGGTCGAGGGAATGAGGGTGACGTTGGAATCCGGCATTCCGTGGCTGGTAGTGCTGAGCGTCTGCTATTTCGTTTGGGGACGAAGGCGCGCGGGGCGAGTTGGCTGAGAGGCGCAGCCGCTCTGATGTCGTTGCAATTGGGTTTTGAAAGGGCACGGCTTTAGCCGTGCCGCCAGGGTGAGCAAAGGAATTGGCCTTTAGGCCCTGAGGGCGAATCCCCTCAGCGGCTAAAGCCAGGTTGTTGATCAGCCTAACGGCACGCCTGAAGGCGTGCCCCTTCAAAGATCGGCGAGTTGCTCAAGCAGACATCATCTTGTCCGATTGTGCTGATGGAGCGTGGTAATTAGTCACGGTCCGTGAAGAATTGTAAAATCGCGAGGAGTTCACGTTCTGCGCTGAACTTTTTCTCCTGCTCTCCGTCTATAGCTGTAACCCAAATCCAAGGTGGGCGCTCGAACCCCAACAGTACGAATCGGGCGCCCGCCGCGCTTTTCAGTGGCTAGTGGCTAGTGAGCAGCGGCCAGCCAAACACGCCGGCCCTGCAAGAAACCTTCGTCCCCTCTACTGTTACTCCGTCGCGTACATTCCGATAATCCGCTCGATGGCGCGCCGGCAGACCGCGCAAAATCTGTCGTAGCGGCTGAACATGATGCAGTTCTCCTGCGGACGATAGAAACCGCGCGCCTCATAGTTGGCGCCCTCAAAGGCTCCCACGCGATCGGAATACTTGTCGGTCCCCAGCAGTTCGTCCTCGTGCTTCTTCTCTTTTTCGAAGAGCGCATTCATTTCGGCTTCGGGACGGTTCTCTTTGCGGATTTGCCGCCGCTCCGCCTGAATGTCTTTCTCGAACGCCTCGAACTCCGCTTTTCGCCACGGCGTAGGCACCGGAGTACCGGCAACGACCAAGTCTTTCCACTTCAGCATCGCCGGGTCCAGCAGCGCGGTCACGTTTGGCTCCCAAGGCTCAATGCGCTTCTCTGCCGATTCCACAGCCACGTCGGAAGTGAAGTACTCGTCGGCCAATCCGGCAAAGTGATGGCCAAACTCGTGGACAAAGACGTACGGTCCCCACTCGCTGTTGATGGCGACCGTGGCGTAGAGGTTGAAGATCCCTCCGCCGCCGTAGGTTTGCGAGTTGGTCAGGATTTCGATGAACTCATAGGGCGCATAGGAGGCCACATCGCGCAGCGCGCGGTTGTCGGTGGTCATGATGTAGCGCTCGCTGCCAAAGGTGTCGTACGAGGTGCCCAGCGGCGGGTGGCGATACATGCCCGTCGATGGCCTCGAGATCCCCGGCTCATGCGCAGGCGGGCACAAGCCCCACACGTTGAAGTCCTTGCGATGCTCCTTAAACGGTGAGCGCGAGAACAGGATTTCCGTCGCACGCTTGGCGTCCGCCTCGAACTTGCCGCGCTCGGCGGCGGTGTAGCCATCGCCCAGAATCAGCAGATCGACCTTGGTCTCGGGCTCGCCCATCTTCTGGATGGTCAGCAGCGGGCCAGGCGACGGAGGGTTTGTCCGGTCAATGAATTGGTCTTTGGGATCGATGGTGGTCGTCCAAACCTCATGGAAGTCGATGTCTTTGCCTTCCCTGCGTTCCTTCAGCACGATCTTCACTGGAGCGGACGGCGCGGGAAAGCGCAGCGACTCGGAGAAGGTGCGATTGAGTTTCGTGGCCTCGTCGGTATCTGCCCACTCGCTGAAGAGCGTGCCAAATCCGCGCGAGTACAGCAGCTTGCCACTGGCCTGGTCGCGCACCTCGAAGAAATAATTGCCCAGGTTGGTGTCGTCGGCGGTCTTCGACATGTCGCCCGGCCACGGCAGAGGCTCGTAGACCACGCGATCGAAGCTGAACATCTCCTGGGTGGCGTTGCCGGTGTGGTAATAGTCGAGGCGCATGGTGGGAGGATTGGCTGCGTAGGCGACGGGCAATGTGAGGGCTGCGGCGGCAATCAAGAAGGAAAGGCTAAGAATCCGAAGCGGCATGAGCTTTCTCCTGGCTTTGTTGAGCAAATGGCCAACGAGCAAGACTGCTTGAGCGCGGAGCCGCAGTCAAGTGCCGCTTGGCACGGCAAAGGAACCAAACTGTACCACTGGCGAATTTCGAATAGAGTTGCGCTTCATGCATTACAATTTCGCCAGAATCCACGAGAGGACGCGCATCTCTCGGAAAATTCGCCGGAGGGTCCGATGGCGTTTACAGAGTCCGAAGAAAGCGCGCCGATGGTTGAGCCGGAAATGTACAAGCGCAGCCCGGGTGAAGGCAGTGGCGTGAAGGAAAAACTCAGCATGTGGTTTGCGCTGCTGCTCGCCGTGTTCCTGGGCGTGCAGGGCGTCAGGTGTGTTCTGCTGGCGCTGGATGAACCTCGAACCGCCTGGAAGAGCGTTTGTTTCGCTGGCGCGGCGATCTGCGCCTTTGTTGCTTTCGCCTTGTGGCGAAAGTTCGACTCGATACGCAAATCCCTAAATCCCGAAGACTGACACCGCGACCCGTGTTTCGCCCTTCGCTTCCCGCCCTTCGCAAGAGAATTGTCGGCAGCAAGGTTGTGGTGCTATTGGCTGGCAAGTTTAGACCAAAGCCGATGACTGAAAGGCAAGTCTGAAGGCATCTGGCGAAAAGCGAACGGCGAATGACGATCTCAAGGCTGACGGCTTGCTCCCAGGTTTACAATTGACCTAGAGCAGTTACCATGCAGTTAACAGTGTTGCAGCCCGAAGTCCACGAAGCCAGCTGGTGGGAGACCATGGCCGATGGCCGTCTCCACTGCTATCTTTGCCCGCGCCACTGCCATATTGGAGAAGGTCAGCACGGCTTCTGCTTTATCCGCAAGAACGAAGGCGGACGCCTGATTCAGCTCGGCTACGGGCGGCCTGCCGCGCTGGCGATGGACCCCATCGAGAAGAAGCCGCTTAATCACTTTTTCCCGGGAACAAAGATTCTTTCCATGGGCACCGCCGGGTGCAACATGGGCTGCTTGTTCTGCCAGAACTGGGACATCTCGAAGGCGAAGTCCGATCAGGTCAACTCCCTGGCGCTAAGCCCGGAAGACGTGGTCGAAGTCGCGCTGGAGCACGGCGCGCCGCATCTGGCCTTCACCTACAACGAGCCCACTATCTGGGGCGAGTACGTTATCGACATCGCGCGCGAAGCGCACAGCGCAGGCCTGAACAACGTGATGGTCTCCAACGGCTACATCACGCGCGAGGCGTTCTTTGACATCTATCGCTATATCGACGCCGCCAACATCGACCTGAAGGCCTTTACCGAAGGCTTCTACGGCAAGATCACCATGACCCACCTTCAGCCCGTGCTGGACGCGCTGAAGTGGCTGCGGCACGAAACCGGCGTCTGGTTCGAGATTACGAACCTCATCATTCCGACTCTGAATGACGGCGACTCCGAATTCAAAGAGCTCTGCGACTGGGTGCTGGAAAATTTGGGCGACGATGTTCCGCTGCACTTCACCGCGTTTCATCCTGACTTCAAGTTGCAGGACAGGCCGGCAACTCCGCCGGAGACGCTGCACCGGGCGCGGGGGATCGCTCGGAATATGGGATTGAAGTACGTCTACGAAGGCAACATCTACTCCGACGGCGCGAACACAATATGTCCCGGCTGCAAGCAGGTGGTGATTACGCGCTCGTGGCACTCGGTGATTTCGGACAAGCTGAAGAATGGCTGCTGTGCGGGATGCGGGACAAAGATCCCGGGGGTGTTTACGAAAGCCGAAGCGGAGAAGCGAAGAGAGTGGGCGGCAGCCGACACTCTAGTCGGGCACAGCGGGACGAAATAAGCATCCGGCTGTGAAATTCCCCAGCCGGATGCCTTTCATGCAATCAAGCCAACAACTTTATTGCTGCGGCGGCGCCTGTTGCGGAGGAGCCTGCATTCCGTCCTGGCCCATGCCGCCGTGGCCCATTCCGGGGCCGTGCCGGTCCTGCATCTGCACGAACTTCTGCTGCTGATCGGCAGTGAGTACTGACTTGATCTGGTTATTGGTGCCCTGGCGGAGCTCTTGCATTTTGCTCATCCGGTCGGGCTGGGACATTGACGTGTCCCCATGCAAGGTTTGCATCTGCTGCTGCTCTTGCTCCAGGATCGGCTTGATCTTGGTTTGCTGATCGGCGGTGAGGTTAAGCTGCTGCGTCATGCGCTGTAGCCGCTGGTCGGGAGACATGGGCCCGTGATGCATCCCTCCGGGTCCGCCCTGGCCCATGCCCTGTCCTGGACTCATGGTGTCCTGCGCGTAAAGTGCGGTGCCGAGGCAGGCCATAGCGACGGCCAGCAGGGCGCAAACTAAAACTTTCTTCATTCTGTAAAACTCCTTGGAGACTCGCCGCCAGGCAGTGGCAGCCACAAACGTCGCAGCCGTCGAAACCGGTGCGTTCGATGTGGTCATCAGCACCGCCATCGCGTGCAGCCTTTGAAATATCCGTGATGGATTCATGTCCCGGCAGTTCGAGTGAATTTTGCTTCGTCCGTGTGCTGAAACCCCGCTACACGGGGGAAGTTTCCAGCGTCACGTGTAAAGAAGTGTTGTAACGATTATAGAGGCGAAGCGGGAATATAAAGGCAAGAGGCGCGATGTTTTCGCACCCCTTGTCGTGGATTAACTCCCGAATTCCGCTACTGGCCGCGGCTGGCAGGAGGAACGATGTTGTTCATGCGCAGGTATTCCACCATCTGCCCATAGTGATCGAAGGGATGGCCCAGCGCGATGATCGTCAGGCTGAGCCGCGTAATCTTGTTGGGGCCGAACGGGCTCTGCACTTTTTCCAGGACGTTCTTCTCGTCGATGCTGTTCAGGGCCTTATGAAGATAGGCGAACGAGTCCTTCAGAAACTTGACGATGTCCGCTTTTGAGGTGAGGCTGTCGGGGCCGTTCTCGCTGCCCACATTCACCGGCGGCTTTTCGCCCAGGATGGCGGCTCCAAACATGTAATTGACCGCAGCAACATGCTTGATCTCTTGCGCGAAGGTGCGCACGCCTTTGAACTCGCCCTGGGTGGGAGCGAAGTTGAATTTATCGTCGGGCATGGCTTCGGCGGCCGAGACGAATTCCTTCTCCACCCCGGTGAGGGAGTGATCGAACACTGCCGCGAACGTCGCTTTCTCTTCTGTTTTGCCTTGCGCATGGGCTGCCGGCGATGTCCCTGCCGCACCCAATGCCAACAGCACAATTGCCATCACAACTTCTTTCCTCATCAAAAAGCCTCCACTGAGAGTTGTCACGTAATGGCCCTGGCCTTTTGCCCGGGCGAAATGGTGTATCAGAATTCTAGTCCATCCCCACGATAGTTGGCTGCAAATCGGCGGGATGGAGCTTGAACCACGCAGCCGCAACCATCCCGATCAGCAGACCGATGGCGGCGTACGAGAGCGAGCGCGACATGCCCGCCCGTTCCGCGATTTCTCCCCACAGCGCCGCGCCGCCGGCCAGACCACCCTGCAGTACGAGCAGGTACATCGAAATGGCGCGCGCCCGCATGTGTCCCGGACACATGGTTTGTGCAGAAACATTCAGGCTGGCGAGAATCTGGATCCACGCCACTCCGGCAACCAGCATCGTAACCGACAGCATCGGGAAGCTCTGCCAGCGCGCTCCCGCGAAGGTGGTGAAGGCGAAGACAGCGGTCGCAATCGAGACCAGTGCGTCAGTCGAGAGCCTTCTGCGGAAGAACGGCATGGAGGCAGCGCCGCCGAATGCGCCTAGCCCGAAGAATCCCAGGAGCAGCCCGTAGCCCTGCGAGCCAAAGGGATGAGCCAGCAGCGGCAGCAGCGCGGGCAAGGCGCTGGCGGAGATGCTGAAGACCGCACTGCGCACCAGGACCGCCTTCACCGATTGCGAGCCGCGCATGTGACGGACTCCGTCGAACATGGCGCGCATCATGTGAGCGACGCGAAATGAAGTGCGGCCCGGTCGCCGGCGCCAGCGATACAAAAAGTAAATCACGCCGAAGAACGAGGCTGCGTTCAGCAGGAATGCGATTCCCGAGCCGGCGGCGGCAATCACCAGGCCACCCAGCGCCGGACCAATCGCGCGCGCGACGTTGAATCCGGCGGAATTCAGGGCAATGCCCGCAGTGAAGTTCTGGTGCGAGACGATCTCCGGCGTAATGGCCTGCCAGGCAGGGTCGTTCAGCACCGCGCCGAATCCCATCAGCAGGGTCAGCAATAGAAGCAAGGTGGGCGTGATTTTCCCGGCCAGCGTCAGCACACCCAAGGCCGCGGCCGCCAATACCATCCAGCTCTGAGTAAAAAGGAGCAGCTTGCGCCGGTCGACCATGTCAGCGATGGCCCCCGCCGGCAGCACGACGAGGAAGACCGCGATGCTGCCCGCAGCCTGCACCAGGCCCACCATCAGAGGTGACATGGTAAGCGAAGTCATCAGCCATGCGGCACCCACGTTTTGCATCCAGGTGCCGGTGTAGCTGACGACGGCGGCAATCCAAAGCGTGCGGAAGAGCGGTTCGTGCAATGGCCCCAGCACGCCACGTCGCGGTGCGAGGGGCATCTCGGGAAGCCTGCGCAGCTTGGCCGTGGTGTCGCGTCCTGCCGCGCGATCTGGCGGGCGGTGGTCCTGCGCCGCCTGTGGGGGAACACTCCGCTGGTGCCATGCTCCGCTGGTCGCCATCGGTCGTCAGACTCCGACGATAGTCAAAAGTTAGCGGGGCAGACTGCGGGGATCGTGGCGGACGTTCCGAGGGGCTGGGGATTCGTGACCAGTGGCGTGGGAATTCGTTGGTGTCCTCGGGCCGAAAAGCAGATCCCTCGCGGGCTCGAGCCCGCTCGTGATGACAATACAGAAAGGATCCGTAACGGCGCACCTAAAGGTGCGCCCCTTCAAAACCGCCAGGCGCAGCCTAATCTCACAGAGCCGGCTCAGGCGCGCTCTCCCTGAGCGAACGGCCACTCGCGCCGCCGCCACGAGCGGACAAGGTAAATCGCCAATCCCGCCACTAAAATTGCCAGTGCGTAGCGAATTTCGCGCAGAAAGTTTTTGCGCGCCAGCAGAATGAAGGTGAATCCCGCAATCGCCATCAGCGCGGGCAAGGGATACAGCCACATACGAAACGGTCGCGGCATATCCGGGCGGCGATGCCGCAGTACCATCACTCCTACCGCCTGCACGATGAATTGCAGCAGAATCCGGATGACTACCAGCGCGGCGATCACGTCAGCCAGGCGCAGGAAGCAGAACAGCATGGCAACGCCGCCCAGCGCCAGCAGCGAGACCGTGGGAAAACGCCGCTTGGGATCGACGCGGGCGAAGGCGCGAAAGTAGTTGCCGTCGAGCGCCGCGGCATAGGGCACGCGCGAATATCCCAGCAGCGTGGAAAACACCGAGGCGAACGCCGTCCACATGATGAGCCCGGTGATCAGCCGTCCCGCCCAGTTGCCGTAAATGCGCTGCATGAAGACCGAGATGATGTGGTTGTTCTCGCCGCCGGAATGCGACACCATCTCGCGCCACGGGATGACGCCGAGCACGGCGACATTCATGGTCAGGTAGAGCGCGGCGACGACGAGGATGGAAATGATCAACGCCCGCGGAATTGTTCGCCCCGGGTCCTGCACTTCCCCGCCCAGAAAACACACGTTGTAGTAGCCCCAATAGTCGTAGGTGGCGATCAGCATTGCCGATCCCATGCCCATGAAGAATGCCGGCGACAACGTGAACGCACCCGGGGGAAAGTCGAAGGCGCGCGCGGCGCTGAAGTGCGTCAGGCCTGCGACGATGACCCAACCGACGGCCAACGCGACGCCGACCCACAGCAACTCCGCCAGCTTGCCGAGCACGGTGATGCGGCGATAGAGCAGGAAGACCGCGACTGCCGCAGTTGCAATCGCCACCCAGGTTGCGGGCATCACCAGGATGCTGACCTCCAGCGTGCCGAAGTGAATCGTGTGCGCCAGGATGACGCGCTCAAGGCCGGGCCAGAGATATCCGGCATAGTGCGCCAGACCGATGCAGCCTGACGCGATCGACAACGGCGCGCTGAACGAGAGCTGCCAGATGAAGAGAAACGACAGCAGGCGGCCAAGCGAATCGGGGCCGTAGATTTCCTTGAGATAACGATAGGAGCCACCGGCGTTGGGCATGGCCGCTCCCAGTTCGGCCCAGACCAGACCGTCGCACAGTGCGAAGACCGCACCCAGAATCCAGCCGAGCATGGCTTGCGGACCACCGGCGGCGGCGATAACCAGCGGCAGGGTGATGAACGGCCCCACGCCGATCATGTCGATCATGTTCAGCGAGGTCGCTTCGGTCAGGCCGATGCCGCGGACCAGATCCGGTTGCTCGAACGAGTTAGTGTGGCTCATGTCCTACGCTCAGCAGGTTCACGTAGAGACGAATTGCGCCGGGGACGCCGAAGGGCAACTGCCGGAAGAACGCATATCCGGTGTAGATGTAATAGCCCTTGCCATACTGGGCCAGCAGCAGCCCACCTTTTTGCGGCTGCTCGCCGGGATCGTTAGAGGCCAGCAACGGCGTGTAGTGCTGGTCCCACTGATCCATGAAGTAGAGTCCGCGCTCTTGTACCCAGCCATCGAAGTCGTGGTCGGTAATGGAATTGGGGTAGTGAAAAACCGCGTTCTGCGGATCGAGAATCGTCACCGGCGCTTGCTCGACGGTAACGCGATCGCGGCTCAACTGCGCCGGATAAGGCGTGAAATGGCCGTCGTTGAAGTCGCTGGGCGAGGTGTTGTATTGCACAACCAGCGTCCCACCGTTGTGGGCGTAGTCCAGAAGCCGTTGATTATTTTTCTTCACATCGTCGCGCGTGTCGTAGGCGCGAATGCCCAGCACGATGGTACCGAAGCGATTGAGATCGCCGCTTGCGAGATCGCCGGAACTAAGTAGCGTGACGTTGAGCCCCAACTCGCGCAGCACGTCGGGAATATCGTCGCCGGCGCCCATGATGTAGCCGATCTTCAAACCCTGAGGAACCTTGACCTCGACGACGCTGGCGCGCTGGAAAGCAGGCTGGTAGTAGAAGAAGCCTCCAATGTCAGGCCGCGCGACCAGGTTGTAGCCCTCGCTGTAGTCGCGACTGCCGGCATTCAGCAGCGCGCGAACTTCATAGCGCGATTCCCTGGCTCCATCGGGGAACTCTTTGAAGTCAGCCGCACGCTGCCCGGGTTCGGTGAACGCAACATTCTCCGAACCAGGTTCGACTTTCCACCCCTGCGGAACTTCAGGATGAACCGTGCCACTTCCGCGGTCCGCAGTGGTGCGGACCACCACGCTGAGCCCCGCGGAGGGATTCTTTCCTGCAAGGATGATTTGTGTTGCGGGCGCAGCCTCGACGGAAAACGGAGGCACGACTGCCAGCGGCATCGACCATTTCTCGCCCTTGTCGTTATGCAGGGGGGTGCGGGCAACGCTGCTAATTACGCCTTCAGCGCCGTTGATGCTGTACACCACGCGCACCGAAACCGGCGGCGGCGGCAACGCCAGCGTCAGGTATTTTGGATTGTCGATCTTGTAGATGGTGTCAGTGTCGGGGTCGTCGCGATGGAAGTACGCCTTCGTCACCTGCGCGTCGATGGGGGGCGTGACGCGGAACGTCAAGGCACAGCCATCACCGGGAGCGATCTTCGCCGGCACCTTGTCCATGAAGAGCTCGTACTTCCAGCCATCGGGAACGTCGAGCGCAAACTGCTTTACATCCATGAGCGCGGAGCTGCCATTGTGCAGCGCGGCCCGCAGCAGAAATGTTTTGCCGGCAGTGATGACCGCTGCCAGGACGTCGCCCTCACCGGTGGGAAAGCTGGCTGCCATGGGCCGGCCATCGGGAGTGCCGGGACCAAGCTCCAGTTCCATTCCCATAGCCAGGTTCGCGGCTTGCTCAAACTGCTGCTGTTTGGTGCGCAGGCTGGCGAGCAGGTCAGCCTTCTCCGCGCCGGACAAACCCGATGAATCAACCTTGCTGATTAACGTGCGGGTGAGGTCCAATCCCCGCAGCAGCGGAGCGCCAGCCGATTGCGCATCTTTGTCAGCAGCTGCCGTCGCCTCGTCAACGCTCTTGGCAATCGCCAGCAACTGCGGACGCAGCCACGGAACTTTTGATTGGTCCACTCCCAGCCGCGCTGCCAGGCCCGGCAGAGAAGTGTCGATGCCATCGAAGAAATCTGCCTCATGTGCCCCGGCGGCTTCGCGCGCGCCCGCGGCGAGCTTGCTGGGCAACGCGGAGTCGATCAGCGTGTAGTAGCTAAAGCGCTGGCCCTGGGGAGGATCCCACGCGCCCGCGCCCTGCGATAGCTGGTGCTTCAGACCCTTCCAGCCAAACTGCACATAGGTCTCGCCCAGCAAAGGATCGGATTGCGAGGTTTCCAGCTTGATGGTCCAGTCTTCGGTGCTGCGGACGTTGTCCATGTACAGCTTTTTGGCTTGCCAGGGTTGCAGGCCTTCGCGAATCTGCTCGGGAAAGCGGGTGGGATCGGCAGCAGCGCGAAACGCCTCGCGGGTCAGGATTCCCGATGCCTGATGATGGCCATGGCCGTCGCGCGGAGCTCCCTGGAACCGGGTGCAAATGACGTCGGGGCGAAAGGTGCGGATGACGCGCACCATGTCGCCGAGAGGTATGTCGTGGCCACCCCACTTCTCGAAGGTCTCCTCGGGAGTCTTGGAGAATCCGAAGTCGGCTACGCGGGTGAAGCGCTGTTCCACACCGTAGTAACGGTCGGCGGCCAGCAGCTCCAGGGTGCGGATGATGCCCAGCTCATCGAAGAGATTGCTGCCGACTTTGTTCTGTCCGCCCTCACCGCGGTTCAGCGTCAGTTGCAGCACGGTGACTCCGTGGCCGCGCGACTCCAGGGTGAGCATGCCGCCGTCCTCGTCGTCAGGATGGGCGACGGTGTGCATCAGGCGCGCCGTAGTGTGCAGCCGGCGCAGGGTCAGCTTCAGGCCGGTGGTTCCCGTGTCGACCGCAAGCGGCTTGGTATCGACCCAAGGCGACGCGATCTGCGCCGAGACGGAAGTGCAGAGTAGCGCCAGCAGTAGAGACAGGCGCAGGATGATGCGACAGTTTAGACGTGCGGTGCGCTTATCGAGGGACATTCGTTGTCGGAGTATGGCCAATCCATACAGAGTACACAAAGAGGCCGCTATTCGCTCCTCGCCTTTCGCCAGAGTGCGGATTGAACAGGTGGGTAGGGCTTAGTGCGCCAAGAGCCGCCCTTTTACTTATCCACAGGACGACCGTTGGCACGAATTATCTGAAGCCCTTGCGAATAGCGAAAGGCGCATAGCGAAAAGCGCTCAAATGTACGCCTCGTGCACGTAGCACCACTTCCATTCGCCGGACTGGAAGGCCTGCATCACCGGATGTCCGGTCTCGCGGAAGTGCTGGTTGGCGTGCTGACCGGGCGAGGAATCGCAGCAGCCAACGTGCCCGCAGACCAGACATTTTCGCAACTGCACCCAGCGCTGGCCTTCCTTAAGGCATTTCTCACAGCCGTCATGACTGGGCTGGACGCTCGGGTCGGCTAATTTCACGTGATCACAACTTGCCATTCGGCCTCCTGGAAGTAATTTATTTGGATGAAATGGATCGCGCGGCGGATTCTCAGCGAACCGCGCGACGGATGCGTTCAAATCACGTGCTACGGCAAGTGTCTATAATTGTCATATGCTGGAAAGAGGCGTGAGGAGCGCGATTCTGGCTCAGATTTCGCTGTGAGCCATTAGCTGATAGCTTCTTGCTGTTAGCAAGCTAAGCCGAAGCCGCACTTGCTAAGAGCTAAAAGCTAAGAGCCAGGAGCTAAGAGCCCCCCCTTTAATCATGATTCAGACTCTGTTCGGCAGCACCGAAGAAAAACCCAGCTTCCTGCAACGCATGAAAGAGGCGGTCACGCGCACGCGCGAAAGCCTCAGCGAGCGGATCGAAGACGTCGTTGCTTTTCGCAAAGAAATTGACCGAGAAACCCTGGACGACCTGGAAGCCACGCTGATCTCGGCCGACTTGGGTACGGCTACCGCTGCAACCATCCTGGAAGCCCTGCGCGAGAAGGTTGATCGCAAGCAGGTAGCGAACGTCGAGGAACTCAAGCGCGTGTTGAAGGAAGAGCTCCTGGCGATCCTGAACGCCGCGGAGCAAAGGCCGGTGCAGAAGGTTGAGGGCGAGCCGGAGGTAATCCTGGTGGTTGGCGTGAACGGCACCGGCAAGACTACGTCGATCGGCAAGCTCACCCACCTGCTGCGTTCGCAGGGCAAGACCGTGTTGCTGGCCGCGGCTGACACTTTTCGTGCAGCCGCCATCGAGCAACTGGAGGTCTGGGGCGAGCGCACTGGAACAGAAGTGATCAAGAACAAGCCCGGCGGCGATCCCGCGGCAGTTTTGTTTGACGCGTTGCAAGCGGCCAAAGCGCGCAACACGGATTACGTTATCGTCGACACCGCGGGCCGTCTGCATACCAAAACCAGCCTGATGGCCGAGCTGGAAAAGATGCGCCGCACGGCGCAGCGCTTCAGCGCCAACGCGCCGCATGAAACCCTGCTGGTGATGGACGCCACGACCGGCCAGAACGGACTGCAACAGGCGCGGCTGTTCACGCAGTCGGCTGGAGTGACCGGGATCGTGCTGACCAAGCTGGACGGCACGGCCAAAGGCGGCGTAGTGGTTGCCATCTGCAAGGAGCTGGGTCTGCCGGTGCGCTATGTCGGCGTAGGCGAGAAGGTGGGAGATCTGCTCCCGTTCAATCCACAGGATTTTGTGAACTCACTGTTCAATTGACTTGATAATCACTTGACAGTCTTTGATTATCAAACATAATCTGAAGCAGGGGGCAAAACGAAAATGCCGGTTCACGAGGAAGTACTGGCGGCCGCGAACCGAATCGCTGGCCAGCGTAAAGATTGGACATTCACACCTCACGAGATAATCAGGTCGCTCCCGAATCTTAATGAATACTCTGTCCGCACGGACATCGTCAGTCGCTGTTGCATAAATGCTCCTCCAAACCACCTTCGCCGGTGGGACTACTTTCGCCGCATCAGTCGCGGAAAGTACGAGGTTGTCTCGAAATATCGCACTCTGCCGGGTACTACGCCTTCCGTCCCCACCCGCGCCTCTTCGCGGCCGCCTGCGGGGACCCTGGTTCCGATCAGGCGCGATGTGATTCACGCAGTAGCTCACCCTGACGAGGACGGCTATTACGTAGAATGCCTGGAGGTTGCCGTGGTTACCCAGGGCGATAACCTGGACGATCTGGTTCGCAATCTGGATGAAGCGTTGAGCCTGCATTTGGAGGGAGAGGACCTGGCTGCCCTGGGATTGTCGAGTCATCCGAAGTTGCAGCTGATCATCGAGAAGCCGCTCGCCTTGTGACGAAGCTGCGTCAATTGTCGGGGCGGGACGTGGTTAAAGCGCTGGGCAGTTTCGGGTTCCGAATCGCCTCAATCCATGGCAGCCACGCCAAACTGCGGCGAATTCTAACCAGTGGCGAGCACCAGACACTTACAATATCTCTGCACAAAAGCATCCGCCCAGGGATGCTTTACGCCGTCTTTAGGCAAGCGTCTCACTATGTTCCAGAATCCGATTTAAGGCCTTGGTTCTTCACCGATTAGACGATGGCTCAGAAGATCCCGACCAACGAGCAGTTCATGCAGCAGGCGCTGGAGCTCGCCCGCCAAGGCGTGGCGCTGGCTTCGCCGAATCCCTGTGTGGGCGCGGTGCTGGTGGCTCCGGTTGGGGAGATTGTTGGCCGGGGCACGCACACTTACGAGGGCCGCGAGCACGCTGAGGTGCTGGCCATCGAGCAGGCCGGGGAGCGGGCGCGAGGCGCAGATCTTTATCTGAACCTGGAGCCGTGCAGCCATGTGGGACGCACCGGCCCTTGCGCCGACGCCATCATTGCAGCTGGGATCAAACGCGTCTACGCCGCCATGCGCGACCCCAATCCGCAGGTGGCTGGCCGCGGCTTCGCTAAATTGCGCGCTGCCGGTACCGAGGTGCATGAAGGCCTTTGCGAGGCCGAAGCCCGGAAGCTGAACGAGGCTTTCGCCAAGTACATTCGTCACAAGACTCCCTTCGTTACGCTCAAGACCGCGATGACGCTGGATGGCAAGATCGCACCGCCTCCGGGCGAGCCTGACGCGGCCTCCGGTTTAGCGCCCAGCGGTGGGTGGATCACCAGTGAAGTGGCGCGCGCGCATGTGCACGAGATGCGTCACGCCAACGATGCCATCATGGTGGGCGTGGGTACGGTGATTGCGGATGATCCGCTGCTGACTGACCGGACCGGGCTGGCGCGTCGCCGGCCGCTGCTGCGGGTCATCCTCGATTCGCGCTTGCGGCTGCCGCTGGACTCGCGCGTGGTGAAGACCGCCCGAGAAGATCTCATCGTCTACTGTTGCTTTGCCGAGGAGAACAAGCGCCGCGAACTGGAGGCCCTTGGCGTGGTGGTTGAGCAGGTGCCCATGCGGCGCTCGGCGGACGACGGTACCCTGCTTTTTCCCAGCGCTTCGCCCACGGTCGATGGCCGTCCCGAACTCGACCGGGTAATGCGCAACCTGGGCGAGCGCGAGATCAGCAGCCTGATCATTGAAGGCGGCGCCATGGTCAACTGGGCCGCGCTGGCGGAGGGCATCGTAGACAAGATTTTTTTCTACTATGCGCCGAAAATTCTGGCCGGCACGGGCTCAATTCCATTCGCCCTGGGAGCCGGCTACCAGCGCATGAACGAAGCCGCATGGGTGCAGACACTCACCTTGCATCGCTTTGGAGAAGACTTCGCCGTGGAAGGATATCTACGCGACCCGTACGAAGAAGCAACTGGCAATTAGCAACTAGCGAGTAGCTCCGGCCTTTGTCGAGTAATTCAGCCCCATGGACCAATCGCGATTCAGGTGACTCAGGAATATGCGTAAGCTGGCGGAAACCATCGCTATTCTCGGGCTGATTGTCATGTTTGGCTCCGTAGGAATTTTATGGTCGCAGCTGCCGGCGCTGGTTCCCACGCACTTTGGTACGTCAGGCTCACCCAACAGCTACGGGTCGAAAATCAGCGTCTGGGTGTTGCCGATCGTCGCATTCCTGCTCTATTGCTTCCTGACGCTCATCAGCCGTATTCCTATGCGCTTCAACTACCCGTTGCGAACGACGGACAAGCGGAAGACTGGGCTGGGGCTGCAACCTCTGACGCTGGGGTTGGTGGGCTGGCTGAAAGCGGAAGGGGTGTGGACTTTCGCGTGGCTGAATTGGACCATACTGCAAATTTCGTTAGGCCGAAGTTCGGGGCTCAGCCCGGCATTTCCCGTGGTGACGTTGGGGGCGGTCGCCGTCACACTGGCGGTGTTTGTGTTTCGAGTGATCGAACTGGTGAGACGAGGCGCGTCGCGATAGAGGAGATGGTAGGCCCGGCTGGAATCGAACCAGCAACCCTCAGCTTAGAAGGCTGATGCTCTATCCACTTGAGCTACGGGCCCACGCGCGAGCGCGAGATCTGCGCTGAACCATTATCGCAAATGCCCCGCCCAGGCCAAAAGAGAATGGAGGAAAGCAGGTCCCTCGACTCCGCTTCGCTCCGGTCGGGATGACAGAACGGGGCACCCGATCGGCGGTAACTGACAACTGGCCGCTGACCACTGATTCTTCACGGCTGGAGCTTCAAGGGCGCCAGTTCCTCACCTTCAAACTGCTTCCACTGCTCAAGTAATGACGCAGTGGCTTCATGCAGCTTGGGCAGCGCCTGTGCCGCCTGGGTCGTGGGCGCCAGATCGACTTCCTGAAGCATAGTGAGCATCTGGAGCAAGGAGTCGCGGACACCGCTCAGGCTGTCGGTGTGCGGACCGCGCCGGCGTCTTCCCTCGCCTCCGGCAACTTCGTCCAGCTTCTTGCTCACTTCGTCGAGTTTCGCCGCCAGCGCTCCCGACGCATTGCCGCGCATTTCCTTCAGTTGCTCGCGGGCCGCATTCGCCTTCAACACGACGGGCTGAAGCGCCAACAAGTCTTGATAAACCTCAAACGACGCATCGAATTGCTTCTGCAAATCGGCGAGGGAGGTTTTCACCCGCGGATCCATTTCGATGCGGAGCGGCACGGCGTATCTCCGGCCCTCCACCGTCAGGATGAGGCTGTATCTTCCCGGCATGATCCAGGGTGAGGTGGGCTGGGGCGCAGTGTTTCCAGGCACGGCTGCAATGGGATACTCCGGCTTGATTCCCGGCACCGGCGCGAGATGCAGATCGAAGATGAAGCGATGGAATCCGGCGGCGGCCGACAACGGTTGCTGCGGACGGAGCCAATAGGACGGAATGGCAAGCTCAGGATCGGAAGCCGGCAGCGGGTCGGCACTGGAGACACGGCGAAACAGCCGACCCAGGCTGTTCCTAATCTCAAGGGTTATGGGGCCGGAAGCAGGAGACTTCAAGTAATAGTTGAAGATTGCGCCGTCGGGAGGATTTTGTCCCGCCGGATAATCCGGGGGCAGCGGCGTGTCAGTATTCAAGTTCGAATGAATGCGCAGGGCGGGCTCGGGAGCAAACAGAAAGGCATCCTCAGCCAGGATCCTGGCTTCCAGCTGACGCAGAGGCGTGATGTCGTCGAGAATCCAGAAGCCGCGGCCGTGGGTTGCCACGGCCAGGTCGGAGCCCTTAATGAGCAGATCGCGCACCGAAGTTGCGGGCATGTTGAGCCGCAGCGACTGCCAGTGGCCGCCATCGTCGAAGGAAAGGTAAACGGCGCGCTCGGTCCCGGCGAACAGCAGGCCCTTGCGCCTGGGATCTTCGCGGACCGAGTTAGTGTTTTCGTTCGCGGGGATTCCCTCGACGATCTCCGTCCAGGTTTTGCCGGCATCGCGAGTGCGATAGAGGTGTGGGCGCAGGTCATCCAGGCGCAGCGTGTTGATGGCCGCGTACGCCTCGTTGGCATCGGTGTGACTCGCCTCCAGCACGGAAACTTTTTGCCATGGGGAAAGCTGTGGCGGGGTGACATTATTCCAGTTCGCGCCACCGTCGGTGGTCAGCCATATGAGGCCATCGTCGGTTCCCGCCCACATGAGGTTTCTGTCTACCTCCGACAGCGCCAGGGCATAGATCACACCGCGCTGCTTGGGCTGGGCAGCGGGCTCGGAGCTGTAGATGCCGACCGTCGCTGGCAACTGGAATGTCTTACGCGTGAGGTCGGGGCTAACCTGCTTCCAGCTTTGGCCAGCGTCGGATGTGGCCCACAGCGTATTGGCGGCAAAGTACATGAGGTGCGGATCGAAGGGCGAGAAAGCGATGGGCTCGGTGCGTATCACACGAAAATCGGGTGCGCCCAGCGGCATGGGCACGATGTTCTGCGCCTGCGCTGTGCGGCGGTCGTAGCGCGTTAGCTTGCCGCCGTAGACAATATCGGGGTCGAGCGGATCAGGCACCACATAGCCATATTCCTCGGCGGCGACCGGATGCCAGTCGCGGAAGGTGATCTCGCCGTCATTGCCGCGGCTGGAGATGCAAACCGAGCCGCTCTCCTGCTGTCCGCTGCACAGGCGGTACGGAAAGGCATTGTCGGCGTTGACGTGGTAAAGCTGCGCCGTCGGCTGGTTATACCAGGAGCTCCACGTCTGCCCGCCGTTCACGGTGACGATGGCGCCCTGGTCGCTGCCCAGGATGATGGTCTGGGGATCGTTAGGATTGATCCAGACGTTCTGGTAGTCGTCGCCGCCGGGCGCGCCGCGAAAACCGGTCCAGGTTTTGCCGCCATCGCTGGATTTCCAGGTCACGGTGCTGGTCACATACACAACGCTGGGATTCTTGGGATCTATTGCGGCGATCGGCAGGTCGCCGCCACCGATGCGCATTCTGGGGCGGGGATCGGTCGTCACCGTCGACCAGGTCGCGCCCGCGTCGGCGGAGCGATAGAATTCCACGCTGCCTTTGATGGCCACCACCGCAAACAATTGTTTCGGATCGCTGCGCGCGATGGTGATGTACGCCTGGATGATGCGGCTGGGCAGGCCGCCCGCCAGCGGGCGCCAGCTCTTGCCGCCGTCGGTCGATTTGAAGATTCCGGCGTTGCTGCCGCTGAATTCGCCGTTCTCCCACGGGCCTTCGCGCGCCTCCCACAATGTGGCATAGACGATTTTGGGGTCGGAGGGATCGATCTCGACATCGTTACCGCCGATGTTTTCGTCCTTGTACAAAACCCTCTGGAAACTCTGACCGCCATCGGTGGAGCGGTAGATGCCGCGCTCCGGGTTTGGACCATAGGGATGTCCAGCGACGGCGACAAAGAGCCGGTTAGGATCGCGCGGGTCGACCGCCATAGTCGAAATCTGCTGGCCATCGCGCAGGCCAAGATGCGTCCAGGTCGCGCCCGCGTCGGTCGACTTGTAGATTCCGTCGCCGACGGACAGATCGGGCCGATGCAGCCCTTCGCCGCTGCCAACGTAAACGATTTTGGGGTCCGAGGGCGCAACCGCGATGGCGCCGATAGAGCCGGTCGGCTCGCGATCGAAGATGGGGTTCCAGGTACGGCCGTAGTCGGTGGTCTTCCAGACGCCGCCATTCACCGCCGCGGCGTAAAAAACATTGGGCTGGCTGGAGACGCCGCATACGGCGCGAGTGCGGCCGCCGCGAAAGGGGCCGACATTGCGCCAGCGCATCTCGCTAAGGATCGAGGTGTCGACTTGTTGGGCCTGGAGGTGAGAAGTGAAAGGATAGAGAAGAGAGAATAGAAGCACAGTTAGAATTCGCGTCCTCAACATTAATAGTTCACCCTCATGGTTTAGACAAAGCGGTCCCACAATCGCGCAGGCCGGCTTTGAAGGGGCACGCCTTCAGGCGTGCCGTGAAACCGAAGCAGACATCCGGCTTTAGCCGCTGAGGCAGCAAGCCTCAGTATCCAAGAAACTGTGTCGCCGCTCCGCGCTCGGAGCATTTCTTCACTCTCACCCGGCGCTTACGCGCCGGGCTAACTGCGCTGCCGCCGCTTCGCGGCTGGTTTGCAGCCGATCCCCCAAATCCGTGCGTCCTTTACGCACGCCTGAAGAGGCTGCTGAAAACTCAAAACAAATAACAGATCCTTCGCGGGCCAAGGCGGCTCGGGATGACAAACAATAAAGGGCTTACAACCGGGCAGCTAAAGCCGTGCCCCTTCAACACATGTCAAATCCGACCTTTTCGGCGGCCTAAAGGTGCGCGCCACCCAGTGCGATACATAGCCATTCCTACAAATGGCACTGATGAACGAGTGCATCGCGAAAGTGTAATCTATTCGCACAGAACTTTGCAGGTAGAGGACCTTCGATTGAGTCATCGTGCAAGATGTATCTGCTGTACCGCCATTTTTGTTTTCGCCGCATTTCTTTTGAATCATGCCGTTGCCGCACAGACGGTCTCTCCCGAACTGCTCGGCGGCTTGCAGTGGCGATTGATTGGCCCGTATCGCGGCGGACGAGCGGCGGCCGTCACCGGGGTTACCGGCGGCGGAGCCACATTTTATTTCGGCTCGGTTGATGGCGGCGTGTGGAAAACCAGCGACGCCGGTATAACCTGGAATCCCGTTTTCGATGGACAGCCCATCGCTTCGATCGGTGCGGTGGAAGTTGCGCCCTCGAATCCCAACGTTCTTTACGCCGGCACGGGCGAGTCGGACATTCGTTCTGCGCTCAGCTCCGGCGATGGTGTTTACAAGTCCACGGACGGCGGGCAGAGCTGGAAGAATATTGGGTTGCGAGATACGCGGCAGATCAGCCGCATCGTCATCGATCCGCGCAATCCTGACATCGTCTACGTTGGCGCGCTGGGCCATGCCTATGCGCCCAACGCCGAGCGCGGCATCTTCAAGTCAATTGATGGCGGCGCGACCTGGACGCAGGTGCTGGATAAAGGCGCGAATATTGGCGTCTCCGATCTCGCTATCGCCGCTGCGAGCCCCAACATTCTTTTTGCCGGCACCTGGAATGCGCGTCGTCCGCCATGGAGCACTTATCCGCCGATCAATGGCCCGGGCGGTGGCATCTATCGCTCCACCGACAGCGGCGCGAGCTGGACGCAACCGACCGGCAAGGGCCTTCCCGAGGGCGATTGGGGCCGCGTGGGAGTGGCCGTCGCGCCCGACGGCAAGCGCGTGTACGCGTTGATCGATGCGGAGAAAAAGTCGGGCCTCTACCGCTCCGACGATGGCGGCAGCACCTGGACGCTGGCCAATGGCGATGCTCGCATTACCAGCCGCGCCTGGTACTTCATGGGAGTCACGATTGATCCGAACAATCCTGACGTTGTCTACATGCCGAACATCGCGCTGTATAAGTCGGAGGACGGCGGCAAGACCATTACGATTGTGCGCGGCGCGCCGGGCGGCGACGACTATCACCAGCTATGGGTCGATCCCGGGGATTCGTCGCACTTGATTCTCGGCACCGACCAGGGCACGACGGTCAGCGTCAATCGCGGCGAGACGTGGTCCTCGTGGTTCAACCAGCCGACGGCGCAGCTCTACCACGTGGTCGCCGACAACGAATTTCCTTATCACGTGTACGGCGCGCAGCAGGACACGGGCTCCGTCGCGGTTCCCAATCGCACCGACCACGGCAACATTACCGGACGCGACTGGTTCATGGTGGGCGGAGGCGAGAGTGGATGGATTGCGCCTGATCCCAACGATTCCAACATTCTCTATGCCAGCGGCGTTTATGGGAGCGTGGTGCGCTTCGATCGCCGAACTTCGTTCAGCCAGGACATCACGCCGTGGCCGATGCAGAGTTTTGGCAGCGATATCAATCAGCGCAAGTATCGCGACCCGTGGACCCCGGTGCTGGTGCTGTCGCCGGCGGAGAAGAACGCGCTTTATCTGGGAACGCAATACGTGATGAAGACGACCGATAGCGGACTGCATTGGCAGCAGATCAGTCCCGATCTGACCGGAGCGGAGGCGAGTGCAGCCGAAAGGCCGTCGGGACCGACGACGGTGCAGAACGCCAAGCAGCGCGGCTATGGCGTTGTGTTCAGCATCGCGCCATCGCCGGTGAAGGCCGATGAGGTCTGGGCGGGCAGCGATACCGGGCTGCTGCACCTGACGCGCGACGGCGGCAAGAGCTGGCAGAATGTTACGCCGCCGGGGCTGAGCGACTGGAGCAAGGTCGCGATGATTGAGGCGTCGCGTTTCGATCCGGCCGTGGCGTACGTTGCGGTTGATCGTCACCGGCTCGATGACCAGACACCCTATATCTATCGCACGCGCGATTACGGAAGGAGGTGGCAGCCGGTAGTGAATGGAATTGCGGCCAACTCGTTCGTGAATGCGATCCGCGAGGACACCCAGAAAAAGGGATTGCTGTTTGCCGGAACCGAGCTTGGAGTTTACGTTTCCTTCGACGACGGCGACCATTGGCAGCGGTTGCAATTGAACCTGCCGGTCACGTCGGTCCGTGACCTCACGATTCATGGTGACGATCTGGCTATCGCGACCTACGGACGCTCGTTCTGGATCATGGACGACGTCACGCTGCTGCGGCAGGTGAATCCACAATCGGGCGAGAATACACAGATCTATAAGCCTTCGACGGCGATTCGGGTTGACAATGACGTTTTTCTTGGCAGTCCGCTGCCACCGGAGGAGCCGACGGCGAAGAACCCGCCCGACGGAGCGATCGTCGATTACTACCTGCCGGCGGCCGCAAAGTTGGTAACGCTGGAGATTTCCGATTCGAAGGGCAAGCTGGTGCGCCGATACAGCTCCGGGCCAAAGAAGGAGCAGCCGCATCCTCCCATGGCCATCGCCGAGCGCTGGATTGCGAAGCCGGTGGTGCTGGAAAACGCTGCCGGCGCGCATCGCTTTGTCTGGGACCTGCGCTGGGGCAGCTCGGGTGGAAACCCCGAGATCGAGGAAGAAGAAGGCTTCGGCGCGCCGCGTGGACCGCGCGCGGTGCCGGGAAGTTATCAGCTGAAGCTGACGGTGGATGGCAATGCGCTGACGCAGCCGCTGAAGGTGGAAATGGATCCGCGCTCGCAGGCGACCCGAGCCGAGCTGGAGGAGCAGCTTCGTCTCGGCCTGGAGTTTTCCGCCGAGGTGCACAGCAGCCGTAAGGCGCTGGCCGAAATTAGTGCCGTCAAGAAGCGGCTGAGCGAGATAGAGGCGGGAAGCTTGAAACAGCATGAGGAGCTTCTCGCTCAGGTGACGGAGCTGAACTTGCTCATTGGGAAGGTCGAAAAGGGCGAGAGAACAAGTCCGGGAGCGATCAGCGGGCTTGAGTCGGCCAGCTCAGGTCTGGGAGCAGCGTTGCGCGTGGTGGAGAGCAGCGATCGCACGGTGCCGACGCAGGCGGTCGAGCTTTATCGCGAGTCGGAGCAGGCGGCAAAGGCCGGCATCGACGCGTGGACGCAGCTGAAGAGCTCGCAACTGGCGAAGCTGAATGAAGCGCTGCAAAAGGCGGGGGTTGAGGTCATACAGATTTCCGCGATCGAGCACGAGGAAGAGCACCAGGTCTCGGAGTGATTTTCGGTCGGGCAAGAAAGCCCCGCCCTAGCCAAAATCAGGCTAGAACGGGGCACCCGGCGAAGTTTAGATGACACGAAGTTTAATGGTTCATCGCTCCACCAGTTTTTCCAGGTCGTCGAAGAAGCTGGGATAGGAAATGGCGACGCAATCGGCGCTGTGGATGAGCGTGTCGCCTTCGGCCCGCAATGCCGCGACCGCGAACGCCATCGCAATGCGGTGGTCGTGGTAGCTTTCGATCTCGGCGCCGTGCAGGTGCTGGCCGCCGGGAATGCGCCAGCCATCGGCGGTCTGCTCCACTTGCGCGCCCATGGCTTGCAGGTTGCGAGTGACCGCGCTCAGGCGGTCGGATTCTTTCACGCGTAACTCGCCCGCATTCTGGACCTCCAACCCTCCCGCAGTGAACGGGGCGATCGCCGCGAGCACGGGAAGCTCATCGATCAGCAACCCAGTCAGAGGGCCTTCGATCCGCACATGTCTTCCCTGCCCCGGCACCAGCGCGATGGTTCCCACCAACTCGCCGTGATTTTCTTCGACACGCACCATTGAGATGCGGCTGCCCATCGCGGCCAGCACGTCCAGCAGCGCCGAGCGCGTGGGGTTCAGCAGCACGCCGTCGATTACGAGGTTGGACTCGGGAAAAATCGTGGCCGCGCACAGGAAGAATGCAGCGGAAGAGATGTCGCCCGGCACGAATGCTTCCAAGGGATGCAGCGTTTGCCCGCCAACGATGCTGACTGCGTTATGCCTGCGCTCGACTTCGGCGCCGAAGGCGCGCAGAGCCAGTTCGCCGTGATCGCGAGTGCGGGCCGGCTCGGCTACCGTCGTCTTACCCTCGGCCAGCAACCCGGCGAACAACACGGAAGTCTTGACCTGCGCGCTGGCCACCGGCGGTGCGTAGTTGATGCCGTGCAGCTTTGCGCCGTGGATGCGCAGCGGTGCGCGGTCCTCATTGGCGTGAATCTGGGCTCCCATCTGCGTCAGGGGCTCGATGACGCGCTGCATGGGGCGGCGCGACAGGGATTCGTCGCCGAGCAACTCGCTGCTGAACGACTGCGCGGCCAGGATGCCGGACATCATGCGCATGGTCGAACCGGAGTTGCCGCAATCGAGTGGCGAGTGCGGCGCGTGGAGATGTGGACCCAGGCCGTCGATGACGACCGCTCCCTTGTCATCGCGCTCGACCTTGCAGCCCAGAGCGCGAACGCAGCGCAGAGTGCTGGCGCAGTCGGCGCCGGGAGCAAAGTTGTCGAGGCGCGAGCGTCCAGCGGCAAGCGCCGCCAGCATGGCATAGCGGTGGGAGATGGACTTGTCGCCCGGCACGCGCAGGCTTCCCAGAATGTTGCGCGCAGGCTTTATCGAGACTGGATGCATTTCCGGCATGATTTATTGGTCAACGTTGGCAAAAGCCAGAAACAAGTCCCTCGTCGGCCTAAAGTGTCTGCGTGAGAACCCTGTCACCGCTCTGCGGCTCGCATTTCTTCGAACTTCGAGCGTGGGCTTACGCTCACGCCTAACCCCATCTCGCCGCTGCGCGGCTGGGTTGCAGCCGGTTTCGATACTTCGCGTTCCAGCGCAATCTGACAAGTCGAATTCTGACGCAGACCCTAAGTTCCAGCTCGTGATGACAAGTTAGAGGGCTGCACCGGCGCAACTCAAGCTGCGCCCTTCCAAAGCAAATCGAAAACGACTTTTTCCAAAGCCGGCCGAGCCACCTCGTGATGACAAGGATAAACCACTTGCAAGCGCACGCTGGAAGGGCTCAAGGCCGGCTGAAGCTGCGCCCTCCAAAACAGCTCGGAATAACAGCTCTGCGACGGGGTACAATTTCGCACGGGTAATTTCGCTTGGAAAACAAGGCCATCGCGCAGATATTCTATGAGACCGCCGACCTGATGGAGGTCAATGGCGACGACTCGTTCCGCATTCGCTCGTATCGACGCGCCGCCGAAGCGCTGGAGGGACATTCGCAACAGGTTTCGGAACTGCTGGACGAGCCGAAAAAGTTGCTGGAGATTCCCGGCATCGGCAAAGGCATGGCCGCAAACATTCAGGAGCTGAGTCGCGAGGGCAAGCTTTCGTCCCATCAAGAATTACTTCAGAAATACCGGCCCAGCATGCTGGAATTGCTGAAGATACAGGGATTGGGGCCGAAGACGATCGCGCTGCTGTGGAGCGCGTTTCAAGTGAGCGACCTGGCGGGCGTGGAGAAGCTGGCGCGCGAAGGCAAGCTGCGTGAATTGCCGCGGCTAAGCGAAAAGAGCGAGCAGAAAATCCTGAAGGCGATTGAAGATTATCGCCGCATCTCCGGGCGATTTTTGTTGGACGAAGCTGACCGCACGGCGGGAAAACTCACCGAGCATCTCAAGCACATCAAAGGGATCGAGAAGATTACGCCTGCGGGATCGTTGCGGCGCGGCCGCGAGACGGTTGGTGACCTGGATGTGCTGATCACCGGGCCGTGTTGCGTTGACGACGGACAACGCGCCGAGTTGATCGAGGAGATCCTGCGTTTTCCCGGCATTCAACAAGTCCTGGCCAAAGGCGAAAACAAAGTCAGCTTCAAGCTGCGCAGCGGAATGCAGGTGGACGTGCGGCTGCTGCCGGCGGAATCCTACGGCGCGGCGATGCAGTACTTCACCGGCTCGAAGAACCATAACGTCAGCCTGCGCCAGCGGGCGCTGAAGATGGGCTACACGCTGAACGAGTACGGGCTGTTTCGTCTGGACAACGAGAAGCTGGTGGCGAGCGCGACGGAAGACGAGATTTATGGCGCGCTCAAGCTGGACTGGATTCCGCCGGAGATGCGCGAGGCCTGGGGCGAAATTGAAGCCGCGGCCGAGCACAAGCTGCCCAGGCTGATAACGGTGGAAGACATTCGTGGCGAGGTCCACATGCACACGGTCGAAACCGACGGCAAGTGCACCATCGACGAAATGGCTGAGGCGGCCAAGCAGCGCGGCTACCAATACATCGCCATCACCGATCACTCGAAGAACCTGGCGTTCGCCAACGGCCTCGACGACAAGCGCGCAGTGGAGCATATCGCGCGCATTCGCGCGGCCAACGAGCAGATCGACGGCATCACCATCATGGCGGGTATTGAAGTCGACATCCTGGCCGACGGCGAGCTCGATCTTTCGGATGAAGTGCTGGAGCAGATGGATGTGGTCGTCGCCAGCGTACACTCGGCCTTCAATCAGGAGCCGCAGCAGATGACGGACCGGCTGTTGCGCGCCCTCAGCAACAAGAGCGTGTCGATCCTGGGACATCCTACGGGACGCCTGTTGCTGCGGCGCGATGCCTATGGCTTCGACATGAGCGCGATCCTGAAATCGGCACTACAGAATAAAGTTGCGATGGAGCTGAACGCTTATCCCGACCGGCTTGACTTGAATGATGTTCACCTGCGAATGGCGCGCGAACGCGGGGTGAAGATCGTGATCAACACCGACGCGCACCACACTTCGCACTTTGAGAAGATCAAATACGGTATTCTGCAAGCGCGGCGCGCGTGGCTGACGCCGGCGGACGTGCTGAATACGCTGCCGGAGAAGGAATTTCGCAAGGCGATGAGAAAACAGTGGCCAGTGGCTAGTGGCTAGTTGTCAGGGGCTGGGGATTAGGGGCTGGGGATTGAGGCCGTCGCTCGAGACGACTATGTGTGTTATGAATAACCCCGGCTACTGCTCCACGGAGGCGATCTATGGCTGAGAACGAAAACCCGCCAACACCCAGCACGCCAGAAAACGACATTCCCCCAACGCCGGAGAACGAAGCGCCATCGGAACTCGCCGCGCCGGAAAATTCACTGCCGCAAGGTCCGGCTTACGACGAGTTCGGCACCGCGAAGCGCAGCCTTCCGCCCATGGCTCCGGTGGCGATTGCGATTGTGTCGGTCGCGATTGCGGTCGCTATCATCGCTTATGTGCAGCGGGCCAAGCCGGTCGCCCAGGGCAACATTGACGGCGTGTGGTTCAGCCAGCCCGCCAATATGCCCAGCCCGATGATTCTGGTGGCATTCACGCTGCGAAACGTCAGCGATAAGACGCTATACGTGAAAGACATCAGCGCAGCGGTGAAGACGGACCAGGGCGAGCAGTCGGATGAGGCCGCCTCGGCCAGCGATTATGACCGGTATCTGACGGCGTATCCCGATCTGGCGGGACATGGCCGGCCGTTGCAGGTTGAGACCAAGATCCAGCCCGGCGGAGAGCAGAAAGCGACGGTAATGGTGACGCTTCCCATCACGCAACAGCAGTTCGATTCGCGCAAGGACTTGACGGTGACTATTGACCCGTATGACCAGAAGCCAATCGTGCTGCACGACCAGAGCGGCGCGGCGAAGTAGGGCGGCGGGGCGGAATTGAAAGGGCACAGCTTCACAGGCTGCTGAAAAACTCGAAAGCAGATCCCTTGTCGGCCTGAAGGCCTCCTCGTGATCACAAGTTTAAGGGACTTGTGACGGCACGCCTGAAGGCGTGCCCCCTTCAAAACGCGCCGGCAACAACTTCGTCATCAGCCTTAGAAGGCGTGGCCCTTTCAAGACGCGCCGACAACAATTTTGTCAGCGGCGCGTGAAGGTGTGCCCGTTCAAGGCACCTGCCAACCGGCGCTGGACGACAGCACCCGAGAATAGTATCGTTTGCAACGTGCACGCGTGGTAGCCTCATCGTGCAGCAATCAATCCCATCTGTTTGGAGCCGGATTATATGAAGACGCGAGTATTGGCGGTCGCCGCCTTGTGCCTAATGGTTTCCACGCTGGCTTTCGCGCAGAAGGTCAGCATCGATGCGGACCGCAGCGCGAATTTCTCCAGCTATCACACTTACATGTGGGAGGCGAGCCCAAATCCCGCCCACGGTCTTTGGGACCAGCGCATTGTGGACGCGGTGGACAAGCAGTTGCAAGCCAAGGGTCTGAGCAAAGTCACCTCCAACCCTGACCTGTGGGTGGTCTACAGCAACAGCATCAAGGACGAGAAGAGCGTCGCCGGCGCTGGCTATGGCCTGGGGCCTACCTGGGGATGGGGAAATTCGGGGGCAAATGCCGCTATCAATACTACCTTTGTTTTCAAGATTGGCACCCTGGTGGTGGAGATGGCGGACACCAAGGATAAGCAACTCGTCTGGCGCGGTTCGGTAAGCGACACCATCAACGACAATTCCAATAAAAACATTAAGAACCTCGATAAGGCTGTCGCCAAACTGTTTAAGGGCTATCCGCCGAAAGCGAAGAAGTAGCAGACGGAGCGAGATGGGATAGGTTGCGCACGAAGTTGCTAATCCGTGCTCCTTCGCTATAATGCTGACGCAATTCCATTCTTTGAAAGGGCGAGGAGATGATGACTATGACTAAGAGATCTGTGGTATCGATCTTGAGTTTTGCTTTGGTGCTCTCGGCGGTTTCGCTGCAAGCGCAATCGAAGGATGCAGTTGAGAAGGCACTGCAAAGCAAGGAGCAGGCTGGTTGGCAGGCGTGGAAAGATAATAATTCGAAAGCCTTCAACGATATTTTGCCTGACAATGCAGTTAACATCGCCGGCGGCATGATGGACACCGGCAAGAGCAACATCATAAAAGACATGGCTTCCGACAACTGCGCGGTCGCCAGTTTCAGCCTGTCTGATTTTGCCTACATGTGGCTCGACAAAGATACGGTGCTCATGACCTACAAGGCGAGCCAGGACGGAACCTGTGGAGGCAAGAAGATCGCTCCGAAGGTGATTGCCAGTTCCATCTGGCAGAAGCAGGGGGGCAAGTGGGTTTCGCCCTTCCATCAGGAAACCATCACTTCGGCCATGTAAGCGAACGGTTCAAGAGTTCTGCTCAAACGCTAAAAGATTTGCCTAAGCCGGGTACCCCGGGTCTCGCGGTTTCGAGACCCGGGACGTAGGTTGTCAATCGCCTGGGCGTAACCCAGGTCTCGAAAAACGCGACGCCTGGGGCGCCCACATCGGTTGAATACGTCTTTACTTCGCGAAGAACCCGAGCACGCCGCCGAGGGCATCTTGCAGCCCGTGGGCCAGCATTCCCGGACGCAGGCTCTTGCGCCAGTAGGCCAGCAGTCCCAACAGACATCCATGGACCATGATGGCCAGCATGGCGATGCCGTAATATCCGTGGCCTAGCCCAAAAGCCACGCCTTGCAGGACGATGGCGACGCCACGGCTGCCCGTCCACGCGCTGAACTGCCGCGTGAGATATCCGCGAAAGATCAGCTCCTCGCAATAGCCGCCGGTGAAGGACAGTCCCAGCCATACCACCAGTTCGAAAACGGTGTGAGGAATAATCGTAGCCAAAGTGCTATTGGTGTGGACGCGCAGAAGATGAATCAGGCCGCTTGCCACGGGCACGGCGACGACGATGAGTCCGGCGGCAAGTCCCAGATCGCGGAAGAAGCTTTTCGGCGATTGCCACCGCCCTGAGACCAGGCTGCCAATCGAGAGCCCGCGGCGTTTGAGCGCGAGCCAGATCATCCATACCACAAACCACTCAACCGCAATCACGGTGAAGTAGCCTGAGAGCCGCGAGCTCATGCCCGGCAGATTGGCATTGGGAAGCCCGTGCTGGTAGGCGCCGGCGACCGACATCATCGCGATCGGCAGCAGCACCAGAACGGTGTGCCACCAGGGCGCGATGGGCTGTGTTGGAGTATCGGGGGGCGCGGCTGGGGAAAGTTGCCGGGAAGGTTTAGTCGCCGTCAGTGTCGCGTGCATGTTGTCTCTCCGCGTCTGATACGGGCGACTGCGGAAGAAGGTTTCAGCGACGCGGGCGAGCTCGGATGGCTAAGGAAACTCTGACCAAGTCACTGCGAAGTCCCCCGGCGGCTGAAGCCACAGCGATTTTGCAGCTCTTATGGACGACCTGAAGGCCGTCACCTTCAAGGCCAGAACTCAAGCAGAGTTTCCCTACCCCAGCCGGATGTTGTTTTCGCCGATGATCGTCAGAACCGAGATGAGATGCGTGACGCCGAGAAGATAGCGGACGGGCTTGCCGATGTTGGTGAGCTCCAAAGCGCAGCCTGCCGACTTGGCGGAAGCGTACAGACGAACCACCGTCCCCAGGCCCGAGCTGTCCATGTGAGTGGTCTCCTGCAAGTCCAGCACGATGCGTTTGCAGTCTGGGATGAGTTGCTTGACCTGGAGGTAGAGCAGGTCGTTCGGCCCCGACACCAACCGGCCGCTGCATCGCACCACGGCGGCATCGCCATTGCGATCAACGGAAAGCTTCAGGGGACTTGCGGCTGCATTGTCAGGCATTAGAAGCTACCTCGTCGAACGCCGTAGAAATGTTTATGCGACGTCGCGCCGCGAGTCAAGAATTACCTTTGTGAAGGCGTCAGGGGAAGGCAATCACTTCTTAGCTGGCGATTTCCGCCCCGAACTGCCTGTAACCGCCCCCTGCTCCTTCTTTGCCTTGGTCATAGCGGGATATTGAGGCGTCATTCCGCTCAACCTATTTCCGGCTATTACTCCGGCCGATACAGCGATCTTTTTCCCGGTCTTGGCTTTGATGGGCTTCGATGGTTTAGCAATCGGCTTCTGGTTCATGCCGACATGGTCTCACGACGCAACGGTTCTTAACAGACGTGATTAGCCCGGAATCGTTATGGGGCTCCCGTGTGCAAGAAAGATTGATGCCACGTGTACGGGACAGCCGATGTACAATAGCCGCCGCTCCGGAGGTCTCGAAGAAATGCAAGAGGCGCAGAAACGGGCTTCTCAGTCTAAGAAGACATCACGAAAGCACGTCCCGGCTTCTTTGGAGGAATCGGCAGCCGACATTGCATTCGGGCCAGCTCCGAATGATGCGAGAAAGTGGCACCGGAGGACCCTGAACCTCTGTGTCGAGTTGGCCGGGCTCCCGGCATTGGCCACTGTGATCGCGAGCTTCTTCTACCCGGACAACCAGAGTGTCCTCTCAATCTGCGCGATAGTCGCTTTGCTGCTGGCAATCGGGCTGCGGTTCTTTCCGAATGTTCACGAAGAACACGCCGTCACCCTGGTGCTGCCCTGGCTCATTGTCGTGGGCATGGCGGCAGTTCTGTATGCAGTTCTGTGGCGGAATCCGAACAAAAGCTCCAAGCTGGCCAAGGATTGGCTGAAGTGGCAGAAAAGGGTGGAAGCCTCGGCAGCGAAATGCAAAGACGAGAAGGGCAAGGATCTAGACATCTGCATAGTCCGGGACTTCGGCCCCGTGCTGAACGAACGGCCGGGCAAGTCTGACAATGAAGCCCTGAACCGGTTGGCCAGCGGAGTGATGGCGGGACAAGTGCTGTTGGCTAACGACGCCGTTCGCACGGAGCTTAAAGCCCGCTTGAGCGTGGATGACAGATTCATCGGGACCGGGACCTCGGAACCGATCGGCATTACGAATTCGGCGGAGGCGAAGGTACCTGAGTATCTGGTGCCGAACCTGCTTATATCCGACAAGCAAGTATGGGTCTGGGAGCTGACGCCCGAGCAATATTTGGAAGGTAAGCCGCTTTGGGAGCACAGCTTGAAGGAGGTCCTGATGAAGGTATCCCAGACCCAGGACAACCCGAATAACTTCAAAACTGCGTGGGAGAGCTGGATCGAGAAGGAGCATTTGAACAGCCCGGACGCGCCTGTGCTGGTGCGCTTTGCGTCGCTGGATCCTACGGCCCGTCCCCTGGGTCCGAACGACCATCCCAAGGACTATGTACCGCGTCCCTCGGCGTGTATCGGCAAGCCCAGCGCCACGCGGGTCTTCATGAATACGCTGGCGCCCCTGCTGGAGGAGCCGCTGCAAACGGCTTCCAGGAACTCCGGCTATACCGAGGCAGCGAGACATAGTAACAACGTCCGCCTCTACGTGTGGGTGTGGGTGCCCGCTTATCCTGGAGAAGTTACGCAAGCAACCTGGGAGAACGTGCTGAACAACATGACGACGTGGATACAGGGAGTGTCATGCGAACAGCCGCCCGGTGGTGCCCCTCCCCAACCCGCGGTCGCAGGTTCACCCGCCAGCTAACCGGGACCTAACCGGCGACAGCGCAGATGGCGCACACTACTTTCGGCTAACCGGTTGTCGCCACCTCTGCGTTTAGCACCAAAGTGCAGATACTCGCACTATAAATGCACAGGCTTATGTGCAAACTCTTGCGCAATTTGCCCTAGGGCGAGCGCGGAATCCCTCGGACGGCCTGAGAGCCGTCCAGTCAGATACAGGCTGTCTAGCAGGCCTCTATGCGCGATTACGGGGCATTCTCCGAAATGGTCGAATGCCCTAAAACAGGGCAGGCTCCGATCATCGCGGTTTGCATGGCATTAACGTGCTATATGGAAGCTATTATTTCCCGTTTTGGAACCCACCGCAGCACGGGTCAGGCCGCTTTTGGAACTTCCTACGGAACTACCCATCAAGTCAACCCGAAGTCTTCAGCGGCTAATGCCGCACTGGTATTGCGGCATCAACCGGCGGACTGAAGGCCGCCCCCTTCAAAACCGTTCCCCTTCAGGCCCTGAAGGGGCATTCCCGCGCAGTATCCCGACTTAATCTCAGAGCTTGCCTACGGCGTTACCGGCACTGGCGCGTTCTTCGGCGTCGCCAGATACCCGCTGATGCTGTTCTTGCCCGCCGAGAAAATCACCAGCTCATACAGCATGTGATCGCGCCCGGTGTAGAACTGCAACGGCTCGGCCACGGTTTTGTCCTTCTTCTCGATGGTCCGATCGTCGGCCATCACGTCGAGGGTAAAGCGGCCCTTCTTTGGGTCCACCTTCTTCAACTGAAGGCTCACGGTGCCCACCGGGGTGCGCGCGTTCTTTTGCAGGGTGAAGTCGTAGTAATTGCGCTCGCCTTTGCGCTTCAGCGCGTCCAGCTCGGAGGCGTTGTGGGCCACCAGGCCGCTCTGCACACCGAGGTCGCCGATGGTCTTCTCCAGCCTGGCGTTGGTTACGGCCAGGTCAGTTTGCGTCTTCTGGATATCGGTCTTGGCCGTGCCGACATCGGTCTTCACGCCGCTGACCTCGCCGTTGACGGCGGCGATCTGCTGGCCCTGCTGGCTCTGCTGGGCAGCCAGCCTGGCGGCAGCTGCGGCCGTCGCTTTCTGCTCCTTCTGCAGCTCAGCGGCACGGTCCGCCAGCTCCTGCTTGGTCATGCCGACTTCGGTGCTGAGGGTCTGCCTTAATTCCGACGACGTCGCGTGCATGCGCTTGACCAGATCGGTCTGCGCCGTTTCCAGCGCGGCCTGCTTCTGCTGTAGCGCCACCATCTGCGTCTTCATGCCGAACATCAGGTACAGAGTCGCGATCACGTAGAGGACCGCGGCCGCCAGTAATACATATTTCAGGACGTCGCTGTTGCCAAAGGCGTTCCATCGCGACTCCGGAGGAGCGCTCTGTTCTTCTTGAAACATGGTCCGTCCTTTCTGCTACTTCGATTCTCCGCGAGCGAAAAACCCCTGTCAATGCAACATATGTGGCGGGAGAACCAAGAGTCACTCGCGGCGATTACCTTGCGTCACCGTTCCACCCCGACCGGCTGAGTCAAAATAGACAGCGAAATCCGCGGCAGGGTTGTTGTTGCCAAGGTAGAAACACAATTTCGGTCGAGTGGTTACGGTCGCGTTCCAGGTGCAGTATGTCCGAAAAGCACACTAATTCTTAGCGGGGGCGTGTCAGGGCGTTTTGTGTCAGGGCACGACTTCACAGGCTGCGGAAAAAGTCGAAACAAGGCGTTGTGCCGCCGGACTGAAGCCGGCTCGTGATCAAAAAATAAGCAGCTTATCGGCACGACTGAAGTCGTGCCCTGTTACAAAGCGTTCAGGACGGACTTTTTCAGCAGCCTCTGAAGTCGTGCCCTGACACAACTAATCGAGAAGACACTCTTAATTTCAATTGTGGCCGGCTTCGTCCGAAGCCAAGGTTAGCTGCCTAAGAAGCCGCGAATCGGCGCCAGCGCGAACGTCAGCACCAGCATCAGCACCGCCAGCAGCGCCAGTGCCTGGCGATTTCTGTCGAGCGGCGGCCACTTGGGGACATTGGGATGGCGCAGGCCGGTGAATCCCAGGATAATTGCCCAGACCAGCCAGCCCGGCCAGAAGTGGATGCCCAACGGGATCAGCACAGCAATGCTGGCCCACGTTACCCACCGGTGCGCTCGCGGCGCCACGGCGTACGTGATGTGGCCGCCGTCCAGTTGCCCGCCGGGCAAAAGGTTCAGCGCGGTGGCCAGCATTCCCACCCAGGCTGCAACTCCCACCGGATGCAGATACAGGCTGCCCAGCGAGACGGGATGCGCCATAAGCGGCGCCACCGCTCGATAAACGATATCGAAAATCGGCGGATAGCCGAGGAGTAGCGAAGAATCAACCGCAGTGGGAGGCATGGGTTTGGAGAGCGCCAGTCCCCAGAACAGCACGGGAACCGCAACCAGAAATCCCGCAATCGGTCCCGCGATGCCGATGTCGAACAGCGCCTGCCGCGAGCGAATTGGCGACTTGATGCGAATGACCGCGCCAAACGTTCCAATCAATGTTGGGGCGGGAATGAAGAACGGCAGTGTCGCATCAACTCCATTTTTCCTGGCGACGAAGAAATGTCCAAGCTCGTGCGCCAGCAGAATGCCCATCAGCGTCAATGAAAACGGCAGGCCCAGCAGGATGTCTGCGGGATGGCGAACCAGCCACTTCAGGTGAAACAGCGGCAGCACGACGGAATCGTCGGTAAAGGCCGGCTGATTGTGCAGAAAATTACTTTCCAGGCGCGCTCCCACCACCAGCGTCGTGAACAGCGTGATCAGCAGCAGCAAAATGTGCAGCCAGTATCGCCGGCGGCTCACCGGCGCGGGCGCAAAGACCTGCGGATAGGACGAGACTTCGAAGGTGTAAGAGACGGGCGGCGTGGAGTTAGACATCGTTGAGAACAGTGGTCAGTGGTTAGTGGCCAGTTGTCAGTTACGAAAGTTCGAGCGCCGGCTTCCCGGAGTGACCCTCTAGTGCCGGCCCAAGCGCAGATCGGTGACGACTCTCCAGCAGCTGGCCACTGACCACTACTCTACTCGATCGACTGCAACTCCTTGCCCGGCTTGAAGCGGACCGCCTTGCCGGGGGGAATATTGACTTCCGCGCCGGTGCGCGGGTTACGGCCGATGCCGGTCTTGCGCGGCCGCACGGTGAAGACGCCAAAGCCGCGCAATTCGATGCGATCGCCCTTCGCCAGCGATTTCTTCATGCTTTCAAAGACAGTCTCGACGGCCATTTCCGCTTTGGTTTTGGTGACGCCGGTCTTGGTGACAACTTCGTTGATCAGGTCCAGTTTGATCACAAGGGGCTCCACAAGTTGACGCTCGCCGGGGCGCAATGGCCTGCACCGCTGACGCAACTGTGATTCTATCCGACTTCACAGCTTCGCGTAAGTTACTTTTATACTTCGACTTTCGAGCGGATGGGCGAATCCTAGTGAAGCCCGGGGGGATTGTCAATATTTCAGTTATGGGCTACGCCGGCTGTTCTACTCTCCCCGCAGGCAGTACTCGCCCAGCGGCTCTTCCTTGGACCGCTCGGCCCCAACCCGGTAGATGTCGACATTCGGACAACCCTTGTAAGCACCCTCCTCGCCGACAATCAGCCTGTCGATTTCGTACTGCCCTCGCGGCAGCTCCCTGCAGTCGGCATGGGACAGCACGCACTGGAGCACCACCGGGCGCCCATCGAGGTCGCCATAAAGAAAAGCGCGATCGCCCGCGGAGCTCTTGCCGCCGGTAGCGCCCCCTCGCGAGTGCCCCTTGATGGTGATCATCTCGTGCTGGGCGCAGAGCAGCGCCGGCATGACCACAAATCCGAGCAGTAGAATGACGTTCCTGCGTAACACCCGCACCTCGGCAGCCCCGTTCGGCTCATATTTTTTAACACAGCCGCTTTGTTAATTTGCTCCGCATTCCGTAAGATGACGTTTCGCCCACCATCCCAAGGAGCTTCATGGCAATCAAGAGCGACCGCTGGATCCGCAAAATGGCCAACGAGTACGATATGATCAACCCCTTCTCGGAGAAGCAGGTCCGCGAAGGCGTCATCTCCTACGGTCTGTCTTCCTACGGATACGATCTGCGCGTCGCCGACGAGTTCAAGATCTTCACCAACGTCAACAGCACCATCGTCGATCCCAAGAAGTTCGACGAGCGCTCCTTCGTCAGCCTGCAAACCGATGTCTGCATCGTGCCGCCGAATTCGTTTGCCCTGGCGCGCTCGGTGGAGTACTTCAAGATTCCGCGCGACGTGCTGACCATCTGCGTCGGCAAGTCGACCTACGCGCGCTGCGGCATCATCGTCAACGTCACCCCGTTTGAGCCGGAGTGGGAAGGCTTCGTCACCCTCGAGATTTCGAACTCGACGCCGCTGCCCGCGCGCATCTACGCCAATGAAGGCCTCTGCCAGATCCTGTTCTTCCAGTCCGACGAGATCTGCGAAATCAGCTACAAGGACAAGCACGGAAAATATCAGGGGCAGAAAGGCATCGTGCTGCCGAAACTGTGAGAGGCAGTGGCTGGTGGCCGGTTGTCAGTTGTTAGTTGTCGGTTGTCAGTCGTCAGCTGTTTCAACCAACCTTGCTTTTCGCAGTGAGATATGGAGCGCGAAAAACCAGTGCCGTAGGCACGGCATAACATAGCCCAGCGCTTCAGCGCTGGGTGGTGCATTATCAAGATTGAGCCCCTCGGGGGCGGCACGATTGCTAACGCGCGCGGCTGATATGCTGCCGAAGGGCATCGTTGATCAAGCTTTGATAGTTCCCGCCAACCTGATTCACCTGCTGCCGAAACCAGTCGATAACATCCTCATCGAGCCGGATCGTGATCCTGGTCTTGCCTTTGGGAACTGAGAGCACGGGCCCGCGTTTTGCGTTGGCGAAGTTGTATTCACGCTTCATCGCAAGTTATAGGGGTCCTTCGACTTGCGTTCGGCTGCGCCTCACTCCGCTCAGGATGACACCCGTGTAGGTTGTCCCGGCGAAGAGCGAATCGCGAAGAGCCTCTTCACCCGCGGCTCGACGCCCGTGGCTCGGGGCTCGGAGCTTCCTACTTCCGCGGCTCTGCTTCGCTTTCCTTATACAGATACTTGATGCTGGGCTTGTAGATCAGCAGGTTGGACGCGCCGGTGCGATTCACTTTCAGGCAGTACTTGTCATACCACTCGATCATGCCGTGAATCTCCTCGCCGTCCTGAAGCACCAGCACCATCGGCGTCTTGGCCTGCATTTGCTTCTGATAATAGAAATTCTCGGCGTGGGTCTGTTCCGGCGGCGGCGTTTTCTTGCCGTTGGAGTTGGAGCGATCAGGGCGATCAGCCCGTTCGCGACGTTCGACATCCGGGCGCGGATGGTCGTTGCGGTTCAGTGCGGGGCGGATCAGCTTGCGGTTGGCAAACCCTTCCGGGTCAATAGCTCGCCCTACGGCGGTGGCATCCATGGACTCTTTCATGGTGACTAACTCCTGTGGTCTGCACACCAGCCTTTCGGCGATTCGTGAACTCGGGACGCGGCGACCGGCGGCACGGTAAGCGTGGCAAGCCTTAGCGTTGTGTTGAACCCCGAGGTTTTCCTAGGTGTGAACTTAGCGATACCCTAACACAGGCGTTCGGCCAAGACAATCATTTGAATGCTACTTTGGTGTCATCTCCAGCGAGGTGGCGAAGGTGTCCAGGGCCAGCGAACGCAGCAGATTTCGGCGCATGCCGCTCTCCAACTCACCCAGCCGCTGCACCGCGGTCACGATCCAGGAAAAGTCCACGCTCTCCGCCATTCGCGCCAGCTCCGGCTGAATGTCCTGGTTGCGCACCAGCTCCGCCGTACCCGACCGCAGGAAGAGCATGTCTTCCAGCAGCGAATACATGGTCCGGATCAGGTGCTCGGTCTTGGCTTTGCCTTCGGCGCCCGAGCGGTAAGTGTCGGTCATATGGAAGAGATCGCTGTGGTCGCGCGCGCCCATCGCCGGCCCCAGCAGCTTCAGCGCGTCCTGCCGTGCCGCCAGATATCCCGCCAGATCGAAGCTGCGCGCCCGGCCCAGTCCTCCGCCACAAACTCGCGCCACCACCGCCCGCTCCTTCGGCTTCCACTCCGGACGCGCTGTAGCCAGGTACTGCTCGACTTCGTCAGCCGGAACCGGCGATAACCGCAAATGCATGCAGCGCGAGCGAATCGTCGGCAGCAGCGCGGAAGGGTTGTCGGTCAGCAGGAAGATCGTCGCGAACTCCGGCGGCTCTTCCAAAATCTTCAGCAGCGAGTTGGCCGCCTCCTTCATGAAATCGGCGTCACTGAAGATGTAGACGCGCTCGCGGCCCTCGACCGGCTTGTAGTAAATCTCGTGGATAACGTGACGCACCTGATCAACTTTCACCAGCATCTGCGGCGGATCAGGCGGAATGATCAGCACGTCGGGATGCGTCTGGACAAAGATGCGAGTCTCGCGCTTGTCGGTATCGCGCAGGGTCTCGCGCGCCTCCACCGCTTCGGCAAAACGCTCTTCCAAGGCATCGGCTTCGGCGATGCGAACGCAGTTCGAGCAATGGCCGCAGAAGTCCGGCAGGCCGTCGGTGATGGGACGCTCCAGGCAGTTCATCGCCTTGGCGACCATTTGAGCGAGCGTGAACTTCCCGGCTCCCTGCGGCCCGGAAAGAATCAGCGCATGAGGAAAGTGCTCGTGCGCCAGCATCTCGCGCAGCGTGTGCACGGTCTCGGCATTGCCATGAAAATCAGAAAAAGGCATCTCAGCAAAATCCTAGGTGGGGATTAGGGATTAGGGGTTGGGAGTTAGGGATCAGCAGGTTCAAAGCAAGGTCCTTCGCCTAGCCGCCAATTCCCAGCTTCTAGCCCCTAGTCCCCTGAAGCTCACTGCTATTCAGGAGCCTTTCCCTCACCACCCGCACAATCTTCCGATGCACCACCTCGATCGGCGGCCTCGCATCCACCAAAGCTACCCGCTCCGGCTCGCGCCGCGCAATCTCCAGAAACGCCTCATGCACCCGCGTAAAAAACGCACCACTCTCTTTCTCGAAGCGGTTCTCATCCTGCTCGGCGGCTTTGTTGCGGCGTCGCGCCCGTTTCACGCTGGAGCTCACATCCGAATCCATCAGGATGGTCAGGTCGGGCCAAACGCCGCGGCACAAACCTTCATGCAGCCTCAGCACCGGCTCCGTTCCCAGCTGCCGGCCGCCCCCCTGATACGCTTCGGTGGAATCGGTGAAGCGATCGGATAGCACCCACTTCCCTGCTTCCAGCGCAGGCAGGATCACTTCCGCGATCAACTGCGCGCGCGAGGCAAACATCAGCGCCATCTCGGCGTGGGGATCGAGTCCTGCGGTGCGCGAACTCAGCAGCACGGCGCGAATGCGCTCGCCAATCTCCGTCCCGCCAGGTTCGCGCGTGGTGACGACTTCGATTCCCCGCTGGCGCAGTGCATCGGCCAGCTTCCCCAGTTGCGTGCTCTTGCCGCAGCCGTCGAGCCCTTCGAAGCTGATGAACTTCCCGCGCGCCGGTTGTCTGGTCACGCAAGAAATCATATCAGCGGCTAAAGCTCTTCCAGCAAGCGAACGCCGAAGCCGGCCTTCCGGCAGTGACCGCATAGTTTCTGGTCCACCGTCAGAACAACGGGATTCTCGCCTTGATGACGTTTGGCCAATTCGATCAGACTCGTGTCCACTGGCCCAAAGCGCATCACCATCTCAACATCCATAGTCGCAAGCGGTACTACCTCTTCATTCATTTCCATGTTTCGGAATTCTTCGTGAGCTCGACGCCACAGATCCGCCTGCCCCTGCTCTTCCGTCTTTCGAATCCAGTACTCCAGCTGCGATACAACGGAGGCGCTGGTCAGCTTTCGTCTGAAGGACGCAATAAATTCAGAGCAGCTATCGTATGAGTCCTGCGTTGGCAGCCAACGCAGTTCGCGACGGAGATTCTCGAAACCAAAATCGAATACCGCATAGTGGAGGAGGATCTCGCGTATCGGCCCAGTATCCAGAATCAGCAATTCGCGCCTATCGTCATCCCGGAGAGGAGACATGGCAGCTATCAGGCGCCTATTGCTTGTTCGTTTGGAAGAGGAGCGGCAGGTATATCGAACCTCGTACAGAGGCGACGTCGATGGTCCTTGAGCTGACCTAGGAGGTTCTTAGAGTTCTCGAGTACCTCTTTCACCGCGTGACGGAAGGACTCACGCTGATCGTGAAATTCAACGCTTTCAGCCGAGCGTAGGAACCGTTCCCTGTTTTGCGACCAGAATTCGTGCAGTCCATAGTGCTGCGGCAGAATCTCGATATTATTGATTAGGTACTCGCCAACATATTTCGCTACAGCTTCATCTGTCATAGTTGCGGAATAGGACTGAGAACTGTTCGGCCCGGTAGCGTATTCTTGAAGAGCGCTCCTGATCTCTCCGGTAAACGACGCAGAATTCGTCAGTCCCTCAAAGAACCTCTTAACACTCAACTCCAGTTTTCTAAGACCGTGATCGTGCTGGTTAAATTGCGCCGCAAATCCTGAGTTCTCCGGGTCATCCAGGAAGTCCTCAAGATTTGGCACCTGTGAGGGTCCGATGTACTGAGCGATAGGCCTTATGTACTCACAACCTCTTGAGTAACTACGCCAGCTCAAGTCCCCGCGCTCAAGCAGAAATTGCTCTCGCCCCAATCCCTCAATGATGGGATTCAGCACCGAATGGACCCAGGCCTCGACACGCCTGGAATGAAGGGGCGGTACTGCCGCATTGGCTGCCATGGCCATAGATTATCTTATCCGCGCTCTGGTGTCCGCCATTTTCTACGCAGTGCCTTCTGCTGCGCCATACCAAACCTGGGCAGTCGTGCGGCTTATCTCGACGTGATCGAGTACCGCACCACCACGCCATCCACATACGTCATTTCCACGCGATAGTCGTTGGGAAGGTACTCGAAAATCTGCGTCTTCAATCCCTCTTCCGACGTGGACTCCGACAGCATCCTTCCCAGTCCCAGCAGCTGGCTGATCTCGCCTATCTGCATGCCGCGCTTCAGTTGGGTGATGGGCGAATTCGGCGCGCTGGCCGGCGCGTTGGGGGCCGCAGGGTTCTGCGCCACCGGCTCCAGAATCGGTTTCTGCCCCGCCAGGTCGCCGAAGTTGATGTAGCCATCGAGCAGCTTCATCACCGCCTCCGGCGTGAGCTGCTCCTGAGGAATGCTGCCCGCCCAGCGCAAGTTAAAGCGCGACCCGCCGCGCATGCGCTTGTCCGACACCTCCTGCGCTTTCAACTGGCTGGCAATCTGGGCCGCGCGGTCATCGGCCCGCTGCTCCCGTTCGCGCCGTTGCCGGACGCGGTCCAGTTCGCGCTGCAAATCACGTTTTTTCTGCGGATCGCTGGTGTTGCGGATGTCGTTCTCCAGCTGCCGTTCGTAGCTGCTTTTCTCTATCTGATATGGATTGATCGTGGTGCGAGTGTCGTCCCAGAAGGTGCCAAAGCCGCCGCCGTCGAGCTGAAACTCGATGAGGTTCTTCTTCACGACGAGCGTGGTGATGGTGGCGCGGTCGCCGCTGCGGAGGGCCGGGCCAAACTGCTTCAGCCGGCTGGAATAATTCCTCCAGTCCATGGGATCGTCGTGCTCCACGCGCAGGTCAACCCCTTGCTGGGTGCCGGGCATGTCGATCTCGACCCGGACCTGCCTGCCGACGAAGGCGCTTTGCAAGGCAGACTGGCCGCCTTGCGCGTGGCAAGGCAAACTAGCAGTGGCTATCGCGAACATTGTGGGGATTATTGTGAAGAAAATAGCGCTGCAAGCACGTCGAAGCATTTCGAGGCGCTCCTTGACTTGTCTGGTGTAAACGACGATCAGGCGCTGCGAGTCTAGCACAGCGGTGCGGCGACAGAAATGTCAGTGGCATTGTCGAGGTCTGAAGGGGCGCGCCTTTAGGCGCGCCGTAAAACCACCGCAAGTCATCGGCTTTAGCCACCTTGGGAACTCGTTTTCTATGACTGCTAAATTCGAGTTTCCTCAGGGGCTAAAGCCCGCTGTCAAGATGCTGTCAATCGGCGCGGCTGAAGCCGCGCCCCTTCAAAGAGAATGTCCACGGTGCCCGAATCGTTCCAGTTTTTCGCTTGCGCTTGGGCCCAACCTCCCGAATTCCCGCTCAAAACCGCAGCTTCGGCACAATCGCCCCGGTAGTTCGGCTGTAGTCGGTATATTCCGCACCGAACGTGTTGGTCATGGTGTGCTCTTCAATCTTGCTCTTCATCTTGAAGCCGATATATACCAGAACGACAGCAATCAGCCCCCGAACCTGCCGGCGCTCCAGCGCCGTTCCCAGCAGGGCCAGAATTAATCCCGTATAGATGGGATGGCGCACCCAGCGATACGGGCCGCTGCGCACCAGTTCATGTCCGACCTTGACCGTTACCGTGCCGCTCCAATTTCCGCCGAGGTAGGCGCGGGCCCAAAAGGCAAAGCCTATTCCCGCGGCGGTCATCACCACCCCAAGTATCTCGACCGCCCGGCTGGCGGGAAACAGATGGACGCGCATCCAGGGCTGGACCGTACCCACAGAGAAGACGACATAGAACCCGACCGCGACCAGCGACATGTAGGAAAGCCGCGACGACACGCTCTCCTGCTGTTGTATCGGCTTGTTCTTGAACGCCGAGATCACCCATACCACACAAAATACGGCCCAGATCCAGCTGCAAATCTGCATTCCGTCCATTGGCATCTCCTCAGCAGGTTACGTTAGGGTAGCCGAAATGGTTCCCGGAAGCACGGCGACTGCAGGGTCGCTCCCCCATTCCCCTCCACTGGACGCACGCCAACCCGGAATAGTATCTTTGCGATGCGACGATGCCCCGCGCATCGCGACCGCAATCCGTCCTAAAGGGAGCCGTTCTCCATGATGAAACGCGTATTCTCGGTTGCACTCCTCAGCCTTCTGCTTTCGACGCTGGCCCTGGCGCAAAAGATCAACACCGATTGGGACCGCAGCGCTAACTTCTCCACCTACCACACCTACATGTGGGAGACCAGTCCCCGTCCCGCCCACGGTCTCTGGCACCAGCGCATCATCGACGCCATCGACAAACAGTTGCAGGCCAAAGGTCTGACTAAAGTCGATTCCAATCCCGACGTGTGGGTGGTTTACAGCAACACCATTCACGATCAGAAGGAAGTAGTCGGCAACAACTACGGATTCGGCCCCGGATGGGGATGGGGCTACTGGGGACCAAGTCAGGTCACCTACAACACTTACGTCACCAAGCAGGGAACGCTGGTGGTAGAACTGGCTGACGCCAAGGACAAACAGATCTTGTGGCGCGGCTCCGCTACCGACACCATTTCTGACAACAGCAACAAGAACATCAGCAATCTGGACAAGGCGGTCGTGAAGCTGTTCAAGAACTATCCGCCAAAACAGAAATAAGATTCGTGTCAGGGCCGGCTTCAGCCCGTAGGGGAAGCTTGCCCTTGAGGTTTGAAGGGGCACAGCCTAGGCTGCGCCATTCAGCTTCCCAATGTTCTTTATTCGCTCTGTATCAGGGCACGGCTAAAACGGGCTGCGGAAAAAGTCTGCTTGAACGTTTTGTAACCGGGCACGACTTTTAGTCGTGCCGGTAAGCTGCTTATTTTGTCATCACGAGCCGGCTTCAGCCGGCGGCACAATGCCCTGTTCCGACTTTTTCCGCAGCCTCTTCAGCCGTGCCGATAGACCACAACAAATATTGGGCTTTAGCCCTGCGGAAGGCAGGGGCTCAAGCCCAGTCTCTTTATTGCGTCCGCGTTCGGCACGACTAAAGTCATGCCCTGTTACAAAACTTAAGAACCCCCACTCCAGGCGCCGAACGCCCTAGCCCTTCACCTTAACCACATCCCCATCCTTCAGCTTCTGCGGCGGATTGCTCACAATCGTCTCTCCACCCGCCAATCCCTGCTTCACGATCACCTGCCCATGCAGGTCTGCGCCGGTGGTGATCGGCATCGCGTGCGCTTTGTTGTCCTCGATGGCAAACACCGCCGGCTTGCCGTCACGCGTGATCACCGCATCTTTGGGGACGGTGATGACCCGTTGCGGCGTCGTCTTGGCGCTCTGCGTCTTCTTCGGCGGCTCCAGGAAGGTCACGTTGCAGCTCATCTCCGGCCGCAGATATTTGTCCTTGTCCAGGATTGAGACCTTGACCGTCACCGTCGCCTTCGTCCGGTCAGCGGTGGGAATGATTTGCCGCAGCACGCCTTTGTAGGTGTGGTTGGGAATCGCCTGCACTGTAATTTCCGCCGGTTGATTGGGGCCGAGTTGCGAGACGTTAGACTCATTCACGTCTACCTCAGCCTCCAGCGAATTCATATCGGCGATGGCAACAATCGCACCCGACGACGTGGAGATGTTGACCCCCGGCGGAATTGGCGCGACGCTCTCGCCCATCTCCGTCATCTTCTTCACCACAATTCCCGCGAAGGGCGCGCGCACGGTCGTGAAATCCAGATACGCCTGCTGAAGTTGCAGCGTGGCCTTGTCCTGCTCGATGGCCGCCGCTGCCAGGTTCACCTTGGACTTGGCCGCGTCCAGAGCATCCTGCGAGCTCACTTTGCTGCGATAAAGATCTTCCTGCAAGCGCTCCTGGCGTTGGGCTTCGGCCAGATCGGCCTTGGCATACTCGATGTCGGCTTTGGCTTTGGTGATCGCGGCCAGCGCGTCGGCGTTGTCCAGCGTCGCCAGCACGTCGCCTTCTTTCACCACGCTTCCCTCTTCCACGCGCAGCGAAGAGATGCGGCCCTGGATCTTGGACGACACTACCGACTGCCGTCGCGCCACCAGATAACCGGATGCTGTGAGAATCGGCGCGCCCGCGTTGGCGCCGCTGCCGCTTTCCACTTTCGCCTGCACAGTCTCGACTTCAATCACGCCAAAAACCGGATGCGCCTTGGCAAAGTACCACCCTCCCGCCACGGCGAGGCCGAGCAGGACGATCAGGATGAGCGGCAGCCGCCATCGCGCCGTGCGCGGCGTGTCGCGATCAATCCGCAACGACGCTAGGTCATCCTTCAATTCGGGCATAAGAAAAGCCTGGGCTTCCCACAATCAATATCTCTAGCATCGCATTCTTGCCGCAAGTTTCCAAGACTTGATACCCAAAACCAAGAGGGCTACGTCCTTTACAAGCCATTACTGAAGGTCCAAGATTAAGGGGTTGTATCTAACCCGGCGCTCCTCAGAGTTCCGGGGCGCATAATTTCGGAGGCAATCCTAATGGTAAGTATTCCCAAACAAGTTCAGGACTTTCTGCCGGGTAAGCTGGCCTGGGTGGCCACTGCTTCGCGCGACGGTGAGCCGAACGTTACGCCCAAAGGCACTCTCAAACTGCTCGACGAAAACCATGTGGTTTTCGCCGACTTATTCTCGTTGAAGACCAGAAAGAACCTGCTCGAGAACAACAAAGTTGCGGTCACGGTAGCCGATACCAATGCGGCCAAGGGCTATCAGATCAAGGGCACGGCGGAAGTGGTCGACTCCGGTCCGCTCTACGATACCACCAGCAAGCAGATCGAAAGCCTGCAGAAAGGCCTGCCTGCCGTACACCACGTGGTTAAAATCACAGTGGAGGCGGTCTTCGATCAATCGGTCGGGCCTGAGGCTGGCAAGCAGATCGCCTGAGGACCGACCGCTAGAAAACTCTATATTGCAAACCAAAAGGGCCATCCCTGGATGGCCCTTTTTTTTCGACGCTTCTCGCCGATCATCAGCTTCGATGCGGCTTGGCAGCGGGTCTTACGACACCGTCTGCAATACTTGCTCGCGGACTTCAGCGTCTTGCTTGACCTCGTCGCGCGTGCTGGGCAGAGCGATGTCCAGCAGCCCTTCGATGGTCTTGACGTAGTGCAGACTTAAACCCTGCAACTGCTCGGGCGTCAGGTCTTCCTGCACGTTCTGCTGGTTTTCAGCCGGCAGGATGATGTCGGTCACGCCGGCGCGCTTCGCCGCCAACGCCTTCTCTTTTATGCCGCCGATGGGCAGCACGTTGCCACTCAGGGTAATCTCGCCGGTCATCGCCGTCAGCGGACGCACCGGTCGATCGGTCAGCAGCGACACCAGCGCCGTCACCATGGTCACACCCGCGGAGGGTCCGTCTTTCGGAATCGCTCCCGCCGGAACGTGAATGTGGATATCGTGGTCGGCGAAGAAGCCTTCGTCGATGCCGAGTTCTTTGGCGTGCGATCGTACCCAGGTCAGGGCAGCCTGCATCGACTCCTGCATCACCTGGCCCAGCTGCCCGGTCATGGTGAAACCGCCCTTGCCCTTCATCTTGTTGGCCTCGACAAAGAGCACGTCGCCGCCGGTCGGCGTCCACGCCAGGCCCACGGCCACGCCCGCACGTTTGGTGCGCTCGGCAATTTCGCCCTCGGTGCGAATCTTGATCCCGCCCAGCATGTCATGGTGCTGAATCAGCTCCGGCGTGACCTTCAGCTTGTCGGTCTTGCCTTCGGCAATGCGGCGCGCCTGCTTGCGGCAGATGGTGCCGATGGTCCGCTCCAGGTTGCGCACGCCCGCCTCGCGCGTGTAATGACGAATCAAAAAGCGGATGCTCTCCTCCGGAAATTCAATCTGATCGCCGGTGATGCCGTTCTCTTCAATCTGCCGCGGCACCAGATACTGAAACGCGATGTGGACCTTTTCCTCTTCGGTGTAGCCTTGCAGCTCGATGATCTCCATGCGGTCGCGCAGCGGCTCGGCAATGGGATCGAGCATGTTGGCCGTGGTGATGAACAGTACCTTCGACAGATCGAAGGGCACGTCAAGATAGTTATCGCGGAAGCTGAAATTCTGTTCCGGATCCAGCGCTTCCAGCAAGGCCGATCCCGGATCGCCGCGGAAGTCGCGGCCCACTTTGTCGATTTCGTCGAGCATGAAGACCGGATCGTTGGTCTCCGCCCGGCGAATGCCCTGCATGATCTGTCCGGGCAACGCGCCGATGTAGGTGCGGCGATGTCCGCGGACTTCGGCTTCGTCGTGCACGCCGCCTAATGACAGGCGCACGAACTTGCGGCCCAGGGCGCGAGCAATCGACTTGCCCAATGACGTCTTGCCAACTCCGGGAGGGCCCACGAAGCACAGGATTGGCCCCTTCATGTTCGGCTTCAGTCGCCGCACGGAGAGGTAGTCCAGAATGCGGTTCTTCACCTTCTCCAGATCGTAGTGATCGGAGTCGAGGATCTCCTTCGCCTTCAGGATATCGACTTCGACGCCCGAAGACTTCTGCCACGGCAGCACCGCCAGCCACTCAATGTAGTTGCGCGTGAGTCCGTAATCGGCGGCCATGGGCGACATGCGCGCCAGCCGGCCGAGCTCCTTTAAGGCTTCTTTCTTCACCTCGTCAGGCATTCCGGCAGCTTCAATCTTCTGCCGCAACTCCTCGGCATCGCGGGTGGTCTCGTCCTGCTCACCCAGTTCTTTCTGGATGGCTTTCATCTGCTCGCGCAGGTAGTACTCGCGCTGCGTCTGCTGCACGCGGTCCTGCACTTCGCTTTGGATCTTGTTGCGCAGTTGCTGGACCTCCAGCTCCTTCGCCAGATGCTGATTGATTTTTTCTAGGCGCACGTGGACGTCCGGAGTTTCCAGCACGTCCTGCTTGTCGCGGGTTGAAAGCGACGGCAACGAGGACGCGATGAAGTCCACCATACGTCCGGGATCTTCAATATTTCCGGCGACGGTCGACAGCTCGTCCGACAACGTCGGCGAGCCCGCGACGATCTGCTGGAACAACGTCAGCACGTTGCGCTGGAGGGCTTCAATCTCGGAGTTCTTCGGCGCCGTCACTTCCGGAATCGACTCCACCGTCGCGTACATGAACGGCGTCAACTGGGTGTATTCGGTCACCTTGACGCGCTCCAGGCCCTCGGCAAAGACAAACAGGCTCTGGTTGGGCATACGCACAACTTTGTGCACCACCGCCAGGCTGCCAACCGCGAACAGGTCGGTAGGCTGCGGCGCGTCCACCCGCGCTTCGCGCTGGGCCACCACAACAATGGTCTTGTCCTCACCCAGCGAATTGATCAATTGCACCGAACTCTCGCGTCCCACGGTCAGCGGCAGCACCGCATGAGGGAACAGCACGGTGTCACGAACGGGCAGAACCGGAAGCGTGCGGGCACCTTCGGAATCGTTGCGAAGTTCAGGGTCGGTAGGCGCTAAATCTTTAGTTTCCTTTGACATATGACTCCATGAGTCAACTACACTCAACCTTTAGATGCCTGCGTTTTCTAAAGGATGCACGCCGATTTGCCGGGAGCGTGCGATCCCTTCAGGCACGAGGCGGCCCTTCGGTTTCCCTGCCCGCCCTGTCCGTCCTATCGGCAACTCTCCCTGCCACTGCAGCAGAGACAGCAATTACAAGTTCGCAATTAGCCGCTAAGGAGGCTCTGATAGTTCCTGGTTTTGAAAGGGCACGGCTTCAGCCGTGCCGCAAGCGCAGCAAAATCAATGTGGGCTTTAGCCTCTGAGGGCGATCAGCCGCCTGTTCAGAGTCTCCTTAGCAATTAGCAATTAGCACTTCGCCACAGCGACGCAAAAACCAGCGCTCTTCAGCGGCGACAGGATTCTAATCAACCGGCGTGTCGCTAACAACCGGAATTGCTTCCCCAGTCCACTTTTTGTCCCGGATATCCCGAATGCGGACCGGAGCGCGAACCCGCCAGGGCCACGCGCAAAACCGTTTTGTGTCAGGGCACGACTTTGAGTCGTGCCGAACACGGTATAAAAAGGCCCGGGCTTTAGCCCCTGCCGCAGGATCGTTGCAGGGGCTAAAGCCCGGATCAAGATTCATCTCGTTGCGGCACGTCTAAAGCCGTGCCCTGACACAAACCGCTCAAGATGCGTTATCTGCTCGTAGCTCGCGGCTAGTAGCTCGTAGCTAGTAGCTCGTAGCTAGTTGCTCGTAGCTCGTAGCTTCTTCTTCACATCGCCGGCGAGGGCGTAGGCCGGAAGTCGGCCGTGTTCTGCTCACCGCTCACATCGGCAAAGCTGAAGCGCTTGCTGGCGCCGTCATAGGCTTTGCCGTCGATTTCGACATACGGATACACGAAGTAATTGAGCGGCGGACCATCTTGTTTGGGGGACAAAGTGATGTCGCGCCCGGTGGAGAACTGCATGCGATTGGCGTCCACACTGCCGAAGAAATAACCGGCTTTCTCCTTCGCCTGCCATGCCTCGGAAATGTCCAGCGGCACCCAACCGATGTTGCGGGCAAAGAACTCGGCCCAGCAGTGATAGCCCGCGATGTCGCCGTTGTTCTTGCTTTCCGGCAGCGGAAAACCGATGTCGAAGCGCGCCGGAATATCGTCGGCCCGCATGATGCCAATAAACGGTGAGTGGAAGTCGGTGCAGTTGCCATGCTTGGCGTCGCACGCCCAGATGGCGTCGCCGCGTCCCCAGCCGGTGCCCGTCTTGTCATAACGCATCGTCGAAAAAAGATAGTCGTAGGCGGCCCTGGCTTTGGCGACCGTTCCCTGCTGGCTGCCCGTCACCTGTTCGGCAAGCTCCTTGATCTTGCCATCCGTCGGAATGAGTTTGTCGGGAGCGAGGTAGCGGTCCATCGAAGCCGGCACCACGCCGGGTTTGGTGTCCTTGCTCTCAAGTTGCGCGTAGTCGCCTCGGGAATACTCGCGCCGCGTCACTTCGTACTCCAGCGTGAAATCAACGGAGGTTTGCGCCGGGTTCCGGATTTCGGCATACAGGATGTGATTGCCGTACTCCGGCTCCTCGCTCATGTGCGTCTCCACCGGAGCCTTCACGTTCACCAGGCGGACCGTCTGGTGCTCGTCGGTATGCGCCACCGGGACCCACACCCGCACCAGCTTGCTTCCGGCGGGAATGTCTTTCACTGTGAACCCGTAGGTGAAATGAAACTTGCGCGAGGGCGGGCTGGACTTCTGCTTGTCAGGTGCGGACGCCTGCGCCGGCAACAGTGAAACCGCGCAACCAAGAAACAGTAGAGACGAAACGAGGCGAGCTCTCATGGTGGAGACTCCTGCGCGTATTGGATGTATGTCAACTGCGCACGGCGCGAATATTTTAGCGCCGACTGAGCCAGGTTCAAGTGGTTCGCGGCAAGGGGCTAGCGACTAGGGCCTAGGGGTTAGAAATCGCCACGAGTTCCACTGTTCGATTACAGTCTGACGCTGACGCCATCCCTAATCGCCAGCACCCAATCCCTGGCCCCTTCTTGCCATCCTTACGCCGATGAGAAACCCTCCCGCCACGGCGCCAAAAACCAATCCGCATCCCAACGTAATCAGCGGCACCGCAAAAAATCGCCGGTTCCACCCGGCGCCGATACGCGCCTGCACCGGATTGTGGGGATCATAACGAATGGCCTGCCGGCTGCCAACCGGAAACTCCGCCGCGCGGCGAACGGTTTCTTCGTAGTTACTGCTCTGGAAGCTAGTGAGCTCGGCGGTAACCGGCTGGCCATTGACCACATAAACAATCTGGATAGTAGCGGCGTAGAGCTGGTCGTGTTTCGCCGCGGGCTGGGTCACCACCTGGCTGCGGAGCACCTGTGCCTGCCGCACCGGCCAGGAGCGCAGCACCTGAATCTGTCCCCAGAAAAATGGCAGGCTGAGGACCACAAACGGCCCGCCGACGATAAGACAGGCCACGCCGAGAAATTGGAGAACGCCGCGTCGTTCAGAGCTCAAAGCTATTCACCACAGTGACACGCGACACAGAGGATAACCGATCCGAAGTTCATTGTGGCGGGTCCTGATGTCCGCATATTCAGCTTGAAATACCACAGCGCGTGATATCGGCCGTCAAGCGCGCCCTCAGCTTCCTGAGTCCAGCCACATTTGCCCACGCTGTTTGCCGACAGAACAACTGGTTTCGAGCTTGCATTTTCCATCAACTCCCTTCATGCTTTCGAGGCGCCACACAGGAGCCAATGAATGCATACTTTCCGCAGAGACATCCAGATTGTAATGTTAACCATGGTTGCAGTTGTCTTGTTTGCAGGTGCAGCCCTTTGCCCAGCATCGGCACAAGCCCGCTACGAGTCCGTTTACAACGGACACAGGATTATCTATCCCGCATCCAGCATCCCCCAGCCCGGTCGCCCACACACGAATTACTTTTTTGTCGACTCGGACCAGCCGCAACCGAATCCCGACCCGGGTGATGAAACCCCAGGCTCAGTAGCCTGCGTATATAAATTCGTAACGGG
>JBEKCJ010000006.1:0-75113 GCA_050014935.1 Candidatus Korobacteraceae bacterium
CTGGAGGCGCAACTGATCGACCTCACCGACGAGATCGCCTACAGCACTGCCGACCTCGATGACGGTTTCGAGGCCAGGCTGCTGAAGCTGCCGCAGATTCGTCAGCGGCTTCCAGTCTTCGAGCGGTTCTACGTTCAGGCCGAAGCCAAGTATCCCGAGGCACCCGAAAAGCTGAAGTTCAACGAAGCGCTGAAACGCGTGCTGAACCGCTTCGTCACCGATCTGATCGAGAATACGCAGCGCCGCGTGCAGGATGCCGGGATTGGAAGCCTCGACGAACTGCGCGGCCTCCCCGAGCGGCTGGCCGGCTTCAGTCCCGAGGTAGAAGTGGAGCGGCGCGAAGCCAAGAGCTTTCTTTATGAGGCCCTTTACAACAGCAAGTCGCTGGAACCCGAGAAGCGGCAGGCGGAGAAAGTGATCACCGAAGTCTTCAATCACCTGATCGCGCAGCCGCAAGCCTTACCCCATGCCTATCGCGTGCGCGCCGAAAATGAGAAGCTGGCTCGCGTGGTCTGCGACTACCTTGCCGGCATGACCGATCACTACATCGAAGACCTGCGCAAGAAGTTGCTGGCCACAAGGAAGACGCAACCCTGACCCTCTAAAAAGCACACTTAAGGTTGTTCCGTTGACCCCTTTGGTCACGCTTGAATGTCGTTCTGCGCGAGCAACTTCGATATGCCAGCAATCCAGTTCCGCGGAGCGGGACGGCGACAGGATAGCCCAGCACGCAGCGGGGTCCCCGGTTCGCCGCTTTTGGGCGAACTGGGGAGGCGGAGTGCTGAGTAGGCTCTATCTCGAAATTTGAGCCCCTTCAGGGGCGGCACATCCGGTGTCACAGAGCCACTTAGGCTCTGGAGTTCGCTGGCGTATTGAGCTAATATTTCTGACCGTGTCGAAAGGGGTGCAACCATGGCAATTGACATGGACAAGCTCAATGCGTTTATCGGGCAGTTTGTCGGCGATCTCGGTGCGGCAGTTGCCACCGGGATGGTAGTAATCGGGGAGCGGCTCGGGCTGTACAAAGCACTCGCTGAGCATCCGATGACTTCCGCCGAGCTCGCCACCAAAACCGAAACAGACGAACGTTACGTGCGGGAATGGCTGGCCTCACAGGCGGCGGGCGGCTACGTCACCTACGACGAGAAAACTAACAAGTTCAGTCTCACCGAGGAGCAGGCCTTTACCCTGGCCAATGAAGATAGCCCGGCATATCTGCCTGGCGCGTTCCAGTTAGCTCTCGGGTCGCTCGCAGCGGTTCCGCGAATCGCCGATTCGTTTCGCACCGGAGCCGGGATGGGCTGGCATGAACATGATGATGGCGTGTTTCACGGGTGCGAGAAGTTTTTCCGTCCCGGTTACGCCGCCAACCTGGTTAGCTCCTGGATTCCCGCGCTCGAGGATGTAAAGCAAAAACTCGAATCCGGCGCGCGCGTCGCCGACGTAGGCTGCGGAAAGGGCGCTTCGACGATCTTGATGGCGAAAGCCTTTCCAAAATCTCACTTCTTCGGGTTCGATTACCACGATAAGTCGATCGAGGCAGCGCGTGATTCGGCCAAACGTGCAGGCGTCGCCGACCGGGTCACATTCGAGCAGGCCACGGCCAAGGCGTATCCAGGGAAGGACTACGACTTCGTCGCCGTCTTCGATTGCTTGCACGACATGGGCGATCCCGTCGGCGCCGCCGCCCACGTCCGAAAATCCCTGCGAAAGGACGGCACGTGGATGATCGTAGAGCCCTTTGCGAATAACGAGCTGAAGGACAATCTGAATCCAGTGGGCCGAGTCTACTACTCATTCTCGACGCTTCTGTGCACGCCCTGTTCACGATCGCAGGAGGTTGGATTGTGCCTGGGCGCGCAGTCTGGTGAAGCTCGCATGCGTGAAGTGGTGACCTCGGCCGGTTTCAGTCGTTTCCGGCGGGCCACGGAAACGCCTTTCAACATTGTTTACGAAGCTCGGCCCTGAGGGCGCCGTGCTGGCGCGAAGCGGGCTCAATCCGCTACGAGTGAATTTGCTCTAATGGCCGAACCGCACCGTGATGTGCTCTCCCGAAGTCAGATGGCTGCCGGGAGCAGGCCATTGTTCGCGCGCAATGCCGCTGCCGATGGCATTGATCTCCAGCCCCGATTGCTGCGCGATCTCCACGGCTGAGCGTAGCGGCTTGCCCAGGAATGACGGCACGACCGTCCCGCTATCCACGTCCAAAATCACTGTGCCGTTCGTGGCAGCTGGTACCGACTGACTCGCCGGCACAAGCGTCGCGGTTTGTGTTTGCGGTGTCTGATTTGCAGGCTGCGACGTCGTCGTTGCCACCGCTTTCGCCTCAGCAGCCGCGGGCTGATTTACGGTTGCGGGCTGAGTTACGCTCGCCGTCGCGCTGGCCGCATCATCCTGCACTGGCGTTCCCAGATGATCGGGCGATTCGTCGGTCAAGTCGCTGTCTTTCGCCGAAGCCAGCAGCGTTTGCCGTTGCGCGCTCTTTACGTCGAGGTCGTGCGGCACATGGAGATACTCCAGCACCTGCTCTGCAATTCGCTTGAAGACCGGAGCACAAACTTGTCCGCCCTGGTGCAGCCCAGCGGGTGAGTCGAGGATCACGGCAATCGTGATTGCCGGAGTATTGACGGGTGTGAAGCCGATGAATGAGGCCACGTACTTCGTCTTGGAATAGACTCCGGTTTGCGGGTCCACCTTCTGCGCTGTGCCGGTCTTGCCGGCGATGGTGTAGCCATTGAGGATCGCCCGCCGCGCCGTACCGAACAGCACTACGCCTTCCATCATTTTCTTCATCTGCGCTGCCGTCATGGTGGTGACCACACGGTGCTGCTGCGCAGGATGGAAGACGACAGGCAGCGCTTTGCTGTCAGGCGGTAACTCGCCGGCTACGATGCGCGGTGGCGTATAGACGCCGTCATTGGCAATGGTTGAAATCAGCGAGATCGTTTGCAGCGGCGTTACGCCGATCTCCTGCCCCATGGAGATGGCGCCGATCGACACCTTCGACCAGTGGTTCACCGTCTTGGCCATGCCGCGCGTTTCACCGGGCAACTCGATGCCGGTTTGCTGCCCGAAACCGTAATCGTGAATGTAGTGGTAGAGCCGCTGGTCGCCCAGCTTCATACCAACCTTGATGGCCGCAACGTCGCTGGAGTGCGCCAGCGCCTCGGCAATGGTGATCACGCCCAGGCTCTCGTGGTCGTGGATCTGCATTCCAAACACGTTAATCGAGCCGTGCTGGCAATCGACCTTGTCGTCCGGCGTCACCACATGCTGATCAATGGCCGCGGAATAGGTCACGATCTTGAACACCGAACCGGGTTCGTAAATGTCGCTGACGGCGCGGTTCTTCAGAGCTTCTTTGGGAACGCTGCCGAAGACATTTGGATTGAAAGTGGGCCGGTTCACCAGCGCCAGGATTTCGCCGGTGCGGGGATTTTCCACCACGACTGTTCCCGCGATCGCCTGGGTGTCCGCCATCCCCTGGTCCAGTTCCTTCTCGGCGATGTACTGGATGGTCTGGTCGATGGTCAGCACCAGATTCTGCCCGGGATCGGGCGGCTTCTCGACGCGGCTGAACCATTTGCGCCGGGCGTCAATCGAGATTAGTTCCTGGCCCGGAATGCCGCGCAGGTCGTCATCAAATTGGCGCTCCAGGCCGCCCAGGCCTTCGTCGTCCATGCCAACGTAGCCGAGCACCTGCGCTGCGAGTTCGCGCTTGGGATAAAAGCGCTTCGGTTCTTTGCGGAAGTAGATGCCACGCAGATTCAGTTCGCGGACGCGGGTGGCGGTTTCCTCGTCAATCTTGCGCTTGATGAATGCGAAGTTGCGATTAGATTGAAGCCGGGCCACGATCTCTTGCGGGGCCATGTCCAACACCCGGCCGAGAATGACCGCAGTGGTTTCCTGGTCGTGGACTTCGCTGGGCACGGCGAAAACGGAATCGACATCAATCGACATGGCCAACTCGTAGCCATTCCGGTCGTAAATATTTCCGCGGCGCGGCTGGACGGGGATGGTGCGATTTTGCTGGCGTTGGGCCCGCTGCACAAAGTCGCCGTACTTCACGACTTGCAGACGCACTAGACGGAAGCAGATAACCAGGATCCAAACGAAAAGCAGCGCAGCGAAGATGTAGAGCCGTCGACTAGGCGTCTTGGGTGGACTGGCCCGCATTCCCCGGTTACTCCGTCGTGCTGCGTTAGGTGGAGAAGGCGGTCCGTTGCTGCCGGACCGCCGGATGAAACCTGCGATGCTGTGTGGCGGCGGGATGAAGCCCGTGGGCATTATGCCGTCATTACTGCGGGGCTGACACCACCATGATTCCGCCTGCTTTGGCCATAACGGGGGGAGCTGAATCCGAGGACGCCGTTTCCATCGGTTGCCACTGCCCGTCAACCGGATGTCGCATGCCCAAAGCACGCGCCAGGCGGTCGATGCGCGAAGGGTCCTTTAGCGAGGCTTCTTCCAAACTCAAGGCGCGGTTCGACTCCGCTATGGTATCCCGCTCCACTTTCAGCTGCTCAATCTTGTAGCCGTACTCGATGGCGCTGAAATGCTGGCATACGTACACCATCGCCATCAGGAACAGAACGCCCAGCATGATGCCGAAGGTTATCATCTCGCGGCGACGCTTGGGATCGGTGATTTGCACCACGCGCGAGTTGTCGATGCGCTTGGTGAAGTAGATCTCCGGCGTGCCCAGGAACATGCCGCGCGGCTGCGCTGCCACCGGCTCGTTCCATTCACCGGCTTGTGCCATGGTCGGGTAAAGCACTCCAGCTGCCATCGTTCTCTCCTCCCGGATAAGCTAAGATCTTCACTTTCGTCCGGAGTACCACATTGTCAGATATACGGGGCCGATTTTGCGGGCCCAAGAGTTATCCACATTATCCACATCTTTTCCGCAGGCTCCCCTGCTACCACACTGTAGGAGTTGCGAAGATACTGCGTAACCAATGCCTAAGTTCGCTCCGCCGCTCGCAGTTTCGCGCTGCGCGAGCGCGGGTTGCGATCGATCTCTTCTTCGTCGGCGGTCACCGGCTTCTTGGTCAGCACGCGATACGAACCGTCGCGCGCTCCATCCCGCAGCGCATCTTTCACAATGCGGTCTTCCAGCGAGTGGAAGCTGATGACGACCAACCTGCCGCCCGGCTTCAAAACTTGCAGCGCAGCGTCTTTACTCAACAGCGCCCGCAAATCATCGAGTTCACGGTTCACCAGAATCCGGAGTGCCTGGAAAGTACGTGTCGCTGGATGAATCCGCCGTTCAGCCTGGTTCATTGGCCGGGCCGCGGCCGAAATCACCTCCGCCAATTTTGCGGTGGTGTGAATCGGCCGCGCCCGAACAATGGCTCTGGCGATTCTCCGCGACCTCCTTTCCTCACCGAATTCGTAAATCGCGTCGGCAAGCTCGCGCTCGTCGAAGCGGTTTACCACTTGTTCGGCAGTCAGCCCGGAGTGCGTGTTCATCCGCATATCCAATGGGCCTTCCGCCTGAAAACTAAATCCGCGCGCGGCGTTCTCCAGTTGCATAGAGCTGACGCCCAGATCGGCGAGCAATCCGTCGGCGCACCGCGCCGCCACATGCTGCGCCATGTCGGCAAACGACGCGTGGACCAACTCAATCTTCGGCCAGTCCGCAGCCATTTCCGCCGGCGGCTTCATCAGCCGCTCGCGCGTGCGTTCCAACGCTGCCGGGTCCTTATCGAAGCCAATCAAACGACCCTCTGCGCCCAGGCGGCTTGCGATTTCCCAAGCATGTCCACCTAAGCCCAGAGTCGAATCGATATAGGTCCCGCCGCGCCGCACGGCCAGGAATTCGATCGCTGGTTTTAAAAGAACCGGGACATGGCTAAATTTCGTCTCGCCATGTCCACGCCCGGGGGCGCTTTTCGTTTCTGCAAACTCGTTGTCCACTCACTCCTATCGCGAATGGAACCTGAAACCTGCTAAATGCCCAGTCCGCTGAGGATGGTCTCGTCTTCCTCGGTGAAGGGCTCGGCGACCGACTTGCGAAGATCTTCGGCATTGCGCACCACCAGGTGCTTCAAGTTGCCCATTACCGCGACCTCGCCCTTGAGGTTCGCGGTCTCGCGCAAGATCTGCGGCATCAGCAGTCGGCCCTGCCCGTCGAACTCCACTGCCTGACCGTAATAACTCGTGCGCTCCAGCAGTTTCTGCTTGGTCTTGTGCATTTCGGGCAGCGCCGCCAGTTTGCGCTCGATCTCTTCCCACGCCTGCAGGGGATACACTTTGGCACTCTTGCCATCCCAGCTGGTGATATAAAATTGAGCGCTGTAGTTCTCGTCGATTTCGCGCTTGAATTCCGCGGGCATCTTGAGACGCCCTTTGTCGTCCAACCGGGTTAAATGAGTGCCGCGAAACATTGCGCTCGGCCTTAACGTCAAGTGTTTTTTGGGAGGTGAACACTACCGAACTCACGGGTCGACGTCGAACTGGCTGCATGACAGCTTGGGTGCTGAAAGCATTTCGAATCAATCGCATCCCCAGAAGCTCAGGAGTTGTTCCACTGCATCCCACTTTATACCACTTAGGACGTAATGGTACTCCTAAACCGTTGCCTGTCAAGCAGAATTTGAAGAATTTTGTGGCAATTCCGCGACGGTCCGAGCGGCCACAAGGAATAGTAGATTTCTAATCTGGCCGACCCAACAAAAAGCGTTTACCAGGAAGGTTCATCGCACTGGATTGGTGGCAGCGAAATCCGCGAATCGGAATGGATCGCGGAACGATGGGCCGACGTCGCCAGAAATAGTCGGCGGAACAGGAAATTATCGAGGAGTCACGACGCGGTTTTCTGAAGGATGTGGCGGAATTCTGAATCGCCTTCTACTGCTGTACAGCCTGAATCGCGCGAGGATGGACCTGCTCATTCTGGATTTGCGACGCGTCCCAACCTCCGCCTAGCGCTTTGACCAGATAGACTTCCGTCACCATTTGCTGGCCCGATAGTTGCGTCGCCAAGCGTTGATTGGTGAGCAGCGCCGATTGCGCGGTGATCACGTCCAGGTAGGATGTCACACCGCCAATGTAGCGATTGTTGGCAATCTCCAGCGCGCGGCGGGCGTCGGCAACCGCGGCATTCTGACTTGAGTTCGCTTGCGACAGCTCAGTAAGGCCACTAAGCCCGTCTTCCACTTGCTGGAAGGCCTCCAGCACCGCTTCACGATAGTTGGCTACAGACTCGTTGTAGCTTTGCCTGGCATAAGCCAGATTCGCGCGATTGCGGCCGCCGTTGAACACGGGCTGCAAAAGATCGCCGCCCAGCGACCAGATCGCATTCGGCGCGCTGATCAGGTTGGTGATGTCCGTGCTCTGGAAACCGGCGCCGCCGGTAAGAGTGAGCTGGGGATAAAACGCCGCCTTGGCAACCCCCACCTGCGCATTTTCGTAGGCCATATGCCGTTCTGCGGTGGCAACGTCCGGACGGCGCTCCAGCAAGTCGGAAGGCAGTCCCAAGGGCACCGGGATTGGCGTGGCATCCAGCGGCCGCACCTTTACGCTGAAGGTCGAGGCTGGATTTCCTGTCAGGACAGCAATGGCATGTTCGTACTGCTCACGCTGCTGTTTCACCAGGTAGAGCTGCGAGACCGTGGCATCCAGCAGGGTCTGCTGCTGCGCCAGATCGAGGCCAGAGGCAACGCCGCCGGAGTGCCGGCTTTCCACCAATTGCAGGCCTTTCCGTTCAATGTCGACTGACTCCTGTACGACTTGTGTTTCGGCATCCAGCTCGCGCAGAGTGAAGTAATCCGCGGCCAACTCGGCAGTGAGCACCAGCTGGACGTTGTACATGTCGGCGGCGCTGCCTTGCAGGTTCGCGTTGGACGCTTCCATGCTGCGCCGCACCTTACCAAAGAGGTCGGGCTCATAATTCACGAGGAATGGGATCTCATATGTGCTCTGCGTGAGGGCGTTACCCAGGGTCACGACCTCCGGCCTATGTCCTGCATAGCGCTGACGCGAGTAGCTGGGATCGACGTTGGCTTGCGGGAAGAATCCCGCCGAGGTCACGCGGGCCAGCGCCCGCGCTTCTTCCAGCCGGTCCTTTGCTGCCAGCAAAGATTGATTGGCCGCGAGCAACTGCTGTTCGTAGGCATTGAGCTCGGCATCGTTGAAGACTTCCCACCATGTTCCCTTGGGAAGCGCATCCTTGGGAGCGGCCACGCGCCAGGGCGCCTCGGTCTTGTAGGCGTCTGGAGCGGGGACGGGTGCCGGCGGACGTTTGTAGTTTGGCCCTACAGTACATCCCGCTAACAGGCCAACGGCCACAACGCCGGCCAGCAGCCTTGGCCGTCTCACGACTGGCCTTTCGTCGCAGGCGCGATATTGACCTGCTCGCCGTCTTCGATGGAATCGGACGGATTGATGACGATCTGGTCATTCACGCCTACGCCGCCGACGATTTCCAGCGTGGTACCGTAATCGCGGCCAATGGTGATGGTGCGCAACTGGACTTTGCCGTTGCTCCCCACCACGGCAACCTGCGCACCTTCGCGCCGGAACAACATAGCGTTGACCGGGACCGTTACCTTTTCCGCATTGATGTTAGGCGTGAAATGCACTTCACCAAACGAGCCGGGAAGCAGCTTGCCATCCTTGTTCGGAACATCAACCTCGGTGAGCAAGGTCCGCGTGGTTACATCGATGGATTCGGCGGTGCGGGCGACCGCAGCATGAAACTTCTCGCCGGGAAACTCTTGCAGAGTAACTGCGGCCTGCACTCCAACGCGAATTGCCGGGGCGTAAGCTTGAGGGACCGAAACGTAAACGCGCAATGGATCGGCACGCGCGATGTTGAACATCTGCAACGGGCCTGCGCCTCCGCCATTGCCGGCGTTGATCAGCGCGCCAGGATCGACCGTGCGCCGGGTAATCACGCCGGTAAAGGGCGCGTAGACGTGCTTGAATCCCTCCAGCTCCTCCAGTCGCTTAACATTGGCGTCGGCGGCCGCCAGGTTCGCCACTGCCTGCTGGTAGCCGCTGGTCTGGGTATCGGCTTCTTCCTGCGAAACCGAGTCGGTCTTGCGCAGCGCTTCATAGCGAGTAGCGTTGATCTTGGCCAGGTTCATCGCCGCCACCACCTGCTGCCGGGCCGCTTTCGCCTGCCTCAGCTCCTGGTCCACTTCCGGCGTGTCGATGTCCGCCAGCAGCTCGCCTTCGTGTACAAAGCTGCCGATGTCCTTGTACCAGCGCAGAAGATAGCCGCTGGTGCGCGCATAAATCGGCGATTCAACATAAGCCTGGAGCGTGCCAGGCAACACCAGTTCGACGTTGGGCTTCTCGGCGATGGGGTGAACAACCGCAACCGTCGGAATGGCGTTCTGGGTCGTCTCATCCGCCAGTACGCGGCTGTCGTGCATGCGGGTGAGCATGGCCGCGACGCCGGCCAGGACTAACACTAGGACGATCAGTCCCAGGATGACCAAGCCTTTGCGCGGGGACGCCGCTGCCAATTTCGGCGGAGGCGTGATCTCAGGCGCGGCGTGACCATCGCCGCCGGCCTCGGCATGATTGTCCCCGGGACCTTGCGGATCCCTTACATTAGCGTCGCTCGGCTTCCGCACTGGCTCCTTCTCACCGGCCGGATTGTCTTGCGCTTCCATTTTCGTCGTATGAATCTCCAATATTTTACGACTGCCGCTCCGCCCGCCTGGCCTCTCGGCGTCCGTGAATGATTCCGAAAACGCTGGGCACAAAGAATAGCGTTGCCACCGTGGCAAACAGCAGGCCGCCAATAACTGCGCGGCCCAGCGGCGCGTTCTGCTCGCCGCCCTCGCCCAAGCCCAGCGACATAGGCAGCATCCCGATGATCATGGCCAGCGCCGTCATCAGCACCGGACGAATGCGCGTGTAGCCGGCTTCCAGCGCCGACTGCACGGCCGGAATTCCCGCTCGCATGCGATCGCGGGCGAATGAGATCATCAGGATCGAGTTCGCCGTTGCCACTCCCATGCACATCACTGCGCCGGTCAGCGAAGGAACGTTCAGCGTGGTGTGCGTCAGCAACAGCATCCAGCAGATGCCGGCCAGCGCGCCTGGCAGCGCCGTGATGATGATGAACGGATCAAGCCAGGACTGGAAGTTCACCACGATCAGGAAGTACACCAGGACGATCGCCGCCAGCAGTCCCACGCCCAGACCGATGAACGAACTGGTCATGGTCACGACCTGGCCGCGAACGACGAGCTGCGTTCCCCGCGGAAGATGCTGGCGGTAGGGAGCGAGCGCCTTGTTCACCTCGCCCATGACGCCGCCCAGATCGCGGTCCTGCGTGCTGGCATAGACGTCAATCACCGGCTGCACGTTGTAATGCGAAACCACCGCCGGCCGGACTACCGGCGTCAACTGCACCAGGTTACCCAGCACCTGCGAGCTGGCCACGTTGGGATTGTTGACCGGCGTATTCATCAGGTCCTGCAACGAGGTCATGCGATATTGCGGCGACTGCACAGCTACCTGATAGCTGACGCCGTTGCTGGGATTCAGCCAGAAATTGGGCGCGGTTTGAAAGCTGCCGCTCAGTGAAACCAGCACGCTTTGCGCGACATTTTGCGCGGTCATCCCTACTTGAGTGACGCGATCGCGGTCGATGTTGAGATGCAGCGTCGGCAAATCCAGCAGTTGTTGCACGTGTACGTCGGCAGTGCCGGGGACGCGCCGCATCCGGTTCGCGATCTGCTGCGCGATGAAGTAGTTGGAGACTACATCGGGACCGATCAGCTGGATGTCGATGGGCGCGGGCAAACCGAAATTTAAGATCTGGCTGACGATATCGGCGGGCTGGAAGAAGAATTCCACCCCCGGGAACTGCCGCGGCAGCCCCGCGCGCAGCTTGCGAATGTAATCCGCAGTGGGATGATGGTGCTCCTGATTCAAAGCGATCAAAATTTCCGCATCGCTGGTGCCGATGACGCCGGAGTTGCTGTAAGAAAGATTGATGCCGGAGTTGGGCAGTCCGATGTTGTCCAGCACGGTGACCAGTTCGTCTTTCGGAATCTGCTGCCGCAGATAATCCTCGACTTCATCGCACAGCCGCGCTGTCTCCTCTACACGCAATCCGGCGCGTCCGCGAACGTGCAACCGCATCTGCCCGGCATCGACATAGGGAAAGAAATCCTCGCCCAGGAAGAAGACCAGCGCCATGGAAAGCATGCAAAAGGCGAGGAAGCAGACTGCAAATACCTTGCTGTGCTCCAGCGTGGTCTCCAACAGTTGGTAGTAACCGTTGCGGAAGCGGTCAAAGCTGCGCTCGAAACCGCGCTGGAAGCGCCCGAAGATCGTCTTCGGGCCGGCGGCGCGATGTTCATGCCCGCGCATGATGTACATGACCAGGGTTGGAATCAACGTACGCGAGAGGAAGTAGGAGGCCAGCATGGCGAAGCACACCGCCTCCGCCAAAGGCACGAACAGATACCGCGCCACACCGCTGAGGAAGAACATCGGCACGAAAACGATGCAGATGGACAAGGTGGAGACGAAGGCCGGCACCGCGATCTGCGAAGCACCGTCCAGAATCGCCTGCTTCATCTCCTTGCCTTGGGCAAGATTGCGCTCGATGTTTTCGATCTCGACGGTGGCGTCGTCCACTAGAATTCCAACCGCCAGCGCCAGGCCTCCCAGCGTCATGATGTTGATCGTCTCGCCCAGCGCGCTCAACAAGAGCACGGAGACGAAAATCGACAGCGGGATGGAAATCGAGATGACGATGGTCGGACGCCAGTCGCCGAGAAAGAGCAGGATCATGCAGGCCGTCAGCGCGGCGGCGATCAGCCCTTCGCGCAGCACTCCGTTGATGGAGGCGCGCACAAACAGTGACTGATCGAAGAGCGCCTTGACGTTGATGCCCGGTGGCAGCGACTGCAGCGCCAGCGGCACCACGCCTTCCACGGCCTTGACGATGCTGATGGTCGAACCCGAGCCGATCTTGTACATCGACATCAGCACGCCGTGAACGCCGTCCTGGCGCACGATATTGGTTTGCGGCGAGAAGCCGTCGCGAATGTGGGCGACGTCGCGCATGTAGATGGTCGCCCCATTCACCGTTTTGATCGGAATGTCGTTCAATTCCGCGATGGTGCGCGGCGCACTGTTCATCTCCACCTGGTACTCAAGCAGGCCGATCTTGGTTGTGCCCGACGGGGTGATGACATTCTGCGTGTTGATGGCGTTGACGATGTCGCTGGGCGACAGGCCGTGCTGTTGCAGCTGCGGCATGTCGAGATCGACCTGAACCTGGCGGATCTTGCCGCCGTAAGGATAAGGCGTGGCCGCGCCTTGCACCGTCGCCAACTGGTTGCGCAGGAAATTCTGGCCAAGGTCGAACAGCAGCTGGTCGGGTAGCGTCTTGCTGCTGAGTCCGAGCTGCACGATGGGCGTGGTGGACGCGGTGTACTGGATGACCAGCGGCGGCGTCGTTCCCGGCGGCAGCGAGCGTACCGTGGTCTGTACGATGGCCGTCACCTGGGCCAGCGCGGTCTGAATGTTGGCGTTGGGCTGAAAGAAGATCTTGATGACGCCGATGCCGTTTACCGACTGCGACTCGATGTGCTCGATGTTGTTGACGGTCACCGTCATGCCGCGCTCGGAGTTGGTGATGATGCGGTCGGCCATGTCCTGCGGGGCAAAGCCGGTGTAGTTCCACACCACGCTGACCACGGGGATATTGATATCGGGGAAGATGTCGACCGGAGTGCGAACGATGACCAGCGGCATCAGCAGAATGATGACCAGCGCCATCACCACAAACGTATAAGGACGCCGCAGCGCTAAAGCAACAATCCACATCGGCCGGACGCAACTCCAATCGAGGATTTAGTCAGGGGTCGCAGGGCCCGCCAGATCACGGGCCGGCAACGTCCTCTCAAAAACGCAGTTCTTATGATACGATACGATACGTATTGGATTCAATATCACGACATGGGCCCAGGCAGGAATGGCAGTTTCCCGACAAAAACAACCCTCGGAGCAAAATGGCCGGCAACGTCCGCCTGGCCGTCCGCGCAGCGAAAACGCTCGCCAGGCCATTCTGCGCAGCACCCTCAAGCTGCTTCGCCGGGCTGGCTTTGCCCAGCTTTCCATCGAAGCGATTGCCGCCGATGCCGGCGTCGGCAAAACCACGGTCTACCGCTGGTGGCCGAACAAGGGCGCTTTAGTAGTAGATGCGTTTGCCTCCAGCACGGAAGAGGAATTGCGTTTTCCCGATAGCGGATCGGCGTACCGCGACATGGCCCACCAGATGAACCAGTTTCTCGCGGTACTGCGGTCCCCGCGCGGTCGCATTGTTAAGGCGGTAATTGCTGCCGGGCAATCGGATAGGAAGCTGCTGGAGGAATTTCGCAACCGTCTGCTGCGTCCGCGGCGCCAGGGAGCTTATCGCACCTTGCGTCGCGGAATTGAGCGCGGCGAACTGCCTGAGGGTCTCGACCTCGATCTGGTGCTCGACATTCTGTATGGCGCGATGTATATGCGCTTTCTCATCCGGCACGACGAACTCAGCGAGGATTACATCAACAACGTTTGCCGGCTGGTACTGGACGGGGCGGCCGCAGCGGCGCCGGAGGGCGGCAGGCATAAGGGTCGGCCGCCGGTCAACGGACGCAAGTCGCCCGTGGCGGCGAACTAGAACATCGCAGCCGAACCCGCCCGCACTAGCCTCTGCCTCGTGCCGTCTTATACAATCAAGAGTTTCCTACTGTTACGCCATCCTTGTAAGGAGCAGACAAGTCCCGACAAAATTCGGGTGCCCCGTTCTTGAACCTACCCTGGCCAAAAGAAGGCTAGAGTGGGGCACCCAGCTCGGGTCGTGATACCAACATGAAAATACACGAGTATCAGGGAAAGGCCATTCTGCGGAAGTATGGAGTGGCGGTGCCGCGCGGCCGGATGGTCGAGAGCCGCGAAGAAGCGTTGGATGCGGCGCGATCGCTCTTTGAAGACGGCGCAACCGGCGTCGTCGTGAAAGCGCAGATTCATGCCGGTGGCCGCGGCAAGGGTGGCGGCGTCAAGCTGGCCAAGTCGCCGGAAGAAGCCGGCGAGCTTGCAACTAAGATGCTGGGCATGCAGCTGATCACGCACCAGACTGGTCCCGAAGGCAAGAAGGTGCAGCGGCTGCTGATCGAAGAGACGCTGCCCATCGCGCGCGAGCTTTATCTCGGCATCGTGCTCGATCGTGTCGTGGGCCGCAACGCCTTCATGGCATCGGCTGCGGGTGGGATGGAGATCGAGGAAGTTGCCGCGAAAGATCCCAACGCCATCATCAAGGAGCACATTTTGCCCGGCTTCGGACTGCGGAGTTTCCAGGCGCGTGAGATCGCCTTCCGGCTCGGGCTCGAGGCCCGCTACATCAGTGGCGCCGTGAAGTTCATGATGGCCCTGGCGCGCGCCGCCGAAGATACCGAGGCCTCGCTGGTCGAGATCAATCCGTTCATCACGACGACGGATGGACGCCTGTTCGCGCTCGACGCCAAGATGAATTTCGACGACAACGCGCTCTCGCGCCATCCTGACATTCTGGAGCTGCGCGATATCAGCGAGGAAGACCCGCTGGAGGTCGAGGCCAGCAAGTACAACCTGAACTACATCAAGCTGGACGGCAACGTGGGCTGCATGGTGAACGGCGCCGGCCTGGCGATGGCGACCATGGACATCATTCAGTACGCGGGTGGGATGCCTGCGAATTTTCTCGACGTGGGCGGCGGCGCTAACGAAGAGCAGGTGACGCACGCCTTCGAAATCCTGCTCAGCGACCAGAATGTAAAGGCCGTGCTGATCAACATCTTCGGCGGCATTCTGCGCGTCGACACCCTGGCCAACGGCATTGTAAGCGCGGCGCGCAAGACCAAATTCCAGTTGCCGATTGTGCTTCGCCTGGAAGGCACCAATGTCGAGCAGGGCCGCAAGACTTTGCAGGAGAGTGGACTGAAATTCATCGTGGCACAGACCATGAAGGACGCGGCGGAGAAAGTTGTCGCCGCCGCCAAGGGGGTGCAATGAGCACAACGAAAATTCCATTCGATAAGCCTGCCCACCTGCCGAAGCCGATGACGTCGACTCTGGACGAGAGCTGGGTTCTCACCTGTCTTGAACTCAGTTGTGAGAACAGCCTCCAAACGACTGACTTCCAGCAGGACTGCCAGGGCGTTTGCCACGGTAATTTCGTTGAACTCACATGTTCCGGGGACTCGAAAGGGGAGTGGCAGAAGCTATGAGCATTCTGGTTGATAAATCAACGCGCCTGCTGGTGCAGGGATTGACGGGACGCGAGGGAACGTTCCACTCCAAGAACGCGGCGGCCTACGGAACAACGGTGGTGGGCGGCGTGACTCCGGGTAAGGGCGGCGCGACGCATGAGGGCTGGCCCATCTTCAATACCGTGCGCGAAGGCGTTGAGAAAACGGGCGCCAACGCGACGGTGATTTTCGTTCCGCCTCCGGCTGCGGCCGACGCCATCATGGAAGCTGCCGACGCCGGCATCGCGCTGATCGTCTGCATCACCGAAGGCATTCCTGCGATGGACATGGTGAACACGTGGGAGTTTCTGAAGGGCAAGAACTCGCGGCTGATCGGGCCCAACTGTCCGGGCATCATCTCGCCCGGCAAGTGCAAGATCGGCATCATGCCGGCGCACATTCATAAGGAAGGCAATGTCGGCATCGTGTCGCGCTCGGGCACGCTGACGTACGAAGCGGTGTACCAGTTGACCACGCGAGGCATCGGGCAATCGACCGCGATTGGCATTGGCGGCGATCCGATTATCGGGACCAATTTTGTGGATGCGATCCGCTTGTTCAACGACGATCCGGAGACGGAAGCCATCGTGATGATCGGCGAGATTGGCGGCAGCGCCGAGGAGACGGCGGCGGAGTTCATCAAGCAGAATGTGCGCAAGCCGGTGGTGGGGTTCATCGCGGGGCGGACCGCGCCTCCGGGACGCCGCATGGGCCACGCAGGCGCCATCATCTCCGGCGGCAAGGGGACGGCAGCGGAGAAGATCAAGGCGATGGAAGCGGCGGGTATTCACGTTGCGCAGTCGCCTGCCGACATCGGCGAGACGCTGGTGAAGGCGCAAGCGGCCGCGATGAAGTAGATGAGGCGAGCTATCAGCCGTCAGTTCGGCGTTCCGACGGTAGAGCTGGCCTTCAGGCCCGCGTCTCAGCAGACTGGAGATTGCGGCACGGGAAAAGCCCTGGGTCGTCCCTACGGGACTCGGATATTATGAATCGCTTACCGCGCCCTGAAGGGCGGGGCAATCATCTTTCGCGCCTACGGCGCTCGGGCAAAGGCAGCGGGAGCGTGATGGAGTAAGCCAAAGAGTTTCGACAGCGCAGGACACGAGTCCCGCTCGACGGGACGGAAGAAGATAGCCCAGCGCTTCAGCGCTGGGTAAGCATTCATAGCAAATATCGAGTCCCGTAGGGACGCCACAAACGCGTCAAGACGATAGGATAGCGCTTATGAAGCGACGGTGGGTCGCGCTCTTCTTGGTTCTGCCGGCATTCGCAGCGCAGCCGAAGTGCAAAGGCAATCCGAAAGTCGTCGATGCTTGTTACATGGTCCATGGAAGAATCAATTTGGGCGCCGATACGGTGCGGCTGCGGCTCTGGCCGGTGGGTAGCAAGCGCGTGCTAGGCATAGCAAGTGGTCCGTTCATCAATGACGCCGAGGATCCTATTTATCCGGTGAGCTTAAAGCTCAGTTCGGATGCCGAGGCCATATACGGCGACTTTGAGGTATGCCCTTTTACGCACCCGAAGGCAGGAGCGATGCAGATGGTCTGTATCGAGTCCGCCGAACACGTAGTGGTTAAACGGCGCCAATAAGTACGTTCGCAGACCACGCTGCGCGTCCATGGCACTAGAGAGGGACCGCAGATCCCTCCGCTCGGGCTAAACGCCCTCGGTCGGGATGACAGTTTCACAAATGAAAATGAGAGGGAACTTTCTAACGCATGAAAACACTGCAACGCACTCTTTCCATCATCAAGCCTGACGCGGTCGAACGCGGCGCGGCTGGCGACATCATTCACACGCTTCTGGAGAACAAATTCCGCATCATCGGCATGAAGATGCTGCACATCAACAAGGCGCAGGCCGAAGGCTTCTACGCGGTGCACGTAAACCGGCCGTTCTTTGAATCGCTGACTAATTTCATGTCGAGCGGGCCGATTGTCGTGATGGCGCTGGAAAGAGAAGGCGCTATCGCCGACTATCGTAAGCTGATGGGCGCCACCGATCCTGCCAAAGCCGACGAGGGCACCATCCGCAAGAAGTGGGCTGCGAACATCGAGAACAATGCGGTGCATGGCTCCGATGCCGAAGACACCGCGCGCTTCGAGATCAGTTATTTCTTCGCTGGGCACGAGCTGGCAAAGTAAACTGGCAGCAGATTTTTCACCACGCGAACAGCACGGAGGGGTAGGGAAGTTCCGAATCGGCTAGTGGCGAAGTCCCGCAGCGGCTAAAGCCGGATTTCTGGTGGGCCTTAATGGCACGCCTGAAGGCGTGCCCCTTCAAAGCGGAATACAGCAAGCCCTGAGATGAGGCTCAATCAAACCATCTCTGCGTCAGCTTGGTGTACCCCGTCGTGAGAGTTTCTAGCGGAGATGGTTTATGGCACATGTACAGATCACCATGTTAGCTGGACGCACCATGGAACAGAAACGGCGAGCGGTTAAGCGCATAACCGAGGCCATGAGGGAGGAACTTAACGTGAAGGCGGAGAAGTTGACCGTGGCCTTCGTTGAGGTGCCACGCGACAGCTACGCGCGCAACGGCATTCTGCTTTCCGATCGAGCCGACCTGAAGTAGCAGCGCACACTGCTTCATCAATGCTTGAACCTCAGGCGAACAGCTGGCTGGCGTGCGGCTGCTTTAAATCGTGCTGGCCGGTGCTGTCTAGAATCCCGCCGGTCGTTCGTTCGCTACCGCGAAGGTTTTTTCCAACGCCATGCCTGCTTCGCCCAAGGTTCCCTCCTCAAACAATCGCCCGATGAGAGTGACGCCATGGGGCACGCGGCGCGGCGGAGAGAATTTCGGCAGCGGATGGGCCGGGTCGGGTGCCCAGTCGCTACGTGCCTCGGACACTTCCACGAAGCCCGCTCGCAAGGTGAGCGATGGCTGTCCGGTGAAGTTCGTGATGGTAAGCATCTCGTCTCGCAGGGACGGCACCAGCAGCAAGTCCACCTGGGAGAAGATGCGAGCCATTTCAATTGCGACTTTGCGGCGGAGGCGATCGGCCTGCACGAAGTCCACGGCCGAAAGAAATCGCGCCTGCCGAAAAGTGTTGGGCCAGGCGTCGGGCACCTGCATCTTGAGCTGATCGAGCCCGCCCGACAGCGTCAGCTCTTCGAAAGCGGCAGCGCCTTCGGCGAAGAGAATCAAGTCCAGCGAATCGTAGGGCCAGTCCGGTAGCGACATTTCTACAGGAACCATCCCAACTTTCTTGACCGCTTCCAGGGCAGAGCGATCGACATCGGTCGCAGGCGCTTCCTTCATCCATGCCGGGAAATAGCCGACGCGCAGGCCCTTCACGCTCGCGTTTGCGTCGAAGTCAAGGTTGCTCGGAATGCTGTACACGTCGCCTGGATCTGGGCCGGTAATGGTGTTGAGCACCAGCAAGGTGTCTTCGACATAACGCGCCATCGGCCCAAGCTTGTCGAGCGACCAGCACAGCGTCATCGCTCCGGTGCGCGCCACGCGGCCAAAGGTGGGACGCAGGCCGGTGACCCCACATCGCATTGAAGGACTGACAATGCTACCGCCGGTCTCGCTGCCGATGGCGAAGGCGACTAGGCCAGCTGCGGTCGCCGAGCCCGGCCCGGCGCTGGAGCCCGACGAGCCTTCCTCCAGCAGCCAGGGATTCATGGTTTGGCCGCCGAACCAGATATCGTTGAGGGCGAGCGCGCCCAGACTGAGCTTGGCGGCCAGCACTCCGCCGGCATCTTGCAAGCGCTGGACGACGACCGCATTCTTCTGAGGCACACGGTTCCGATAGGGCTCGGCACCCCAGGTCGTCGGAATGTTCGCGGTGTCGAGCAGGTCCTTCACGCCATATGGAATTCCATGGAGCGGGCCGCGATATCTGCCGGCGGCGATTTCGGCGTCGGCCTGCCGGGCTTGCTGCATCGCGAGGTCGCTGGTCAGGCTGATGACGCAATGCAGCTGGGGATCGTATTCGCGCAACCGCTTCAGATAAATGTCGGTCAGCCGCTCGGAAGTAATCTTGCGCAGCTGAATCCAGCCGGAGAGCTGCACGACCGATGCGAAGGCGATGTCGTCGTCATGCGAGGGCAACGGGCCAGGATCGGTCTTGCTGCGAACGAATCGATTTTGCGTCGGCCCTGATTTCTGGCCCGGCAAGACGGGGTCCCAGATGGTTGCGGGAGCGAGGGTTGGCTCCAGCGTAGCTTTGCGGGGGCCGACCCGCATCTCGTAGAGCGGCGCCATAGCCATGCGCCAGTTGCCAGCGGCCTGCGCAAGCCCGGCTGGGGTCATCTGGATTTGGACCAGCTTCTCCGCTTCGGCGAAGGTGGCGGACGTGACCTCAGGTCCAACCGCCGGCGCGGTGCCGAAGGCAGGCGGCGCGCCCGGAGTCTGCTGCTGCGCGGGATTTTGCGTTTGTGCGTAGGAGGAAACCGCCGCTCCCAGCAGCGCGAGTGAACTATGAGTCAGGAATTCTCTGCGTGATTTCACGTGGCTCTCCTGTATCGATTCGCTAGCGCCGATCCGTCGGACCAGTGCAGAATGCTGTGCGGGTCTGGGCTTACCCGGTCGCAGAATACACTACACGAAACTCGCCGCGTTGCAGCATATCGCGAGGTCCAAAGCGGTGCACGCAAGGGTCCCGATTCCCGAACGGCCATTTATCCGGTATGCTCTGCTATTTGGAACTAAAGGAAGATTGGCAATCGCAGCAATTAGGAGGTTCTATGCCGCACGCTTCGTCAAAGAAAAAGAAACAAGTATCGCCTGCAAGGCCGTTGGTTGCGTCGGACAGCACGACCGGCATTCGCACCATGGCCGTCGACATCGGAGGCAGCGGGGTGAAGGCGATGCTGCTGGACGAGGCCGGCAAGCCGCTGACGGAGCGGCTGCGCGCAAAGACTCCGGATCCGTCCACGCCCAAGGCGATCACGAAAATCATCGTGGATTTTGGCAAGCAGTTGGGCGACTTTGACCGCGTGTCGGTGGGATATCCGGGCGTGATTAAGAAAGGCGTGGTTTACACCGCGGCCAATCTCGACAAGAAGTGGATCGAGTATCCGTTTGCCGAGAACCTTTCGAAGGAGCTGGACAAGCCGGTCCGCCTGGCCAATGACGCCGTGGTGCAGGGCCTGGGCGGCGTGAGCGGCGTGGGCGTCGAGCTGGTGATCACGCTGGGCACGGGCATGGGCGCAGGGCTGTACCTGGACGGCGTTCCGATACCTTCGCTGGAATTGGGACATCATCCCTTTCGCAACGGCAAGACTTATGAGGACGAATTGGGACGTCGCGGGCTGACGAAAGAGGGCCGGAAGAAGTGGAATAAGCGATTGGCCGAAGCCATCGATCAGCTCTATAGGGTTTTTTATTATGACCGCCTTTACATCGGCGGGGGCAATGCGTCCAAGATCAGCTTCGAGCTGCCGAAGGACGCCAAGATCATCTCCAACGAAGAGGGCATACTGGGCGGCATTAAGCTGTGGGCGCGTAATCTGGACGACTTGCAGCAGTGAGACCGGCGGGTCTCTGAGAAGCCGTGCAATATTAGCGCCGCTTGCGCTCTGCACTTCGCGTATTACAACTTCTGCCGGATACACAAATCTCTGCGTGTGACGCCAGCGATGGAAGCGGGGATTGCCTATAACATCGGAACGATTGCGGAACTGTTAGCAGCCGAATAGAATCGCATTCCATGGAAGCAAAGGGTTATATGGCACATTCCCCGAATTCAGACGTGCCAATCTGTGGATTGCATCAAGAGCCGCTGATTGAACAGAACTTTCCGACCGCCGATCAAGAGCCACAGGGCTTAGGTAAAGGTGTATTGCGATACCGTCCTACTGTGTTTGTTTGCCCAGTAACTGAGGAAATTGTAAGGTGACCGTGCTTGCTGTGCTCGCCTTTGCCTTTTTGTTTTCTGCCAGCAACATTAAGTCCCCGGTGACCCGACAAGAGAGCCAGCAACGCAACTTTAGGACTCTATCCAACCCCCTCGATTTCGAATGCGCCTGCCCGTTGTGTTATAACCGCTAGTTTCCAGTTTGCGCGCCGTCCATCGCAGGCGCACGTCTCACGACCCGGAGGACATGGTTTGGATTTTCAGCTCTCGGATGAACAGCTACAACTGAAGAAGATGGTGCGCGATTTCGCCGAGCGCGAGATTGCGCCCAACGTGATGAAGTGGGACGAGCCGGGAACGTTTCCGCTGGAGACGGTCAAGGAGCTGGGCAAGCTCGGCTTGCTGGGGACGATTTTTCCCACTGAGTACGGCGGCGCGGGCATGGGCTATGTCGAGTACGTGACCGCGATCGAGGAACTCTCGCGCGTCGACGGCTCCATCGGCATCATCGTGGCCGCGCACACATCGCTGGGCTCCAACCATATTTTTGTCGCGGGCAACGAGGAGCAGAAGCGCAAATATATTCCGAAGCTCGCGACCGGCGAGTTCCTGGGCGCATGGGGACTGACCGAGCCGGGATCGGGTTCCGACGCTGGCGGGGCGCGCTGCACCGCAGTTCGCAAGGGCAATAAGTGGGTGCTGAACGGCAACAAAACCTTCATCACCAACGGCCATTATGCGGACGTTGCCGTGGTGATCGCTGTCACTGACAAGACGGCGCACACCCACGGATTATCGGCATTTGTTGTGGAGAAAGGCACCAAGGGATTTCGCGCGGGCAAGAAAGAGAACAAGCTGGGACTACGCGCTAGCGACACATCGGAGCTGATCTTCGAGGACTGCGAGATTCCCGCGGAAAATCTGTTGGGACAGGAAGGCCAGGGTTTCATCGACGCGATGAAGGTGCTGGACGGCGGGCGCATCTCGATTGCCGCGTTGGGTCTGGGCATGGCACAGGGCGCTTACGAGGCTGCGCTGAACTACTCGAAGGAGCGCAAGCAGTTTGGCAAGGCGATCAGCGAGTTCCAGGCGATCGGTTTCAAGCTGGCAGATTTGGCGACGGAGATTGACGCCGCGCGCTTGCTGACGCATCGTGCCGCCGCGATGAAGGACGCCGGGATGAAGACGACGCTGGAATCGTCGATGGCGAAGCTTTATACCAGCGAAGTCGCCGTGCGCGCCGCCAACGAGTGCGTGCAGATTCACGGCGGGTATGGCTTCATCAAGGATTACCCGGCGGAGAAGTTCTATCGCGATGTGAAGCTGTGCACCATTGGCGAAGGGACGAGCGAGATCCAGCGGTTGGTGATTGCGAGGCAGCTGTTGAAGGATTGAGAAGGATCACCACCGAGACAAGAGGAAGCTAGATTCGGGCCGCTAAAGACAGAAGACCGGTTTCCTGGATCGCAAGAGTCCTGATGTTCAAGCGCCGCGGGCGCGAAAGCAATTAGCCCAGCGCGGAAGCGCTGGGCGATCGCCGGGAATGGGATTTTTCAGCCCCTTCAGGGGCAGCGGCGGCGGGTATGTGCCCATGTGGCGCCGCTGAAGCGGCTCGGAGTTCATGAGGGTAGCTGACCCAGCGCTTCCGCGCTGGGCTAATTAGTTTCGCCTCTTCGAGGCTCTGACTACATTAACCTGATCCGGTCTTCTCTGAGGTTCGGTCTCTCCTGGGTTGAAAATTGACTTCGAATGACCACATCCCGGAGTTCGTCCGCCGCATTCGCGGGGGGGAGATACGCGCTTTGTCGCGGGCCATCTCTACCGTCGAAGATCACACGCCGGAATCGACCGAGCTACTGAAGGCGTTGTTCCCATATAGCGGGAATGCGATGCTGCTGGGACTGACGGGATCTCCCGGAGCCGGGAAGAGCACGCTGGTCAATCAGGTGGCGCGCGTCTATCGCAAGCAGGGCAAGACGGTCGGCATTGTCGCGGTCGATCCCACCAGCCCGTTCAGCGGCGGCGCGATCCTGGGCGACCGCATTCGCATGTCGTCGCACCATGCCGACGCCGGAATTTTTATTCGCAGCATGGCTACGCGAGGCTCGCTGGGCGGGCTGGCCAGCACCACCGCCGATGTCGCCACGGTGCTGGACGCCAGCGGCCGTGACATTGTGATGATCGAAACGGTTGGGGTCGGACAGGACGAAGTCGATATTGTGCGCTTGGCCGACGTGACCATCGTTGTTCTGGTGCCGGGCATGGGCGACGATGTGCAGACCATCAAGGCCGGCATCATGGAAATTGCCGACATCTTCGTCATCAACAAGGCCGACCGCGACGGCGCCGAGCGAGTGGAGCGCGAGATTCGCGCCATGCAGAGCCTGGCCATGCGCCACGATGACTGGACGCCGCCAATCGTCAAGACGGTTGCCAGCGACGGTTCTGGAATCGAGGAACTGGTGCGGGCCATCGAGAAGTACCATTCTTATTTGGAGCAGAGCGATCGGGCGCGCCAGCGGCGCATCGAAAACTGGCGCGTCAGGATTGCGGAGATGCTGCGCGACGCGCTCTTTCAGCGCGTGCTTTCGTATTACCTGAGCGAGGGCGAGGCGACCCGTTTCGCGGCGGAGGTTGCCGATCACAAGCGCGACCCGTACTCTTTAGTGGAGAGAATTGTCGAAGGACTAGGAAAGCCTGATGAGCGAAATTGATCATCTTGGAATTGCCGTAAAGTCACTGGCGCAAGCCAAAAAGTTCTACGAACAGCTTGGGCTGAAGCCGATGCCGGAAGAAACCGTAGAGGCCGAGGGGGTAAGGCTGTCGATGGTTCCGGTGGGCGAGAGCCGCATTGAATTGCTGGAGCCGCTGTCGCCGGACTCGCCGATTGGGAAGTTTCTGGCCAAGCGCGGCGAAGGGTTGCACCATGTGGCGCTGCATGTCGACGATCTGTCGGGAACGGTGGAGCGCCTGAAGGCCAGCGGGACGCGGCTGATCTCCGACGAGATCAAGGTGGGAGCGGGCGGGCATCTGTATGTTTTCGTGCATCCCTCGAGCGCGGGCGGAGTGCTGCTGGAATTGGTGGAAGATCCGCCCGAAGGGGTTTGACGGTGCTAGTTGTCGCCATCGACACCTCGGGCCGCAAGGGAAGTGTGGCGCTGTGCCGCGGCGATGCCGCCAGTTTCGAAGTTGTGCAAGTCACACTACTTGAAGGCGGAACATACTCGGCGCGACTGATGCCGACCATCTCGTCGCAGCTCGAGCAGAGTGGCTTTGACAAGAAGGATGTGGACGGCTTCGTTGTGGTTTCGGGGCCGGGCTCGTTCACCGGGTTGCGCGTTGGACTGGCGACGGTGAAAGGCCTTTGCGAGGTCCTGCGGAAGCCGATGGCCACGGTTTCGATGCTGGAGGCGGTAGCCGTGACGTATGGCTCAGCCGAAGAGACCGTTAGTGCGGTTCTGGATGCTGGCCGCAGCGAAGTGTATGTGGGCGAGTATCGTCTCGGTTCTGGAAGCGCCAGCTTGGAGCGTGAATACATCATGAAGCTGGCGGAGTTTGCCGCCCAAACCCGCATCGGAGGCGAGTTGCTGACGCCCGATGCATCTGTCGCCGAGTTCCTGAGATCCGCAGGTGACAAAGGTCGTCAGGTTGCACCGATCAACGCGGATGGAATTGGCCGGATCGGTCTCCGCAAACTTCTGGCGGGCGATGTCGCCGATGCCGCAAGTGTTGACGTGAATTACATTCGCCGGTCGGACGCGGAGATATTTTCGGCGACGCAGCGTTGAGTGTTGCAGGCGAGCCGCTAACAACCGCGCCTAAAGGCCCGCTCTTCCACCCAGTAGCCCGTTTCTCGTGCTCATTCGCAAAGCCACTCTCGACGATATCGCGACCATCCGTGAGCTGGAGCAACGGGCCGAGCGCGCCGCGCATTGGGGTGAGCGGGAGTACGAGGCGCTGTTTGCTCCGGAATCGCCGCGGCGAGTTGCCTTGGTTGCGGCAGAAGAAACCGGCGCGGAGATTATGGGATTTGTCATCGCTCGCTGCGCAGACGACGAGTGGGAGATCGAAAACGTTGTTGTTGCCGGCGAGCAGCGACGCCGGGGTGTGGGAAGTGCGCTGGTCCACGAGTTGGTGCGAGAAGCCCGGCGATCGGGGGCTGCCGCGGTGCTGCTGGAGGTTCGGGAGTCGAATGCGGCTGCCCGGCGACTCTATGAAAAGGCAGGGTTTAGCGCAGTTGGGAGGCGGCCGGGCTATTACCGGGAGCCGCCCGAGGATGCTTTGTTGCTGAAAATTTCTATTTCAATTCCGTGACAAAAGCGCTTGAAGCGGGGTAGGCCGTGTGCTAGCGTTTTAGGCGTACGTTTTCCGGAGGTTTACTGAATGGCAACTCAGGTCCGCGATCAGCTTCTGGCGAGCAATGAGGAGTTCCGGCGTCTGGCCGATGAGCACTCCCAATACTCTCAGCGTCTCGATTCTTTGATCGAGAAGAAATATCTCTCTGAAGATGAAAAGCTCGAGGAAGTGCGACTGAAGAAGCTGAAGCTCCACCTGAAGGACCAGATGGAAAGCCTGGAACAGAAGTTTCGCGCCGTCCACCAGGTCGTTTAGTAGCCATTGACCGCAGTAACGCGGCGGAAAAGACTTGGGTCTTTGCCGCCCTTCGACAAGTGTATTCACGCCTGCCTTTCTCCCCTCACATTTCTTTGCTGTATTCTGGGTCGCAAGTAAGAAATTCATTTTTTCCAGGAGGGTGGTTTGCGAACCATCTTGCAGGTTGGACGAGGCAGCGTGCTGGCTATGCTTTGCGCCCTTCTGTTTAGCGCCGCTTTGTTGGCTGAGACGAAGACGCAGGCGCCAGGCGGGCTGTGGGACGGCAGCATCCAGGGCAAAGCCGGCGAAGTGAACTTTGGCGTCGACGTGCAGGTGAAGGCTGACGGCACAATGCAGGCGACGCTGGTGAATGCGACGGACCGTCAGCCGTTCAGCAGTGCGGCATGGAAGGACGGAGTGCTGACGCTGGGCATGGACTATTACGACGGCGTGCTGACCGCTCACATGGTTACGCCGCAGCGGATGGAGGGCGAATTCTCCCGCCAGACCAGCAAAGGCATGAGACATATTCCGCTGGTGCTGGTTCCGCATCAGGATGTGGCGCCTGGAAAGCCGTGGGCAGGGTCGAGTCTATGGGGCGACTGGCTGTTTCACTGGGCGGACGGCGAAGGGGCGGAGAAGACCACGCTGGCCAAGTTCGATCAGGAAAAGATTGCTGCGGCCAACGGCCATGTCGCGGTGACCGGCGTGATCGAGCCGGTGAGCGGCGATAGCGGCTTGCTGCATGGCAGCGTCTTCAAAACGGCAGACGGTCAGACGCGTTTTCATCTCAGCCGGTTTGACGGCATTCACGTGATGGCCCTGGACGGCGAGTTTCTGCCTGATGGTACGCTAAAGGGCGTGGAAGGCGGAATTGTTGCTTCGTCTTCTTTTACGGCGGAGTGCGGCAAACATGTGGCGAGCGCCGCCGATCCTAACGTCCTGAGCGAAACCCTAACGGCGGTGAAAAATCCCTCCGAGCCGTTCCGCTTCAGCGGAGTGGACGCGTCCGGCAAGACCCTGGATCAGGACAGCCCAGAGTTCAAAGGCAAGCCCCTGATCATCGACATCTTCGGGACCTGGTGTCCGAACTGCCATGACGAAGCGCCGGTGCTGGAGAAACTCTATCGCAAATATCAGGACCAGGGGCTGGTGGTTGTTGGGCTGGCGTACGAGTACACCGACGACACCGAGCGTGACCTGCGGCAGATCGGAATCTATCGCGCGAAGTTTGGAGTGACGTTCCCGCTGCTTCTGGCGGGCACGACCGATCAGGGGCAGATTGCGAAGACGCTGCCGCAATTGGTGAACTTCGGGGCGTTTCCCACATCGATTTACGTCGACCGCGAAGGGCATGTGAAGGCGATTCTCGCCGGCTTCACCGGGCCGTCCACCGGAGAAAAATTCCAGCAGGTGCAGGAGCGAATGGACGAGTTGACGCGGGAGATTGTGGGCCCCTCGCATTAGGGCGGCCGTGGTTGTGGCTCTATAATCGAACTACCCATGGTTCGCGACGGCATCTATTACGGGCTGGCGCTGGTGATAGTGGCTGCGCTGGTAGGCTGGCTCACGGTGCCTGCCCTCGCTATCATTCCGTTGCTGCTGGCCGCATTCTTTCTCTGGTTCTTTCGCGATCCAGAGCGGAGAATCCCTGCCATCCAGGGGGCGATTGTGTCGCCAGCGGATGGGAAGGTCACGGACATTTCCGTGGTCCAGGAAAGCGGAGAAGCGCGCACCCGCATCAGCATTTTCCTGAACGTGTTTAATGTTCACGTAAATCGTTCGCCGGTGAGCGGTGTTATTGAGGACGTTCATTACCAGAAGGGCAAGTTCGTGAATGCCATGGACGCAGCCTCAGCCGACTTGAACGAGCAGAATGTCGTGACGATACGCGGCGATGCCGGCAAGGTCGTGTTTAAGCAGATTGCCGGGCTACTGGCGCGGCGCATCGTGTTCAGCAAGAAGGTTGGCGATGCGGTGGAGCGCGGCGAGCGAGTGGGGCTAATCAAGTTTGGGTCCCGCACCGATGTGATTTTTCCGGCCGGCGCGGAAATGAAGGTGCGCGTGGGCGACAATGTAAAGGGCGGCTCGAGCGTGCTGGCAGTGGTGGCACAGCCGCTGCCCATGCCATCCCGTTTGCGCGATGTTGCGGAGGTGCGATGAGCGGCCATTCTCAGCAACGGGACGCCACTGTTCCGGCGCGCCGCCCGCGCAAGGGTTTGTATCTTCTGCCGTCGATGTTCACGGCCGGCAACATGGCGGCGGGATATTATGCGATCTCGCAGGCGATTCAGGGCACGGCGGGCGATCCCTGGCACTTCGACCAGGCGGCCAAGGCGATCGGATTCGCCATTGTCTTCGATTTCTTCGACGGCGGCATTGCGCGGCTGACCAACACGGCCAGCGCGTTCGGCGGCGAACTGGATTCGCTTGCCGATGTGATTGCGTTCGGCGTCGCTCCCGCAGTGCTGGCGTGGATGTGGGGCTTTCGCATGCTGCCACTGGAAGGCAACCTGGTCTGGCGAAACCATGTGATTCAGATCGGCGCGATCGTTACATTTGCGTTTCTGCTGGCCGGCGCCTCGCGTCTGGCGCGATTCAACATCCAGGTCAATCCGCAGCCCTCGAATCCAGGCCGTCCCGGGCGAAAGTATTTTGTCGGCATGCCGATTCCCGCAGGGGCTGGTGCGCTCGTCGCGGTGGTCCACCTGGTGCAGGGCAACCCGCTACAGATCTGGTGGCTGTCCGTGGGATGGGCAGTTTTTGTCGGAGCAATTTCCTTCCTGATGGTGAGCACCTGGCGGTTCTTCAGCTTTAAGGGTATTAACTTTCGTCAGCCGCAGAATTTCCGCTGGCTGATCGTCATCGGGGTAGTCATCGCGTTAATCTGGTTTTCTTCCGAGTATGTGTTGTTTGCGCTGGCGCTGATTTACATTCTTTCCGGAGTGATCGCGCGGCTCTCTTTTGTGTTTCGGCGGCCCGCGGTGCCGCCTCCGCCGCACCAGGATGAGGCCTCGCACGCCTGATGAAGAGTGAAGCTAACAAGCCGGCGGCAGCGCCCAGTGAAGCAGGACATTGGGGCGGGCTGTTTCGCGTCGCCATTGTGGGAGCGGCAACTCTCAAAGGACGAGAGTTGAAGGAAGTGCTCACGGACCGCAATTTTCCCGCGCAAGACGTACGCCTGCTGGACGACGACGAGTCCCTGGGCCAACTGGAGGCGGTAGGCGACGAGCCCACGTTCATCCAGAGCGTGCTGCCTGAGCACCTGGACAATGTGGATTTTACGTTCTTTGCGTCGGAAGAGACCTTCACGCGCGAGATCTGGCCGATGGCGCGAAAAGCGGGCAGCGACATTGTCGATCTCTCCTATGCGCTGGAGGGCCAGGCGGGAGTTTTGCTGCGCGCGCCGTGGGTGGAACGGGAATTGGGCGCTGTGCCCACGGTGCCGTTCGCGGAAGCGACGGTGGTGGTGGCGCATCCGGCGGCGGTGGTACTGGCGCTGTTGATGCTAAGAGCGCAACGCGTGGGGAAGATTGCGCGCGCCATCGCGACAGTGTTTGAGCCTGCCTCTGAGCACGGCCGCCGCGGCATGGACGAATTGCATGAGCAGACGGTGAACCTGCTCTCTTTCCAGCAGCTGCCTAAGGGGGTGTTTGACACTCAAGTCGCGTTCAATCTGCTGGACCGTTATGGCGAAAATTCTCTGCCATCGCTGGCGAGCGTGGAGAGCCGCATCGAGCGGCATTTCCGGAGCATCGTCCAGAAAAAAGTGATCGTACCTTCGCTGATGCTGCTGCAAGCGCCCATCTTCCATGGGCATGCCTTCTCGCTTTACCTTGAACTGGACAACGCCGCGCAAATGGGAGAGTTGACGGCGGCGATCTCTGGCGAGCACGTTGACGTACTGCAGGGCGGGGAAGAGTCGCCCAGCAATGTCAACGCCGCCGGGCAGGAACAGATCCAGGTATTTGTACGGCAGGATGCGCAAGACCCCAATGGATTCTGGCTGTGGGCGGCATCCGACAACCTGCGGATGGCGGCCCTGATGGCTGTGGAGTGCGCCGAAAACATGATTGCTTCGCGCCCGCGAGGGACAGTCCAGTGAGCGATCCCGCACTGCTAATGCTGCGCCGGACAGTTCTTACGTGCGCCGTAGCTGTGCTGCTGTTGACGACCGCCTGCGGATATCACACTGAGGGCCACAGTGTGCGGCTGCCGTCCGACATACACACAATTTATGTTCCGGGAATACTGAACGCGTCGCCCGCCTATCAGGTTGGCCAAATTTTGACCGAGGCGGTGATCAAGGAGTTGCGCGAGCGCACCAACTACCGCATCGTGACGGTCAACGACGGTAATGTAGACGCCACGCTCACGGGAACAGTTACCAGTGTCTACATCGCACCGTTGACCTACGATTCGGTTACGGGCCGCATTTCGTCGTCGCTGGTGGTGATCTTTATGAACGCCCAGCTGACGGCAAACGGCGGAAAGGTGCTCTGGAGTAATCCGAACCTGCTGTATCGCGAGCAGTACCAGGAATCGGTTGCGGTTGCCAGCTTCTTCGAAGAAGCTAACCCGGCAGTGCGGCGCATAGCCGCCGACTTCGCCAAGACGCTGGTCGCCAATATCCTGGAGGCTTACTAGATGCGAAGCTTTGCGGCGTCCGACCGCTTCGTGGCCGACGTGAAAGCCCGCAAGGTGGCTCCGGGATATGTGTTCATTGGCGATGAGGCGTTCTTTCGCAAGCGTTGCCGCGATGCCATTCTTCAGCACCTGGTGCCGGCCGACGTTCGCGAACTAAGTCTGTACGACATGGACCTGGGCGAAGTGGAGTTGCGGCACGTGCTGGACCAGGCGCGAACCCCGTCGCTGATGTCTCCATTTCAGGTGTTCTTCATCCGCGGCATCAAGACCCTTTACGGGCGGGGCAAGCATGACGACGAGTTTGGCGCCATCGAGGACTACTTCAAGAACCCGAATCCGGACGCGCTGCTGATATTTGTGGCAGACCACATCAGCATTCCGGCGGACGCGCGCCGCATGGAGCTGACCGACAAGGACCGTTACGAGCGTATTCGCGAGACCCTGGGCGAGCACTGCCCGTTGCTGGAGTTCGCCCGCGTGGAGGAAGGCGACGCGGTGAAGTGGGCGATAGCGACTGCCGGCGCCGAAGACGTGACGCTGGATACCGACGCGGCGCGCGAGCTGGTGGACTCGCTGGGCGGCGACATGATGATGGTGGCCAATGAGCTGGAGAAGCTGGTGCTGTTTGTCGGCGACAAGAAACGCATCACGCTGGGCGACGTGGAAACGCTGGTGCTGGCGGCCAAGCAACGATCGTTCTACGAGCTGACCGACGCAATTTCGTCGCGCGATCGCGGCCGCGCGCTGGCGGTGCTGGATGCGATTTTGAGCAGCGGCGACGGCGAGGAAGCCGCGATCGGTCATCTGTATATGTTGCAACGCACCCTTCGTCAGATGCTGGTGATCCTGGAGCGCAATGTGAGGGACTCGCGCGCGCTGTGGCAGGCGCTATGGCAGGGCTTTCGCATTCCACCATTTGCTGCGGAAGACATCATTCGGCAGGCGCGTCGTTACAAGTCGCGGCGCGAGCTAACCAGCGCGATCCGGCGAGTGGCGCGGGCCGACCTGGCGCTGCGTTCTAATCCTCCCAGCAAACGGCTGATCCTGGAGAACCTAGTGCTGGATTTGACCGCCGAAGCGAAGCCGCAGGAAGCGGGCTGGTTGCAGGATGAGCTGCCGGTGTGAAGGTTAGCCGTTAGCTCTTAGCAGTCAGCTCGCGGCGGTTTGCTTGCGGTCGTCGGTCGGCTGCCTGGTAATGGGCTACGAGCAACGGGGAGCAGGAGGGCAGCGTGACCCCGATTGATAATGTTATCTACGCGGTTTGCATTGCTGGCTTATGCGCACCCATCTTGCTAGGAGCGTTTATGCTCTATTCCGCTTGCTTCCGCCGATCATGGGGGAAGGGAAAGCGCTACCCTGTCATGAGGTACATGCGCCTGTTCGCGGGCGGAATGGGACTCTTCTTGATGTTTACTTGCAGCCGAGAGTTAGTGCGTTTTCTGGCGCGTTATTCAAAGTAGCCCACTAGCGGCTGCTTTGTTGTTAAGAGCTAAGAGCCTGGTTGCTGGAGCTGTGGCTTTAGCGGCAAACTATGAACATCGACGCCTATTTACGGCGCATCGAGTACGATGGCCCTCGGGTGGCGTCCGTTGAAACTCTTCGCGCGCTGCATCGCCAGCATCTGTTCCTCGTCCCCTTCGAAAATCTAGACATACCCCTGGGAACTCCGATTCGACTTGATATTGGCCTGATCTACGACAAGATTGTTGCGCGGCGTCGCGGCGGATTTTGCTATGAGCTGAATGGCCTGTTTGGCGAGTTGCTTACCGCGATGGGCTTCTCGGTGCAGATGCTGTCAGCGCGGGTGCGGCGCGAAGACGGTGGCTTTGGGCGGGAGTTCGATCACATGCTGCTGAAGGTGGAGTTGGACGAACCGTGGCTGGTGGATGTCGGCTTCGGAGATTCGTTTGTCGATCCCATCATGTTTTGTGCAGGCGGAGCTGATCAAGTCAATGGACATCGCTATATCGTGTCGGCGGTGGGCCAGGAGTGGCAACTGCTGCGCGAGGATAAGAGAGGGCAAGTCCCGCTGTACGCGTTTCGCGATGTTGCGCATGGGCTGAATGACTATGAAGGGATGTGCAGGTTTCATCAGAGCTCGCCGGAGTCGCACTTCACGAAAAACTGGATCTGTAGCCGGGCGACGCCGGACGGGCGCACCACGCTGGCCAACATGCGGCTGATTGCGACTCGCGGAGGAAGTCGAGAGGAAGTTGAACTCAGCACGCCCGCCGATTTGCGGCGCTGTCTGCGGGAATTTTTGGGCGTTGAGTTCGAAGAGTCGGTGGATTTGTCCAGGCTGGCAGGCCGCTAGGAGTTTGCCAAGGCAAGGTCCTACTGTTTCACAACTCTGTCGTCAGGTGTGCCGTCCCTAGGGTGTGAGCAAATCTGAGCCGGTTTCCGCCGGCAAAACTTTCTTGCCCATTTGCAACACACCTGGAAGGCTCCTAGACTTCCAGCGCTCCAGTCAGCTCGCTGATCTTTGCGACGCGATGCTCCAGGCACCACTTCTCCAGCGAGTCAACCAAGGTCTCGCAGGCGCAGGGATCCCAGAAATTTACCGTGCCCACTTCGATGGCGCTGGCGCCGGCGAGCAGGAACTCAATTACATCTTCCGCGGTGCTGATGCCACCTAGTCCGATGACTGGGATCTTAACGGCCTTCGCGGCTTCCCACACCATACGCACGGCAATCGGTTTGATGGCGGGGCCGGACAAACCCGCCGTGATGTTCGAAATCCGGGGCTTGCGGGTTTCGGCATCGATGGCCATCCCGACAAAGGTGTTCACCAGGGAAATGGCATCGGCGCCTGCTTCTTCGGCGGCGCGCGCCATGTCAGGAATACTGGTGACATTGGGCGAGAGCTTCACGATGAGCGGACGCGTGGCAATCTTCTTTACCGCGCTGACCACTTCCGACAACATCCGCGGATCGCTGCCAAAGGCGATGCCACCACATTTGGTGTTTGGGCAGGAGACGTTGAGTTCATAGCCGGCGATACCCTCGCCATCGTTGAGGATGCGAACAACGTCTTCGTATTCGTCCTGCGAGTGCCCAAAGACGTTGCACAGAAAAGCAATGTTGCCGATTTTCCGCAGCAGCGGAAGCTTCTCTTCCAGAAAGGCACGCGCGCCAATGTTCTGCAAGCCGATGGCATTCAGCATTCCTGCCGCAGTCTCGAAGAGGCGCGGCGGAGGATTGCCGGCCATCGGTTCGCGCGACAGGCCCTTGGTGACGAAGCCGCCTAAACGGCTGAGGGTCACAACATCCTCGAACTCCACGCCGTAACCAAAGCTGCCGCTGGCGGCGAGGACCGGATTCTTGAAGGCGATGCCGGCAACCTTGACGCTCATGTCGAGTGCGGGCTTGGGAGCGGGACTCACTGGGCCCGCCTTTCGCGCGGAATCACAACCGGCTGCCGGACGCTGGCCGTCCGCTCCAGTTTGTCCCAGGCGAAGCCGCGGCCTTCCATGGCGCGCTTCAGGGTCTTGATGAGCACCAGCGAGAACAGCTGGCGATAGGCAAAGCGCTGCAGCCAGACGTGGGCCAGCAGCAGGAAGTCGCGTTTGCCGCCGGGTTGCTGCCGCTCCAGAGTAAAGGCGATGCTGGAGGCAATAAAGTCGATCACCATGAAGAGTGCAAAGTACAGCACGAGTTTGTGGAAGTCGGCTGGATTGGCCGACTCGGGATGACGGTACTTGTCCACAAAATAGGTGATGGCGCCCACGGCGAACATGATGTCGATGAACGGCGAGACCAGGGGCAACAGGATCTGGAAGATCACCATGTTGGGAATGGCCACCCAGCCCAAAGCGCCTTTGTGTTTGATCGCTCCACGATGCTTCCACACCGCCTGCATAATGCCGAAGGACCAACGGAAGCGTTGCCGCATCAGGCCGTTCGCCGTGGTAGGAGCTTCGGTATAGGCTAGCGCGCGGTCCTCATAGTTCACCCAGTATCCCGCTTGCAGCAGGGCCATGGTGAGATCGGCGTCTTCAGCGACGGTGTCGCGCTGATAACCTCCGGCGGCGCGGACAGCGGATGTACGCCACGCGCCGATTGCCCCCGGAACAACGCTGACCGAATTCAACGTGTTCAGGGCGCGGCGTTCGAAGTTCTGGCTGGTGATGTATTCCAGCGCCTGCCAGCGCGTCCACAGGTTGACCCGGTTGCCGACCTTGGCGTTGCCGGCCATGGCGCCGACCTTGGGATTGCTGAAGTGCGGGACGAGCTTGGAAATCGCGTTGGGGGCGATGATGGTGTCGGCGTCGATGCCGATGAACACCTCTTCCGTCACCTGCTCCAGGCCATAATCGAGGGCGTCCGCTTTGCCCGAGTTGGCCTTCGTCAGCACAGTAACGCGCCCGGCGGCAATCTCGTTAGCGAAAGCGGTACGGGTGACCTCCAGCGTCGCGTCCTGCGACCCATCGTCGATTACGATGACGCGCAGCTGCGGGTAATCGGATTCCAGAACGGAGCGCACGGTGCGTTCGATGACCTTCTCCTCGTTATACGCCGGGACAAGCACGGCGACGGCGGGACGGTAATTGGGATCGTCAGTGCGGTGACGGCAGCGGTCATATATCGCGAGCACACCGACCAGAATCAGGCGTCCACTCATCAGCACGTCGCCCACAAAAAAGACGAAGATGATGAACGACTGCACCAGACCGAAGAGGGAGAAGTTCAGACTGTCGACCCATGCCGCCCAGCGCTCATTGGTGGTAATGGGAGGCATGACGTCGGCGCGGGTCTTGCCCATTAACTCGGACACCTGCACCACCTGGTAGCCACGTTGTTTCAGCCCGCCAAGGATGATACCCAGGGCCAACACCGTCTGGCTGCGGTCGCCTCCGCCGTCGTGAAAGAGAATCACATTGCCGCAGCGCACCTGATTATTGGGCGCGCACGGCGGCAGGTCCTTCAGCACATTGTCGGCGATCTCCTGCGCTGTCTGGCGTGGATTGTCGCGCCAGTCATTGGGATCGATCTTCTCGCCGACGGTGATGTAGCCCATGTCCTGCGACCACTCCAGCGGGCGCACCTGGTCCGCAGTGTCGGGCGCCTCGTCAATGGCATACGGAGGACGCATGAGCACCGGCTTTACGCCCAGCTTGCTCTCAAACAGCTTCTCCGTCAGGTTCAGCTCGACCTCGAAATACCGCTTGGAGATGTTGCTGACGTCAGGATGGGTGAAGGTATGATTGCCGATCTCGTGGCCTTCGTTGAAAATCCGCTTGGCGATGCCGGGAAACTTTTCCACCTCGGCGCCGATGAGAAAGAACGTTGCCTTCGCGCCATATTGCTTCAGCACGTCGAGGATCTTGGGCGTCCAGGTCGGATCGGGGCCATCGTCAAACGTCAACGCAACCTTCTTTTCCTGGGTACCACCATACATGTCGACGACGTACGGCATCGGAATGGTCTTGAAGATTTCGTCGCTGACCAGGTGGGTTTCGGGATCGAGAGTGATGGTGCGCTCGCCCGCCGACGGCCGCGACTGAATACGAATGATCTCGCCCGAGCCTTCATCGTCCACGTCCTGACCGGGGGGCACGATGGCCAGCTTGTCAGTGGCGCCAACCTCGAATGGCTTGTCCCACACCGCCCACAGCGAGCGATCTTCCGATCCCAGACGCCATAGCGCGAAGGTATCGATGCCCAAGGCGTGCGCGGCCCGCATCTGATTCAGCGCGGTTACTCCATCCACGAACCACACATCATGGCGTATGTCGCCGTCAAGATAGGCGAAGTGCGGGTTCATCGCGTCGTCGTCAAAGTTGATGTCAGTATCGGATTCGGCGGCCTCAAGCCACGCTTCCTGCACGGTAACGGTGTGATTATTCTCCGGCGGCGTGCCGGGCTTCTGATCCTTCTTCATCGCCCAGTCGTAACCGTAGTTGGCCACGGCGCAAATGATCTTCTCTTTGGGAATCACCTTCAATGCGTCTTGCAGGTTCTTGACGAACCAATCCTGGCTGGCGACGGCACCGGAATCGCCACCGGGATAGTGCTGGTCATAATTCATCAGGATGACGCCATCGGAGACCTTGGCAATGGACGCGTAGTCGAAGTCCTTGTCGTTGACCGGAACCGCGACGTAGAGCTTCAACCCTTTGGCCTGAAGATCGCCGTAGAGCTCCGTCACCAACTGACGGTAGTCGTCACGCGAAGTGTCGGGGAACGCCTCGATATCGAGCGTGATGCCCTTGTACTGATCGGTGGCAAGAAAGGACAGCAGCTCGCGGCGGAAGCGCCGGCGCGCTTCGGGATCGGACATGAACTTCGCAGTCAGGTCCGGATTCCACTTGTTGACGACGGGATCGAAATTGTTGACCAGGGGAAAGACTTCCGTCAGCGCCTTTTCGCTTTTGAGGTATGCCATCACCTTTTCGTCAACAGGCTCCGGCTTACCGTGCTCATCCATTACGTCGTACAGCGTGTTTAGCTCGGTGACCGCTTGCAGGCGGCCATCGTCAGTCAGCACGTGCATCCACTCGGGAAAGAGCATGTCGATTTGCGGGTAGTACTCCTTGAGCGAGGCGAAGCTGGCGGCGTCCCACTGCACGTAGAACGCGCCGCGGATGCCTTCGTCGGAGTTCAGAACTACTTGCGAGGCCGGCTGCTTGGTCTTGCGATGCGTGTTGACGCGGCGAGGCGGCTTGCGCTTCTGGTCGGGTTTCAGAGCGTGGTAAGGCTTCTTGACTTCGGGAAGCGCGACGCCTGGGACAGAGGATCCACGCAGGACGGAGACTACGAAAAGAATCAGCAACAAGGTAACGGCGATGACGCTGCAATCAATGATGAACCGCAAACGGCGCCAGCGTTTACGTTGGGGATCGAAAAAGACCTGCTTGGAGTGAGGCATTGCTCGCTTTTATCGTAAATGGGGGCAGCGAACCGAGCAACTTGACCCGGTCAGGTCACTCACTCGCGGTTCAGCCGCCAGATACCGAAGTTGAGATAGGCTGCGTAGCTCACCCATAAGAGGTAAGGGACGAGCAGCAGCGCCGACACCGGAAGCAACACATAAAAACCGAGAATGTTGAAGGCGATAGCGAACCACAGGAGCAAGATTTCTGCAAAGGCGACGCCGGGCAGTCGCGAGCCAAAGAAGATTGCCGACCAGGCGACATTCAGCGCCAGCTGGGCGAAAAAGACAAGCAGCGCAGGCCGAGCGCCGTGTCCGTATTGCCGCCAGACCAGCCACGCAGAAAGCGCCATCAGTACGTAGAGCGTGGTCCAGACCGGCCCGAAGACCCAGCTGGGCGGGGTGCCCGGCGGTTTGCGCAGCCGAGGATACCAGTTGCGAACGCTGCTGGCGGTGAAGAACGAGCCTAGGCCGCCTGCGCCGAGGCAGACGGCGAAAAACAAGATCAGAACCAGCCAAGGTTTCGCATCCACGAAAGCAATTGTAGCGGGAGCGGGAGTCGGTGGTAGAGCGGCGCTTCAGCGCCGCGTCCGCCGTTTGCCGTAAAACCTTTCTGAACTGCCTCGACGCCGGCCTAAAGGCCGGCTCTACCACCGTGTTCTGAAGTGCCCCTTAGCTTGGCTTGCTACGCAATCAGCAGTACGATCTTTCCGTAGTTGGCGCGCTGTAACAGCAGTCGATGCGCTTCGCCGGCCTGATCCATGGGTAGCGTATGACCGATCTCGGGATGCAGTTTGCCCTGGCCGATCCAGGGCTGCATGGCCTGAAGACTGCGGTCGATCAGGTCGCGATCTTTGGCCAGCACGCTGAGCCACAGGCCGTGCGCGCTCAGGCTCCTCGCCATCATCACTCCAGCATCGAGTTGGTGCGGCTGTCCGGTCGCCGTCCCATAGATGATCACTCGGCCGAACGAGCGGCAGCAGCGCAGGCTCTTGGTGGCGTGCTCGCCGCCAAGCATTTCGAAGACCGCATCCATGCCTTCGCCGTTGGCCAATTCCTTCACGCGCTGCTCATAATCCACTTCGCGATAGTTGATCCCGTGGTCCAGTCCGAGCTTTTTCACTCGCTCCAGCTTCTCGTCCGACGACGAGGTTCCGTAGGTCTCGATGCCCAGCAATTTGCCGATCTCAACCGCGGCCGTGCCGACGCCCCCGGCGGCGGCATGAATGAGCACGCGGCGCTGATGGCCGTCGGCCCAGCGGTTCGGCTCCATCGCATCGCTGGTGAGACCGGCCTTCCAATACGCCAGATATGCCGTAAGAAAATTTACCGGAAACGCGGCCGACTGCGCTGAAGTCCAGCCCTTAGGCTGCGGCCACAGCAGGTCGAGGTTCATGGCGACCTTCTGGGCAGCCGCACCCCATTGCATGTAGCCCATGACGCGCTCGCCGGTGCCTTCGACGACGCCGGCAAACTCGCGTCCCGAGATAAATGGCGGAGGCGGCATGCCGCCGTAGCTGCCACGCGTGGTCATCGTGTCGGCGAAATTGATGCCGACGGCCTCAACGCGAACGATGACTTCGCCGGGAGCAGGCTGCGGATCGGGAACGTCCCGGACTTCCAGAACTTCCGGACCACCTGAGCGAGTGACAAGGACGGCTTTCATGGTGAGTTCGATTCTACCCGCGGAGGAGCGCGTATGGCGGTTCGCGTTACTGTCGAGGCGCAACTTGGTACATGTACTTTCGTAACTTGACAGGATGCAGCAGCGTTCCAGGCTGACGGATTTTTTATTTTTTTTCTTGGGCGGAGCGTCCATGTACTGCTCGGGTGATGGCTGCTGAAATTGGCGGCGTTCCGCATGATCGATCTGTCTGAGAACCCCTGCCGCCGCTACGCGGCTCGCAAAGTCTCCCCACTTTACCCGGGGCTTACGCCCCGGGCTAACTGCGCTCCCGCCACTGCGCGGCTGTTTTAACCGGCCCGTCAGTGTCTGTCCCAGCACGAATGTCCTTTTCCAGTCTCACGCAGGCGCTGAAGTGCTGGGCTACCGTGTCGCCGTCCTGCTACGCGGGATTCGATTGCTGGCCCTCCACACTTTTCAGCCGACCCCAGGATTTTCAGTTGCGGCAGGCAGTCAACAGCCGGAGGGATCTCACGGATATTGATTCAAGACCGCTTTTCCTGGTGGCACGGCAAGGCTTTATTGACTGAAGTTCGGCGGTTGCTTGGAATCGACAGCACGCAACCGAAATGAGCAGCCATTTGTCGCGGCGCGTTACGTTGGCGGCGTGGTCGAGGTTTCGTCGTCGATAATCGGTTCGCCGCTCTGGCGGCTCATCTCGTCGGAGATGTCTTTCAGAACTTCTTCCCGCCGTCCTTCGTCGTGCATACGCGAGGCCATCTCCTGCAAAGCCACATTCAGCACGTGGAAATGATGGAGATTGCGATAGTGGGGATCGGTGGTCAGCTCCTTCCATAAGCCGTGCAGAAGGTCAACGTCCTCCTGGCGCATGCGCGGCGTATGCGGCCCCAGCATGTACTCATGTTTGACCCCGTCGGGCTCGAAGACCACCAGACGCAAACGCGGACGAGGCTCGGGTAATCGCTCCCAGGCGTCGCCGGTAAGTTTGCCTTGCTCGTCGGCAGTGAGCTTGTTCGACTTGCCGCAAACGATCACCGACGAGTGCAGCCGCTGCCCGGTCGCCACTATGCTTTCGAAAATGTCGTTCGTCGGCACCACGAGAAGAGAAACGTGTTTGCCTTCCTTTTCGGCAACGGAGACTACGGCGGAAAACAGCTCCTGCTCGTACTTCCGGAAGACTTCCGAACTGTCCACGAGCTCGCCACCGCCGAACGAATCTTCCCGCAGATAGACGCGGGAGGTCATGACCACGACGTCCGTCTTGGTGGTGTCGGTCCTGGCCAGCACTTTTCGCAGGTAATACAAGTTGTGCGGATCGCGCACCGCGACCAGAATGTTGCCCGGGCGCACTTCCATGGCCTCGGCGCTGAGCTCGGCATTCTGCGCGATGTTGAACTGGTCGAAGCCGGATTCGGCGTGGGCGTGCTGTTTCGCGGTAATGCGCTCAGAGACGGTGAAGATAGCAAAGAATGCAAGGCTGAAGGCAACGCCGGAGATGGTTGCCAGCTCCTTGGTGAACAGGTTCACGATCGCAGTGGAGAAGAGCACCAGCGAGATGAGCACCAGCCCAACCGGAATCTCTACTCCCCCGATGTGGAAATTGCCCGGGACCTTCCACTCGCGGTTCTCGGGCTCGGTGTAGCGCAGGACGACGACGGCCAGCGACTTGAAGGCGAAGCTCCAGATGACGCCGAAGGCGTAGAGCGAAGCCAGGAGATAGACGTTGCCGCGGCTGGCCACGATGGTCAGAATCTGCAAGCCGACGATGAGGTTGATGATGCGGTAGCTGGTACCGAACTTGGGATGCGGCTTGCGGAAACCGGGGGTCAGCACGCCGTCTTCGCTCATGCGATTGAGCACGCCGTTGGCGCCCACGATCGCGGTGTTGACCGCGCCCGACAGAATCAGTACGCCGACGATGACGACGAATGCCTGAAAGACCAGCTTCAGGCTGTAAGGCCCCACGACGTTCATGGCCAGCCCGCTGATCAAGTTGGCGAAGTAATCGCGCCGCACCCCGTCGGGAATGATCATCACTGCGAAAAACGAAACCAGCGAGGTGAAAAGCAGGCTATAGAGAAAGATCACCAGCCCGGTCTTTTCCAGGTTCTTCAGCTTGGGATGCTCGATCTCGCGATTGATCTGGGCCAGCGATTCCTCGCCGCTCATGGCGAGGACGGAGTGGCCAAAGCCGACCAGCAGCATGATCAAGGGAATGCGCGCGGCCCAAGTGTGGAAAAACCAGCCCAGCGACTCCTTGTCGTGATGCATGGTGGCGGCCGAAGGAAGCGGAGGCAAAGGCGCAGGATGCTTGAGCAGAGTAATCAGGCACCAGACAATGAGAACCACCACCATGACGGTAGTGATCTTCATGATCTGCAATGCCCGCTCACTGGACTCGTGAATGCCCTGGGTGTTCTTCCACCAGAAGTAGAGGGTGACAACAATTGCAAATGCCGCCGCAAAGGCGTTGTCGGGAACGGTGATGTTGTAACCGAGGTGATGGAAGGTGTCGGTCAGAAATCCTGACAGATACAGGCCGGCCGACACGGCGCTGATCGGGCCAGTCAGCACATAGTCGAATAGCAACGCTGAGACGGACAGCTTGGCCAGGTTGCCGCCCATGGCTTCTTTGACGACGCGATAGACGCCGCCGCGCACGAACATCGAGCTGGACTCGATGTAAACGGACCGCACGGCGTAGCTGAACAACATGACTGCGAGAACGAACCAGGGAGCGCTTTTGCCGATCACCTTCTCCGCATCGCCGCCCACGTAATACGCAGACGACGCCAAATCAGAGAGCACAATTGCCGACGCCCGCCAGAAGGAGATGAACGTCAGCATCACCGAGGTGGCGACGAAGACTTTGATTGCGGGCCGCTGCAGGCTGTCAGACGGCGACGACATAGAAGGCATAAGTGTTCCCGAGTCTTCGGGCAGGTCCTCCCAGTCCCAAAGTTGCAGAGGGAGTAGATTAGTGTATCGCTATTACGGATGTATCGCGGCCTCGTGCGTGCCACGTTGGTGGGACCCGTTTGAATGTACTCGTTTGCTGGAGAGTTGTCAGCTGATGAGTTTTCCGTCGCGGCCGGCGTCCAGTGGCGGACGGAGCAGACAACTACTCCCGCTTGGTAAGGTAGGTGCGGCTGATGCGGTCATGCCAGCAGAGGGCGTCCACGTCCACCAGCGCCCAGAACAGGCCCATCATGAGAGATGCGGTAGAAAAGTAGAGCCCGATTACCCGGCTGCGACGATGGCGCCAGCTCAGGTTTCCTCCCTTGAAGGTACGCAGGCGCATACCCAACATCTGCATTCCGGCGGTGGCGCCGCAATACATCGTAAAGACATACTGATAAGCCGCCCACAGGACTATCGGTACCGCAGCTGCGGCCATCAGAACTGGTTTGCTGATGACAAGCTTGGGCAGCATCTTGTAACTGACCGCGCCCAAAACGGCCGCGGCTGCGGCCACAATTGCGCAGTCAATCAGTCCCGCGTACAGACGTTGCGAGATGTACGCGGCTTGAAATGGCAGCTCAATGTGGTCGGCGGGCGCGACGGCAGGCTGCTGGACACCCGACAGGGAGTGCAATCCGTCGAGCAGCCGGGCAGTTGGAAAGGCCTCCAATTCCTCCGGCACGTCCAAAATGCGGGGCTGCTCCGGAAGCACCGGATCAGCCAAACGGCGAGAGGTTTCGGCCGCGTCGGCAGCCGGTCGGGGAAATGCGATGATTTTTCGCCTGCCGTTCGGCCGCGTAACGGGCGCTGGAGCGAGCGGCGGAGCGGGATCCTCGGCGATGTCAGGAATGCGGAAGCCTGCGTCATGCAGTGGAACGGCTGGCGTTACTCCAGGCGCAGGCTGCTCGCTGGCGACCGCAGCAGCCTCAGGTGACACCGGAAGAGGTTCTATGGTTTCGGCAAGTTCGAGCGGCGGGAGAGCGGCAGCGTCGCAGCCGTATTCAGCCCTCGAATTCACTGGGTCAATTTCAGCTATTTCCTCTTCCGGAGCCGCCGGGCTTTCCTCCGGCGCGGTCGGCGGAAACGGAAAGCGCATGCTGAACGCTCCCGTGATACGTCGTCCGCGCCGGTGGTGATAACCCGCGACCCGGGCAGGGATCTCTGTTCGCCACAGATCATCGGAGGGTTGCGCGGCATCCGCAGAGGCATCGGAGGGTATGGCTTGGGGTTCGGTCATGTCGTGGTGTAACTATTTCTTTTACTGGTGCACATAAGGGAACGCGATGCGGTACAAAGTTGAATGACAGAAAGGTCATCCGCCACCTATAGCGAGATGAGCCTGTCCTCGAAGTTGAAGGCGCAACCAGCTGTCGCCAAGCGGGTTTGGAAGAACGTCAGCCCTGCGCGTGATCCCCCGAGACCGCGGCAGGTTTTGCCTGGGTTCATGCAACGTGCTAAGTTGCAAGGTTCCGCTTCATCAGTACAAACTGGCGCGGGGACGCCCGCCTATCGATGACTTCTCGCATTCGATTGATTATCACGGCGCTGTTGTTGTGTCACCTGTTTCTACGGCCCAGCGTAGTAACCAGCCAGTTGCCTGCCGTGGGACAGCAGCCAACTTTGGGCCAAACCGCGAGCCAGCCACCGGCTGCCAATCCCGATTCTTCTGCCAACGCAGTTGCCTCCCCGCCGGCTGCGAAGCCGCAAATCACGGTGCGAACGGATTCCGGCGAGGAAGACACCAAGACCGAACAGATTATTGAGCAGGAACTGCAGGAAGGCAGCCCGCAGGAACAGGGACCGCCGAGACCGGCGATCAACGCTGGCCCGGCACGCAACGAAGTATTGATCCGCGCCGACGAACAGGAAAAGAACCAGGATCTGTACTCTGTGCGCGGTCACGTGGAGATTCGTTTTAGTACCAACACCCTGCATTGCGACCAGGCGACGTATGACTCAACCACCGGTCACGTAACGGCAACCGGGCACGTGGTATTCGACGGCGGACCTCACGACGAGCACATCGTCGGTAGCCATGCCACCTACGAGGTCAGCAGTGACAGCGGCACATTCTACGATGCTACTGGCTCCACCGGCGCCAAGGTCAAGAACCACATGATGTTTCTGACCTCCTCCACACCGTTTTTCTTCACCGGAAAGATTGTGGAACGGGTTGAGCCAGACCACTATCGCGTCTACTACGGATTTGTCACATCGTGCCAGTTGCCAAATCCGAAGTGGCAACTCGACTCCAAGGTTGCCGATATCGAAGTTGGCGATGAAGCGAAGATGCACCACGCCACCATGAAACTTCATGGAATTCCCGTCTTTTACTTTCCCTTCGTCGAACATCCGGCCGAGAACCTAGGGCGCAAGAGCGGTTTCCTGATACCGGTGATGGGAGTGTCCAATACCCGTGGGACCGTCCTGGGAGATGCTTTCTATTGGGTAATTAGCCGCAATTCCGACGCAACTATAGGCGCCTCCATCTACAGCAAACGAGGTCCGGCGGAAGCCGGTAATTTCCGCTGGGTCGGCTTTGGCTCCGCCTTCCAGGCCCAATTTACAGCGGTGCAGGACAACAAGGGTAACCCGCAAACTGGCGTGAATCAGGGCGGCGAAGAATTCAAGGCTTATGGCTTCCGGCCCCTGCCCGATGGCTTTCAGGGTGTTCTCAACCTCGACCTTTTGTCGTCCTACGAATTCCGCCTGGCGTTCGCTGAGGGCTTCACCGAGGCCATTAACTCCGAGGTCCGCTCCAACGCATTCTTATACAAGAACTGGAATGGCTACTCCTTTGGTGCGATAGCTTCGCGTTACCAAAACTATGAGAGCACGGCCCCTGGCGACTACATCAGTATCGTGCATGCGCCCAGCGTGGAGTTTTCGACGGCGGAACGGCCCTTCAACCGGTCGGATTTCGTGTATTCCTATGACGCAGCGATCGAAGGAGTGAATCGTAGCGAAATCGGCTTCTCAACCGCCCCCATCGTCGGACGGATTGACGCTGCCCCCTATATTGCCTGGCCCAAGTTGTTTCGCGGCTGGACAGTCCGTCCTGAAATCGGGGCGCGCGAAACCTTCTACACCGAGCGCCTGGAGCCGGGTTCCAATCCAGCCCTGATCGGTACAGCGATCCAGGATCCCATTAACCGGAATGTCGCGAACGCTTCCTTGGAGATCCGTCCGCCCACCCTATCCAAGATTTTCGACCGCAAGCCCTTCGGTCGCGTGCTCAAGCACACGGTTGAGCCCTTCATGATCTACCGTTACCAGACGGGCATCAACGACTTTAGCCAGATTATTCGCTTCGATTACCGTGACATTCTGGTGGACACCAATGAAGTAGAGTACGGAGTGATCAACCGGCTCTACTCCAAAAAGACAACTCTCAAGTCCAAGTGCTATCAGCCACAGAAGTCTTCGTCGCCGGAGGAACATTTCGTCAAGAAGGACAACGAAACTCAAGCCGCAGCCTGCACGGACAAGTCGGGCCCGGCCGGCAATGTCTTGAGCTGGGAGCTCGCCCAGAAATATTTCATGAATACCAACTTTGGCGGGGCACTGGTGCCAGGACAGCGTAATGTGTTCGACACCACCGTAGATTTCACCGGCATCGCCTTCCTTACCGGCCCACGTTTATTCTCGCCAATCATCTCCCGGCTGCGAGCTCAGTCCGGCAACGCCGACTTTCAGTGGTCTGTGGACTATGACCCGGTACTGCATCAGCTGAACTCGAGCACCGCGTTTGTCGGCTATCGTTGGAATTGGTGGTATCTAAATGCGGGGCAAACGTATTTGGATGCCCCGGGTGAAGTTGCCCTGGTCGACGGAGTGGAGACACAGCAATATTTTAACCAATGGCGTATGGCAGTCATTTATGGTGGCATGACCAAGCCGGGATTTAGCGGAGCCGCAAGTGTGGGTGTAGATTCCCGGCTGGCCTATATTCAAGCCGCCACCATTCAGACCAATTACAACTGGGACTGCTGCGGCGTCGCCTTTCAATATCAGCGCTGGGCCCTTGGTATCGTGCGCAACGAAAACGCCTATCGCTTCTCCTTCAGCCTCACCAATGTGGGCACCTTCGGCAGCATCAAGCGTTTGCAGAGACTATATTAGTGCCTGACCCAGGCATGGCAAAGCCTGGCCTTCAACCTTTTGCACTCCCCCGGCGGATCGTATCTATCCCGAACCTAGGTCGTAGTCGAACCGGAGTAGTGCGGTTGAATCTCTCGAAGGACCTAGTGGAGCTATCGAAAGATAAAACGAAGACCTGGATTCAGATAGGTGCAGCTCTTACTGCCCTTCTTGTATACCTGGCAATCCCAACCCATAACTATTATTGGGATGGAATAACCTTTGCCCTCGACGTCGAGAATGCCGCCAGCTTGAAGTCGCTTTTGCATCCCAACCATCTCCTCTATTCCCCTATAGGTTGGTATGTTTACCGGGCCCTCGGCCGTTCCATTCGCGCTCTCTATATACTGCAAGTCCTAAACGCCTTCTTTGCGGGGTTGGCAGTGTACTTCTTATTCGGAATGGTTGCGAAGGTATCGCACTCTATTCGGGCGGCGATTACGCTCTCCGCATTATTCGCCCTTGCAGGAATTTGGTGGCGCTTCAGTACGGATGCTGATGCTTACATCCTTAGCGTGTTGCTTCTCATCCTTTGCGCAGATCTGCTGATTACGTCCCGGCCGTCCCGGCCATTCCTGGTGGCGCTTTTGCACATCTTGGCGATGCTGGTGCATGAACTGGCCTTCTTGTTTGTTATGCCCGCGTGCTATTGGATATGGCGTCACGGTGCTGAAGGCGAATCGCAGCTCGTACGCTTTCGTCGCGCCATGATTTACGCCTGCACGGCGGGGTGTTTTACTCTTGGTGTCTATGTTGCTGTTTATTGCTGGCGATTCGGGGGCTTCACTTTTCCGGCTTTCTTTGCCTTCCTTACAAGTCATGCTACTGGGTCCGGTTTCTCCTTCAGCGCCATCCGGAATAGTTGGCTGACGGCTCGCAGCTGGGCGCAAGTTTTTCTGGCCGGGAAAATGGCGCTTGTCCGGTACTCCGGTTGGTTGACGCGCCTCTTGATTGGTCTTTCGCTAGTCTCGCTTCTGTTCCTTTTGAAGACCGCATTCTCGTACTATCGCAAGGGAGCCTCAATCCGGATTTATGATCGTGAAGTTTTTCGCTTTGCTGCCATTTGGCTGGCCGTCTACGCGAGCTTCCTCTTCTTCTGGATGCCGGAAAATTCCTTCTACAAACTTTTCGCATGGCCGGCATTTATTCTTCTGCTGGCTGGTTGCTGGAAGTCCGATTTGGACCGCACTTCGCCCGGAAAGCCGGACTTGGGATCTCTGCTGATTGCAGCCACGGTGTTTTGTGTGCTCTTTAACTTGAGCTTCGCAATTATTCCCTATTCCCGCACTTCATCCAATCCGGCGCTGTCGTTCGCCTTGCGCATGGGTCAGACGTTCAAACCCGGAACCGTCATTTACTACGATAACTTCATCGTGGAGGATTCCTTTGTGCGCTATTTCAATCCCCAGACCCAGTGGAAACGCCTGGGCCCGGTAACGACAATCGACCAGGACCTTCAATCCGTCGAAGCAGTTTGGCTGGATCCAACCGCTCTTCGCGTTCTCTCCACCAGGGATCCGGATTGGTATCAGCGGCGAACTAGCGGTAGCAGGGTCGAGGAGTTTGCAGGTTCGAAAGGTCCGCTCCGATTCGTGCAGCTAGCACCAAGCCGCGAAACCGGAAGCCCTCGTTGACCAGCGACCTTCTTGCCATACCGGTGCACTAGAATAGTGCGATGTCAGCTTTGCGCTCCAACCTGCCTTCGGACGTGAAAGACCTCGAGGCCAAGTCCGCTTCCCTGCAGGCGCAACTCCGATCCTTTGGACGCTTGCTGGTTGCCTATTCGGGCGGAGTCGATTCCGCTTTCCTGGCCTGGGCTGCCCATCGTGAACTCGGCGCCGGCATGATGGCCGTGCTGGCGGATTCTCCCAGCCTGGCGCGCTTCCAAATGCGCGACGCCGTGGCTTTTGCCGAAGAACACGGGATGCCCTTGCATATCATCGAAACCCTGGAACTGGAGCGGGCCGAATATCTTCGTAACGATGGAGCACGTTGTTTCCACTGTAAGGACGAACTTTTCACCAGGATGCAGGAATACCGCCAGCGCTCCGGCTTCGATGTCATGGCTTATGGCGTGAACGTTGATGATCAGGGAGACCATCGTCCCGGACAGAACGCGGCCCGGCAGCATGGGATTGCCGCACCGCTGCTGGACGCCGGCCTGACCAAGCAAGACATCCGCCAACTTGCCCGGGAGGCGGGATTACGCCTCTGGGACAAGCCCGCCTCCGCCTGTCTGGCTTCCCGCATTGAGTATGGCCGACCGGTAACGCGGGAGAATCTTTCGGCGGTGGAGCAAGGCGAAGAGGCGCTGCGGCGGCTGGGATTTCGCCAGTTCCGCGTGCGCCATCACGGCCAGATAGCCCGCCTCGAAATCGCTCGCGAGGAATTGCCCCGCGCCATGACGCTGGAAATGGCTTCGCAACTCACCGCCATCTTCAAGGCGCTGGGTTTCTTGTACATCACCTTGGACCTCGAAGGCTTTCGTTCCGGCTCCATGAACGCTCTGCTTCCGCCCAATTCCTTGCGATAGGCGGCGCATTCAGACCCTGATCGTGCCCGTCTTGAGCATTCCCGGCGGGGTTTGGCTACATTTATCAAAGGCGGCATGCTGCTCCGTTGCTGCAGATAAATCGCCCTTCCATGAGATAATTGACCCTTCATGTGGCCTTCTGAAAGGCGGTCTTCCACCTTGTTCTTGAAACGATTAGCGATCATGTCGCTGATGTTGTGCCTGGGGTGCTCAGCGCAGCCCAACAAGCCAGCTGTCCCGCCGGATGTGAGCCAGCGTATTCAGCGCCAAGTCCAGTCCTATTTCAACATTCCGCCTGATGTTGTCATCACCGTCGGCGCGTTAAAGCCCAGCGAGTTCCCCAACTACGATCTGGTATCGGTCAACATGAGCCGCCAGGACAAGTCCCAGCAGGCGGAGTTCCTGCTTTCCAAGGATGGCAAGACGCTCATTCGGTTTACCCGGTTTGACCTGACCAGGGATCCCTACGCGGAAACCATGAAGCAGATCAGTTTGACGGACCGCCCTGTGCGAGGCAATCCCGACGCCAAGGTCACCATCGTCAACTACGATGATTTCGAGTGCCCGTTCTGCGCGCGCATGCACAGCACTCTGATGACCGAGATCCTCCCGCAGTACCAGGACAAAATCAAAATCGTCTATAAGGACTACCCGCTGCTTCAGATACATCCCTGGGCACAGCATGCCGCCAATGACGCCAACTGCCTGGCTAAGGAGAACGCTGCGGCCTACTGGGAACTGGCTGACTACTTGCACTCTAATCAGCGGGCCATCAATGCCTCGCAACAAAATCTGCCGGCTTCGTTTGCCGAGATCGATCGGCAGACCATGGATTTTGGCAAGAAGAACGGGGTCGATTTACCCCGGCTGCAGGCATGTCTGAAGGCGCAGTCGGATGCGGCCGTGAAGGCATCGATGGCGGAGGGCGACAAGCTGGGCGTCAGCGCCACCCCCACGGTTTTCATTAATGGCGAGCGCCTGGAAGGGGCACTGGACGCTGACGATGTGAAGATGGCGTTGAACCGTCAGCTGTTGGCCGCAGGTGTGCAACCTCCGCCATCGCCGGCCCCGCCGGCTGCGCCGCCACATCCGGCTCCGTCCAGTAAGTAACTGGCACGATGCTGGCCTTGCAATTGCCTTTGACTCAGTCGCACCGTTGCGCCCGACGGCTTCGACTAACCCGCATTTTGCCTCTCAGGAGGGGCGTAGTTTGGAACTGAAACAACACAAGAGGGTAACCAGTCTCGCGCTGCTGACGACTCTGTCGGTCCTGATCGCGCTGTTTCTCCAACTCGGCTGCTCCAGCAAACAGGAGGGTGAGGACGTGATGGCGACCGTCAATGGCCGCAAGATCACCCGCACCGAGGTCCAAAAATATTACGACAACCAGGTTGCCGAGGCGCCTCAGAAGCCCAGCGAGGAACAAGCCGACACCCTCCGCCTGAATATTCTGCGCGAACTCATTGACAATGAAATCCTCATGCAGCGCGCCGAAACGATGGGCCTGCTGGCCACCGACGAGGAAGTCAACGCCAAGCTGGCCGAGATCAAAGCGCCCTACACCCAGGAGGAGTTCGATAAAAGGCTGAAGGATCGCCAGATATCGCTCGACGACTTCAAACGTGACTTGCGCCGCTCTCTGACCATCGACAAGGTGCTGAATAAGGAAGTCACCTCCAAGATCAACATCTCCGATGAGGACATCACCAATTACTACAATCAGCACAAAGCCGAGTTCAACCTGATCGAGCCGCAGTACCATCTTGCCCAGATCCTCGTCACTACTCAGCCCAACCCGCAGGTGAAGAACATGAAAGCCCAGAACGAGGCTGAAGCGCGCAAGAAGATACAGATGGTCAATAACCGGCTCGACAGCGGAGAGGATTTTGCCACGGTCGCGATGACCTATTCCGAGCAGCCAGGAAACGCCCAGAGCGGAGGGGACCTGGGCTTCATTCCGGAGACGCAGCTCAAGCAGGACAAAGCCGCGCTTGACGCCATCAATAAGCTCAAACCGGGACAATACACCGTGGCTCTGCCGATTTACGATCCCAGCAGCCATCAGCTCTACGGTTTCCAGATTGTTAAGCTCATCAGCCGGGAAGCGGCGGGACAGCGCGAGCTCAAAGACCCTCGCGTTCAGCAGGCCATCCGCGAGCAGCTCCGCGATCGACGGGAACAGCTACTGAAGGCCGCCTACTACGAGACGGTTCGCGACAAGGCGTCCGTGGAAAACTACTTCGCCGAAGACATCCTCAAGAAAGCCGGCACCATGAAGTAGGTTGGGCGCCTCCAGTATCGTGGCTTAACCGGCTGCTGAAAGGTACGCTTCCGAAGGCTTTGTAACAGGGCACGACTTCAGTCGTGCCGATAAGCCCCCTCTATTTTTCTTTCTGAGCCGGCTCTGGCCCAGCGCCACAAATGCTTGGTTTCCGACTTTTCATCAGCCTCTTGAGGCGATAGAGGAGCACTCTGAAGCACCCATCTTTCATGAACGGGCCGGATTGACCGCTATTCGACGATGGCCAACGCGTCGCCGGCGTTCACCGTCGATCCTTCTGCGGTCATGATCTTCTGCACCACACCATCCTTGGGCGACTTCATCTCGTTCTGCATTTTCATGGCTTCCATAACGATGACGCCCTGCCCAGCCTTGACTTCGTCCTTTTCGCTAACCAGAATGCGGACGATTTTGCCCGGCATGGGAGCTTTGATCTTTTGCGGCCCAGCCTCAGCCCCAGCCACCGCACGGCGGCTGCGCAACGAGCGCGGGTCCTGCACATCGACCGCATAGCGCGCGCTGCCGATCACCATGTGCAGTTCGCCCCGTAGCGACCGCTCCCGCTTGATCTCGTAAGCCTTGCCGTCAAGCAGAACCGAGAGGATATCGCGCGCGGTCAGCGCCGCGTCCACCTCAAGCTCCTGCCCGTCTACCTTGCACAGCCAAGTGGCTTCGCCGCGTTCCAGTTCCACGTGATGGGTCTTGCCGTCAACAACCACGTCGTATGTCATAAGATAGCAACTAGTAATTAGCAGTCTGCAACTAGCTTCAGACAATGGTCGTTACACTGCACTGAAGCTCGCGAGACCGCGGGTCTTTCCTTTTGTGGATGCCGTCCTTGTTTCTCGCCCCGCAGAAGCAACAGACCTCCCACTGTCGGAGCTTTTCCGGTACTTGCCAGGACGATATTTTTCCGCGCGGCCAACGCTTTCTGAAACACTTGATGCACATGTTGTGCGTCCAACAGCCCTCGCTCAGGTTGCTCTCAAAGCGCTGTGCTCGGTTCTAGCCTCCCTTTGGCTGGGACGAGGAGCATGTCGTTATAGCCTCGGCACGCCGAGATCTTTGCAGATGCGCGCCGCCGTTGGATTCTTGACCTCATTATGGCGAGGTACAGTAGCAGTCCGCTGCATCTTCGGATTGCGATACACGGTGTGTTTGGCCCCTTCGCGGAGAAGAATGCAGCCGTTCGCTTCGAGATGGCGCAACAGATCAAGGCGCTTCATCGATTACGCGACAACTCTAATCGGCTCCCGAGTGATTCGCTTGCCTTGCTCGGGCTGGGCCAGCTCGCGGTTTGCTTCGAGCAGCAAGGAAATGGCATCGCGCAGGTTTTCGCGCGCCTCATCCAGGCTGTCGCCCTCTGAAATCGCGCCCGGCAACTCCTCCACATAGGCAACGTAGCCACCACCTTCCGATTCGGGCACCTCCTCAAACACGGCTGTCAACATCATCTCCATGGCATTCTCCTGGCTAATTATAGGCGAGCGGCTTTTTGGCTCTGTAGTGGCCATGCTGGGTCCCGGCTTCCAGGTCTTCGCCCCGGCGCAGCAATGGCAACCTGACTCATCGCTCTCGCAAAATCTCAGCGCGCGCCGTACGTCGCCAATTCGAAATCGGCGCCGGCCCGCCGCCGTTGCCATTCACAGATGCTCCAGGCCCCGGTCCACCAGGTAACGTCGCCTTAGGATCCGTAGTCGCAAAGATCGCCGCTCCAATCGCGGCAACAATAGGACGACGCACGTCGGTCTCATTGCTCGGCTTGGTCAGCAACCGATCAAGAAAGCCCGTATCGATGTTTCCTGCGCGGAAGTCCGGGTCCTTCAGAATGCGGCGGAACAGCGATGTATTGGTCTTGATCCCGCCGACGAAGTACTCGTACAGCGCCCGCAACAGCCGGTTGATAGCTTGCTCGCGGTTCTCCCCGTAGCCGACCAGCTTCGCCAGCAGCGGATCATACTCAATGGGCACCGTCCAGCCTTCATACATTCCGCTATCCCGGCGAATACCCGGGCCAGAAGGTGAAATGAGTCGTGTAATCAGTCCCGGCGATGGGAAGTAGTTATTGTCCGGATCTTCGGCGTAAATGCGGCATTCGATGGCGTGCCCGCGCAGCTTGATGTCCTCCTGCTTAAACGGAAGCTTTTCGCCCGCCGCAACGTGCATTTGCAGATGCACCAGGTCGAGTCCGGTGACAAATTCCGTCACCGGATGCTCTACCTGCAATCGCGTATTCATCTCGAGGAAATAGAAATTGCGTTGCTGGTCGACCAGGAACTCCACGGTGCCCGCGTTGTAATAGTTCGCCGCCTTGCCTACGCGGACCGCGATCTCGCCCATACGGCGTCGCATCTCCTCGTCCACGATGGGCGAGGGCGACTCTTCCAACACCTTCTGGTGGCGCCGTTGCACCGAACATTCACGCTCGCCCAAATACACTAGGTTGCCGTGTTCGTCGCCGAAGATCTGCATCTCGACGTGCCGCGGGTCGACGATGAACTTCTCGATGTAGACTTCGTTGTCGCCGAAGGATCGCTGCGCCTCGCTGCGGGCGGCCTCGTAGGCGGAATGCAGCTCCGACGGCGAAGAGACCATTCGCATCCCCTTGCCGCCTCCGCCTGCTGCCGCCTTCAGCATCACCGGATAGCCAATCTGCTCTGCCATCCGCTCGGCAGCGTCCAGGTCCAGTCCGTGTTCCGAGCCCGGCACAAAAGGCACCCCCGCGCGTTTCATGTGCTGCCGGGCGCGCGTCTTGGATCCCATCATCTCCATTGATTCCGGCGACGGCCCGATGAACTTGAAGCCGGCCTCGGCGCAGGCACGAGCAAAGCCCGCGTTCTCGGAGAGAAAACCGTAGCCGGGATGGATCGCCTCCGCCTGGCTGCGGCGGGCTACGTCGAGGATCTTCTCGATGTTGAGATAGGATTCGCTCGCTGTCGGACGGCCAATGTGATACGCGTAGTCCGCCTTGCGGACGTGCAGCGCCTTGCGGTCGACGTCGGAGAAGACGGCCACCGATTCGATACCCATCTCGCGGCAGGCGCGGATGATGCGCACGGCAATCTCGCCGCGGTTGGCGATTAGCACTCGTTTGAACATGACGAATTCTCAAGAACGGTCTGCCTCCGACACGGGCTGACCACCACGGAAGAATGGATTGTACTGCATTGGTCACCAGGCGGGAGTACAGGCGTCACAACCCATTGTGACCGTCCTCTGCGCCCGGCCACGGACCCGGACCAGCCTGCGCCCACCTTTTTGTTAAACTTCCACTTCGCAATCCTAAGAGGTGACACAGGTGACTAAGCGGGCAAAGGCAATCGCCGGCCACAGGTACAGTTTCGGCTGGCTGGCTGCAGGTATCGTAGGCTTTCTTCTTGGCGGAGCAATCATCGCCGCTCAGGCCCATCCGGACCAGTCGCCATCGCAGGCAAATACGCCCGTCGCACCGCAGACGGCTGCTCAGAAATACAAGAACATCCAGGTCCTCAAGGACATTCCCGCAGACGAATTAATCCCGTCGATGCAGTTCATCGCCGCCGCGCTCGGCGTGGAGTGCAACTTCTGCCACGTCGAAAACCAAGGCAAGCTTGAGTTCGACAAAGACGGCAAGAAGGAAAAGAAAACCGCTCGCGAGATGATGCAGATGATGTTTGCCATCAACAAGAACAGTTTTGAAGGCGAGCGTGAGGTCACCTGCAACACTTGTCACCGTGGCTCCGCACATCCCCAGGCTATCCCCGCCATCATGGCCGAAGCGCCCCAGCCGGAAGCCATGGAAGCCATGCACCAGCACCAGCACGATGTGGATCCAGCTTCCCTGCCTTCGGGTCTCCCGGTCTTCGACAAGTACATTCAAGCCATCGGAGGAGCGGCTGCGCTCGGCAAAGTTTCCGACCGCGTCGAGAAAGGAAATGCTGTTATGCCGGAAGGGCCACCCATCCCGATCGACATCTACACCAGGGCCCCAGACCAGCGCGTTTCAGTCATGCATATGCAGAAAGGCGACAGCACCACGGCTTACAACGGCCATGTTGGCTGGATTTACTTCCCCGGACGGCCACTGCGTGAGATGTCGCCGGCAGATCAGCAGGCCGCCAAGCTGGATGCCGAAGCCTTCTATCCGGCGCAACTGGAGCATGAGTTTACGGAACTGAAGCTCGAGGACCACTCTGAGAAGGTGGGCGATCGCGAAACCAATGTCGTTATTGGCCTCTCTAAGGGCCAGCCGCCGGTGAAGCTCTATTTCGATAGGGATTCCGGGCTGCTGCTGCGGATGGTTCACTACGCAGATACGCCTCTCGGTCTAAACCCTACGCAGGTCGATTTCGCCGACTATCGCGAAGTTGGCGGCGTCAAGACTCCATATCGCTGGACGATTGCCCGCCCCAGTGGCAGCTTCACCATCAAGATTGATGACGCAAAAGAGAACGTGCCGATCGACGACGCCAAGTTTGCCGAACCTGCGGCACAACCGGGGCCTAATTAAGACGCTAAAAGAGCCTACATTACAGGAGCCGGCGTGCCATCGGACCACTTGCCAACCGAAATCACCCACACGTCGATCGGCTCCGCGCCTTTGAACTGCGGGTTCAGCATGAGGGGCGAGTTGGGGACGCCGTCGCCCCATGCCGCGGGATTCATGTGGGGCGTGTAAATCATTACATGGGCGAGGTTGCCTCCGTCCGCGGTCAGATATCCCCGCTTCGACATCATGTAGCTCATTGATCCCGGCTCCAGCGGAGGCAGTTCCTTCTTGTCGTAGGCTTCCTTGTTGGCGGCCACGATCTCGGACCTCGACTTACCGGCCAGCGCCATCTTCGTCCGCTCCAAAGTGGTCGGCAGGATCGATCGCGCCGCTGGAGGATTGAAGCAAAGCGGCCCGCGTATCTTGGGATTCCAGAAGCTCGGAGAGTCGACGGGCGACATCCACGCTCGCTCCACGATACAAACGAAACCGTTCTTACCCTCAGCCGCGGTCACGTAGCCGTGCTCTGTCAGCACCATGACCGTGGCGTCGCGCGAAATGGCATCCGGGGCCGCACTGCGCGCCATCGCGATCTCCACATTGCGATCGGCTATGAGGTATTGATCCAGCGGTGCCATGCTTGCATACTGCGTCTTGGCATCCGGCGCCGCTGCGTAAGCCAGGCTCAGTCCAACTACGAGCCCCAAGCTAAACGATACGATTATCTTTGCTATATTTCGCTTCACGGATTTCTCCTTCCTGATAGCTCCGCTTTGGCCCCCTACCGCCAATCGTCAAGCAAGACCGGCTACGCTGCTCCCTCGCAATTAATCATCCAGGGAACGCCAAACCGATCGGTGACCATGCCGAAGCCGGCCGCCCAGAAGGTCTTCTGGAATGGCATACAAACCTTTCCGCCTTCGGCCAACGCGTTGAAGATACTTTCACCCTTCTTCACGTCGTTCAGCGCGAGGGATACGGAGAAGCCCTGCGGTTGGCTATAACGTCCGGGAGGAGCGTCGGATGCCATCAGCCACTGGTCGCCGATCTTCATGCGAGCATGCAGGATCTTGTTTTGCCATTCCGGCGGCACTTGCCCAGCCGCCGGCGTTCCCGCGTGCGTCATCATGGTTTCAATTTTTCCTCCCGTGCACTCCTCATAGAACTTGAATGCCGCCTCGCAATCGCCATTGAAGTGAAGATAAGTACTGAGTTCCATCATGCGCTCCGTAGTTTTGCGAATCAATGTCGTGTGGACCAATCGCCTGCCATAAGCCATCAGGCTTTGCCGTATGACAAAATGACCATCCCTGATGCCAAAGACCTCGTCGCCAGAAGTTTCACCTTGATGCGTTCCGTAATGCCGCGGAACAGGGGCTTGCCGCTCCCGATCAGGACGGGATTAATCAGGACGCGGTACTCATCGATCAGCCCCAGCTGCAACAACTGTGACGCCACGGTGGCGCTGCCCAGCACCACCATGTCTCCGCCCGGTTGCCGCTTCAACCCTGTAACTTCTTCGGCGAGGTCGCCCTTCGCCAGCCGCGAATTGTTCCAGTCGACCTTTGGCAGCGTCTTTGAGAAAACAATCTTGGGAAGACTATTCATCTTGTCCGCAACTGCATCTTTAGGTGCTGTTGGCCAGTAAGCCGCCATGTACTCGTAGGTCTTGCGGCCGAACAGAATCGTGTCCACCGAATTCATCATCTCCGCGGCATAGGAGAGAAAGTCCTGATCGACGAAGAAGAAGTCGATCTCGTCGCTCGGTCCCTCGTAAAATCCGTCGAGCGATATCAGATTCGAAACCAGGATTTTCCTCACTTCGCTCCCTCTCACGGCCATAGCCACTCGCCCGATTTCGCCTGCAATGGCGTTGAATCGCGCTTTCGCCAGCGCCGCCGCACTTCCGCAAGCAATTCCTTGCGATGTTTCGCCATCTTACCGATCATGGCGCAAGGCGCACCACTGTCTTCGTAGCGCGCGCCCCAAATGAGCAACTCCAGGACCACCGGCGCCAGCTCGATCCCTCTCTCGGTCAGCCGATAGTTCACTTTTCGTCCATCCGCTGCTTCGGCCTCCGCGGTGACGACTCCTGCGGCTTGGAGTTTCTGCAAACGGTCAGCAAGGATATTGGTGGCAATGCCTTCGCCCGACGTCTGGAATTCCTTGAAGGTCTTGAAGCCACGCACCATCAGGTCGCGGACGATAAGTAGCGACCAGCGATCCCCCACCATCTCCAGAGAAATATTTACCGGGCAGCCCGAGCGATGCTTCGACTTAGGCTTGCCGGGCATGGTGGGAGGAAAGTAACAAAGTTGACTTGTGAAATACAAGCGACTCGCGGGCGGGACATCACGGAAATCTGCGGCTGGTCACGTTAGCTTGGGACTACTGAGCGGACGCCCACATCCGGTTCATCAGGACCAACTTTCCTCCGCTGCGGGCAAGCTGATAACTCCCACTCTGTAGGACATAAGGCGGGATTTTGCCGTCCTCAACCCAAAGGAAGACGCGCCGCGGGCCCCGCCACAACGCGTCCAGCGAGGCATCGTTGTCGAAGATGGCCGGCGCATCCGGAAATAGCGATCCATAATCCAGGTCGCCCTCGGTCCGCGTGTTCACCACGTGCACTGGCTGCTGCACGTAGAAGTTCAACGTCGAGGCGTCCTCATACGTCCCATAGGAGACAATCACGTCGCCGGGACGATACTCCTGCTCGACCGCGTCGGCCAGCTTCTTCGAAGAGAGAATTGGCGAGAACATCACCAGCCCCTGATGCACGGCGAAGAGCACGAACACCATCATGATCGTGAGCACCCAGTTGGCCGCAGTGGCCCGGTTGCGGCGCCGACAAAGGAAGTTGAGAATGCTCCCCACAAACAGCGCGAGGGCGAACGTCGCCAGCGGAAAGCGGAAAAGTCCCAAGGCGCGCGGCGTCAAATCGAAAATGTGACCGAAGGCCAGCGCATACTCGTTCGGGTTCTTCTTGAGCAGGTCGGCGAGATCGCTGTCGGCGGGCGTGCTCTTGCTTTGCGCCAGCAGGAACATCGCCACTGCGAAGACGACGGCTGCGATCACCACCAGCGCAATGGACCCAATCCTGCCGGCTCTGCGCAGTGAAGAATCCTTCGCCGAATCATCCTCCCCTTGCAGCCAGCCGCCAATCATCAGCGCCAGAGCCGGCAAGGCGGGAACGGCATAATACTCCTGGCGCGTAGAGAAGCTGAAGAACAACAGAATGACCGCTGCCCAGATAGCATAGAGCAACATCGCGCGCTGCGCTTTGCTCATGCCGCTTCGCCAGTCCTTCCAGCGATGCGGTACCTTGGCCAGCGCCTGAACAAGAAACGCGGACCAGGGAAACAGCCAAAGCAGCATCAGCGCCCAGAACACCAGCAGGGGAACGGTATCGTAGTCTCGCGGTATGCGCTTGCCCAGATAGCGCAGGAAATGTTCGTTGACGAAATAGAACCACAGGAACCCTCGCGACTGACCGGCAGCAGGATTCGCGATGGCAGCGGCGATGTGCCATGGCGCGGCAATGATCAGCAACACCAGAGTGCTGGAGAGCAGCCTCATGCGCAGCAGGTGTTTCAGATTTCCGGTGAAAATCAAATACATCGCGATGATCGCCGCGGGAAAGACCAGTCCGATCAGACCTTTCGTCAGCACGTTCAGCGCGGCTGCGGCCGCCAGTCCCCAGCACGAAGCTCTCGATGGCGGCTGTTCCTCCAGCGTCCGCAGAAAGAAAGCGAATCCCAACGTAAGCCACAGCGGGATCAGCATGTCGGGAATGAGAATCCGCGTGAAGAGATACGGCCCGATCGACGCGGCCAGCACCATCGCAGCCCAGAAGCCGGCGCGCTCTCCCAGGGTCCGTTTGCCGAGCGAGTAGGTCGCCAGCAACAGCCACAACTCCGCGAGAATGAGCGGCAATCGCGCCGCCCAGTCCTTCACGCCGAAGACTTCATAGCTAGCTGCCATACTCCAGTACAGCAGCGGAGCCTTTTCCAGATACCTTACGCCGTCGATATACAGCGTCGTCCAATCGTGGCGGACAAGCATCTCGCGGGCGGCTTCGGCGTGGACGGAATCGGCGTCATCCAGCAACGGCGGCGAGAACAGGCCGGGAATGTAAACGATCGCCCACAGCAACACAATCCAGATCCAACGACGGCGCTGCGAGCGGGAGCTGGCGGGAAGTTCGTTATACGCGAGGCTTGCTTGTGAGGTGCGGGGAGAGTTCATTACAAGTCAGAGGTCTGATTATAAGTGAGCACGGAGAACCGCACGACCCCGAGTAACAGCGAAACCAACATTAAAAATGGAGAATAGAAGCACCGGCAAACTCTGTGTCCCAGACTCTACAGTCGGCGCGGCTCGCGTGGCCCCGGCTCACGGACCGGACCGTCGGGTCCGATGATCGGTTTGTCGGGAGGCTCCTGAATCGGGGGCGGCGGATCTTCGCCCGGAGGCATGGGGATTGGCGGATCTTCATCGCTGCGCGTATTCAACCTATTGCTCACTTTCTTTTGCCGTTCAAATGCAGAATTCTCTTGTTCCAACCAGACAACTCATCCAACTTTGCCAGCGGCAGACTCTACGAATCCTCCCCCCGGCCTTCACTTGAACTTAGATGCCGTCAACGTGCCGCGAGCCGTCCGAGCGTGCCGAACCACGTGCAGGAGGGCCGCAATTATCCTTCTGAGGCCTCGCCAGCAGGAAGCACTTCTTCGAGGCGCGCGGGAGCACTCTTTCTTGCCGGCATTGTGGTAATGACGACGACGCTGACCAGCACCAGCAGCGTTCCCAGCAAGGTCCGCGCTCCCACTGCTTCGCCGGCGAAGAAGTATCCCAGTGCAACCGCGATCACGGGATTGACATACGCATAGGTGCCGACCCTGGTCGGAGATTCATGATGAATCAGCCACACATACGCCGTGAACGCGATAATCGATCCAGCGACGATGAGATACGCCAGCGCGATCCACGCAGCGCGTGAAACCGCCAGCGGATGAAATCCGCGGTACTCTCTCAGCGCTGCCGAGGTCAACGTCAACCAAACTCCTCCGCAAAACATCTGGGCGGCAGAGCTCATGGGCTTGGAAGCAGGCAGCGGCAGTTTGCGGCTGAGGGCCGCGGCGACCGACCAACTCATCGCGCCAATTAACAGCGCAATTGCGCCCGCCGGATCGATGGCGCTCTCGCCCAGTCCCAGCGAGTGGCTCACCAGGACTATGACACCGCCAATTCCCACCAGCAACGCCAGCGCCAGCCGCACGGTCAGCCGCTGCGTTCCCAGGAAAAAGATTTCCGAGAGCGCCATGAACACCGGAATGGTCGCCAGCATGACGGCGGTTACTCCCGACGGCACGCGCGTTTCCGCCCAGAAGACCATTCCATAGTCGCCCACGAAGATCAGCACGGCCAGCAGCGATGCGGAAAACCACTCGCGGCGACTCGGTGAAGCCGTGCCTCGCGCCCGCATCCACGCGTAGAGAGCTGCTCCCGCGAGCAGGAAGCGCATGGCCGCAAGCAAAAACGGCGGGACTTCGCGCACCCCCACGCGGATGGCGAGAAACGTCGAGCCCCAAACAAAGTACACAATGCCGAAGGCAAGAAGGACCTGCCAGGTCGGTGGGCGAATGGTGCGATCCATCGAAGCTCCCCGCGGGCCGTTGTGCCATCCGGCCCGCTGCTCTAATAGATCAAGGCAACGCATCGGCGGACGCAGCTTCGCCTATAAGAAGTCTTGATGGACTGAAGAGATTTTGTTTATCGTGTGGGTTGGCAGAGCTTTGCTGCGGCGGCGTTATGCGAAAGAGATCCAAAGCCTGAAATGCCCGGCGGAACGGGCTGCGGAGAGAGCCGGAACAGCAGATTCCTCGTCGGCCTGAAGACCTCCTCGTGATGACAAATTCGAGGGACTTGTGACGGCGCAAGATTACTTTTTGTCCCGCACCGCCGTCAGGCATTGCCCATACAGTTCCAGGAGGTGCCGGGCGTAGTCCTCGGCTTTGGATTCTCCTCCAGCCTGGAATCCCGCTCCCGGCGAACCGGCCCGGCCGTACCCGGTGGTCACGGCAACAAACTTCATCAGATCCAGCGCAATGTCTTCATCCCGGCGTACGCCCGGAGTTGCTGCAGTACGTTCCTCCACATTCGCCTCCATGGGTCCTCGATGGGTAGCGAAATCATAGCAGACAGCAAGCGAGTCATACCTCGACTGCAACGTGGCACACGCGGCCAACAACGTATTGCGAGTAGCTTCTGCCATGCTCGATTCTGAGCATCTCGACTTCCTGTTGCGGATCGCGCGGCCGCAGCACCAGGTAATCGTCAAATATCGAAAGGTATCCCGTAACACAGCGGCCAGCGGTAGTGACGGCATAGACATTGGGCCGCAGACGGCGGTAGGGTTGCAGCGAACTGTAGTGACGATCGATCAGCAGGACCGCGGTAGATGTTCCGAAGGAAAACTGGGGCGGCCCTTTCAAATCCAGCTTGATCATGACGAAACGCAGCCAGTCGCGCCGATCGTCGGCAGAACGCGGCTTCAGGCGGCGCAGGAAGGACTTGTTGAAGCTTCGAGTCTCCAGTATTTGATGGGGAGCAAAGTGCGCCAAGGCCGCATTTTCAGCAGACACCAGCGCAATCTTCTCGACACCTTGGGCGGCTTTCGGCAGCACAAAGCGCTGTTGAATATCCCGGGTGTCGACCAGATCGAGCACTCCGATGTCCAGGGTCTCCAGGAGGCGGTCCATCGATTCCAGGCTCAAACCGCGCCGGGCGTTCAGGAAATTGGAAAGATGGCCCTGGGGAAAATCGGCGGCGCGAGCCAGGCTGACACCGCTCAGCTCGCCTCTGCCGATGCGGGCACGGATATGGGCGCGCAGTTGATCCTGCAGATCTTGAAGGTTCATTTCGAGGAATTTGCCGACAGCAATACATGTACTTTAGTAACATGCTTAAAGCAATATTTTTGTTGACCAATCTGGTTCCCTGTGCCACAGTGGATCTATCCCCGGGTTCTAGTGGTCCTGGCCGAGGTAACCAGCAATGAAGGACACGGAACCGAACACCAACACGGAAGACAGAAGCTTCGCAGAATTCCGCCGCAAGATCAGGCAAGCCGAACTCCTCTCCGCAGCGATGGAGAAGCTGCTCCGCAGCCTGTGCTTTTCCGGAAGGCTCTGCGTTGTGGTGCAGAACGGTAGCATCTTAAAATCCGGATATGAAGAGGGTTATTTCACTCGTCGCCTGGACGAGCGGATGATCTCTTGAGTTCCGGCCAGCCGGAGCACAGCGAAAAAGTAATTCTGCGCCATCATTCTCTGAAAATTCTTCCGCTGTGGCCAGCCGCCGTTTGCACCTAACCAAATAACCGATAGCAGGTCATCGTAACTGAAACGAGCCCTGTGCATACGTCTCCGATGGTCAACGAGGCGTGTCGCAGGGCCATTTTTATTGTGCTTAAGAGCAGAGGGGGTCATGAAAATGCAAGCCACAGAATACGAACTAAAATACTGCGAGCGGTGTGGAGTGTTACGAATACGCCGCTGCCCATCGCCTGAAACCTATTGCGGACCTTGTCGACAAATCCTGAATAACTATTCGTTCCCGGGCGCTTCCGAGCGGCGCTCGCTGCTTCGCAAATCCAGGACTGAGTCGGAACCGCCACTGAAACTCGAAGGCATGGCCCAAGCGCCGATACCGTTCGGGAGGTTGCAATGAGGGTTTCCATACTCGCAGCCCGCAAGGCGCAGTTGCTGCTTCGCGTCGATAAAGAGCCAGAGGCGGTTGTGGAAGCGGACGAGATTGATCCGCGGCCGGAGATGCTGTGCTTTCGCAGTCAGACACTGGCGATGGTGCGGCACTTCTTTGAACTCTCCTGCCAGGTCGGCCGATTACCTTCGCTGCTGGGGCGGGAATTCTTTCGCGCCCGCGTCTCCCATCACAGCATCCCCAGCTTCGAAGAGCAGGCGGTATTCGCGCGCGATGTTGAACTCTGCCTTGCCCGGCTAAGCGACGACCATGCCGAGATCGTCACCCTGGTGGGGCTGTACGATTTCTCCCTTGACGAAGTCAGCGAGATGCTGCGGTGCTCCAAAAGCGTGGTCCACAAGTGGTTTTCAGAGGCCCTCGATTGCCTGAGCGAGATCTTCCTGCGGGCGGGGCTGCTTTCGGAAGAACGGCCGGACCGGCGGCAACGGCAGGTTACGAGACGCTCGCTTCCTGTTGAGATGGAGGCACCGGGAAAGAAACCGCCGGGCAGCGTCAAGGTGTCGCCGGAACAGCAATCCACTGCGCCGCGTGTTCTGAAGGGGTCAGCTGTGGTCATGCTGGACTGCAACGCTATTCATCGCTAGGCGATTCGGCGAAGCCCATTTCACCCAGGTGCATCTCCGCGATATCGACGTTAGCCTCCGTCGTCCGGCCCTGGGAGCGTAGTTCATCGAGCATCGCATCGACGTCGCTGACCGGCAGAGCGGTGCTGTGGCGCAAAAATTCGTCGAGCCCCTCAGGATCGAAGACCTGGACCCACGAGTTGGCGCCGAGGTTATAGTTCACCTGGTATTGCAGAGGTGCGGCTTTCAGACGGAAGATATGCAGCGTTCCTGGCATAAAGGTTGCAAGCTCCTGGGCCGAAGCTGACCCTCAGAAGGCGGTTGCATTCTATGACTCGGATCGGCAGTTACGCAAGCAGCGCGTCATCGCAAGAAAAAATAGCGGGGACTCGACCCCGGCTCGCACGGCAAATTAACTTGGAATCAGGATTCCATGCTCGACGCTTCGGGGAAACGGAGTTTGCATTTCGACAAAGCTTTGTTCAACAGGTCCTCGATTTCCGATTCCTGCCAGTTCTTGGACATCGCCAGTTCGCTAACCAAAAGATAGCGAGCGCGTTCCAGCATTTTCTTTTCGCGGAAACTTAGGGGCTTGCCTTGGGCGAGCAGTAGAAGGCCTTTCAACACCTCGGCGACATCCAGCAGGGAGCCGGTCCGCATCTTGTCCGAGTTTTCCTTGAAGCGGTATTTCCAGTCGGCATGGCTTTCGCAGATGCCATCGGTGAGAAAATCCAAAATCTTCTGCACCTCGCCGTTGCGCACCACCCGCCGCAGCCCGACGCTGCCCACGTTGTGAGCGGGCACCATCACCTTCAGGCTGCTGGCTTTGATTTTCAGGAGGTAGAATCTTTCGACTTGTGAGCCGATCGTCCTGCTGCTGATCTGCTCGATTACGCCCACCCCGTGATTTGGGTAAACGACCTTGTCTCCGATGCTGAAACTTAGGTTATTCATGAGGGCCGGAGCACTTTCCCCAGAGTGCGCTGGGATATGAAGGGGGAACTACCACACCGTAGGCTAATTATATTCCAGCTCCTCGGAGACGGTCAATTGACGCGGCTTTCAAGGAAACACGTTCGTGGGGAAAGCCGGGCAGCGGCTGCGCCTGGAACCTGGTGCGATGCAGCGCTGCCAGTCGCGTATAATTGTTGGATGCCTTCGGGTAGCGGCCGGTGGCCTTGTAAACATTGACTCCGAAGTATGCCTGAACACATCAAGAAAAAACTGTCCGAGGAAATTGCGGTCCTCGAACACGAGCTGAACCATGAACTGCCCAAAGAACTGAAGAAGGCTGTTGCCATGGGCGATCTCAGCGAGAACGCCGAGTATCACATGGCCAAGCAGCGGCAGGAGTTTGTGCGGGCCCGGCTGGGTCAACTGAAGCAGCGCATGGCCGACCTGTCGATGGTCAACATGGCCAACATCCCTCGCGACCGCGCGGCTATCGGCTCCACGGTGGTTGTCTATGATTCCACCAAAGACGAGAAGATCGAATATAAGCTGGTGACCAGCGAGGAATCGGATGTGACCAAGGGACTGATCTCCACCAGCTCGCCCATAGGACGCGCATTGATGGGTAAGAAGGTGGGAGACGTAAGCGAAGTGGTCACGCCGACGGGCAAACGCGAGCTCGAAGTACTGAAGCTGATCACCATACACGACGTAGCCTAGGCGAGACGGCATGACCTGGACAAGCGCAGTTGGGCGGTCCTGCAAATGGCTGTTGTACAAGATTGTGCACGGCCTGGCCCTCACCCGCATTTCGCCCAATGCACTCACCTTCATCGGGCTGCTGATTAACGTACTTGCCGGCATCCTGTTCGGCTATGCGCATGCCGACAACCAGCGCCGCATGTTCCTCTACGCCGGGCTGGTGATTATCGCCGCCGGCATCTTCGATATGGTCGATGGCCGGGTGGCGCGGGCCACCAATCAGGTCACCCAGTTTGGCGGCTTCTTCGACTCCGTAATCGATCGCTATAGCGATGTGGCGCTGTTCTTCGGCTTGCTGGTCTACTACGCCCGCGCCAATCGCTTCTTCTACGTCGTTATGGTGGCCTTCGTGATGGTCAGCTCGGTAATGGTGAGCTATGCGCGCGCCCGCGCGGAATCGCTCATCCCCAGCTGCAAGGTTGGCTTCATGGAGCGGCCGGAGCGCATCGTGCTGATAATCATTGGCGCACTCTTCAATCGCATGGGGCCAGTGCTTTGGGTGATCGCGGTCCTCAGCACCATCACCGTGATTCACCGCATTCGCCACACCTACCAGGTGTTGCGCGAGATCGAACCTCCACCGATTCCGGTCCGGCCCGATCCGCTGAAGTTCGAGGAGATTGTGGGATGAGCGGGAATTCGCATTTGATGTTGCGAATCCCATAACAACCTGTACAATTTGTACATGTCTAAGCAACTTACCACGAGTACCGCCCGCTCGCAGTTTGCCGACATCATCAGCCGCGCCGAGTATGCCGGCGAGCGAACTGTCGTCCATCGGCGAAAGAAGCCGGTCGCGGCGATCGTGCCAATCGAGGATCTGGAATTGATCGAGCGCTATGAAGACGAACTGGACCTGAGGTTGATCAGGAAGGCGCGCAAAGAAAAGACTATTCCATGGGAGAAGGTCAAGAAGGAACTTGGACTGTAGCTAGGTGATGGAGAAGCGCTACAGCCTTCAATTCGCGGAATCCGCGGCCCGTTCCCTGGCACGACTGCCGGCCGCTGTGCGTATTCGTGTCACAGTGAAGATTAACGCCCTTGCTGACAATCCCTATCCCGCCGGAACGAGAAAAATGAAGGGAGACGAACACGCTTACCGCCTCAGGGTTGGGGACTATCGTGTTGTGTATGACATTATCGAGGATGTCGTGGTGGTTCTGATATTGCGAGTCGGCCACCGCAAAGACGTATACCGTTAGCCGTTCACTTCAAATGCACTGCCGTCTCTTGCATCTTTTTCCCGTTCGCTCCACTCTCACGCGGCTTGGCGACGATCGGGCCGTACTTCGGTTTGATCTCATGACACGACGGATCGCAGTACACGCCTTGGTGCGTCTTGTCAGTCTCGGGATCGGGCATCGGTGAGGCGACGGCGGCATCGCGATCGGCTTCCAGCTCGCGCTCGACGTCGGCAATCAGTTTCTGATCGTCCTCGGCGGTCAGCCAACCTTTTACGTTCCTCAGATAGTTCTCGAAGCGGGCGATGGGGTCACGAGCGCGCCAAAATTCGAGCAGCTTTGCCGGAACATATTGCGCGGCATCGTGAATGGCATGACCTTTCATGCGCATCATCTTCGCCTCGATAAGGGTCGGGCCTTCGCCACGGCGCGCGCGCTCGCAGGCTTCGTGGGTTGCGTCGTATACCTGGCAGGGATCGGTGCCATCGACAATCACTCCGGGAATGCCGTAAGCGATGGCACGCTCAGCCAGATCTTTCACATTGAATTGCATGTCGGCGGGCGTGGAATATCCCCATAGATTGTTTTCGACGATGAGCACCAGTCCGAGCTTCTGCACCGCCGCGAAGTTAAGGCTCTCGTAGGTGACGCCGGTGGATTGACCGCCATCTCCAACGTAGGTCAGACCAGCGACGTTCTTGCCTTGCAACCGCGCGCCCAGGCACACGCCGTTCATCACCCCGATCAACTCGCCCAGCATGGAAATGGGCGCGCAGACGTTGCGGCGCTGGAAGTCGCCAAAGTGCGACGAGGCGTCGCGTCCCCAGGTAGGCGAATCGCCTTTGGCCATGTACTGGCGCATGATGTCGCGCGCGCTGAAGCCGCGCACCAGCATTGCGCCCTGGTTGCGAATCATCGGCCCCAACCAGTCGTCCGGCCCGAGCGCGTAGGCTGAGGCACATGAGCAACCCTCCTGCCCGAGCCCGAAGTAAACGCCGCCGACGACCTTGCCCTGTTTGTAGAGATTCTCCAGCGCGACTTCCATGCGGCGGTTCAGCAGCATCCAGCGATAGATGGCGATGCACTGGTCGCGCGAGAGATATTTCGATTCGCGAATCGCCGGTGCCGGGGCAGTCAGGTCACCGTCCACGCGATATTCCAGGCTCGATCCCTCGCCCGACATGAAGATGCGGAAGTCGGGATGCTCGAGGCGATAGTCAGGAATGTTGTAGCAGCGCAGGGAAGAGGAGGCGGAATCGTCGTTGGCCACGGCGCTTTTCGGAGTGGTCGTGTTGGTTGGCTTGGGCGAGCCGTCTGCCTGCTCTGAAGGAGCAGGCGTTTTCGACGCTTTCGCCGGAGCGAGGGGAACTTTGGTCGATTTCTTGGCGGTGGTGACGGAATTTCGGCGCTTCTTGTGAGGCATAGGTGCAGAAGCAACGATAAATGGAGGAGAGGTGAGAGGCAAGTTGAGGGCGTTACGGGGCGTGAGCGAGCGCCAGCCGACTGCCGAAATCCCGAGCGTTCGGGCGAGGGATCTAATTGAACCCAGTTCGCCCCTCGCAATTTGCCTTTTGCCGGAACAGCTCGTGCTTGCTTTGTTAGAACGTTTCAGCGCGGCCTCGGCCCTGGCCACGCGACTGGATCGATTACGATATCGCCTGATTACAATCGCTTCCTACCGGGCAAGCCCAGCGTACAACCCATCCCGCACTACTCCCATCACCGTGTAGCGCCCATTCGGTCCAAAGTGGATGCCATCGCCGTAGTCAAGAATATTTGGTAAGCCCCATCCCGTCGTATCCACCAGTGGAGTCCACATATCCAATAGCACCACGTTGTTGGGATAAAGCTGAGGCAAGGAAGCGTAAGCCTCGTTATAAGCTACCAGTGTCAGGCGCTCATCGGGGATGTACTTCAGCGAAATGGGAGCGAAGGGCGGAACATTGGAAAGCAGAATCACCATGTGAGGATTCAGTCCGATCATTTGCCCGATCATGCTCTTCATGCAGGCGATATGGGTGGCGACCGGAACACCCTGAATAACATCGTTGGTCGCGGCCATGACAAAAACCGCGTTGGTACTGGCAGGCACATCGGCAGAAACGAGCGGCAAAAGTTCTGCGCAGGTGTAGCCAGGATAGCCCTGAACAGAGATATGCGAGCTTGGAATGTTGGGGAAGGCCCACGGCTGAAACCCTTGCATCAACCAGATCCAGGAATGGCCAAACAGGACCACGTTGACGCTCAGGGCATGGGGAGGAATAAGTGGGATTCCCGAGCCCGTCTGCGCTCCGGCAGTGATCGTCAAGGCCAGCACTAATAGGAGAACAATCTTCACGACTCGCATTAGGGTCCTTTCGCAGTGAGGGAGCTAGGTGCGAGAGCTGCGGTGGCGCAATCATTCAGATTGCGCTGTAGCTCCCGCGCTGGTGAAACTATACAACAACGCGGTCGGGCCCCGGGATCGGATTGTTGACCGGCTCCCATAAATATGGGAGCATCATGAGGTGAAGACCACACTTGAAATTCCCGATGCCGTCTTTCGCCGCGCCAAGTCCGTAGCTGCGCGGCGTGGCATCCCGCTGCGGGAGTTTGTTACCGAGGCGGTGAAGGACAAACTCGCTGACGCCGATAAGGCAGCGGACAAGCCCTGGATGGCGGCTTTCGGTAAACTGCGACGCCTGCGCAAGGAGACAGCCAGAATCAATCGCCGGATCGAAGAAGAATTCGAGCAGGTGGAAGCCGAGGACCGGCTGTGATTTTGGACACTAACGCCCTTTCCGCCTTCGCAGAGGGAGATGGCACGCTTGAACCCATCCTCCGCACAGCAGCGCAGGTTGCCATTCCCGTCATTGTCCTGGGCGAATACCGCTACGGCATTTCGCAATCTCGCCACCGTAAGCATTACGAACGATGGCTCGACGAATACTTACCCGAATTCCGCGTCCTCGACGTTGACGAACGAACCACGATCTTCTATAGCGCCGTCCGCGCTGAACTGAAGAAGGCCGGAACGCCGATTCCTGCCAATGACGTTTGGATTGCGGCGTTGTGCCGCCAGCACTCCCTGCCGCTAATCAGCCGAGACCGTCATTTTGACGCCGTCCGGGGAATTACAAGGCTCGTGTGGTAGTAGCGCAGGGGCTAAGGCCCGCGCTTTGGCGGCAGCTTTCGCCACGGCTGAACAGGCTGCTGAGGAAGTCGATTTGTCAGTCAGGTGGCGTCGGCTGAAGCCGGCTCAGAAAGAAAAGTAAGGGGCTTGTCGGCACGACTGAAGTCGTGCCCTGTTACAAGGCAAAATGTGGTCAGACCAGCTCGCTGCCATCGCCGTGCAGTTGACGCAGTTCCTTGGGCGGGCGCACGGGAGTGTCCTGGTTCGCTGGAGCCTGTAACGGTTCGGCGTTCGGTTCAGCGACAGAAGCCTGCGCCAGCAAGTCGTCCAGCGACTCCAGCCACAGCATCTGCGACTGAAAGACGCGCCCGAAGTTGCGCGAAGCGGCGATTGCGACTTCGTCCGTGTTCAGCGATTTCTGTAACTCGCGTTCCATCGACGTGACGGGCTTGCCCGTGAGTCCGCAGGGAACGATAAGGTCGAAGTACTCCAGGTCGGTGCTGACGTTCAGAGCAAATCCATGTGTCGTAACGCCGCGCGAGATGTGTACGCCGAGGGCCGCGATCTTGGCTTCGGGCTTGTTGCGCAAAGCGTAGGTCCAGACACCAGTCATGCCACTGATACGCTGCGTTCCGATGGCAAAGTCGCCGCAGGTGCGAATCAGCACCTCTTCCAGGCGGCGGACGAACTCGACCGCGCCGACTTTCGGTTCGAAGCTGCGCAGGTCGAAGATAGGATAGGCAACCAATTGCCCTGGGCCGTGGAAGGTGACATCGCCGCCGCGGTCGATCTCGAACAACTCGACGCCGCGCTTCGCCAGAAATTCGGGCGACGCCAGTACGTTATCCAGTTTCGCATTGCGTCCCAGGGTGATGACCGGCGGATGCTCCAGAAGGAGCAGGGTGTTGGCGATGTGGCCGGTCTTGCGAAGCTGCGACAGCGTCCGTTGCAAATGCAGCGCGGTTTCGTAGGGAACGAGGCCGAGATGGAGGACGTGAATAGTCATAGCCGCGAGCAATTAGCAATTAGCTTACATCCCGTTAGATAGGGATCATGGGAATTCGGAAGCATTTTTGCGCCTGGAACGTTTACTCGCGGCCCGAAGGCCGCTCGGGGCGACAAAAATAACCGGCTTATCGGCACGACTGAAGTCGTGCCTGACACAAAACGTCTTGCATGGTGGCGCAGGGCAGTCGTGCAACGACCTTTTGTATCGCCGGCTAAAGCCGGCTGAGAATCTTTAAGCTTGCACTTCCAGCACGACTGAAGTCGTGCCCTGTTACAAAACTCCTGACGCTAGCAATTGCTTGCGGGACGGCTGAATCCGTGCCCTTTCGACACCCGGAGTTGAGCAGAGCTTCCCTAAGTGCCAGGTGCTGAGCGCTAACTGCTAAGTGCCGCCGGGCTGAAGCCCGGCTGAGAATCGTGGTGGCGACGAGACGCGGCGCTAAAGCGCCGCTCTACCACCCTGAGTCTTTTTCCCCCTGCGGCCCGTATATGCCATTAGTATGATCGCGACAGCCTTCAGTTTGCTGGCACCAATGGAAACCGAAGAGGCGCAAATCGCACGCGGGCTCCGGGGTCGCGATCCCGATGTGCTGGACGCACTCATCGAGCAGTATCAGCACCGGCTGTTGCGCTACCTGCTGCATCTGACCGGCAATCGCGCTGTGGCTGAGGACTTGTTTCAGGAGACGTGGCTGCGGGTGCTGGAAAAAGGGCATCTCTACGACGGGCGCAATCGGTTTGTGACCTGGTTGATGTCGATCGGGCACAACGTGGCGATTGACTATCTGCGCAAACGCCATCCCAGTAGCCTGGACGAGATGATGGACCCGGAGGACGGCGCGCCTTTTGAGCCGCCGGCGCATGACCCGTCGCCATTCGACATGGCAGCGGAACAGCAGCAACACGAGCGGTTCAATGCGGCGTTGGGGAAAGTTTCCCCGCTGTTTCGCGAAGTTCTGGTGCTGCGTTTTCAGGAGCAAATGAAGTTGGAAGAAATTGCAAGCTTGATACGGATTCCGGTCGCGACGGTGAAAACGCGGATTTATCGCGGGGTAGCGGCGCTGCGTCCTTTGTTACAGGGAGGGTCACAATGACGGCTCGTGAACACGAGCGGGCGCTGGATTTGATTATGCGGCGCGGAACGGAAGAGATCGCCACGCCGGAGATGGCATGGCTGAATTCGCACCTGGGCGAGTGCGGCGAGTGCGCCCGGTATGCCGATGACTTCGATAATACGGGGCGGATGTTGCGAGCGGTTGCGGTTACGGCCAGTCCATCGCTGGTGCAGGCCACGCAGACGAGAGTGCGGGCCCGGGCGCTGCACATGCAGGAGCAGCGATCGCGCAACGTGTTGCTTGCGATCTCCTTCTGCATCGGGGCCATGTCGTCCACCATGTCGGCCTGGCTGTGGTGGAGGTTTGGAGGCTGGGTGGCGCAGAGGCTGGCGCTGCCGACATCCATCGTGGAACCCGGAGTTTTTGTTGCCTGGATGCTACCTGCGATGGTGATTGCGGTGGCTATGCTGGCTTCATCGCACCCGGTGATTGACCGGTCGCTGACCATGGCCGTGCTGGGAGAACACAGGAAGGAGGCCGCCAATGACAGAGCGTAAGTCACGACTACAGCAGGAGCTGCGGATTATCCCTCTTGGCTGGACGGTAGCGGCCGCCATCGGCATCGTTGTGGTGGAATCCCTCTGGTCGTTTGTGATACCCCATTTCGCGCATGGCGATCTGCCTCCCAGACCCTGGTTTGACATGCTGGGAGCGGTGGGCGCGCTGTTGATGGCAGCGACCATCCTGTTGACCGGCTACATCTATGCGGACGCGAAACGGCGCGGCATGAACGCGGTGCTGTGGACAGTGCTGGTTTTCCTGACTCCCAAGCCGATCGGCTTCATTGCGTACTTCCTGCTACGCACGCCGATGCTTGCCCCGTGTCCGCAATGCAGCGCGCCAGTGGGCAAGGATTTCACCTATTGTCCGAAGTGCGGCTATGCGATCACGCCGAGCTGTACGGGCTGCGGCCACGCGATTCGGCGCGATTACGTGTGCTGCCCGTATTGTGGGAAGACGGTGGGAGCGGCGGACTCATCATCGAACCTGCCAGATCCGACGACCGGATAGGCCACGGCAGAGGAATCCCCCGGGATAATTACGCAGAAAAGGAAACAGGGGCGATGCGATCATCGCCCCTGCCAATGCAATGCTTAGGGAACTCCTGACGTCGCGGCGAAGTCCCCTCAGCGGCTAAAGCCGCACCCGTTACGGGCGTTTACGGACGGCCTAAAAGGCCGTCCCCTTCAAGAAGCCGGACCTAACCAGAGTTTCCTGGGCAATAGCCGGCGGAAAAGCTGGTTGCGGTCTCAGCGTGGGTTACTTCCGCGGGCCAACCAGTTCCGGCTCTTCTTCGGTCTCGATATGTTCGATCGTCGCATTCAGCCGATCGCCGTTAAAGAGGTCTTCGATTTCCAAACTCTCGTAAGCGTGTTCGCCGTGGAGCGACTCGTCCAGCCCGATCTCTTCGCTCATCATCTCAACTTTCACCGGAGTGAAGATGTCGATGATTCTCAGCATGCCGTAGGTGAAGCCGAACGCCCACACCGACGAGAACAGGACCGCGACCAGCTGTTTGAAGAAGAAGCCGGGATTGCCGTAGAGCAGGCCGTTGGTCCCGGCAGGATTGAACGCACTGTTGGCGAACAGGCCCAGCATCAGGATGCCGAGGAAGCCGCCGACGCCGTGCACGCCCCAGACATCGAGGGCGTCGTCCCAGTGCAGCTTGTTTTTCATTTCTACGGCGAAGTAACAAACGATTCCCGACACCGCGCCGATAATGACTGCCGTGGTGGGCGAAACATAACCCGCGGCAGGAGTGATGGTCGCCAGTCCGGCAACCGCGCCGGTCAACAGGCCAAGGAACTTGGGCTTGCGCTCGCGGATCCAGGCGACGATCAGCCAGGAGATAGCTGCGAAGGATGCCGCGATGTCGGTGTTCAGGAAAGCGGTACCGGTGACCGAATCCACGCGCATCTCGCTGCCCGCGTTGAACCCGTACCATCCGAACCAGAGCAGTCCGGTGCCCAGCGCGACCAGCGGAATGCTGTGCGGACCGCGATCCAACACGCGCCGCTTGCCGACATACAGGACGGATGCCAGCGCAGCCAGTCCGGCTATGTTGTGAACTACGATGCCGCCGGCGAAGTCTTCCACGCCCCAGCGCTGCAACATTCCTCCGCCCCAAACCATATGAACGAAGGGGAAGTAGACGAGGGTGAGCCAGCCGGTCAGGAAGAGGCAGTAGGCTTTGAAGGTCACGCGGTTGGTGAATGCGCCGGAAATCAGCGCCGGAGTGATGATGGCGAACATCATCTGGTAGGCGATGAAGACCATCGCCGGGATAGTGTCGTTCGGGCCGGAAGGCGTAGCGAGATTGACGCCACGCAGGCAAACTTTGTCGAGATTGCCGATGATGCCGTGCCAGTCGCCGCTGAAGCACAGCGAATAGCCGTAGAGATACCAAATGACAGTGGTCCAGCCCATCGAGACAAAGCTCTGGATCATGATGGCGAGAACGTTCTTGCGGCCGACCAGGCCGCCGTAGAAAAAGGCCAGGCCGGGCGTCATCAGCATGACCAGGCTGGTACACAAAATCATGAAACCGGTGTTACCGGTATCGAGGTGAAGCATAAGAACCTCCAGAAGAAGTGCGGCAAGGATCGGGACGCCCGCTTCGGGGTAGACGGAAATGAATAGATGGTGCGAGGAAACCGCAGCATGAGGTCGTGCGTGCAGGCTGGAAGATCGTAGGTTGCCTCGCGCTAGCGCCTAGAGAACGGACGTCTGGCTACCGCAGGACAAGGCTGCTCTGCCGACGCACGGGCTGTCAGTGAAGGCGGTCACATGCGAACGTGACTTTAGCCGGGGAGACGAATCGCGGGCCGGGTTCTGCGCCTAGTTCACGCCGGAGTTTGATTGAATGGTAGGAGCGCCCTGCTTCTCGGGCGGACGCATCAGGCCGAAGTTTTGCAGATAGGCAACGGTGCGTTGGGCAGCGCCGTCGAAGGTGAGTTGGCAGTTCACGAACTGGGTGTTCTCCCAGGTAAGGTCGCCTCCGCCGTAGACCAGCTTGCATTCGGTGAGGATGCAATTGATAAAGCGTTTGTCGTCCATGTAGACGGTGACGCCCTGAGGATGCCAGTTTTCCAGTACCTGCATTATGAGTTCCCTTCTTCCGAGTGGTCAGACAACTAGGATAAATGGTCAGGGCATGGGCAGGCACCTGTCCCCGAAGGGGACGGCATATCTAAGCCCAGCGTTTCAACGCTGGGTTGGCATGTTATTGCGGAGAGTCCCCCGGGACGCCATATGGATCACCCGAACACCTGGCACGGATCGTAGGAGGCGCCCGACTTACGCAAGAGTGTCATGAACTCCTGCTCGTAACGATATGTCGGTGCCGCAAAAGGGGGCGGCCTTTGCGGGTTCTCTGATCGGGGGCCTTACAGGGTTCGCTTAAACAATGCGGTGGCAATCGTAATCATGATCGCGGC